>NZ_JAENIK010000011.1:745658-1491316 GCF_016595465.1 Luteolibacter yonseiensis | reverse complement strand
TCCGGGTTGTTGAGCAGGCCGCGGCCGATGAGGTTGTCGTTGATCGGAAGGCTCGACGCCGTCAGCGCCCGCGCGTTGACCTGGCTGCCGCCGCCGAAGATGATCCCGTTCGGGTTGATGATGTACACCTGGCCGTCCGCCTTGATGTTGCCGAGGATCTGCGTCGGGTTGCCGCTGGGGTCGGTGATCTTGTTGAAGGCGATCCATTTGCCCGCGTCCGCCCCGCCGGCTTTCTGGTCGAAGTTCAGCGTGGTTTTCTTGCCGACGTTCATCGTCTTCCATCCGAGCAGCGCCTGCTGGGTGGTCTGCTTGATGGTGACGGTGGTCCTGCCGTCCTTGACGGCCTGCACGGGGTTGTGCGCGCCGGTGACGGTGCCGAGGTCGAGCCCGCCGGCGCCGAGGCCGTTGGGGACGTTGGGCAGGGTGACGGTGGGGCGGTTGGGGTTCTTGCCGAGGTTGTTGGCGCCGTTGCGGATGGCGGCGTCGCGCGCGGCGTTCTGAAGGTTGCGGACGGCGGCGAGGGTCCGGGTGGTGCGCGCGAGGGTGTCTTTCGCGCTGGCGCGCGCGGCGTCGGTGGCGGCGGGGGTGGGCGCGCCGGCGGTGGCGCGCGCGGATTTCCCGGAGCGCGGGCTGCCTCCCCGCAGGATGTCTCCGGCGTCCGCGGTGAGCCCGGTGATGGCGAAGGTGAAGCCGATGAAGACGGGGACGCCGTATTTGAAGGTGGTGCCGAAGAGGCCGGTGGCGCGGTGGTGGCGGCGGGGTTTCATGCTGGTGGGCCGGGGTGCGGTGGAGAGTGGGTGCCGTCGGGCGGCGGTGGTTGGAGGGGTGCCGGGTGGCCGGTGGCCGGGTGACTTATGGCCGGTGATCGGCGGAGGGGCTTCCGCCGGATGGCGGGTGGCGGGGTGTGATGGTTTTCCCTGTTTCCGGCGGGAAGAGCGCGGGCTCCGGCGGGGGAGCGCGCGCCCTGTCTTTCCATAACTCGGATGATCCGCCGCCGGGGGCGGCCTTGGATCACCTTCATCATGTTTTTGTCATCTTTATGTCATCTTTTAATGATATGTTTTTAAGATATGCTTTCCGGCATGTCACGGTCACGGGGCCTTGCCGGCGGCGGGGGCGGCGATGCGGTTGTCGAGGATCCGGTCCTTGTAGCCCTGGACGAGGTTCTCGACCTTGACGCGGGTGGTGCCGATGAACGGCTCGCGCGCGGCGAGGGCCTTGCCGAGGGAGTAGTTCTCGAACTTGTCGAGGATCTCGGTGGCGGTGTTGAAGAGGGCGATGTTCTTGCGCTCGCGGTCGGCGAGGGTGTTTTTCGCGGCGGTGAGTTCTCCGGCGAGGCGGGCGCGTTCCTGTTCCTTCGCGGTGGCGGTGGCGGCGGCTTTTTCGTAGCCGTCCTTCCATTTGAGGAGGGCTTCCTTGTGCTGGGCGAGGCTGGCGTCGCGGTCGGCGACCTTCTTTTCAAGCGCGGCGGTGGATTGCTCGGACGCGGTCTTGTCGGCGAGGGCTTTCTTTTCGAGGGCGGCGCCGCGTTTCTCGAGCGTCTCGATCTTCGCGGCGAGGTCCTTGGATTTCTGGTCGGCGGCGGCGGCGGCGGCCTGGGCGTTGGCTCCCTCGGTCTGGGCGGTGCGCAGCTGGAGGGTGACGGCGCGGAGCTGCTCGCGCAGCTTGAGGCCCGGATCGGGTTCTTCGGCGGCGTGGAGGAGCGAGGGCAGCGCGGCGCCGAGGAGGAGGATGGCTTTGAGGAGTTTCATGACCGGTTGTTAGAACTTGGCGTTGATGTCGAACTGCAGGGTGTCGGTGCTCAGCGGGGAGCCGATGATCTCGTCGCTGCTCATCCATTTGAGGCCGACGCGCACGGCGGGGCTGACGGCCATGCTGCCGCCGAGCAGGAAGCCCTGGACGTTGGTGCCTCCGCCGCCGAAGTCGGAGTCGGTGAAGCCGTCGACGACCGCGTCGCTCTCGACGTAGCGGTAGCCGAAGCCGGCCTGCCAGTCGCCGAATTGTTCCATGGCGGGCTTGCCGACGGTGAAGGCGAGGTTCCAGGCGGTGTCTCCGCCTTCGAACTCGCCGGCCTTGCCGGCGGAGCCGGGACCGCGGTTGTTGACGGCCTTTTTGCCGATGGCGCCGTTGTCGAAGGCGATGTTCTTGGTGACTTCTCCGGCGAGGGCGAGGCGGACGGGGTCGTAGGCGTCGTATTCGAGCTTGCCGGTGATGGTGAGGTTGCGGAATTCGGAGGCGAGGCCGTAGTACTGGTATTGGTATTTGGTGCCGAAGTCGTTGGCCGCGGTGGGGACGATGTCGCGCAGGGCCATGTAGGTGTTGCCGCGCTGGGCGAAGCCGGGCCGGGTGCCGTCGGTGCTGCCGGCGTCGCTGGCGGTGAGCGGGGTGTAGGGGTCGGACAGCTTGCCCGAGATGTTGCTGAAGTCGTAGTAGGCGATGCCGAACCTGGCGGTGAGGTCGTCGGTGATCTTCCAGTCGATGCCGATCTGCGCGCCGGTGAGCCACTTGTCGGTGCTTTCGAACTTGGAGGGCTGGTTGGAGGCGAAGTTGAAGTCGGTGTTGTAGACGGGGAAGTAGCCGGCGGTGAAGAAGGTGCCGGCCTTGTCGTTGAGCCTGACTTTCCCGCGCACGGCGAGGCCGTCGAAGCCGAGGTCGTCGTCCCACTGGACTTCGCTGGAGAGGAAGGGGTTGTCGAAACGGCCCATCAGGAAGACGAGCTCCTCGCCATCGCCCGGACCGGCGTCGTAGCTGAGGAAGGCGCGGTCGAGCCAGATGGCGTATTTGGAAAAATTCCCGCCGGAGCCGCCGAGCGTCTGGTTGGGCGAGGTCGGGCTGTTGGTGTCGCCGGTGGCGACGCGCAGGCCGCCGTTGAAGCCGTCCCCGAGCATGATGTCGGTGCCGACGCGGGCGCGCAGGCGGGTGCGCTCGCGGTCCTGGTCGACGTTGTATTGCGGGGAGAACTGGGTGCCGGAGGTGTCGAAGGGCGATCCGGTGTTGATGGCGTTGAAGTTGGGGAAGGCGCCGGTGTTGTCGTTGCCCTCGCCGAAATAGACTCCTTCGTAACGGCCGCGCAGGTCGCCGAAGGGGCGGAATTTATCGGTCCATTCCGGGTAGCGTTTCTCGCTCCATTTCTGTTCGCGGGCCTCGGCGAGGAGCTCCTGCTTGATCTCGTCGCGCATGTTGTTCTTCACCACCTCGGGGATGTAGCTGACGCGCATCTCGTCGGCGGTGGGCTCGGGCGGCAGCGCGGCGATGTCGGCGGCGGCCGCGGCGGCCTGCTGGGCTTGCAGCGCCTGCTGTGCCTCGGCCTCGGCCTGTTGGATCATGGCGGCGGCCTCCTCCTTGCCGAGGATGCCTTTTTCCACGAGCCGGGCGATGAGGTTGACGGTGACGTTGGTGGAGGGGGCGGCGGGCTGCTCCTCCGCGGCTCCGGGTGGAAGTACGGGAGTTTCCGTAGCTGGCACGTCTTCGGAGGGGTTGGCGGGCGCGCTGCCGATGTCGGGTTCCTGCGCGTGGAGCGGGGTGCCGAGGGCGAGCAAAAGGGTGGCGGCGATGGGGCGGATGGAAGACATGGGGAACGGGAAAAGGTGTCAGTTGCCGGGCTTGCGGGCTTTGATGCGGATTTTGACGGAGGGTGGCATTTCGGCGGCGCTGGCCGCGGGCGGTGTTTGCAGGCCGGTGAGGACGCGCCTGACGGCCTGGTCGAGATCCGAACCGGCGGAGGAGCCGATGATGCGGGCGCGGGTGATGGTGCCGTCGGCGCCGGGCCAGAACTCGAGGGTCAGTCCGCTGATGACGGCCTTGCGGGTGACCGGGTCGTTCCTCAGGGCGTTCTCGATGGAGGTCTTGGCGGAGAGCGAGTAGCGGGCGTACTTGTTCCCGCCGCCGAGGCCGCCCTTGCCGCCTCCGGCGCGGCCGCCGCCCCCGCCGGCGGTGAGCCCCATGTCGGGACCGTTGCCGCCGGTGATGTTGGTGCCGAGGTCTTCGGACGGCGGGGCCTCCGCCGGTTCGTCCGGCGGCGTCAGGTCGACGGGCTGTTCCTCGACGAGCTCCTCCTCCGGCTTGTCCTCCTGTGGCGGGGGCTCGACCTTCGGTGGCGGCGGCGGCGGCGGTGGCGGCGGCGGCGGTGGCAGCGTGATGGTGACCACTTCCTGGCGCGGCACGGCCTTGCGCGTGTTTTTCCCACCGTTGAGCAAAAAGGAGAAGAGCCCCCCCACCAGCACGACGGCGAGCATGATGCCGATCAGCAAGCGGTGCTTGGACGGCTTGCGCGCGGGCGGCGGGAATGGCGGGCGTGGGGACATGTGGGAGGAAGTGGAGAGTGGATGGTTGATGGTTGAGAGTTGGAGGAAGAAGGCGGAGGCCTGTTCTTCGTTTCGAATTCAATGCTTGTGATTCAGTGCTTCTACTTCGGCGGCTGGGTGGCCAGGCCGATCTGGGTGATGCCCACGCGGCCGAGCACGTCGAGCACGTCCATGACGCCCTGGTACTGGCTGGCGCGGTCGCCGCGGACGACGACGGGCACCTCCGGCGTGGCGGCCTTGATGGCGGCGAGCTTGGTCTCCAGGTCCGCCAGCGTGACGGTGAACGTGTTGAGCTTGATGTTGCCCTGGTTGTCGATGGTGATGGCCTGCGTCTTGGGCGCCTCCAGCTTGGGCGAGGACGCCTTGCTCGCGCTCGGCAGGTTCACCTTCACCCCCTGCACGCCCGCCGTGGTCATGATGATGAAGATGAGCAGCAGCACCAGATAGAGGTCCACCATCGGGGTGACGTTGATGTCGTCGTAGCTTTTGTCGTCGGCGGAGGCCATGGAAGAGGTTGAGGGTTGGAAGTTGATGGTTGATGGTAAGAGGAGGATATAGGTCCCATGGGTCCTATGGGACCTGTCCTCAGTGAGAAGAACCTCCGTTGGTGTCCGCGCCGGCGGCGGGGCTGTGGAACTCGGCCATCTTGGCGACGAACTCGTCGATGAAGACCTGCATGAGGCCCAGCGAGTTCTTGATCCGCCCGTTCAGGTAGCTGTAGATGAACAGCGCGGGGATGGCCACCACCAGGCCCACCACGGTGGCCAGCAGCGCGGAGGCGATGCCCGGCGCGATCGAGTTCACGTTCACCTCGCCGGACTTCGCGATGATCGCGAAGGTGATCATCACACCCACCACGGTGCCGAGCAGGCCGACATACGGACCACCGGCGATGCTGATGGTCAGGTAGACCAGGCCGTCGGAAAGGCGGTGGCTCTCATGCACCAGCCCCGCGTCCAGACTGGCGCGGATGGCCTGGATGGAGCGGCCGTTGAGCCCCTGCCCGCGGGCGTCGCCCTTGTCGAGGCGGTGGCGGATCTCCTCGGAACCGATCTGGTAGATGTGGTAGAGCGGCGACCTCTCGATGAGGTGCTGCTCGTCCTCGCCGGTCTTGCCGCCGAGCGTGCTGATGCTGGACCGGTCGCCGTGGTCGAGCGCGGTCAGGTCGGTGGACAGGTGCTTCCATCGCTCGAGGAAGACCTTGGTGCCTTTTTCAATCGAGTTGAGATAAAGGAATTTCCGGACGGCCACCGTCCAGCCGATGACGATCATGATGGCGCACACGCCGATGGCGATCCAGCCGTCGAACATCATGTTGTTGGCGATGTCGCCGAACAGCGAGAGGTGCTCCATGAGGTGGCTCTGCTCGCCGCCGCCCTCGCCGCCCTCGCCGCCCTCGCCGGCTCCCAGCACCACGGTCCGCTGGGCCGCGTCCGTGGAACCCTGGTTCACCGCGGCCAGCTTGATCCACGCCTCGGAACGCGCGGTGGTGGAGAGCGTGAACTCGTCGACCTCGCCGGCGAACCCGGAGTTCTCCGCGCCGAGCGTGATCGGCGCCGCCAGCGCGGGAAGGCCGGCGGCAAGCGTGGCATACGGCGCGCCGTTGACGAAAAGCTGCAGCTTCGCGCCATCCGCGACGAGCGCAAGGTGGCTCCAGGTATTCGCCGCGACAGGCGCTCCGGCGGCGCTGGCCTGCGTGCCGAGCCTGATCACCGGCACCCCCTGGTTGAGCAGGAGCTGGAAAGAGGACGCACCCTCGCCACGGCTGAGCAGGACCGCGTTGTCCTGCAGCGCGGCGGGCTTGATCCAGGTGGAGAGCGTCAGCGCCTGGCCGGCCTTCCACTCGAGCGACGGCGACTGGGGCAGCGTCACCGGCGTGGCCAGCAGGCGCAGGCCGTTGCCGATGAGCGAGCCCTCCGCCGTGGTCGCCGGGGCCGTCGCGCTGTTGTTGTTCCCCGTGGTGTCGGCCGGGGCCGCGCCACGTCCGGCGAAGTGCCAGACCAGCGCCGTGTCCGCGTCATACGCCTCGGCCGCCTTCGGGCCGGCGTCCGGCGCCGGATTGCCGGAATAAAGATGGATCGTCGTCTTCCCCGACGCCCCGATGTCCGGCACCTTCACCCACACGAACGCCTCGTTGAGCAGGTTGTCATAACTCTCGATCTGGTGGCTGAGCGCCGTCTTCCCGTCCGCGGCGATGAAGCGCAGGTCGCTGCCATCCTCGCGGGCGCTGGCGAACGGGAAGTTCCCGTCCGACAAACGCACCAGCACCGTGGCCGTGCCGGGCGATCCGGGAAGAGCCGCGGCGTCACCCGAGGTGTCGAGCGTGAGCGTCTGGCGCTTCGTCCAGGCGGGGTTCCACCACGCGGCTCCGGCATCGCCGGCGGCGATGCCTGCATGGGCGAGCAGAAGCGAAACGGGGAGAATGAGGGCGGGATGTTTCATGTGGGAAAAATGAGGAAAATGAAGGAGGTCGGCGGATGCGGGCAAGGGGTGGTCAGAAGTCCGCCCAGCCACGGAAGGTCACCCGGACGTCTCCGGACTCCGTGTCCGTCTGGCTGATGAAAGGCACGGCCAGGTCCACCGAGCCGTTGTAATGATCCGCGAACTTGAAGCGCGTCCCAGCGCCCGCGCTGGCCAGACCGAAACGCTTCCGCTGGCCCGGCAGCGGGTCATAAATCCCCACCAGCCCCGCATCCACGAAACCATGGAACCGCCACTCGTTGGGCGTCGTCCCAGGCTTCGCTTCGGACCCGCCGGTGAGCGGCCGCGTGCGGTACTCCACCGTGCCGAAGACACCGTTGTCACCCAGCGACGTCGCCTCCAGGTAACCCCGCACCGTCCCCAGGCCGCCGCCGGAGATCTGCTCGTTGTTCACCAGCGGCTTGTCCGCCAGCTGGTACTGCACCTTGCCGAAAAGCTGCGAATCATCCCGCAGATCGCGCGTGTGCGCCACATCCCCGCGCAGGAACACATAACTCCCGTCCGCGTTGTAACGCTTGTTCGCATAATCCCTCTCCCCGCTGCCGATGCCCCGCAGGTGCAGGTTCAGCGAGGTATTCGCCTCCGTGAACGCCTTCTCCGCCAGCCACGTCGCCCCGTAATTCGCCGAAAGCGGCCAATACTCGATGGCGGTTTCATCGATGGTGAACTGTTTCTTCCCCAGGGAAACGACCTCGTCGGAGAAATGCTTGTAGTCGAGGCCCAGCGACAGCGTCTGGTAAAACTTGTCCTGTGACGGCAGGTCGATGAGCGCCTGCAGGCTCACCGTGTGGCCGCGGCCGATGCTCGCCGAGCCGCCGACGATGGCCACATCGCTGTCCTGCTTGGTGCCCTGCAGCATCAGGCTCACGCTGTCCGAAACCCGCGCCAGATAATAACCCGAGAACACCTTCGCGTCATCCGTGTTTTCCGGGGCCACCTGGAAATTGAAACCACCCGTATGCCCCAGCTGGTAGAGATTGCCATGGCTCAGCGACCCGTTCAACCGCAGCGGCGTCGTGTTCGAACTGTAACGGTTGTTGAGCTCCAGCGAACCATGCAGCGGATTCTTGTCCTCCACGTTCAGATCGATGTCCACCGTCCCCGGCACCACCCCCGCGCGCAGCTCCGGCGTCACCCGGCGGTCCGCCAGACGGTTGAGCGCCACGATCTCCTTCTCCACCCGCTTCATGTCCGGCACGTTCCCCTCCGCCAGCGACGGAGCGTCCGCCTTGATCCGGCTCGGCAGGAAAAACCGCGCGCCATTGACCCGCAGGCGCCCCACCCTCGCCTCCGCCACCTCCAGCCGGATCACCCCGCGCCGCGGATCCTGCTGCGGCACCACCACCGAAACCGTCTGGAAACCGCGGTCGTGATACGCCTTTTCCAAGGCCACCCGCGCCGCCTCCACATCATCCGCCGAACGCCCCGGCCCGAGATACGGATACACCGCCTCCTCCACCGCCAGCCGCGGCAGCCGCGCCGGGCCCGTGACGCGATATTCACGGATGTTGAATAAAACGCCTTCCTGGCCTTGGGCGTTTCCCATGGCGATCAGTATGGCGAAAGGAACAATCCGGAGCCATCCGGCGTGTCCTGCTATGTTAAAAAATTTCATCAATGGGAATCTATGGTAAGGTATCTCATCATTGCCGCCTCCATTCACTCGCTATGGCTCTCCCGGAGGACCTTCTGAACTTGATCGTATGCATGCCACCCCCACTTGGTACGGAAGAGCTCCTGCTCGTAGGACAATCCCTGCCAACTGGCGGTGCCTTGAGGCGGGACTTCTGTTCCAGGGGTCGCAACCACGTCGGAAGCAGCAGGCGTTTCAGGATTTGGCAATGGTGAAAAATTAATGGAATCGGGCGACGAGGGGACGGCATCAACCGCGAGTGACAGCATCACTCCGGAGGTGCCGGAAACCTGGCGGGAATCCTCCACCGTCACACGGCGGCCGAAGGCGGTTAAAGAATGTCCGGCTGGCTGGGGATCAATCACCCTGCTTTTCATGGTTGTTTCAAGCTCATTGAAAGCCGCGATGATCGGATCGGGACCAGCGTCCCCACGATGTGCCGCCTGTTGGGAGATTGGGTCATGGCTGCCAGCGGGCAACATTTCCAACTGATGCGATCCATGCATGGAAGCGGCATGGACCAACAATCCGGATCGGGCTCGCGAGGGTTCCTCATGAGATATTGCAGCCTCAATCCGTCCGGAACCCGGCAAGGATGATCCAATACCAATCCTCTTTGTTTCAGGATTGCGATTCACCGATACCGCGTCCGACGGCGCGGTAAGCTTCAGGGCCAGCAGGACCGCAGCAAGCAGAATCCCTGTTCCAATCATTTGAAAGAACTGGCGCGACAGCTTCATGCGGTGTTCGTCTGTGTGTATCTGGAGAAAGGTGGAGACTTGGGCACCGGCCCGCGGCATTGCCGCCGCAGGCCGGTGGAGCGAATTCATCGGTTTTCCATCAGGCTATGACCGGGATTATTTCGGCACGACGAGTCCACCGTCGGTGGTGCGTCTCACCTTGAAGGTGCCATCGTCAATGATACCACCACCGGCGACGGCGTCGGTAGATTTGATACGGTCGCGCAAGGCATTCGCGAAGGCCAGCTTGACTCCCTCAAGACCGCTCTGTGGTTTGATGATCCGGTTGTAGAGCCATGCGGTGTATCTGCCGGTTTTCACGTTGGTAGTGGTAAGCTCGACGCCGTTGTAACTGAGTGCCACACCACGGTTGGCGGGAGGAACCACACCATTTCCACCAAGGATGCGGTTGGTCGCATCACCGGGAGTGACGTAGCCGAGGTAGTAGCCGGCGGTGGCGTTCGGGTAGAGGAACTGGGGAAGTCCGCTGTCCTCATCGATGTATTTCCCTTTGTAGGCATCCGGTCCGAGTGTCACGGTGAGATTCTGCGCGAGCAGCGCTCCGGAACTGAAACCACCGCTGCCAAGCGGGCTGAAAATGCCGCTGACGGTTTCCACCGGCCACAGTTCCTGGGACTGGACGACACCGCCATAAGTGATGGTGCCGACGGTTGTCGGCTGCTGTGCTTGGAAGAAGGTGGGCTGCCACACGCGGACAGCGGTGCTCGTGCCGAGGCCGACCTCGGCATAAGCGCCGAAGCGCTGGCCGGCGTCGGTATTCCGTCCGATGGCGTAAACGATCTTGTTCGCGTCGGCATCGTGGTTACCCGTGAAGAGCGAAAGCGGAACCGCACCGTTGGTGTAAAGCAACTGCGCGAGCTGCGTGGTGATGTTCAGTCCGGACGGGAACCCCGGGCTGGCATAGAAACCGAGCGGAGAAACACCGACGTTTTCCTCGACGACGGGGTTATAGGTGGTTCCTTCGTAAGATCCGTTGAAAGGGGAGGTCGCTTGGAAATTCGTGGAGAATCCGAAGTCCGCGGTGTGAAGCACATAATCCGTGTCTTTCACCGCCGATCCGCTCAGAGGGTTCGTCACGGGGCCGTTGCCCGTGCCGTCGGTCACGACGAAACGCTGGTCCGTGTTCCCCGCAATGGCGGCGATGCCTGCCAGCGCTCCCGAGTAGGAAACCTTGATGACGACAGGGGTGGTTCCGTATTCCGGGTGGGTATAAGTTCCGTTCCATGCTCCGAAGTTCGAGGCGGCGACATCGGCCAGATTCGCCGACGAACCACTCGTGGTGATTCCGGTTCCGCGGTAGGTCCAGTTCGAACCCAGCAGGTTGGAAATCGCGGTCTGCGTCGCGGTGCGGTCACCGTTGGATGCGACGATGTGGATGGTGACGGTCTGGGCCATGGCTCCCCCGGTGGCGACTGCCGCCAAGGCTCCGATTGCGATGAGGTGTTTGAGTTTCATAGATATGAGTGGGTGATAGTGTTTGGTGTTTGGAATCAATGGGTGGGACGGCGGCGTCTGCCGGCGACGATCAGGAGCGAGCCCGCCACGCCGAGAAGGGCGGATGATGGTTCCGGAATGGCGGCGGTGAAACTGACCACCCCGGAGTTGCTGATCGAGAACGCACCGGGATTCGTGACACCCGTGCTGCTGATCCGGTAGAGATCGAGCGACGTCCCGGCGGTGCCGCCACCGAAGTCACCCTCGATGCTGGACCACGTGCTGAGTGATCCGAAATCGTTGGTGCCGCCCGTGGAGACTTGTTTGTTATAGCTGGAAGCACCGTCGGAATTCGGCTGCAGCACGGCGAACGCGCTGTTCGCGGTGGCTTGCCTGCCTTGATAACCATTGGTGCCCTGAAGCACGCTGACGATGTTGGAAGAGGTTGTGCCGCGTGAGATCTGGTCGAGCGCCGACCACCCCGGTGCGGATGATTCCCTGGAGGCATACACCGTCGGGTTCGCGGTGTTGGAAACCCCGAAGATCCCCCAGAAGAGGTCATTCCGGTTGCTCCAGTTCGCACCGAAGGTCGCCACAAGATCCGCGCCGATGTCTCCCAGGCTGTTGAGTGAAATGCTGGCACCCGGAGTAAGATCCCGGAACTGGGAATACTGCCCCAGGTTCACAAGATAGGATGTGCTGGCCCCGAGATTGCCGCTTGCGCGAAAACCAAGGAAGATATCGTTGTTCTGAGGAGTCGCCACCACCGCCGCCCGGGCGGGAGCGGTCGCGAGAACCGCAGCCAGCACGGCTGAGCCGAGATAGGGGATGTTGCTACTGAATTTCATTTGTCTGTTGAGTTGGTTTTGGCAGGCGGACCGTTGATTCCGGTTCGGGAATCAGGCGCACCATGCGGGGGTTGAGACTTGAGGAACTTCAGCGCTTGGTTGTCAGTCCCGATCGGTTGGTTTCTTGGATTAACCTCCGGCGTATCCGGTCGGGGAGAAGTTGAATGGAGAAAGGGGGGGGGGCGGTTCAGTTGCCGACACTAACCTTATAGAAGCCCTTGGCGCGGGCCCTGCGGTCCAGATTGTCGTCCAAATATTGGTGGAGTGTCGGGGAGGCTCCGCCCGTCACCGTGGCGATCCGCACCCACGAGCCCGCCGCCAGGTTTTCCGAGTAATAAATCTGATAGGAACTGCCGGGGATCGTCTTGAACGCAACCCCTGTGCCGCCAGCCGACCGTTGCAGGGACTGGATGCGGAAAAAGTCGCTCGCGTCGTTCGGGTTCGTGCCCGCCAGAGCCTCCTGGGAATCAAGGAAGCCGTCGCCATCGGTATCCACATCGACCGGAGGAGTGACGGTTGGAATGTTGAACTGCACGACGCCTTCGGCGCTGATGGTGAAATGCCCGACGCGCGTGACTCCGGACGCCCCTGCGATGCGGTAAAGGTCCAGAGCCGTTCCGGCCGGACCGCTCCCGAAGTCCCCTTCGATGGAGGACCACTCGCTGAGGGAGCCGAAATCCTTCGTCCCGGCGGAGGCGACCTGTTTGTTATAGCTGGATGCCTCGCCGGTATTCGGCTGGACGGCGGCAACCGGGCTGTTGGCGGTGGCCTCACGGCCCCTGTATCCACCGATGCTGTCGATCACGCTGGAGATCTGGCCTGCGGTGGTGTTCCGGGAAGTGGTGTCGATCAAGCTCCATGCGGGCGAAACCGATGTCACCGGATTTCTTTCCCTCGAACCGTAAATAATCGAACTGGTCGAAACCCGCGCAGCGAAGATCCCCCAGAACAAGTCGCCGCGGGAGCTCCATCCAGGTCCGTAAATCTCGGTGAGATCCGCTCCGATATTTCCCAAACCCGTCACGGTGAAAGAGGTTGTCGCATTCCGGAAATTGGCATCGGTCCCCAGATTGACGATGTAGGACTGGGACCCGCCTGTTCCACCGCTCGCACGGAATGCGAGGAAGATATCACCCGAAACGGGCGCCGGGACGATCGCCGCGAACGCGGCTTGGACGGAAAGAAGCGAGCCGACCACTGCGGAAAGCAGTTTGCGGGAACTGGGGACGAAAAGATTCATGGGAAGATGGAGTGACGATTTTGTTTTAAACCGAAGGAAGGAGACCAAAGGAGACCGAGATCAGCCGGTGCTGAGATGATCGCTGAGTCCGCAGCCCCCTGCCGATCAGGGCGGGGAGACACTCTTTCAGGGACATCCCGAAGCACGGGGTAGTCGGATGGCTGGTTCAGATTCCCGATGTGTGGGTCACCTGAGATTCGAATGAATGCCTGCCATCCATCATAGGATATGACAGGCGAGTCATCGTCGCCGTACCCTGATGCCGCTGCCCATGTAGGCTGTGCGACGAGTTTCGGAGGCGCGGCCAATTCCTACCATTCGGAATACTATACACAAGAGTATTCTTTAAGAAATTGAGAAAATAGGAAATCCGCCTGACATCGAACCCTCAAAAAGAGACCGATAAAAATACTCAATCAATTCATACTGAAATAATTACAAAATAATCAAATCGAATTCCTTCTCTTTCCAAGAATTACCACCGAACTAACAAGACATCTCCGATACCCCTCCTGCATAGTCCATATTGACCAATTCACCCCAGATTGGGGAATCTATCCCAAAAGCTGTGATCATTGCCGCTTCTTACGCCACAACCGATGAAGCAGCCGGTGAAACAGGCGTGCGATAAAACCGTTCACCTTCCCGCAATGTGGACATTTATTGATGCTGTTCGCGATACCGCGTCCGCACCTGATGCACGGCTTGAAATACATGAACATTTACACAAGGGATGGAAGATCGGCTCGAACGGAAGGATTTGGAATGCAGCACGGCACATTCCAATACGGATACCAACTTCCTGAGACGCAGTTTGCTCTACGCAGGAAGATCCAAAGAAGCGTCCAAACCCAGCGGGTTGCCAAAATAGATGATATTTTTGTAGGGGATTTACCTACATGATTTTCAGCTAAAACCCCAAATTTTGATCGATCCGCCTGCGACGACAGGTATGTTCGTGCCATGAGCGAACCATTCGACAAGCCCGTCGTTCCGACAGCCGCACCGATCAGACCGGCGCGAACCACCAATGCGGGACGGCTCGCAGTCGACAAAAAACAGCGCGAGCCCCGGCGGCAGGAATCGGGAGGAACATTCGAAAGCATCGGATCATCATCCCCGTTCCCTGTCGCCAGAGAGGTTTCAACCGGGCTTCTTTGACACGTTTCGCCTGTCCGTCCGGTTTGCAGCCCGGTGGAGAATCAACCGGCGGAATCAAAAGGGCTCATCATCGGCCCAAGGGTCATCGTTTCCCACGTTCCACTCCTCCACCATCTCCGCCGGGAAGTCCTCCAGGAATTGTGACGGACGGCAGATGATGTCGCCCGTGTAGGACTTCGGATTCATCATCGGGTAAGTGAGGTAGAGTTCGTCCTTCGCCCTTGTGAGCGCGACGTAGAAGAGACGGCGCTCCTCTTCCAACATGTCCGCGTCGTCGGCTTCGAGGATGCGGCCGTTCGGGAATTGGCCGTTGACCAACCAGATGAGGAAAACCGCCTTCCATTCCAGACCCTTGGCCTGGTGGATGGAGGAAAGGGTGACCTTTTCATCATCCTTCGCGGCACGCTCTCCGGAGGGTTCGCCGTCGGTGGAACTCATGAGCGAGAGCTGGGCGAGGAATTCCAGGACGTCGTCGAAGTTCCCGCCATACTGGGAAAGCTGCTCGATGTCCGCGCGGCGGCTCTCCGCATTGTCGAAGGATGCGGTGAGGTAATCGGCATAAACGCCTTCGAGGATGCTGAAGATCATCTGTGAAGGATGGGCCAACGCACCATCGGGAGTGAGTTCGTCGAGGGTGTAGCAGAGTTGTTCCCAGTGTTTGGCGGTTTTTTTCGGGATCTTGAACTTGAGGAAAAGATCCGACCATTTCGGCGGGACCTCCACCCTTTCCGACCATCCGGACTTCAACCACTCGGCCCACAGCTTCGCGGCGGTGCCGGGGCCGCAACCGGGGAGCAGCCCCACCATGCGGAGGAAGCTGATCTCGTCCCGGCGGTTCACCACGAAGCGCATGAAGGCGGAAACATCCTTGATGTGCGCCTGCTCGAAAAATCGCAAGCCGCTGGTGATGGCGAAGGGAATGCCCCGGACCGTGAGTTCCATCTGGATTTCCAGGCTCTGGAAATGCGCGCGGTAGAGAACCGCCATCTCCTCCAAGGGGATGCCCTCGTCGCGGAGTTCCAGAATGCGCTGGGCGACGAAGGCGGCCTGGGTCGACGGGTCCGGCAGTGCGACGAGCGCGGGAAGGGTGCCCTGAGCCTCGCGGGACGAGCGCAGGTCTTTTTCAAAGCGCCCCCTGTTCGCACTGATGGCGGCGTTCGAAAGATCGAGGATTTCCGGGACGCTGCGGTAGTTCGTCTCGATGATGTGGACCTTGGAGCCCGGATAACGCAGTGGAAACCCGAGGATCAACGACATGTCCGCGCCGCGCCAGGAATAGATGGACTGGGCGTCGTCCCCCACGGCCATGAGACTGTTCCTTTCTCCGGCGAGGAGATCTATCATCCGGCCCTGCACGCTGTTCGTATCCTGGTATTCGTCCACCAGCACGTGCTTGAACCGGCCTTGGTAAAGCTGGAGCACATCCGGCTGCTGCTCGAAAAGGCGGACGGTGAGGACCAGCAGGTCGTCGAAATCCATCGAGTTCGTTGCGAGCTTCTTCGCGATGTAGCCCAGGCGGACCTCCTCGATCTTCTCCAGCCAGTCGTAGAACTGGTCGTAACGCGAGGCGATGATCTCCGTGAGCGCGACGCCGGTGTTCTCCATGAGTGAGAAAATGGAGGCGAGCACGTCCGCCTTGGGGAAACGGCGCTGCTTTGTATCGATGTCCAGCGAGGCGATGACCGAGTTCAGGATGGATTTCTGGTCGTCGCGATCCAGAATGGAATAGGACTTCGTGAATCCCAGATCCTCGGCATGGCGCCGCAGGATGCGTGAACCGATGGAGTGGAAGGTGCCCGCCCACAGCGCGGAGGTGTCGTGCGGGACGAGCTCGCGCACACGCTCCACCATTTCGCGGGAAGCCTTGTTGGTGAAAGTGAGGAGGAGGATTTCCCTTGCATCGACCTGATGGTCCAGCAACCAGGCGACGCGGTAGGTGAGCGTGCGGGTTTTTCCGGAGCCCGCCCCGGCGATGACAAGCGCGCGGCCGGGCGGTGAGGAGACGGCGGCATATTGTTCCTCATTGAGCGCCGTCTTGTAGTCGATGCCGGAGGCGTGGACCTGGGAAGAACGGTGCAGTGTGTATTGACGGGCCATGCGCGGGACGATGGTGACATCCCTTTCAGCCCGGGGCAACCCGGGCGAGTGGAAAATCCACGGCCCTTTCCAATGGCCACCCGCAGGGGCATTTACCAAATTGCGGAATGATTTTGCCGTGGGTGATCTTTATTGGTTTCGTTTTCCTGATGCTGGCTCTCGATCTGGGGGTTTTCCATCGGAAATCGCATGTCGTTGGCTTCAAGGAATCCCTCGGCTGGTCTGCCATCTGGATCACCTTGGGACTCTCGTTCTCGATTCTCGTTTACTTCGGCTACGAATATCACTGGAGCGGCCTTGGAATGAGCGTGGATGCCGTGGACGGAGTGGTGAACAACGGAAAACTGGCGGCCACCAAGTATCTCACCGGCTACGTCGTCGAGAAATCCCTGAGCGTGGACAACATCTTCGTCATCGCCATGGTCTTCGGTTCGCTCGCCGTGCCCGCCCGCTACCAACACCGGGTTCTCTTCTGGGGAATTCTCGGCGCGCTCGCCATGCGCGGCGCGATGATCGGTGTGGGCTCCGCGCTGGTGCACAATTTCCACTGGATCCTCTACGTCTTCGGCGTCTTCCTCATCGTCACCGCCATCAAAATGCTGGTGATGGACGACAAGGAAGAGCATCCGGAAAACAACGCCCTCGTCCGCTGGATCACCAAGCGCTTCCCCGTCACCCGGAATTTCCACGGGCAACATTTCCTGGTGAAGGCCGGAAGCTCCCAGTCCCATGAAGCCGCCGAACCGGGTGAGGTCGTCGTCGCGGACCCGGTGGTGGATGCCGCTCCTGCTGGAAAATGGATGCTCACCCCTCTCGCGGTGGCGCTCATCCTGGTGGAGGTGACGGACCTGATCTTCGCGGTCGATTCCATCCCGGCAATCTTCTCGATCACCGCCGATCCCTTCCTCGTCTTCACCAGCAACGTCTTCGCCATCCTGGGACTGCGTTCGCTTTACTTCGCTCTGGCCGGAATGATCGCGAAGTTCCAATACCTCAAGCCCGCCCTCTCCCTGATCCTCCTGGTGGTTGGCGTCAAGATGCTCGCCGCCAAATGGCTCAAGGTCTGGCTGGGTGATTCCTTCAACTTCGTGATTCTCGGCGTGATCCTCGGTATCCTGGCGACGGGTGTGGTCACATCTTTGTTGGTCGGAAAAAAGCAATCTGACGGATAAGAAGAAAACACCAGGAAATGGGAACCTCGAATCTTGCGAATCCAGCGGACCTTTGAGACAATTGGGACCTTCTACCGGCACCACCGCTGAGGGCACCAGGGTTGGCGAGGTTCGCAGGATTCGCGGTTCCCATTTTTTGGTCGGTGCTTCAAACTTGAAGCACAGCGGCAGGCCGCAGCGCCAAAGCAGGAGTGGTCACCTGCCCTCACGGTAGTTCGGCGCGCCGGACACCGGAAGACTTTTCAAGCCGTAATCCTCCGGCACTCCCAATGGGGGATCAGGTAGGGGACGGACCGCGTCATGCTCAAGATTCCGACTCTTGTTGAGGTTTGTCCAGATGTCGATTTGCGGACTTTCCTCGTTGTCGACAGGGGACTGAAAGACCGAGTCCACCGCCGCATGCCAATACTTGTTTTTACTCCGGGCGAAGAAACGCACCGGAAATCCAGGCAACCCGGTGAACTCATTCACGCAGTCCGGGCCATACTCATAAGTGATGGATTGCTGATAACCCTCTTCCGGAGCTGTGAACATGAACGGGTCCTTCGGATCCGCTTTCATGACGCCGCAATCCTCATCATACCCTTCGATTTTCACTTCCCAGCGCGGCGGGCGGACTTCGCCGATTCGAGAAATGGAAATTTTAACATCCGGCTTGAATCTGCCGATCGCCTGCTCCGGGTAATTCCTCGAGACCAATGAAAAATACCGGGCGGGTTCCCCCACCCGAATCGACAATACCGCTCTCCCGATGGACAGGGGTTCGGGCTTCTTCAATTTCCACAACCTGAACTCCACCGGTTTGGATGGATCTGATGAAAACACGGGCTCGTGAGGGTCCATCGACTTGAATCGATATTCACGATTCGACCCTCCGGGATAGGTGGTGGAAATCTGGGTGGCGCGGGGCAGGACGTAGCCCTGCTTGCTCATTTTCTCAATTTTCAAGACGAATCCGGCCATGCCATCCAAGACAAAAGAACCGTCGCTTTTCGTCCGGGTCTCGACAACAGGATAGTCCCAGACATCTCCCTCCGGGGTCTTCTTGATCCGATAGGTTATCGCAACCGCCTTCACATATACCCCTTCCAAAGGATATCCGTCGGAATCCATAACCTTGCCCCAGAACCGGATCTTGGAATCATACTGCGAAAACCGAAGATTGCTCAGAAAAACAGCAGGAGAAAATCCGTTTATCACCTCCCACGCCATAAAAGCAACCATCGCGATCAATGCCAGGCAGAACGACCATCTGACGAAATTCCGTTTTTTTGTGTTCTGAGGCATTTGTGAATTCATCGCACTGAGGCGGCACAAGGCAAGACACAACCCCTGAAAGTAAATCACCTGGACCGTTCCTCCGGGTTGCAGAGCCATCGGATTCCCGCTTGAGTTCGCGCATGTTCCGCCGTCTGGCCATTCCCCTTCTCCTCGCCACGGCCGTCCTTGTCGCATCGCTCGGGCTCACGCGGCTGCGGTTTGATACGGACATCCTTTCCATGCTGCCCGGCGAACTGCCGGAGGTGAAGGGTCTGAAGGCGTTCCACGAGGCGTTTTCCCGGAATGACGAACTGATTCTCGTCATCGGTGGCCAGGAAGGTGACGCGGGCACCCTGGGGGAAGCCGCCGAATCGCTCGGGCAGGCGCTGGCTTCCGCAAACCTGGTGAAGTCCGCCCGCTGGAAACCCCGCTGGAACGATGATCCGCAAGGCATCGCAGAACTTCTGGCCTACCTCTGGCTGAATGGAGACGCAGCCGCGGTCCGGAACCAGGCGGAACGGTTTTCACCGGAACGTTCGGAAAAAACCCTCCAGGATTCGTTGGCCAAGGTCGCGACCTCGATGGAGGGGCTGGACATGGTGATGGTCGCACACGATCCATTCGGCTTCCTTGACCACCCGGCGGTCGCCACGCTGATGAATTCCTCCGGCCACGGCGGCGAGGCGTTCGAAAGCGAGGACGGGCGCACCCAGTTGCTTTTCGTGGACTCCCCCACCCCGCTGCCCGGCTACCGGGAAGCGGACGCATGGATCAGGAAACTCCGCTCCACCATTTCGACATGGCAGAAAACCGATGGTGCCGGCCTGACGGTCCGCCTCACCGGAGAACCCGCCTTTTCCTCGGAAATCGGCACGGCGATGGAAAACGACCTCAGTGGTTCCATCGGCGTCACGCTGGGGCTCATCGGCCTGTTGTTCTGGTGGATGCAGCGGCGTTTCAGCCTGCTGTTGGGACTCACCGGCATCCTCATCATGGTCTTCGCCATGGCCCTCGGCATCGCGGGCTGGATCTACGGGGAACTGAGCATTATGGCGCTGAGTTCCATCGAAATCCTCATCGGTCTCGCCGTGGACTACGGCCTCGTCATCTGCCAGGAGGCGAAGGTGGCGGGCCACGACAAACACGAACTCCGCTCCGCCGCCACCAAACCCGTCCTTTTCGGCGCCCTCACCACCACGGTCGTATTCCTCGCGCTGAACCTCGGAGGCCTGCCGGGCATGGCCCAGCTCGGCAGCATCGTCGGCATCGGCCTCACCGTCGCGGCGGTGTTGATGCTGGTCGTTTACCTGCCGTTCGTGGCGAAGTTCGGTGTCAACCGCCAGCCGGCAAGAGGTTCCGGCAGAATCCTCCCAAGGAGCCGGCGCTCATGGACCATCACGGGAATTCTTCTGGCAGGGGCCGCCGCCGTGCTCTCCATCCATGGCCTGCCCGGCGCCGAATTCAGCTCCAAGATCATGCGCCCTCGAGACAGCGAGGCGATGGAAACCTTCGAGCACGTCCAGCGCGCCTTTCCCGCCTACAGCGGAAAATCACTCGGCGTCGTCATCGAAGCGAAGACCGATGCCGCAATGGGACAACGCCTGGAGGAGGCCCGCACCCGTCTCGGCAAGGCGGAGGCGGATGGACTGGTGGAGAAAACCACCCTCCCCGTTGGCTGGTGGCCGGCACATGACCAACAAACCGTGAACCGACCCGTGCTCGCGGCTCTGGCAAAAGACCAGGAGCGGCTTGTGCGCGAGGCCGATGCCGCAGGATTTTCCGAGGAAGGCATCGCGCTGGGACGAGGGGTGCTGGAAGCGGTTTCCAGACAAACGGAAAGCACCGCGCTGGTTTTCCCTTCCTCTCCGGCAGCCCGGGAGGTCATGCGCCTCTTCCTCACACGCAAGGAAAACGGCGGCGGCCACATCCTGGGTTCCATTCTGCCTGCCGCCGACATCGATCCGGCGGGCAAGGACTACGAAAAATTCCGCACCCTCGCCGGTGACGGGATCTGGCTCAGCGGTTGGGATCTTTTCAAACCCGCCATTTCAAAACTCGTGCGCGAGGACATGACGCGCATGCTGGTGCCGATGTTCATCCTGCTCGTCGGCATGATGATCCTCATCTTCCGCCGCATCGCGGATGTGGGGCTGGCTCTCTTCGCCATGCTCGTCAGCACCGCGCTGCTGCTGGCCGTCATGAGCCTCACCGGGCTGAAATGGAACTTCGTCAATCTCATGGCCACGCCCCTGCTGCTCGGCACCGGCATCGACTACGCCATCCACGTCACACTGAGCCTGCGCCGCACCGGCGGGGATTTCAAGGAACTGTGGCAGGGCACCGGAAAAGCCCTGTTGTTCTGCGGAGCCTCGAACGTCATCGGCTTCGGTTCGCTGGTGTTCTCCTCCAGCGACGCGCTCGTCAGCCTGGGAACCGTTGCCGTCATCGGCATCCTTCTCAGCATGGGAACCTCCATTTTCCTGTTGCCGGGCTGGAGGGACACGAACGGATCCGACGGCACGCCCTGAAAAGAAGCATCCTCGCCTGCGCTCTTCTCCAGCACCCGTGACACGCCATCACTCCACCCGCTTTCCGGACGACGGCGCATCCGGCCCCCAACCCGTCACGATGTGGACGAGAGCCAGCAAACCATCGCCATCCCCCTCCAGCCCCAGCTCACCCACGCACAGGAGCCAGAAGGCGGAGACTTCGATGTCGATCGCCGGGAAGGAAACCCCATCCGGCAGCCCCATCCCCTTGCAGGCCATCTGGAAATAAAGCGGCGAGAGATCATCCTCGGACAACCGGTATTTCTCACCCAGATCCCTGAGCAACATCGCCTTCTGCGCGCCCTCGGTGCGCCATGTAAGCTCATGTCCCACTCCTGCGGTGAACGCATATCTCCTGAGCCATCCCGCGACGACCATCTGGTAGGCGACGCGTTCGAAAACGACTCTTACTTGATCCGGACTCATGATCCATCCTCCCGCAGCAGATCCGGGGAATCAAGCGATCAATCTCTCTCCACACACCGGGCGATCAAGCCCCGAGGTAGCACTCCTGCACCTTCGGATCCGCCTTGAGCCGGGCGGACGGCCCTTCCAAAAGGACCTTGCCGGTCTCAAGCACGTAGGCATAGCTCGACACATCCAGCGCGAGATTCGCATTCTGCTCGACCAGCAGGACGGTCAGTCCCTGCTCGCGGTTGATTTCCACGATGCGTTCGAAAATGGACTTCACCAACAATGGCGCGATCCCCAGCGACGGTTCGTCCAGCATCAGGAAATCCGGTTTGCTCAGAAGAGCGCGACCGATCGCCAGCATCTGCTGCTCTCCACCGGAAAGCGTGCCCGCAGCCTGCCCCTCGCGCTCCTTGAGGCGGGGAAACAAACCGAAGACATAGTCCGTCTGCGAGGCGATCCATTTCTTGTCCCGCTGGAGGTAGGCTCCCATTTTCAGATTTTCCAGCACCGTGAGGTTGGCGAACACCATGCGCCCCTCCGGCACGTGGCACAATCCGGTCTCCACGATCTTGTTCGGAGACAGTTTGGAAATTTCCCTCCCCTTGTATTTCACCGAACCCGCCGCGGTTTTCACCAACCCCGAAAGCGCGCGCAGGGTGGTCGATTTCCCCGCTCCGTTCGCACCGATGAGCGTGACAATGCTTCCCTCCGGCACCTCGAGATTGACGCCGTGCAGCGCCTTGATCGCGCCGTAGCTGACATGGAGATTTTCGACGGTAAGCAAGAGAGTTGATGGTTGGGAGTTGATGGTTGATAGTAAGAAAGAAGAATTGCGATGAAGCCGTCATTTCTCACCCAATAACGAGCGACGCAAGCCACTAAGCATTCGCCCCTGTTCCTCTGCGGCGGTATAAAGCAACTGGAACTCTTCGGGCGTCAGCAGTCCTTGGTTTCTGCCAATGAAAGATTGGGATACCACTTCAAATACCGACCCTGTGGCAATCTCAATGAACCGGGCGAAGTCTTTGGGAGAATTCCGCGAACTGCCTTCCGCAATATTCGAGGAAATGGAAACCGCAGCCCTCCGCATTTGATTTGTCAGGCCGAAGCGTTCATCGGAAGGAAACGCACGGGTTACCGAATACACCACATCGGCGAAATCAATCGCCTTGTTCCAGACATCGAGTTTTTCAAATCCAAACATCGTTTTGTTCTTTCTGACTCTTCACTATCAACCATCAACCAAAGACCATCAACTAAACAGCCGCCGCCCCCAGATAGGCCTCGATCACCTTCGGGTGGCACTGGATTTCCTTCGGCGTTCCTTCGGCGATCTTGATGCCGTATTCCAGCACGGCGATGCGTTGGCAGATGCCCATGACGACCTTCATGTCGTGCTCCACGAGGAGGACGGAAAGGTTGTAGCGCTCCTTGACGAAGCGGATGAGGCGCATGAGATCGTCTTTTTCAGACGGGTTCATGCCCGCCGCCGGTTCGTCCAGCAGCAGGAGTTTCGGACGCGTGGCGAGCGCGCGGACGATTTCGAGGCGGCGTTGGTCACCGTAGGGAAGCGAGACCGCGAGTTCGTCACGATGTTGGGCGAGGTCGAAGATCTCGAGGAGTTCGATGGCGTTCCTCTCGGTCTCCGCTTCCGCGTTTTTCCACGCCTTGCCGCGCCACAGGGCGCTGAAATACCCCTCTCCGTTGTGGAGGCGGGCGGCGACGCGGATATTGTCCAGCACGCTCATGCTGGAAAAGAGGCGGATGTTCTGGAACGTCCGGGCGATGCCGAAGCCGGCCAGGCGGTTCGGCTTGATGCCCCGGGTGTTTTTCCCGGCGAAACGGATCTCGCCGGAGGTGGGCTGGTAGACGCCCGTGATCATGTTGAACGCCGTGGTTTTTCCCGCGCCGTTGGGTCCGATGAGTCCGACGAGTTCGTTATCCACCACCGACAGCGTGAGCTCGGAAACGGCGGTGAGGCCGCCGAACCTGATGGTGGCCTTTTCCAATTCCAGCAAGGGCGCGCTCATGAGTGTTTGCGGCGTTTGAGGTTGAAGGAGAAAAGACCCGCAGGACGCAGCAGCATGAGCAGGATGATGAGCAGCGCGTAGAGGATCATGCGGTATTCGGAGAAATCCCGGAGCAGCTCCGGCATGAGCGTCAGCAAAATGGCCGCGGCGATGACTCCCACGGTGCGCCCCATTCCACCGAGAATGACCATCACCACGATATCGATGGACTTCAGCCAGTCGAAGCCCGTGGGCGAGAGGAACTGCTTGTGGTGGGCGTAGAGCCCCCCGGCGATCCCGGCGAAAAAGGCTCCCGTCACGAAGGCTGTCACTTTGGTGCGTGTGGTGTCGACCCCGTTCGACTCGGCGGCGATCTCATCATCATGCACGGCGATGAAACCACGGCCGTAGGTGGAGTTCACCAGCGCGGTGATGGCGTAAATGGTCACGGCGGCGAAGCCGAAGGTCCAGCCGAGGGTGGTGAGTTTCGGAATGCCCTTGAGTCCGCTGGCGGCACCGATCGCCTCGGTGTTCTGGGCGACCACCCGGATGATTTCTCCGAAGCCCAGCGTCACGATGGCGAGATAGTCGCCCCGCAGCCGCAGTGATGGCACGCCGACAAGCAGTCCCACCACGGCGGAAAGAAGCCCTCCGGCGACGAGGGCGAGCGGGAAAAACCAGAACGCGTCGGCGGTCACGCCCGCTTTTAAAGAAAGCCACGCCGAGAAAAACCCGCCCACGGCCATGAACCCGGCGTGCCCGAGGCTGAACTGCCCGGTATGGCCGTTGATCAGGTTCAGACTCGTCGCGAGGATGATGGCGATGCCCACATCGATCGCGACTCCGAGGTAGTAGCGGTTGAACTGGGGGGCGAAATAGGACGCGAGGATCGCCAGCGCGACTCCCAACAACAGCCAGCGTTTTTCTCCGGGAAACGGCATCAGACTTTTTCGACAGATGAGCGGCCTAGAAGGCCGGCGGGTTTGAGAATGAGAATGAGGATGAGGATGCCGAAAGCGATGGCATCCCGGTAGTTCGAAAGTCCCGGAATCCCTCCGGCGATGGTTTCCAACAGTCCCAGAAGCACACCGCCCAGCACCGCGCCCGGCAGGTTGCCGATGCCTCCCAGCACCGCCGCAACGAAAGCGCGGAGGCCGGGCTGCACGCCCATGAGCGGCTCGATGCCCGGAGCCTTGATCGCGTAGAGGATCCCCGCGACGGCTGCGAGCGCGGAGCCGAGACCGAAGGTGAAGGAAATGATGCGGTTGACCGGCACGCCCATCAGCAAGGCGGCCTGCTGGTTGTAGGAAACCGCGCGCATGGCCGTGCCGATGCGGGTTTTCTGGACAATGAGCCACATGGCGGCCAGCAGCACGATGGTGACGGTGACGGTCAGCAGGTCGTTGCTGGAGAGGATCACGTTTCCGAAGTGGATGGACTTTTCCGGCAACAGCTTGGGGAACGGCTGCGGCGAGGCTCCGAAGACATTTTCATTCTGGCAGGTGAATTCGATCAACAACGAGACACCGATGGCCGTGATGAGCACCGTGAGCTTCGGACGGTTCCTCAGCGGCCGGTAGGCCAGACGCTCGATGAGCATCCCCAGACAGGCACAGATCGCCGCAGCGAGGATGAACACCAGGATGCACCCCAGCAGCGACTGCGAACCCATCACCTTCTCGATCTTCGGAGCGATGTAGAACGAGGAGAACGCGCCCAGCATCAGCACGTCGCTGTGCGCGAAGTTGATGAAACGCAGCACCCCGTACACCATCGTATAACCGAGCGCGATGAGCGCGTAGATGGCTCCGAGGCCGAGTCCGTTGATGATCTGCTGGAGCCAATCCACTAAGAGTCGATGGTTGGGGGTTGATGGAAAGAGGAGGCGGCGGACGCGACAAATGAAGATCTTTTTCTTCGCTATCAACTATCAACCAACCACCATCAACTTCCTCAAGGATTCACCGTGGCGTTGTAGGTGAACTTGCCGCCCTTGATCTGGATGAACACGAGTGCCTTCACGGCGTCGCGGTCCGCATTCAGGGAGAACTTTCCACTGGCACCGGAGAAGTCCTTGGTCGCGGCGATGGCGTCGCGCAGGGCGGGGCCGTCGGTTTTGCCCGCGCGCTTGATGGCGTCCGCCAGGACGAGGGCGGAGTCATAGCCCAGCACCGCCATCGCGTCCGGGGTCTTGCCGTTGAATCGCTTCTTGTAGGCGTCCACGAAAGAGGTCATCTCGGGGGTCGGCTGCTCGATGGAGCAGTGGGTGGAGAAGTAGTGGCCTTCCATGGCTTCCTTGCCGATGGTGAGGAGGCTTTCGCTTTCCCATCCGTCGCCGCCGAAGATCGGGATGTTCATCCCGAGCTGTTTCGCCTGGATGCAGATCAGGGCGACGTCGTTGTAATAACCGGGAAGGAAGATCGCGTCGGGCGCGTCATTCTTGATGGTGGTGAGCTGGCCCTTGAAGTCCTTGTCGCCGCCGTTGAAGTCCAGCTCCACACCGATCTGGCCGCCGCTGGTCGCGTATTTCTCCTTGAAGCTCTTCGCCAGACCCTTGCTGTAGTCGCTCTTCACATCGGTGAAGATGGCGACCTTCTTCGCTTTCAACGTGCCGCTGGCGAAGTTCGCGAGCGCGCCGCCCTGGAAGTTGTCATTGAAACAGACGCGGAAAACATAGTCACCCTCCTTGGTCAGCGTCGGGTTCGTGGACGCTGGCGAAATCATCGGAATCTTGTTCTGCTGGCAGATCGGCGCGGCTTCCAGCGAGCGGCTGGAGGCAACCTCGCCGAGGATGGCGATGACACCGTCCTTGGAAATCAGCTTGTTGACCGCGTTCGCAGGCTCGCCGGCCTTGGTCTGGTCGTCTTCCGTAAGAAGCTCGATTTTCTTGCCCAGCACCCCGCCGGCGGCGTTGATCTGCTCCACGGCAAGCAGCGTTCCTTCATGCGAGGAGGTGCCGAAGGTGGCTTCCTTGCCGGTCAGCGAGGCGAATTCCCCGACCTTGATCGTGTCCCCTCCCCCGGATTTGCAGCCAATGACGGCGGTGGCAATGGCGGCGACGACTGGGAGTAGGAGAAATTTGGATTTCATACGGAGAAGTGGGAAAATGTCTCCCGGAAACTAGGAAACGCGTCTGGAGAGCGCAACAGCATTTTGCATGCCTTGACTTCCAGCCTCACCGGGAAAATCCAGCGCCCCCCCCAATCCTCAGTTTCCGCCAAATGCCGCGGAGAGCCATTCATCCACCGCATCGACGAGCTGCGGATGGCTGGTCTCGTCGAACGAATGTCCGGCACCGGGGATGGCGAGAAATTTTTTCTCAACCAGTGCGGCTTCGAAGGCATCGCGCCCGTCCTGGATCGGCACCAGGTCATCCGCGTCACCGTGGATGAGAAGCCATGGTTGAGTGACGGCTTCGGCAGCGGCGAGGGTGCTCCCGATCTGCAGGAGATCGTTCACATAGGTTTCCGAAAGCGGGCAATTCTCATCCTCCCACATGAAACCTTGGCCGGGTGTGACATCCGCGAACTCACGACGGACGAAATCCGCCGTATGGGTCATGCCGGCCAGCGAGACCAGCAACCGGATGCGGAGATCCCGCGCGGCGGTGAGCACTCCCACGGCCCCGCCCATGCTATGCCCCACGTAGGCGATGCGCGCGGTATCCGGAACCATGTCCATCACCGCCTGGAGATCACCGACTTCCTTGGTGATGCAGGAGTCTTCGAAGCGTCCTTCCGATCCGCCATTGCCGGCATAGGAAATCCGCAGGCACGGCCAGCCCCGGGCGGACAAACCTTCCGCCAGCGCGACAAGCTGCGGGCGGTCCTTGTTGCCGGTGACACCATGGGCGAGGATGACGAGAGCGTCCGCACGGAACCCGGGGTGGAACGAGTGGTCGATGCGCTCTCCCGAGCGGTTCCTGATTTCACAGTCGGTCATCATGGCGGAAATGGCGGTTAGACTCCGGCGCGGTCCGGGAAGGTCAGTTCGGCGATGCCGGATTTATCCAATTCACCCAGCCCCAGGTCGATCATTTTCCGGTATTGCACCTCCGTCGCGTGGGAGAGAGGCACGGTCACACCGGCTGCGGCGGCGAGCGAATTAGCGATGCCGCTGTCCTTCGCCGCGTGCGCCGCGGAGAAATAGCAGTCGTGCTCGCGGACGATCATGTCGTCGCCATCGGTTTCAAGCACCCGGGAATTCGCACCGGTTTGGGAAAACACCAGCTTCAACACCGCCAGATCAAGTCCGAGCGCCGCTCCGAGGCCGAGCCCCTCCGCCAGGCCCGCGGTATTGATGTTCATGACCATGTTCACCAGGGCCTTGATCTTCGCCGCATTCCCCACCGGGCCGACGTGGATCAGCGATGCGGAGATGTCCTTGAGCAGTTCTTCCTGTTTTTCGAAAACCTCCGGCTCGCCGCCGATCATCAGATAGAGCGTGCCCTGGCGCGCCTGGGTGATGCTGGAGGCCATGCTCGCCGCGAGCGTTCCGGCTCCCGCCGCAGCGGCCGCCTCCGCCGCCGCCTCGTGCACGGCGGGGCTGACAGTCGCGCAGTTGATGAAAACCTTGCCCGCCGCCCCCTTGAGCAGGGACTCGTCGCCGGAGAAAATCTCGCGCATCGCCGCGTCATCCGTGACCACGGTGAAAATCACATCCGACGCAGCGGTGACCTCCGCCAGCGAGCGGGTCGCCGTGCTGCCCAGCTCCACCGCCAGCGAGATGGCGGACGCCTCGTGGTGGTCATAAATGGCGGCGATCTTGTAGCCCAGGTCCGCAAGCCGGCGGGCCATGTTCGCCCCCATCCTCCCGACACCGACAAATCCAATAGACGCTTTGTTCATCACGCGGAATCTGGCGGCATCTATTTGGCGACGCAACCCCTAGTTTCCACAGGAGGCGGACCTTTCCATCCGTCACTTCGCAAAGAGCAGACAGATCGCGCTCGGCGCGGAAACGGTGTTCGCGGGCTCACCCAAAAGTCCCGTAGCGGGATCCAGCGACAGCACGCTGATGGTGTTCGAATCCTGATGGGCGCAGAGCAACCATTTCCCACTCGGATCGATCTTGAAATGGCGCGGAGTCTTCCCGCCGCAGGGAGCGTGCTGCACGAATGTCAGATCACCAGTCTTCTCGTCGCGACGATAAACGACGATGGAGTCGTGCCCGCGGTTCGAGCCATAAACGAATTTCCCGTTCGGGTGTACCTCGACCTCCGCAGTGGTGCTGCCGCCCTTGAAATCGCCGGGGAGCGTGGCGACGGTGCCGAGGGCCGTGAATTTTCCCGCATCGTAACGGGTGGCGAGCACGGTGTTGTCCAGTTCGTTGATCACGTAGGCGTTCTTCTCGTCCGCGGAAAAAGCCAGATGCCGTGGTCCGGCCCCGGGCGCGGTGACCAGCGGGGCAAGCGGCTCGCCCAGCTTGGAGGTGGCCGCGTCGAATGGATAGACCAGCACCTTGTCCAGTCCCAGGTCCGGGACGATCAGATGCTTGTTCGCCTTGTCGAAATAAACGCCGTGCGCGTGCGGTCCCTGCTGGCGGTTCTTGTTGGGCCCCGAGCCCTTGCTGAGAATCACGGTGCCGATTTCCCCCGGCACGCCATCCGCACCGAGCTTGATCGTGGAAAAGCTGCCATCGCCGTAGTTCGCCACGGCCGCGGTGTTCCCGGTTCCATCCACCGCCACGTGGCACGCGCCTTTGCCGCCGACGGAAGCCTCGCCGAGAAACTTCAGCGCGTGATCCCCGCCGATGGCGAAGGCGGCGACGGAGTTCGTGCCATCGCCGAAATCCTTCGTCGGCTGGCCGCAGGCATAGAGGATGGGCTTGGAGGGATGCAGCGCGAGGAATCCGGGGTTCTTGTATTCCGCCGCCAGCTCCGGCTCGGAGAGCTTGCCGGTGGCGGTATCGAAATCCGCCAGATAGATCCCCTTGCTTCCGGATTTTCCGGTGTTCGTACCAATGAAAACAGGTGCCGCCTGCAGTGAGACCGTCAGGAACAGGAATGGTAGCAAGGTTTTAGGAAGCATCGTGAGAAAACGTCCGGAGCTTCTCATTTCATTCATCGAAATGATTCCGAATGGCATCACGTCATAGGCTCCATCAGTCCCATGGAACCTATCGTCGAATGCTCCCTCTATTCAGCACCTCACGGAGAAACCGCCAACCGCTCGGTCGTGGCTCCGCGGTCGAAGAGGAATCCGTTCTCCTTGTAGGTCTTCAGGCGGAAGTGGGTGGCCGTGGAGATGACCCCTTCCAGCGAGCTGAGTTTTTCCGAAACAAAGCGCGCCACCTCGCGGAGGTCGCCACCTTCCACCACGACCATCAGGTCATAACCGCCGCTGGCGAGGTAGCACGACACCACCTGGTCAAAACGGGCCACACGGGTGGCGAGACGGTCGAAACCACCACCGCGCTCGGGCGTGACCTTCACCTCGATGAACGCGGAAACGGAAGTGTCTCCCGTAGCCTCCGGGTCGATCACCGCGTGGTAGCCAAGAATGGTGCCGTCATCCTCCCATGCGGCGACGCTTTTCGCCACGGTTTCCTGGTCCGAGGAAAGCAGGTCGGCGAGTTCCTGATCGGTGACACGGGCCTTGCGGCGGAGGATTTGGAGAAGTGGATCGGAGGACATGGGAAGAGGTAGAGGATTGAAGGTTGGGTGTTGGGAGTGGGAAGAAAGTGGAAAAATCCGTTTCGACTTCCACCCCGGCCACGGACTCGCAGGAAAGGTGTCGGACAGGATGGTGGCGTGTTGGCAGCGAAGAGGAAGCGGAAAAACCGAGTCTTGCCTCTCGCCCTCAACTCTCAACTCCAAACTCCCGGCTTCTTCAATCTCCCAGACAGATGCCCACGGCCTTGGCGGCCTGCACGACCTCGCTGTCCGGCTCGACGAGACGGAGCTGGTGCACGGCTTCCTCGATTTCCACGGAGTCAACGTGGTAGGCTTGGTAGCTCACCATGCGGCCGAATGCTCCTTCCGCCGCGAGCTTTACCGCCATCACTCCGAAACGCATGCCGAGAATACGGTCGAGCGCGGTGGGAGAGCCGCCGCGCTGGAGGTGGCCCAGCACGCAGGCGCGGGCTTCCTTGCCGGTGAGCTGCTGGAGTTTTTGCGCGACCCGCTCGCCGATGCCACCGAGGCGGACCTCTCCGGCGCAATTCGCGTCCACGGTGACGATGTCCCCGTCCGGCAGGTGCGCGCCCTCCGCCACGACGACGAGGGTGCTGTGGTGCCCCTGTTCCTCGCGGGACCGGATATGTTCGGCGATTTTTTCAAAGGAAAAGGGAATCTCCGGCAGCAGGATGACATTCGCCCCACCCGCGATGCCTCCCCAGAGTGCGATCCAGCCGGCATGGCGGCCCATCACTTCCAGTACCATCACCCGCTTATGGCTCTCGCCGGTGGTATGGAGGCGGTCCAGCGCATCGACCACCGTGGAAACGGCGCTGTCGAAGCCGAAGGTGAACGCCGTCGCGCTGAGGTCGTTGTCGATGGTCTTCGGCACTCCGATGATCGGCCAGCCGAGACGGTGGAGCTGGAGCGCGGTGGTCAGCGACCCATCGCCTCCCACCACGACGAGCGCCTTGATTTCCAGCGCGTCCATCGTCTCCTTTGCCCGGGCCACCACTTCCGCCGGGACTTCCGCGATGTCGCCCTTGCCCTTTTTCGCGACGAAATGCCCCTTGTTCGTGGTTCCAAGGATGGTGCCGCCGAGTTTCAGGATCCCGATGGTGTCCTTTGGCTTGAGCACCGCATAATCAGCCGGCGGCAGCAGGCCCTCGAAGCCATCTCGGAAGCCGATGACCTCCCATCCGAGTTGGTCCGCCGCGCCGACGACGCCGTGGATGACCGCGTTCAAGCCGGGGCAATCCCCGCCGCTGTTGAGAATTCCAATTCGCATGGTGGTGGGTGGTTTGAAAATTTCCGGTTATTTCGGCATCGGCACGTGCAGGATCTCGCGCTCCTTGTTCTGCACCGGAGCACCGGCGGAGAGCCATTGATCGTAAATCCCCCACCCTTGGCGCAGCAGATTGCGTGCGCGGCTGAAACGGTCCGGATTGTTCAGCACCACCACCACGAGACGCCGCGGCGTGGCGCCCTTCGAGCCATCCGGCTTCTGGCGGACGAGCGGATCGCGGTCCATGCAGACGGAAAGACAAGGCCCGGCGGCGGCGGTCGTTCCGGTTTTGACCCCGAGGATGCCGGTTTCCCCCGCCAATTCGTTGGTGTTCTTAAGGGTGAAGCTCCGCTTGGCACCACCGCTGGTCACCGAGATCTGGCGATCCTGCTTGCTCGTGATGAAGGTGATGGCGGGGCGGCGCATCGCATAGATCGAGAGACGGGCCACATCGGCCGCGGTGGAATATGCCTTGGTCCCCTGCCGTTCGAGGCCGTGAGGATTGGCGAAACGCGTGGCGGTCGCTCCCACCGCTTTGGTCAGTTGGTTCATTTCTCCGACGAAAATCCCCACCGGATCGGCGTTTGAACCGCGGCGGGAGGCGATTTCACCACCCACGTGGTTCGCGATCGTCACCGCAGCCAGATTGTCGGACCCCAGCAGCGCGGAATACAAAGCGTCGCGCAGCGACATCTGGTCGCCGGGTTGCAGGTTCATCGGATTCGGGCCTCCCACGAGCGTGATCGTCTGCGGAACGGTGATGGTGGTGCCGAGATCCGTGCCAGTAGCCGTCGCCCAATCCACCGCCACACAGGCGGTCGCGACCTTGGTGATGCTGGCGATGGGCCGCTTGAGACCGGCGTTCGATGCGATCAGCACCTTGCCGGAATAAGCTTCGACCACCATGATGCTCTCAGGGGCTTGGGCGGAAAGACACAACGGCAGCAAGGCTGCGAGGAAGGCCAGTGTTTTTAAAATGGTCATTCGATTCATTGGGGGTCCGTCCGGGCAGAGTATCCGGGCGAAATGGCAACTCAACCCCAAAGCACCACGGAATCCAAACACCGGTCCCGACATTTTGATCCGGAACGGCAGGGTATCCCTTCCATTTCGGAAACTTCTCGCCACCCGCCGCCATGGTTGGCATACCAAGCGTCCTACATGGAGCCGATCGCCACTTATTCGGAAAAACGCTTCGACGGCCGCCGCGTCTTCAACCTGTTGCCGGACAGCGTGCTCATCTCCGGCAGCACCACTTTCCGGGCGGAGTTCCAATGCCGCGTTCCGCTGAAAGGATTGGACCAGCATTACGACACCATCTGGCTCCGGAATCCGTTGTTCGGGGCGGGTCTCGGGCTGTTTGGCGTCTCACTTTTGGTCAACGTCACCCTCATCAGCGGCTTCCACATGGACTGGGCGTCCAAGCCTCCCATCCTCACCGCCTGCGCCGGCATGTGGGGCTTCGCTCTGTCGCTTGCCACCTTGCGCAAGGTCGAGTTCGTTTGTTTCAGATCTCTCGCGGGAGCATCCGGTCTGGATCTCGCCCGCTCCGGTCCGCAAAAGGAAAAGCTGGATACCTTCGTCGCTTCCTTGATCCGACAGATCGAGGAGTCCAACAGAAACGATCCGGCGAAATGACCCCTTACCGCGTTATCCGCGTGCGCTACGGCATGCGCGCCATGTACCCGATCCTGATGTTGCTGATCGTCGCATTCTCGTTGCGGGATACCGCATTCACCATCATCGCCGTGGCGATTTCCCTGCTGCTGCTCCCGTTGGCCTTTCGTCCCTTCCTCCTGGTGGAAAACGGTCGCGCGCGGTTTGTCTCGCTCATGTCGGACTCGATCTCCCGGGAAATAGAACTCTCCGCGTTAAGATCACAACTGCCTTCGATGCGATGGATGCTCCGGCGTTCGGACCTGATCGAACTCGAATTTTATCTGGCGAACTGTCGATAGGAACGGGAGACGACGGACCATACGGATACCTTGGCAACAAAGGATCATCCCTCCGTCGATCGGAGCGCAATCCCCCCACCGGGAGCGCGGAATGACTTCCGCGCTCCCGGTGGGGAAAATCCCGCAAAAAGTCGTTCACCAGCCCGTGCGCTCGTTGCGTTTCACGAACTGCGCCGCTTCCGGGCAATTCGGCGAGCGCATGCCGGGGCCGTCCCATTCCATCCTCACCCCTTCGCCAACGCGCAGGGCGATGCAACCGAGCAGGATGATTTCCGTGAGGTAGCCCGCGATCTCGAAATTCGAATAGGCCGGCGTGCCGTTCTTGATCATGTCGAACCACTCCTGGTTGTGCCCCGGAGAGCGTGGGATCGTTTGCGGGATCGCCGCGACAGCCTCATGCTTGCTGCCGTCCGTAAGACCGGGCTCGCCCTCAAGCTGGATGAGGAACTTCGCGCCGTAGTCGTCCGGAGAGAACACCTGGCCTTTTTCTCCGATGATGAGGCAGCCGCTGGCGGGGAATTTCCCTTCGAGCGCCGTCACGCTGCTGACGATGTCCGGATACGGGCGCAGCGGTTTTTCCGCATTTCCCGGCGATCCGTCATACCACCAGAACTTCAGCGGCGGCAGGCCTTCCCGCTCGGGGAATTCGAAGCGGATGCGCGAGGTGAGCGGATACGTGTCCGAATAGATGCGGGACGCCATCTCACACTCGACCACGGTCGGATAACCCAGTTTCAACGCACGGAACGGCATGTTCACCGTGTGGCAGGCCATGTCGCCCAACGCGCCCGTGCCGAAATCCTTCCAGCCACGCCATTTGAACGGATGATACGTATCTTTCAGATAAGGTCTCATTTGCGCGGGACCGAGCCAGAGATTCCAGTCCAGACCCTCCGGCACCGGATTCTCCCCCGCCGGGCGGTCCATCCCCTGCGGCCAGATCGGGCGGTTCGACCAGACGTGGAGCTCCTTGGGATTTCCGATCAATCCCGACTGGATGACCTCCACCGCACGGCGCAAACCGTCCGCCGCACTTCCCTGGTTCCCCATCTGGGTGGCGAGCTTGTTCTCCAGAGCCACGCGGCGAAGTTCGCGCGCCTCGAAAACGGTCTGGGTGAGGGGCTTCTGGCAGTAGATGTGCTTGCCCAGCTTCATCGCCGCCATCGCCGCTACACCGTGCAGGTGGTCCGGCGTGGAAATGGTCACCGCGTCGATGGACTTGTCCATTTCCTCCAGCATCTTGCGGAAATCGACGAACTTCTTCGCGTCCGGATACTGTTCTCCCTTCTTGTTCAGGTAACCCGCATCCACGTCACAAAGACCCACGATGGTGCCGCCGCACCTTGCGGCATCATTCACGTCGCTGTCACCTTTTCCTCCCACCCCGATGCACGCCACGTTGATACGGCTGTTCAGGTTCTGGCCACGGACGATGGCGGGAAATCCCAGCAAGGCGCCACCGGCACCTAGCCCGGTGGTTTGAAGGAAGCGACGGCGGCTGAATGACGATGAGGGCATGGATGTGGGGCTGTTTCTGGGTTTGACTCCCGTCCGCACGAAGGAACGGTCAATCTCGGGAGTTTGTATGATTACTCGAACTTCGTGTGAGGTATTTCTCGTCGATTGTGAAAATCGCAAGAACGATTTGGGATGGGAATATTCCTGTCCTCCAAGCCCTCCGCATCCTAAGCATTTGCACCTTCCCTCATTCCCCTGTAAACAACCCGCCATGTGGGAAGCGATGCAATCCAGCGGAATGTGGCAGGGCGTGGGAACGGGCGCGGCCTGGATCGTGACGGGATGCCTTCTGGCGGCGGGGGCGGTGGGATGTGTGCTGCCGGTCCTGCCCGGACATCTTATCCTGCTCATCGCGGCGGTCGCCCATCGGCTGATGCTGGGTGAGGCATCCGGGTTGAGGTGGTGGTCGTTCTTGGTGCTGGTGTTGCTGATGGCCGTCTCACAAGCCTTTGAAATGCTCAGCGGCGCGGCGGGAACCAAGTGGTTCGGTGGAACACGGTGGGGCGCCATCGGCGCGCTCGTCGGCAGCATCGTGGGGTTGTTTTTCCTCCCGTTCGGGCTGCTGCTGGGGCCCCTGATCGGGGCCGTCGTCGGGGAGGTCGCGTTCTCCAGACAACAAGCCAAGCCAGCACTAATGTCCGGAGTGGGATCGGTCGTCGGGACTGTGGCAGGGATGGGATTCAAGATCGTCGTCGGCGTGATGATGATCGCGTGGTTTTTCCTGGATGTGTTCTGGATCGGGAATTGAGAACATGAAAATCGAATATCAACAAAACTCGGATGGACGCTGGTTGGCGAAGGCGCCCCAAATTCCGGGTGCCCGGGCATTTGGAGAATCACGGGAGGAGGCGATTTCCAAGGTGAAGGTCCTCGCCCTCAGGATTTTCGCGGATCAGTTGGAAAAAGGAAATCCCCTGCCCCAGCTCAACCATGTCTTCCGGTCCAATGACTGGTCCTAGGCCAAGACAATCCTCGCCAGCATCCGCAAACGCCCTGGGATGCATTGGGGTGACAGCGATTACCCGTTCACCAGCCTGGTGGCATTTGTCAGTGGTCATGACATCGGCTCGCGTGGGCGTGATCAACTAATGCCGTGGGATTTCCACCAATTTGTCACCGGGCGCTTCGGTCATGCCTATCCCCATGGAGGAGCGGGCTGGATGACCTTCATCGAGGAGAACACCTCGTCCCAGGAAGAAGCGTTCCAACTGTTCTTCCAACTTTGCGATGAATACGACCAATCTCATCCGGACGGAGAAACCCCGATTCCGTCCGGACATTTTTTTTGATTGGAAAACCACCTCCTCTCCCCCACCTTGCGCCCGCCGCTCCCCGGGCGGTCGCAGTTCCACGCAAGTGGAGGTGAGGAAAGTCCGGACACCATAGAGCAACGCGCCCCATGAAAGTGGGGGACGGGAAACGAGAGGATCCCGGACAGACAGTGCAGCAGAAAGATACCGCCGATGGACCGCAAGGTCACAGGCAAGGGTGAAATGGTGGAGTAAGAGCCCACCGCGAATCCGGGCAACCGGACGGCATGGCAAACCTCGCGTGGTGCAAGACAGAACAGGGAAAGGGCTGCTCGTCCGTTACAAAACCCGGGTATTAGTCGCATCCCGCGCAAGTGGGGCGCTCCGCTCCGGCGGAGTGAGAGAAATGGCCGTCCAGCCTCGCAAGAGGGGGACAAAATCCGGCTTACAGGGGGGCGGCACCTCCTTTTCATGGTCTCTTCAGGCAAATGGGTGGGAACGGGCGCAGGTTTCCTCAACAGAGACGAACTCCGTGCAGGTTGCATTCCCCTTACATCATTTGCACCTCGGGGCAGGGTTCCCGCCACGAACGTATTCGGAATTAGCCTTTCACTTTCAGCGAGTTGCTTTTCAAAAATCCATCAGGCACGCCGACTGCGAATAGAACGATGACAACCGCCGCAGTGCTCCCTGTCATCCCGGATCGGGAGGTTTTTCTGCGGCACCCAACCAACAAACCATCTGACATTACCATGAAAATCAACCAGTTCACCCGCTTCGCCGTGCTTTGCACCCTCGCGACTGCAACTCCATGTGCCTTCGCCCAGGATGAAACCGCAACCGCCGAGAAAACTGTCAAAACCGAGACCACCATCGAAACCAAGGTGGAGAAGGGTCCCGTGATTGAGAAGGGCTCCCTCACCAACGTCATCAATGACAGCGTCACCTTTTCCACCCTGAAGAAAGCCCTCGTCGCCGCCGAACTTGATGTGACACTCGGCAGCAAGGGCGCCTACACGATCTTCGCCCCCACGGACGAAGCCTTTGACAAGCTCCCCGCCGGGCTCCTCGGCAAGCTGATGCTTCCCGAAAACAAGGAAAAGCTCCGCTCGCTCCTCCTCTATCACGTCATCGCCGGCAACATGCCCGCCTCCACACTGAAGGATGGCGATGTGAAAACGATGAACGGTGAAAAAATCAAGATCGACGTCGATGGAGACAAGATCGAAGTCGATGAGGCCAAGGTCTTCAGCGCCGACGTGCCCGCCACAAACGGCGTGATGCACTCCGTCGGCAAGGTGCTCATCCCGAAATCACTCAAAGACTTTTCTCCACTGGATTGATAAGGGAATCCACGGAGGGATGGCATAAAACAGCACCTGCGGTCCGCCGCAGGTGCTTTATTTTTAACCAACGCCGGAAGCGGAGGGGTCCGTCGCAAGGTTTATCCTTGCGCGGTCGGTCTTCGCGGGAAGAATCCGCCCCCCGCGCTGCGGTTCCATCCCATGAGCGAAATGAACGCCACTCCCGAAAATGCCAGCATCGCCCGGATCGGCGAAGTGCTGCGCGACCACCAGTCCTTTGTGCTCATCAGCCACGTCCGTCCGGACGGCGATGCCATCGGCTCCCAGCTCGCCCTCGGATTCTCCCTGATGGCTGCGGGAAAGTCCGTCCGTCTGATCAATGAGGACGGCCTGCCGGACAATCTGGCCTTCATGTCCGGTTCGGACAAGATCGAGCTGCCACCCGCCGAGCCGCTTGATGTCGAGGTGGCCATCGCCCTCGACACCGCCGCCAAGCCACGCCTTGGCGACAACGCGCTCCACGCCGCATCCAAGGCGAAAATCTGGCTGAACATCGACCACCACAAGTCGAATCCTTCCTACGGCGACCTGAATTTCATCGATTCCTCCAGCCCCGCCACCGGCCAGATCCTTTATCAGATCATCACCCAGCTCGATCTCCCGCTGCCCGCTGAAACGCGCGACGCCATCTACGTCGCCGTCTCCACCGACACCGGTTCGTTCCAGTATCCGTCCACCACGGCGAAGACCTATGAAATGGCCGCCGATCTCATCCATCGCGGGCTGAACGTCGGCACCCTGAACTCCCAAACTTACGACAACCACCCGTACCGCCGTGTCGAGCTGATGCGCGCCCTGCTCAACACGCTCGAACTCTCCGCCGACGGACTGGTGGCGAACTGGGAACTGCGCGACCAGACCCGCATCGATCTCGCTCTGCTGCCCGAGGACAGCGAGGGTCTCATCGACATCATCCGCGCCATCCGCGGAGTGCAGCTCGCGGTGTTTTTCGAAGAGCTGGAAGGCGGAAAAATCCGCGTCTCCATGCGCTCGAAGGACAAGCGTCTGGATGTCTGCAGGATCGCCCTCGAATTCGGCGGCGGCGGTCACGCGCTGGCCGCGGGCATCCGCATGACAGGCCCTCTCGAAGAGGCCAAGGCCCTCGTGCTCGCCGCCATCCGCCGCCACATCGAGGCGGCCGGATTATAACACCCCATTCTCCCTGATATGCGAAATTCATCCAACGACTACGAAGGCCCGAGCGGCGTGCTCCTCATCGACAAGGCGGAAGACATGACATCCCACGATGTCGTGGCCATCGCCCGCCGCGCCTTGAATACCAAAAAAATCGGCCACTGCGGAACCCTCGATCCGATGGCTACCGGACTGCTCATGCTCGTCATCGGTCGTGCGACGAAGATCCAGGATCTGCTCATGAGCGAGGACAAGCAATACGTCGGCACGCTCACGCTCGGTTCCACCACCAGCACCCAGGACCGCCAGGGTGAGGTATTGGAAACCAAGCCTGTCAGGGATTTCTCAAAGCAGGAGATCCAGGAAGTGTTCGACAGCTTCATGGGGGACTTCGAACAAATCCCGCCGATGGTCTCCGCGATCAAGAAGGACGGGGTGCCCCTCTACAAGCTTGCGAGAAAAGGCATCGAGATCGTCCGGGAACCACGCAAGGTGCACATCACGGGAAATGAGATTTCCCGCATCGAACTGCCCGAAGTGGACTTTACCGTGAATTGCTCCAAAGGCTTCTACGTGCGCACCTACGCGCATGACATCGGTGAGAAACTCGGTTGCGGCGCTCACCTCAGCGCCCTCCGCCGCACCCGCTCCGGCAAGTTCACCCTGGACCGCGCCGTCACCGTCGCGGACCTGAAGACCGCCCCGCGTGAGGACTTGTACAAGGCGCTCGTCTCCCTTGCGGAAATCTCGCTGATGCGGGGGGCTTGAGGATCTGAAGAGTTGCTGAAGCGGCTCGGAACCTGGCAGCCGGATCATCTGTTCTGAGAGCGTCGGGCTTGAATCCGGCGCTCCGATCATGAACCCCCATCCGAACAAATGGAACAAGTCTTGCGATTGGACTTCCAGTCCACGCCCTCGGTCGGGTAGTTCCCGGTCCACAAGGAAACTAGCCATGAAACTCCTCTTTCCCATTCTTCTCCTCCTCGGTGGCTGTGCCTCGCCCGTTGCGAGGAACTCCGGATCAAATACGGACGCCCGGCATCCGTTCTTTTCCGACCGCAATGAACACAAGATCGGGGATTTCGTGCTGGCACTGGATTACAGGGAGACGGCATCCAATCGGTTGCAACATGCCGGAGCGATCATCGAGAAAGGATACCCCAAGCCCGCATTGGCACAGGAGAAATATCTCGTCATGCCCGAGGAAGCCCTCAATCCGACGACCCATTACCTGCTTCTCGACCAGCGGCATATCCTGATCTATTGCGAATACTTCGAATTGGACAACGGCTACCCGGCCAAGCTTGAAATCCTCCGCCGGACCGGGGACACGGACTGGACGGATATTTCGGACCAAACGCTCCCCCAATGGACGCGAACTCCGAAAAGCGTCTCATTTTCCGCTGATCGATCCCGGCTCACGGTCACAGGTCCGTCAGGCGAATCCCAAACCTTTTCGTGGAAGTCGGGAAAACTTGAGCCACAGGATTGATCAAACCGGATACCCCATCCGCCTGGAGTGACTGGTTTCAACCCAGAATCACCCCAATCCGGACGAGTTCCATCACCAAACCGGGAAAGGTGTGGCGCACCTCTCCCCACATCTCACTTGCCCCAGCGCTCGAGCAGTGTCTTCGCCATGTCCGAAGGTGTTTCAGAAACGGCGATGCCACACTCGGCGAGAATGCGCTTCTTGGCTTGGGCGGTGTCTTCCTCACCGCCGACGATGGCGCCGGCGTGGCCCATGCGGCGGCCCGGAGGCGCGGTCGCTCCGGCGATGAATCCGGCGATCGGCTTCTTGCAGTTTTCCTTGGCCCAGCGTGCGGCGTCCACCTCGGCGGTGCCGCCGATCTCGCCGATCATGATGATCGCCTCGGTCTCAGGGTCGTTGTTGAACATTTCCAACACTTCGAGGTGGTTGGTGCCGTTGATCGGATCTCCGCCGATGCCGACGCAGGTGCTCTGGCCGTAGCCGAGCTGGGTGAGTTGGAAAACCGCTTCGTAAGTGAGCGTGCCGGAACGTGAGACCACACCAACATTGCCACGCTTGTGAATGTAGCCGGGAGCGATGCCGATGCGGCAGCCACCGTGGGATTTCTCCCCGCGGCCCGGAGTGACGAGGCCGGGACAGTTCGGGCCGACGAGGCGGGACTTCGAACCTCTGAGGGCTTCCTTCACGCGCATCATGTCCATCACGGGGATGCCTTCGGTGATGCAGACGATGAGTTCCACGCCCGCGTCCGCGGCTTCGAGGATCGCATCGGCGGCGAACGGAGGTGGCACGAAAATGGCGGAAGCGGTGGCACCGGTTTCATTCACCGCCTGGCTGACCGTGTCGAAGATCGGCACGACATTCTCAAACTTCTGTCCGCCCTTCCCCGGAGTGACACCGGCCACGAGCTTCGTGCCGTAGGCGAGTGAGAGCGAGGCATGGCGTGCGCCGAAGCTGCCGGTGATCCCCTGAACCAGGAGCTTGGTGTTTTCATCAATGAGGATGGCCATAGTAGAGATTGTTGGTTTTCAGTTTGAAGCTTTCAGTGGGAACACTCGGGATGGTTCGCCTTCTTCTGGTGCAGCGCGATGGTGTTTCCGGACGGGTCGGACACGAGCGCGAGGCGGCACACGGGGTAGTCCTGGATGGGCAGGGCGAACTTCGCCCCGGCCGCTTCCAGCGCGGAGACCGCGGCATCAAGGTCGGCGACCTCGAGACAGACACCGCCACCGTGGGCGCTGGGCTGCCATTGTTCGCTCGCCTTGGTGATGGCGATCGTCTGGCCGCCGGGAATCGTGAACTCGACCCAGCCGACCTCGCCTTCATGCTCGAAGACCATGCCTTCCTTGAGACCGAGGGTCTCGCGGTAGAACACCCGCGATTCGGCGATGTCGTTCACCGCGTAGCCGACGAAGGCGAGTTCCTTGATTCCGATGTCAGGCATGGTTTCCGAAGGTTGGGTTCAAGCCACGGCGGCGACGATCTTCTTCGCACCGTCCGACATGTCATCGGCGGAAACGATGTTGAGTCCGGAGGCCGCCAGGGTGGCCTTGCCCATTTCAACGTTGTTTCCTTCCAGACGGACGACGAGCGGGATCGGCAGGCCGGTTTCCTTCGCGGCGGCGATGACGCCTTCCGCGATGACGTTGCAGTCCATGATGCCGCCGAAAATGTTGATCAGGATGCCCTTCACGTTCGGATCGGCGAGGATGATCTTGAAGGCGGCCGTCACCTGCTCCTTGGAAGCTCCGCCCCCCACGTCGAGGAAGTTGGCGGGCTCGCCACCGAAGTGCTTGATGATGTCCATGGTGGCCATCGCGAGACCGGCGCCATTGACGAGGCAGGCGATGTTGCCATCAAGGCCGATGTAGTTCAGCTCATACTCGGAAGCGGCGACCTCGCGGGGGTCCTCCTCCGTCTTGTCGCGCATGGCGACGATGTCCGGGTGGCGGTAAAGAGCATTGTCATCGAAGCCGAATTTCGCGTCGAGAGCGAGCACGCGGCCATCCGGTGTGGTGACGAGCGGGTTGATCTCGAGCATCGCACAATCACAGGAAATGAACAGCTTGTAGAGATTACCCAGGAGTTTCGCAAACTGTTTGGCGATATCCCCCGTCAGGCCGAGCGCGGCGCTGAGCTTGCGAACCTCGTAGCCCTGGAGTCCGAGCAGCGGGTGGATGAACTGGCGGATGATCTTCTCCGGTGTGTTGTGTGCCACGTCCTCGATGCTCATGCCGCCTTCGGTGGAGGCGACGATGACCGGGCGGCTGGTGGCGCGGTCCATGAGGATCGCGAGGTAGTATTCGTGGGTGATGTCCACCGCCTCGGCGATCATCACCTTGCTGACGAGCTTGCCCGCCTCACCCGTCTGCACGGTGACCAGCGTTTCATTGAGCATCTTCCCGGCGTATTCCGCAGCCTGTTCGGGCGATTCGATGAGATGGACACCGCCTTGGAAACCATTGGTGAAGTGACCCTTGCCACGACCGCCGGCATGGACCTGGGCCTTGATCACCAGTTTGGCTCCGGCGAATTCCCTAGCAGCCGCAGCCGCTTCCTCGGGAGTGCTCGCGACCCGGCCGACGGGGCTGGGGACTTGGAAACGGTCGAAAAGCTCCTTGGCTTGGTATTCGTGAATGTTCATGATGGCGGAAAATCGTGCTCTTACACTGGGAATCGGCGGCACGGTATTCCCCCCACCCTCGCCGGGTCAAGGCATCCTCATGGAAAATTCGATTGTCATAACACATTTTCCACCGGCGGGAAACCGGGAGCGCACCCGGACCACGCACGTCCGCTCCGGAAAATCCGCCGCAATGCCCCACACCCCGGAACGCCGGCAAATCCCTCAGCCGATCTGTTCACAATCAGCGGTTAACAGACACAATCATATGCCTCAACCTCTTGTTGAATCCATCCGCCGTGGCGAGTTGCGCGGTGCTGAGATGCATGCGGTAGCGCCAATAATACGGGATGACGGCGGGCACGTTGATGCGTTCGGCCTCGGGGACCGGGTGGCGCAGCTCCTCATCCATCGCCAGCAGGTCCTGTAGCGGGAAAATCGCCCACATCGCCGGAGACTGCAGGTGTTGCCAGATGATCTTCGCCGCGACGTCCCCGGACAGTTCCTTTTCCGGTTGGGAGATGCCGAACATTTGCCAGGCGAACCGCGCAGTCGCGGCGGCATCCTCCTCCCACCACCCTCGCAGCGTCGACATGTCGTGGGTGGAAGGACTGACCACACTCATGTAGGGGGCATGTTGCGGATGATAGAACTCCACTTCGTGAGTCTTCGGCATCCGCTGGATCTCCAGGGAAAGAATTCCCAGTTCCTTCAGGACGCCCGGCACACAGGCCGGCACCATTCCGAGGTCCTCGCCGCACAAGAGCATGTCGCTGGCACGACGCATCGCCGGGAGCTTCGCAAGTCCCTGGCCTTGCCAGAATTCCTCCTGACGCCGGAAAAAGTAATCGTTGTAAAGTTCCTCCACCCGCCAGCGTGTGTCGGGATCCAGGTCTCGGTACGAATGCGTCGCCTGCATCGACATGCGGGGATGGAACAAGGTGCCGTGCGAACCCGCCACCTCGAAAAACAACACCTCCGCCGCGCAGTCCAACAGTCCCTGGCGGACGAACGGTTCATGCGGATGTTCCTGAAAATAATCGTCGATCCGTCTTTGCGTCAGCACGTTTTCCCGCAATTGGAAATACCCGTGGCCCGCTTCGTGCAGGAAATTGTTTTTCACATATTCCGAGGCATCCCCGAACCGTTCGGCGATCGCATCCCACCGGATGTAGGGTCGGCAATACCGGTTGTAATCAAACGCGATCCCCCGCTCCCGGATCTCGTCGATATGGATCGGCAGCGCGGGATCGAAGAATCCCATGATACCCTCCACATGGTCATACGGCACCTGCCAGATGCGGAAGAAACCGAGGATGTGGTCGATGCGGTAGGCGTCGAAATATCGGCTGAGCTGTCCGAAGCGTGACCGCCACCATGCATATCCATCCCGCCGCATGACCTCCCAGTCGTAGGTGGGGAATCCCCAGTTCTGCCCCTTCACCGCGAAGGCATCCGGCGGCGCGCCCGCCTGTGCGTCCATTTTGAAAAGATGCGGCTCCGCCCACGCGTCCACAGACTGGCGGTCGATGCCGATGGGGAGATCCCCCTTGAGAGCCAGCCCCTTCGAATGGAGATGCGCGACGGCGTCCGAGAGTTGCTTGTCCAGTTCCTGTTGTAGCCAGATGTGGTAGGCGACGGCATGCCACTCGGGATGTGACGGCTCTGTCAGCGCCTCCACCTTCTCACGGTCATACACGGCCCACTCCTCCCATCGGGAAAAATCCGCCGTGCCATAATGATCCCTCTTCACACAAAACACCGCATACGGAACAACCCAACCTTCATTGGCCGAGAGGAATTCCCGGAATGGGGCGCCGGCCACGATCGCCGCACGATGTTCTTCAAACACCTCCCGGGTCAGCGCCATCTTCACATTCATCACCGCCTCATGATCCACCCGCTCATGTGGATTGAGCGACTCCCGCGCGGACAGCACCCGCTCCTTGAAGGCCGCGGACATGGAGTGATCCAGATCCTGGATCCGGAGGTAGATGGGATGCAACGCGAACACGCTGATGGCCGAATAAGGATAGGAATCCGTCCAATCGTGCGAGGAGGTCGTATCGTTGACGGGAAGGATCTGGATCAGCTTCAAGCCGACTCCGCACGCCCAGTCAGCCAGAGGCTTCAGGTCCGCGAATTCACCGATCCCCATGCCCTCATCGCTCCTTAGGGAAAAAACCGGGATGGAGACACCCGCCGCGTGATAGAGACCCGCATGGTCCCGGCGATAGCATTCATCCCTTACCTGCACCCATTGGCGGGGGGCGTGGTTGCGGGGGTCGAGGCTGCGGTTCTCACCGTGTTCGACACCCACCACACAGCCCAGCTTTTGATCGAAGAGTCCGTATTTGTATTCGATCCTCCAGTCCGGCGGAAGGTAGAGATGGGTCTGCCAGACGCCCTCCGCCACCTCATCCAGCGTGACCGCGGAGTGCCAGCCCCAGTTACCCATTTCGCTCACGCTGCCAAGCAGGCACGGCACCTTTCCCTCGGGGACGGCTTCCATCCGGAGTTGGAACGAATGGTTCGCATTGGCCGGTACCCCGGGCTGGGAAAACTCCCGCACTGCACCCCGCGCGGCAAGGAACGCCTTCGTGTCGTATGCGTAATCCGCAGTCCCGGCGGAGCACCACTCATCCATCAGCACCACCGCGTCCCGCGCGTCGAGATCCACCTCCGCCACACGGACGGGCCCCCATTCGTCCAGCACGACTCCATTTCCGGACTGGCGGAGCTGGTAATTGTATTCGAGGCGGAACCTCCCGGCCCCACCAACGTTCACGCACGCCTCCCACTGCCGGTCGTCGAGCCACTGCAACGGCACCACCTGGTCGAAACGGACACCCTTTTCATCCAGCACGGTCGAGTATTTCAACCAAAGCGACTGTCCCGGAATGGTATGATAGTTCAGGCGGAAAACGATCTTCATGCGGCTAACAAGTAATGTCCGGAATCCCTCGTTTGGCGATGCGAAAAACGAGGATGCCGGGACTTCCGCCCACCTGTCGATGAGGAGTCGCGGGAAAGCAAGAGGCCTTCGCATTCTTCCTCAGAAACGCCCCACCGGAAGGCCGGCCGGCGTGCCACCGGCCTCACGCCCGCGATGCTTTCTGCAACAACCGCAGTTTCTCCAGCGCGGCACCGCTCGCGATCACCTCGCGGGCCAGATTGATACCATCGCCCATGTTGTCCGCCAGGCCACAGCATGCGAGGGAAGCTCCGGCGTTCATGAGCACCATGTCACGCTTCGGCCCGGTTTCCTTTCCGGCGAGGATGTTTTCGAGAATCACCGCATTCACCTTGGCGTCCCCGCCCTGGAGATCCTCCACCTCGGCATGGGCGAAGCCGAAATCCCTCGGCCGGACTTCCTCGTCCTCCTGGTCCTGATACGCGCCGCTTTTACAGATCCGTGTCGATCCCATGAGACTCACCTCATCCACCGAGCGGCCGTCTCCGGTCGTGCCATGCACCGCCCACGCGCTCTCGCGCCCCAAGCGTTGCAGGATCTCGGCAAACGCCGGACACAAGTCCCTCGAAAACACGCCGATGAGCTGGCATTGCGGCCGCGCGGGATTCATCAGCGGCCCTATCAGGTTGAAAATCGTCTTCACTCCGCGTGACGCCAGGGATTTCCGCACGGCGGCAACCGATTTGAACGCCGGATGATACAACGGAGCGAACATGAATCCAAGGCCCGCCACCTCGACGCAGCGGCGGAAGTCATCCGCCGGCATATCGATCCGGATTCCCAAGGCCTCCAGCACATCCGCGCCGCCGCTTTTCGAAGTGATGCCGCGGTTCCCGTGCTTCACCACCACCGCCCCCGCCGCGGCGGAGACGAACATCGCCGTGGTGGAGACATTGAACAAGTCCAGTTGGTCGCCCCCGGTGCCGCAGACATCCAGCGTCGGCCCTTCCAGATCCAGCAATCCGAGGTGCGGGTTCACCGCTTGCTCCAGAAACGCCTCCACGAAGCCCGCGATCTCGTCCGGCTTTTCCCCCTTCGCCGAAAGAGCTTCCAGCAGGCGTCCCTTCTTTTCATCCGGTGCGGCGGGATCCAGCAACAGATCCACCGCCACCCGCACCTCACGGGGTGAGAGATCCTGTTTTTCTTCGAGGTGGTGAATCAGGGCGTCCATGCCGGAGCCTACGTCTGCCAGCATGGAGAGGGCCAGAAAGAAACTTCGTATTCGCGCCCTCCCGCCCGCCGTTTCCGTCACGATCCCAGCGGGTCCCCAAATTCCCCGCCTCCGGTTATCGAAAATTTCCAGCCCTCCTATGCGTTCGGGATCAGTTTACAATTTCTCCTGGCCGAGAGAGCCGTGGCCAGCGTGTTGGACCCGGTGGTTCACATGATATCGGTCATGGGCGGTCAGTGACAGGATCCGAAGAACGCTGAAGAGGGTTTTGTCGGCGTCATCCTGGTCCCCTGTCTTTCCTTGGGCAAAGCGGGAGCGGTGACTGGAAACCGCCGGTCAAATCGTAATTGCCTGAAGCACCCGGCCACGAAAGGCTCTGCGGCGTGATGACAGCAGAGATTTCACCACCTCCCATTCCGAAACCGCGGTCCGTCGTGAGGACGGCCATCGCCGCGATCCTCAGCCTCACTCTCGTAATGTCGCTGGTGAACGCGACCGTCGCGCTGGCAAGCGACTCGCTCGTCGTTTTTCTCGGCAACCACTCGCTGGTCGGAGCACTGCCATGGGTGGCGCTTCCCACCCTGCTGATGACCTTCGCGGTTTACGGACTGATGCTCCTCACCCCGATGATCCCGAAGCGGTGGTTCATCCCTCTGACCCTCTGCGGCCCGGTGACGGCGCTCGCGGCCCTGCCGCTGATGATTTATTTCCACACGCAGGCCCCGTGGATCGCCTTCGGAATTTCCGTGGTCCAGATGGTGGTCTGCCTGGTGGTCCTTCGCAAGATGCGCGGTTCGTGGAGCATCCGCTGGCCGCTGTTCAACGTGGACCAGCTTGGAGACCGGGGGTTCCGATGGGGACACACGGCCGGTTTCGCCACGGTGAACCTGCTGGTCCTGCTGCCTGCGACGGTGGCCTATCTCGTCGTCTGCGGCGGCCTCGCGCTTAACCATTATACCGGCGGATTCGTATCACTCCGGCCCGAGGGCATGACGATGCAGGCGCGGAAATACATCCGCGATGATGGCAAGACGGTGGAGCTGGTGCCCATGAGCCACATCGGCGACTCGGATTTCTACCAATCCCTCACCGCATCGTTTTCTCCGACAGCCGTCATCCTGATGGAAGGCGTTTCGGACAAGGACAAGCTGTTCGCCAACAAGGTGGGCTACAAGAAAACCGCCCAGGACCTCGGACTTTCCGAGCAACAGGAGTTTTTCAAACCCAAGGGAGAACTTGTCGCCGCGGATGTGGACATTTCCCAGTTCAGCAAGGCCAGCCTGGAGTATCTGAAGAAAACCATGACGATCCATGCCAAGGGCGTCACTCCCGAAACCCTGCCGCTCCTGATGCAACCCGCTCCCGAGGATCTGCCGAAGCGGCTCATCGACGATCTTCTCACCCTGCGCAACCGGCACCTGCTGGAGGTGATGGAGGAGCGGTTGAAAACGTCCGACCACATCATCATCCCATGGGGGGCCGCGCACATGCCCGGCATTTCCGAAGGCGTGTTGAAAGCGGGATTCCGCGTGCAGGACACGGAGGATTTCGTGGCGATCCGCTTCAGCGGAAGGAAGACGGCAGGCGGGGGCTGAGCATCGAGCGCTCAGTGCCTGGAGCGGGAGCCACCGGGCAGATAGGCTCTCGGATCATTCACAAGGTCATTCACCTGGGCGGCGAGACTGTCGATCTGTTTCTCAAGGATCTCGATCATCCGGGTGTCCTGCTCGGACGACGCGAGCATGCGCAGCACTTCCACGGTCGTCCGCATGCAGGAAAGCGGTGTCCGCATGTCATGCGCGGCCTTGCCGATGATTTCTTTCCATGGCAGCGGCTCCCCGTCCGTGTTTTCCAGCGTGCTCATGCGGGCATCATGCGAACCATGTCTTTCCCTGTCCAAGCGAAATTCACTTGTTATTTTCATGTGTCGGTCGGTGCGGAGTTACGTAGGTTCAGGCACGGTCGTGTTCGAAAATCAGGCGGCGCACCGTCGCGATGCGCGGGCCGAACACCGCATGGTTGGCGAAGTCGGCAAAGGGAAAGTCCAGCCGGTCGCACCAGGTTTCGATTCCGTAACTTCCCGGCAGATTGAAACGGAGCGGCACCCCCAGCAGATCGCTGCACATGAAGACGGCCAGCTTGCAGCGGGTGGCGAGCAGGGCCGTTTGCAAAGCCACCAGAAGACGATCGTCCAGCTCCTCAGGAGGTGCTTCGGCCCAACCCGCGAACCCGAGAAGCCAGGCGAGCTGCGAGGCTTCCCTGCCATCCGGATTGGCGGCCGCGGCGCGTTGCAAATGGAGATAAGTGATCGCCAGCGGCGCGTTGTCATGGTTCGCGTAGGTCACCAGACTCAGCTCGCGCAGCAGCAGGTCCGCAGGATCTTCCTGTCCGGAAAATTGTTCGAGTTGTGGAAAAACCAGGTTCGCCAACGGAAGTTCTTCAAGCGCGCGGCTCATGTATTCCGGCATCGCGCCCATCAGCTCCGCCACCAGTTCCATAGGCCCGGCGGCCTCGCGGATGACACCGATCAGTTCGCGCCCCTGGAGTTCGTTCATTCTCGCGAACTGCGGATCGTCGTCCGGACCGAGGACGAAGCGCGGCAGTTTCCCTCCTGTCTTGAGGGCTGCCTCCTCATCGGTCAGATTGGAATATTCCGAATGCCTGGCACCGCCCGGCCACGGAAACATATAGGCACGGAAATATCCGCGAAGGTGGTCCAGGCGGCAGATGTGGAAAAACCTCCGCTCTCCCGCCACCCGCGAGCGCAGCCATGCGAATCCCTTCGACCGGTGGTTCTCCCAACGGTAGGAAGGCAGTCCCCAGTTCTGTCCCCAGCGTTCCGCGTCCTTGTTGGTGTCGAAATGGGTCAACGGCCGAGAGCCGAGGTTCCACTCGAGATCGAACAGTTCGGGGTTCGCCCAGACATCCGAACTCCCCCGGCCCACTCCGAACGACATCTCTCCCATGAGCATGACGCTCCTGCTCTCCGCATAAACCCGCACGTCATCCCACTGGCGGTGCGCGATCCACTGGGCATAGGCGTAGCCATCCCGGATATCCTCCAGTTCCTCCCGGTCCGGGTGCTGCATCAGCCAGTTGTTCGCGCCTTGGAAAGTGTGGTGTTCGGGCCGCCAGTCCAGCCACTCGGTGTTGCCCTCGTACTCGCGGATCAACAGCCGGAACAAGGTGTAATGTGGCAGCCAGGCCTTCTCCTGCTCACGGAACTCCGTGAACTCCCGCATCAGGTCCGTCTGGTTTCCCGTCAGGAAACGGTGCCACGCGAGTTGCAGGACCTGCATTTTCAGCGGATGCACCGAACCGTGTTTGACGATGCCGTTCCTCAACTGTGCCCGCCATGCGTCGGGCGCGGCGCGCTCGAGATCTCCGGCCAGCAGACCCGGCACCTCGTCCGGATGCAGGTAGATGTAAACGGGAGAAAGCGCCCTGGAACTGATGGGATTGTAGGGGCTGTGGTCGCCGAACGTCTCGTGGATCGGCAGGAGCTGCAGCACCTTGAACGAGTTGTCCGCACAAAAATCGATGGCCTCGCGCACCGCCCGGGTGTCCCCCACGCCGAAATCCTCGCGATGCCGCATCGCGAAAACCGGCACCAACAGGCCCGCCCTGCGCTGGGTCAGCGGTATTTCGTCATGAGGGGGAGTGGCGGGTGCGGAGAGATCGGTATCCATGTGGCGGCCTTCGTTTCGCAGGCGGCGTGCCACGTGGACCACCCTACCGGAGCCTGGGGCGGCCCGCGTTAAGAACCATGGCGAAGCGTCACGAAACACCGTTCCCATATTGAAAAACCAAAATGTGCCAGCCCGCGCTTGTTCGCACATTGCAATCGCACGGTATGCAATTTGCATCCCCGGCGGATGTGTCGGGAAAAAACCTGACACACTATCAACGCCTCCGCCGCGTGAGGATTCTGGCATGCCACGGGCTACACGAATTGAAAAAAGAACAGATCCATGTCCTTTACAGCCCCTTACTCGATCCGCCATGCCACAAGTTCCACTCCAATTCCCAAATCCCAGGCCAAAGAGGTGAATCGTGGCAGGCGTCCGAGAATCCTTCTGGTTACTCCTGAAATCAGCGCCAGCGATCATCTGGCGAAAAACGGCAAACCCGCTCCCTGCGTCAAGGCCGGCGGACTGGCAGACGTGAGCGCGTTGTTGTTCGATTCCCTCGCGGAGTCCGGCGCGGACGTCCATGTCGCCATTCCCCATTTCAGGTCCCTCTTCCAACTGGGTCCCAAGGGACATTCGAGGCGACTGCACCTGTGCCAGGACCGCGAGTTTTCCTACCGCCGTTCGGTGTATGACGGTTGCGCGCAGTCGAACCTGAGAGCGGCCCTCGCCTTCCAACGGGATGTGATCCATTACGTCATGCCGAGGTTGCAGCCGGACCTGATCCACTGCCATGACTGGATGACAGGCCTCGTACCCGCCGCCGCCCGCTCCATGGGCATCCCTTCCCTCTTCACCGTTCACAATCTCCATGACGAGCGGGACTCTCTCGGCCACATCGAGGACCGTGGCATCGACGCCGCCCGCTTCTGGGAAAACCTCTATTTCCACCAGTATCCGGGAAGCTATGAAAACGCGAGAAACAACAACTCCGTGAGCATGCTCGCCTCCGGCATCCTGGCCGCCGACCACATGAACACCGTCAGCCGCAGCTTCCTTGGCGAGCTGGCCGGCGGCGACCACCCCACCTCGTGGGCGATCACCGATGCCGTCCGAGGAAAACTCGGAGCAGGTCGCGCGCACGGTATCGTGAATTCACTGCCGTCATCCATCTCACCCAAGCAGGATCCGCATCTTTCCCATCGCTACGACGCGTCCAATCATGTTTCGGGAAAGCTGGCCAACAAGCTCGCGCTCCAGCGCGCGCTGGGACTCGAAGAAGACGAGGAGGCTCCGATCCTCTTCTGGCCTTCCAGGCTTGATCCGGTCCAGAAGGGATGCCACCTCCTCGCGGACATGCTCTACCGGCTGGTCAGCGACTACTGGGGCCTCGGGCTCCAGGTCGTCTTCGTGGCGGACGGCCCCTATCGCGAGACCTTCGAGGGAATTGCGAAATTCCACAATCTCAAGCACCGCATCGCGGTCGCAGGGTTCAGTGAAAGCCTGTCGCGCCTCGGCTACGCGGGATCCGACTTCATGCTCATGCCCTCCGCCTACGAACCCTGCGGACTTTCGCAGATGATCGGCCTGCGCTATGGAAGCCTGCCGATCGTCCACTCCACAGGCGGCCTGCGGGATACGGTCACCCATTTTGATCCACAGCAGAACACCGGCAACGGATTCGTTTTCGAGCACTACAACCCCCAGGGCCTGCGCTGGGCCATTGATGAGGCCATGCGCTTCCACATGCGTCCCCAGGCGGAGCGGAAGGCACAGGTTTCCCGCATCATGACACAGGCGGCACATGACCACTCCCCAGCTTCGATGGTGGATCAATACATGGAGATCTATCGGAAATTGCTGCAACCGCAATCAGCGTGAAGCAGGTGGCGGGCACAGATGCCCGATCACCATTTTTCATTTCCACCGAACCCTGGCCGACAAGCCGCGGATCGGTGTTCTTTATCATCATCCTTGCAGCAGCGACTGCGCGCCATCCACATAAATTTCCGTTCCGCTCACGTGGCCGGATTGCGCGGAGGCCAGGAACAGGATCACGTCCGCCACATCATCCGCCACACCGGGTTTGCCCTGGGTGAGAGGCACGTCGCCAGCGGGAAACTCCACCGGCAGGTGCAGCGCTTCCATGTCCCGCCTTTCCGTCGAATCGTCGATGTTGGTGGTGATCGCGCCGGGGCAGATGACGTTCACCCGGATGTGGTCCTTGGCGAGTTCGAGCGCGGTCATCTTGGTGAACGCCACCTGCGCGGCCTTGGAACATGAGTATGCGGTCGCACCCGAATTGCTGAAGATACGGTTTCCGTTCACCGAGGAAACCACGATGACGGAGCCACCGTTCTTCTTCAGCAGGGGCAGGGCCAGCTTGACGGTCAGAAACGTGCCGCGCAGGTTGACGGCCAGCGTCTGATCCCACTCGTCCACCTCCAGTTGGTCGAGCGGCGCCCACACGCCGTTGATGCCGGCGTTCGCCACAACCGCATCCAGCGAGTCCCATTGTCCCGCGATGCTTGCATATGCGGCGATCATTTCCTTCTCGTCCGAGACATCCGCCACGGCGCAACGGTGCCCGTTTGCCTCACCGCCGATCTCCGCCAGCACCTCCTCCAATTCTTCCGCCGTGCGCCCTAGCAAGACGACGGAGGCTCCCGCGCCGGCGAGGGCGTGGGCGGCGGCCCGGCCGATTCCCGATCCCGCGCCGGTGACCAGCGCGCGTTTTCCTGACATGGATTTCATTGTGGATTTGGTCATAAATCATTCCTCCCACTGGTCCCGCCACTTGGCGGTCGCTTCCGGCGTCACCAGACGCAGCCTCACCATCCGGGACTCCCGGTGCGGCGGCTTGTCCGGTTCATGCGAAAAGATGACGAACTTGTATCCGATCGCCTTGCCGGAATTTTCGTTGAAAGGAAGTTCTCCGAACCATGTGTTCGCATTCACGCATTCCAGATCGAGCGCGCGGGACAGGTCCCATTCGCCCAATTCCGCGCAATCGCCGATGACCGCGAGCCGGTCGCCGGGCTGGGTGGGCGCGCCATTGACCTGCACACGGATCAACGTTTTCGCGACCACCCGCTTTCCCCGCGCGGACAGGACAATGGCTTCGTTCTCTTCCAGCAGGACGGTCGCACGGGCATCGTTGATTTCGATCGTCCGGCCGCTCAGCAGACACCTGTGACCTCCATCGGGAAATTCGAGATTCTCCACGGACAACTCGCGGCGCGGCCCCTTGTTGAGAAAGACGAGGCAGCGGGAATCGCGGTAGCGGCGCAGGAAGACATAGGATTGCTCGTCCACCCATTTCGGCCATTGCCCGCCCCACTGGACCGCGAAGTTGCGCTTCCGCTCGCGTGCCAGGATGCCGATGAGGCGCGTGGCCCCGGTGGGCTCCCAAGCCTCCATCATCGGCCGGTTGTATGGATCGTTTCCGCCATCCGTATCATCGTGCAGATACTGCTCGCACCCATAATATAAACAAGGAACGCCGCGGCTGCAGAGCAACAGGACAAGGGCGAGATCCATCGCCGCGTCCGAAACCCCCAGTGACTGGAGCCGGGGCATGTCATGATTCTCGAAGAATGTCACCAGTTCGGTGGCTCCATGGTAGTTTCCATCGAGGTCGAACAGATCCTGCAGCGCGTGGAATCCCGCCGGATCCGCACCGCTGAAGCAATTCCGCACGGCGATGCACCATCCGAAGTCCAGCAGGCTCATCCCCGCCTTGTTCGCGAAGTTCACCGATGCCTCGATCGCCGGGTGGTTGTAGATCCATTCGCCGAATCGGAAGAGGTTGGGATTCGCCACCCCGAGATCGAAATTGAACTCCTGCCAGAACCACAGCGGCATGTGCTTCACCGTATCGATGCGGATCGCATCCACCCCCTTGCCGATCCACAGCTTGATGGCCTCCTTGATATAGTTCCGGTAGAGGATGTTGTTTTCATTGAAGGTGGCGAGTCCGGCCAGTTCGCAGTTCTGCACCTGCCACTCGTCGCTCCAATCCTGCGTCACTCCATAATGATGATACCAATGCCGCGTGTCGTTGTCGAAGTCCGCGATGAGCGTTCCGTCGTCATAGAGCTTGCCTTTTCCAATGGTGGTTTCCGGCGAGCTGTGGTTGCACACGATATCGAGAACAAACTTCATGCGTTTGGAATGCATCGCCTCCAGGAGCCGGTCGAAGGTGGTGTCGTCACGGGTGAAGAGACGTTTCTCGGACGGATCGTTCACCCAGCGGGGGTTGATGCGTTTGAAATCGCTGGTCCAGTATCCGTGGATGGGAGCCTGCGGCTTGTCTCCCAGGCTCATCGACTCCACCTGCTCGAACAACGGCGTGGTCCAGATCGCGGAGATTCCGAAGGACCGGAGATAGGGCAACCGGTTGATGACGCCCTGCAGATCTCCCCCCCAGTATTTCGACCAGTCCGTGTGGGAAGAATCGAACATCGGGTCCGTTTCCCGGTCCTTGTCGGGATTGCCCACCGAGAACCGGTCCAGGACGAGGAAATAGATTGTTTCGGACCGGAATTCCACATCCGAGCCAGCCATGACACCAAGGTCGATTTCGTCTTCGCCGGTTGTTTCTAACATAGGTAAATATCAAGTGAGGAGGATCTGCATCAATCCACCGGATCCCGTTCCAGCAGACCGGATGCCCTTTTCCCGGATACGCCGGGCGTTGGTTTCAGGCAATTTGCGGTGAACGGGCGCGTCGGGCGGCATGCGATGCGCAAGAAGATCGTGCAGATCGCCATGGTGCGGTCATTTCGACATCGATTTCCCCAGCCATTTCCCGAGGAACGCCAGAAGCATCACCGCGGCGAGTCCGCCGTAGAGCCACAAGGGATTGACGGAGATCGCGGAGCTGCCCGCCCCGACGGGAACCACGCAGAAGATGATATAAACCGGCGCCCCCACCCATAGGTAAACCCGGAAGCTCACTTCCGTGAGGGCCAGCAGGTAGAGTTTGATCGCATAGGGTGGACCGTGCACCGACGCGAAGACAGCGGTGAACCAGACATGGTTTTTCGCGTCCGGGGTGGGGATGGAATAGCTGCTTCTCTCCAGACGTTCGCTCACCCGCCTCCTCAGCCCGCCATGCACCAGATGATAGGCGATGACATGGTGGATGAAAATTCCGGCCGCTGCGACGGCCATTCCCTGCCAAAACCCGAACTTCACTCCCGCCAGCACCAGCAGAGGACTGAGCGGAACCCCCGCCACAGGAAGCAGCGCGTAGGCGACGATGAACCAGAACGCGGGCAGGTTCCTCACCTGTTCGGTGAGCATTTCCCTGGTTTCTTTTCCTCCCTCCGTGAACAGCCAGCCACATGCCGCCGCCAGGACGAGGAATACCAGCAGCTTGCCCCAGTGGCGCCGTATCTCGCTCCAGAGCTTCATGACGGTTCCCGGAGTGAGAGTTCCACGCACAAGGGGAGGTGGTCGGAAGCAACCACCGCTGTCGGCGTCCTCGGGACCTCGATGGATTTCACGTCGAAGTGTTTGCTGACGAACACATGGTCGAGCCTGAGCACCGGATTCACCGAGGAGAAGGTGGGCCGCGGACGGAACCCATGGACCTGCGACTGGGCGTCACGCAGTCCTGTAAGCATCCGGAAGACCTTCGATCTAGGTCCCGAATTGAAGTCACCGCACAAGACAACGGGTTCTTCCTCGGGAATCGAGCCCAGCCATCCGGTGCCGATGAGAGCCCGCAGTTGTTGGAAACGTTCCTGTTTTCCCAAACCGAAATGGGTGTTGATGAGATGGATGTGCCCGCCCCCCTCTTGTTTCAACTTCACCCAGATGGCTCCGCGGGCTTCACGGTAACGGTTGGGGACGGCTTCGGTCAGCAACCCCGCCTTGACGATCTCGACCGGGTATTTCGAAAAAACCGCGATGCCATAGCGTTCCTCATTCTCGCCCAGCATCGTCTGGAACACATGGTTCATCCTCAGGTGATCCGCGATGAGCTGGGCCTGGTCGTGCCCGCCGCTGCGGGGACGATGGCAGTCCACCTCCTGCACCGCCACGATGTCCGGGTCGAAATGATTGATCACCCTGGCGATCCGCTCCGGGCGGATCTTGCTGTCGATGCCCACGCAACTGTGGATGTTGTAGGTCATCACGCGGAGTGTGCCGGTCGGCACCTCCCTCGCCATTTCCGGCACGAACTCCTCCCGCTTCCCGTCCCGGCCGAGGTAATGCATGACGATCTGCCTCAGATCCTCTCCCCTCACCCTCTGGCGGGTATTGGCAAGGTGGGAAACATGCCACCGCCGGATGCGGTCCGGAACCAGGAGGAATCCCCTCGTCTCCTCCGAACCCGGACCGCCATGGGCACCATTCTCCAAGGGAAATGTCAGCGGATCCTCGTGGGGGCTCCAGCCGCTGAACACGATGTCTCCCGCATCCGGTTGGGCGGCCAGGGCGAGCAGGTCATCCGCGGCCTCGTCCAGGAACGGATGATCCTTCCCCAGTATCTCCGCCCGGTCTTCCGGCAACTTCCACTCACCACTGCGGGTGAAAGCCCGGACAACACCACCATCACCCTTGGGCAGGATCACCAACGGAATCCGTGCCTTTTGAACAAGATCCCTGGCATAACCCACCATCGCCCCGTCCTCCGGAATGCGGGGAAAATACAGGTGTCCCACCGGCCCCATCGCCGTCACGACGATCTGGCTCCCCGGATCCGGCGCGGCTTCGGAAACCGGCGGCTTCCGGGAAGCACCGAACCACTGCCGGTAGCGGTCCACCGTGCTGCCAAGGAACTCGGACATCTTGCGGCTCCATATCTCCGTGCCGGCCAGCGGACCCGTCGCGAACACCTCGCGCAGGGCTTCGTCCAGCTCGCGGCCGTGCAGCTTCACATAGGGTGTGGATTTCTCCTGACCGTGGTCCGAGTAAACCATCAGTTCGTAATCCCGGTAGCGCGAGTCGGCGGCCGCCTTGTAGATGTCACGGATCGCGCTGTCGATGGCCTTCAAGGACCAGTGGGCGAAGGCGGAGTCCGGCCCGCGCCGGTGGGCCTGCTCGTCATAACCGAGGAAATTCGCATGAATGACCCTGACGCCCCGCTCGATGTCCAGCAGGACCCTGAAACGGATCGCCTCCCTGAGCACCACGCAAACGGCGATGCGTGCCGGGACGAAGGTGATCTCCTTGAAGACGTCTTCCCTGTCATACAACCCTCTGAGGGCATCCGCGATCGCAAGGCCGAACTCGATCACCGAAAGCACAACCATGCGCAGCAGCTTCGGCAGATAGATGATGCCGAACACCAGCAGCTTCAAGGGATGCAGCCGCCGGAACAGCTCGCTGGTGGCGAAGTCCCTGGAACAATAGCGCGTCTCCGCACCCGCGCGATAGATATTCGAATAGGCGTGCCCCCCGGCAAGCAGAGGGTCGGGGCATTTTTCCAACAACTCCTCCTCGATCGTGTTCGCGGAATCGGCTTCATACATCCGGAAATCCCTCCCCTCCGACCGGCGCAGGAACTGGAAGCTCGGAACCGCCGCGCGCACGCCGAAAAAGATCTCCCCTTGCACCGCCGGTGTCGTGGATGGCACACCCGCGTAAAAGGTCTCCAATGTGAAATGTTTCCGCCGGATCAGTTTACGAAGGAAGGGCAACTGCCCCGCCTCCAGCGCGCGCTCGAACTGCGTGCGGGCCAGACCGTCGATCTGGATCAGGATCAGCCCCGGTTCTCCGGCCTCGCCAGCGGGGGATTTCACGCCAAGAAGACGCGCGGAGAGCAGGTTGCGGCTGACCATGCGCCGCAACCAGCGCCAGCGAAGTGCGATGCGGCTAATCAAGGCGGGCCTCCGTCGCTGGGGTTTCGATCACCGCGGCGGTCGCGGCCGTCACTTTGGAAACAAGCAGATCCCACTCGATCTGGATGCCGCTCACCATGCGGTCCCACTGGGTCCTCTCCTCATCACCGTGGTTCGCGTAGAGGGAGACCAGCCTTTCGTAATTGCGCAGCATCTTGTCCACGCACGGCTCGGTATCGTATTCCATCGCCGTCTCGCGGGCCTTCGCGGCGCAGGATTTCGAGAACTCCTCCTCCCCCACGATCCATAGCAAGGCTTGGGAAAAGTCTTCGGCAGGAGCATCCCCATCCAGCAGGATTCCATTTTCGCCGTCTTTCATGATTTCCCGGACACCCGGCCCGTCGAGCGCGACGACGGGTGTTCCCGCCGCCATCGCCTCGGCGAGCACCATGCCCTGGGTTTCGCTCTGCGAGCTGAATGCGAAGCAGTCGATGGCCGCGTAGGCATCCGCGAGATCGTCGCCGGATTGCTTGCCGGGGTGGAAGATCCGCCCCTGATCCACGAAGGGGGCGAGGGTCTTGAGCATTCCCTCCAACACCTCTCCTTCCCCGACCAAAAGGAAAACCGCTTCCGGAGATTGCTCAAGACAACCGGCCACGGCCTCCGCGAGATAGGCCAGGTTCTTTTCCTCGGCCAGACGGCCCACATGCCCGATGACCACCGCCGACTTTGGAATCCCCACGCGTTTGCGGAAACGTTGGTTGCGGCCCCGGCCGAACGACTCCGTGTCGATCCCCGTGGGAATGATCTCCACCGGTGTGGTCACCTGGCGGTCCTCCAGCAGGTGGGCGATGCTTTCGCTGGGCGCGATCACGAGGTCGCAGAGATTGCAATACGCCGTCGCAAGCTGGATGGCAGCACGCTTGAGGCCATCAGAATCCAAGGGCACGTAATGCGTGTAACGTTCGTAAAGGGTGTGATGGGTGAAGACGATCGGAATGCGGGATTTCCAGGCCTCGCGCAACGCGGCGTCCCCCAGCAGGAACGGATGGTGGCTGTGGATGATGTCGGGCTGGAATTCCTCCATGAAGTCCCGCACGATCATCGGGATCGGCAGTCTCACCGCGAAGTCGCTGCCATTGAAGTTGCGGATCGCCGGCACCCGCAGGACATCCGGCATGGATTCGAGATCGTCCACCTGTGGCGCGATCACCCGCACTTCATGTCCTCGCGCGCGACAGGCTTCTTCCAGGGATTTCACCGAACGGGCGACCCCGCCGACATGCGGCAGGTAGGTGTTCGTAAACATCGCGATTTTCATAATCCTTGAAGTGTGAATTCCCGTTGCGCCGGGTCGGCCTCAATTGTGGCGAAGCCCGGCACCTTGAGAGTCAGCCTCGGTGGTTGGGTCCGCCATGTGGCGTTCAGGCGCAGGAGATCGCCTTGCAGGCTGACGGATACCGCCCCCCATGCCGTGAGTGTCGGACCGTATGAAATCTCTCCGCCCTCGGCCCACCATTCGGGAAGAATGCCCGAGCCGATGACGAGTCCGTCCTTCTCCTCCCTCACGAAGCAGTTCCGGATCATCATGATCCATTCGGCCGCGGCCCAGCCGTGCTGGCCGTCCCCCATGCAGCCGCCAAGCGTGCGGGGATGGATCGCCTCCGGCCATTGGCCGGTCGGCGACGCGAGTTCGGCGACACGGCGGATGAGATCCATGAACCGAGGATCGCCCGCACGCAGCAACGTCTGGGCGAGGTCCAGGGTCAGATAGGCGTTCACTCCCGAGTGGATCATCTGCTGGAGGAAGCCTCCGTTGGAAAAACACTGGTCCATGAGATACTCCGCTGTTTTCAACATCCTGCCGTCCCCCGCCGGATAAAGCTGCAATGGGTAATCGGCGACCATGCAGCCGATCGCACCGGCGTCCATCCGTCGTCCCGGAGCCGCGGGCACGCCGCCCTTTTTCCTACGTTCGGGAATGCCGTCGATGCTACCCGCGATGCTCGCCGCATACTGCCTCGCGAGCTTCGCGGTGCTGACGGAAAACTCGAATGGGCCGTTGTTCTTCCAATACTCCGCGGCGGCCTCCAAGCCTGCCCATGCCCAGTAGTCATCCCAGTAATAGTAATCATTGGGTCCCAGGTGTTCGGCGCTGAAACCGGCGGGCAGCAGGCCCTGCGTCCCTTCCGGACCTTTCGATCCGAGACGTTTCTTGTCCAGCCACCCGACGCCTTTGTACATGGCGTCCTGGATTTCCTCGCTCAACGGTTCCCCCGTCATTTCCGCATAGCGCGCCAGTATCCACAGCACCTGCCCGTTCGAGTCCCACTCGCCCTCCTGCGAGAGGAAGTAGCCGGCCCGGGTCTGACGGCCGGGAAAGCGCCCGATGATCCGCTTGGCCCGTTCTTTCAGACCGATCGCCAGCAGCGGATGAAGCATCAGGCACGCATCCCGGAACCAGAAACGCCGGTAGGTATAGGGGCCGGGCACCAGGTCGTCCGCGGACAGGAGCAGCACCGTCCGCAACGCGGCGTCATGGAGGAACTGCATCTTCTCATCCGCGATCTTCAGCTTGGCGACGGGCTCCAGCGCGTCCTTCCAAGGGGTGATGTGGGGCGTCAGCTTCGGAATATTTTTCAGATCGCGCTCCAACGTCACGGAAATGTCGAGCGCCCTGGCCACCCCCGCATCCAGACGGAACAGCGCCGCGGCGGTGGCCATGCCCACGCCGCAGGTGATCTCCCGTTGGGAGCTTCCCGCGGAGAGATCGAGGAAAACATCTCCATCCGCGTAATGCGCCATCCGCGTGATGTCGGGCGCGGCATCGATTTTAACTGTCGCTTCTCCGTTCACCCGGAATTCCTGGTTGGAGGCAGCCTGCTCGATCTTGTGGATGAACTGGACCCCCTCCGGATTGTAGGGGCGTATCGCGACCGCCAGCCATGCGTCCTCGTCGGACACGGCGCTCACGCGGGTTTTCAATTCAAGCGACCGGTCGAACCATGTGAGCGAATGCAACGCGAGTCCCTCCAGTCCGCAGCGGGTGTCCACCGCCAGATCCGGTTCGAAGAGCAACCGCTGTGTCACCCGTTCTTCTTCAAGCTTGCTCGGCAGCAGGCGTCTGCCGCTGTCGGTGATGATCCAGAAATCCAGCGACCAGCCGTCATACAAGGGCGTCACCAGACCCCGCGGATCAATGATCGGGTAAACCGGCAGGTCCGGCACTCCCACCGCCGTCCAGTTCCGGTGGGTGAGGTTGATATGGCTGAACGAAAACGCCCGGGGGATGAATGAGTTGTCCTGGGGGTTGAACTGGCGCTCGACCCAGTAGGGCCATACCCAGTCGAGGTTGTGCTGGATCGCCTTCGAGTTCACCAGCCCCCTCGCGTGGAAGATGATCCCCGCTCTCAGCAGTTCCAATGGCTCCGCCACTTCGGATGGCTGGGCGAAACCCCGCAGCTTGGCGAGAAACGTCGCGGGGTCCAGCACGCCATAATGACGTGCGGCGTGTTTCACCAGATAGCGCCAGGGTAGGAAGTTCAACATGTCTGAACGGGCGTTTTGCACGCGGCATGCCAGCGGCTTTTCCGCGGGATTGCGCCGATTTCCGGCACATCGCATTTCGCATGATGCACGAACAGCGTGCGGAATGCATCCGGTTCCGTCCAGATGTCCGGCGGGAACTTGTTCAATCCGGCGGTTCTCCCTGTTGGCATGGCACATGCGATCATGGATGGGTTATGAAATTACCGACCATTCTCATCGTGGCCGACTACCGCTATCTGTTCGCCTACATGATCCTGGCGGACGGACTGCCCGAAGTCGTTGAAAAGATCGACTACATCAACGATGGCCAGACGAGTGTCCCGCTTGTCGGGTGGGATGACGGACGTGACGGATACCAGGCCATCGCGGAGAACATCACCTTCATCCTGGAGAGATACCAGCCCGCGACATGGGCCCTCGCCTGCCCTCCCATGCTGGCGAAGAACATCGTGCGCTGGCTCCCCATGGAGCAACAGGCCTCGCTGGGCATCCTCCGCCAGACCAATGTGGAAAACGTGGAGATATCAAATGTCTGCCAGATCTTCGACGCCACGACCAGCGACTACGCCTCGCAAAAGGAACACTGTTAGAATGAAAACAGGCCCATGGCGGAATCGCCATGGGCCTGATGAGATCACCAGCCCGTCACTCGTTGATCTCGTGCATCGCCGAGACCTCGGGCGGTTCGTTATCGTCATCGGCGACGGTGAAATCGATGTCGTCGAGTTCTCCTTCGGGATCGTCGCTGAGCAGGGCGCTGGCTTCGTAGTCATCGGCCACTGCCTCACGGGTTTCATTTTCCGCTTCATTCAAGCCTTGCTCGACAAGGGCGAGATTCGGGTCTTCGTCCACATAGGGCGGAGCCATGGGCGAACGTGGATCCGCGCTGGCGATGGTTACTGGATCGATGGGTGTCATGGTTTTGTCAGGTTTATGGTTCACCCTTGTCTCGCACGTCCCGCGCCAGCGCGCGGGCTTTCCCCCTTCAGGAGCACTCCTTGCGGGATTTCTGAAGAATCCTGACCCGGAACTCTTTTCTTGAAAATCCATTCTGCCCCGGACCAACCGCCGGTCATGACGGATATTGCATCGCAGACTGATCCAGACGATGCATTCCGCAACCGCCTGAAGGACTGATCCGTTTTTTTACCGGCATCACACCAACCATGAGAGATGGCGCGGGAACTGCGAAGATCCCGGATCCTCCTCATGAAGCACGCCACACCACACAACATCAGTCGGGTAATCGCAGCTCTGGCGGTGGCCGGTGGCGTGTCTTCCTGTGCGCCCCATTATCCATCATCACTCATGGGAGAGACCGGGACAGGGTTCACGACCTATGCAACCTATCCCGAAACGATTCCGAGATGGGGTTCTGTAGATCCCCATAAAAATGGATTACCGGACTCCAGGGTCGAAGTTTCCTTCGATTCTTCAGATGACTGGGGACACCGTGTGTTGGCCCGGCCCAGCGAGTGAGCCTCCCTTCAGTTCAGACGGAAGAACGCCGGCGGTGGAAGGCGGACAGTACGAGCCCGCCGAGGAGAATGGCGCACGACGATGGCTCCGGCACGGTGGTAATGTTGAAATCCGCCACCTCAAAAGTGATCCTCTGGCCATTCAACAGCTGGATGTAGCTCTCCGTTCCCGGTGGGTAGGGCGTGAGGTCGTGAGTGCCCATGTAGGAGGAAAAATAATCCTCGATGGTGACGGGATCGGTTCCGTAGACGAAGGGAGAATCTTCCACCCTGCCTTGGGCGAGGATATAGGTCACGGGTTCAGTACCGATCGTGAGTCCGGTTTGCGCGCTTGCTTCGTCAAGGCCTGCGGACCAGAAGATATCGTCAGCAACATTGTCAAATACCCCCAGGCCACTCTCGGGAGCGGACGGACGGGTCCACACTCCGGAAGAACCGGTGAAACTCACATGGCTGAAGATCTCCGGCTCGGAGGTTTCCTCCTCACTCCACTGATAGTCGCCACCTGCCGGCGGCCACGTGTTTTCGATCGAGGAGTTCGCAACGAAAATGATCGAGATCGGATCGCTGGCAGCGTAACCACTTACAGTACTTTCGGTCACGACGCCGTTGATGGTGAATATGATCTGGGCCGCTTGGGCGACGGCACCGGAGACGACAAAACACGCGGCTAAAAGAATTGGACGGATCATTGTGTCGGGGATTTCTAACAGGGTCGAAAATGTTCGAAACCTCAGGCGGGTCAATCCAATTTTCCCTACTGCCTGCCGACATCCGCGTGTCCCGACCATGGTCCGCCGGTATTCCGTCGCGACCGGCTGGGATGATTTTCCGGCCGGAATCATCGTTTTTCCGGGGAAAATTTCCAAATCCCCTCCTTTGTTCCCCCTCCCGTGGCGCGCGGCTGATCTTTGTTTATGATAGCAAGTGACACAATTGTAACGTATGAGAGTCTTTGACAGGCCCAGTCAGCGTGTAATTTCACAGACGTATATGGTTGCTTACGCCGAATCCACCATCGACCTCGAAGAACCGTCATGCCCTCAAGGCGGGGTTGCCGAGGGAATGCCTCCGTTGCTTTACCGGGAGCTGCGGAACCTCGCGGCATCGCACATGTCCCGGGAACACGCGGGGCAGACCATCCAGGCCACGGAGCTCGTGCACGAGGCATGGATCCGCCTGTCCGGGAACGAATCCTGGAAGGACAAGGATCATTTCATCGTGGGTATGGCCCGCATCATGCGGCGCATCCTCATCGACCGGGCAAGGCGGAAGTCCCGCGTCAAACATGGGGGAAATCTCGTCCGCCTCCAGATCAGCGACCAACTGGACTGCGCGGGATGTCCGGAGGACCAGCTTTTGTTGGTCAACGACGCCTTGGACCGGCTTGAAAAAATCGACCCGGTCCGCGCTCGGGTCGTGGTGCTCAAGTTTTTCGGACAAATGTCGAACCAGGAGGTCGCCGCGGAACTCGGTGTGACGGAGCGCAGCGTCGAGCGCTACTGGGCCTTCGCCAAAACCTGGTTGTTCCGCGAGATCCAGCGTCAACAATGACCGGCCGTCTCTCCTCCCGGATGACTGAAACCTCCTACGAACTCGAACAACGCCTCTTCGACGAGGCACTTGATCACCCCGAGGGACCGGAGCGGGATGCTTTCATCAGATCCGCTTGCGAAGGGGACCGGGAGCTGGAGATGTCCCTCCGGCAGCTTCTCTCATCGGACGGCGATGCTTCGGCGTTTTTTGAAAGCGGCGCGGGAACGCTGACGGAATTGGTTTCGTCGGCTCCCATCAGCGCGACATCCGCAACCAATCCGGTCATCGGCACCGACATAGGACCCTACCGGGTGCTCGAACTCATCGGCGAAGGTGGCTGCGGCTCGGTCTTTCTGGCGGAGCAGCAATATCCGCTCCGCAGGCGCGTGGCGCTGAAAATCATCAAGCTCGGCATGGACACGGACGCCGTGATCGGCCGCTTCGAAGCCGAGCGGCAGGCGCTGGCGATGATGGAACATCCGAATATCGCGCACGTGCTGGACGCCGGATCCACCACCGGCGGGCTGCCGTATTTCGTAATGGAGTGGGTATCCGGCTCCTGCATCCTGGAATATTGCAGGGAACACCGGCTCACCACCGCCGCCCGGCTGGGACTTTTCGTCAAGGTCTGCCATGCCATCCAACACGCCCACCAGAAGGGAGTGATCCACCGCGATATCAAGCCGTCCAACATCCTCATCACCCTCAAGGACGGACAACCGGTTCCCAAGGTCATCGACTTCGGCATCGCGAAGGCCACCGACATCCCGCTCACGGATACGGCGCTTCTCACCCACAACCTCCAGATGATCGGGACGCCGGCCTACATGAGCCCGGAGCAGGTGGAGCGCAGTGATATGAAAATCGACACACGCAGCGACATTTACAGCCTGGGCGCGCTGCTTTACGAACTGCTTGTCGGCCAGCCGCCGTTCGATCCCCATCAACTCACCCGCTCGGGCTTGGGTGAAATGCTGCGGATCCTGCGGGAAACAGAGCCCCCCCTCCCTTCCTCCGTTCTCTCCGGCCTGCCTCAAACCGCGCTTGCCACAAGAGCGGCGGAAAGGAAAACGGACGCGACCGGCCTGCTTTCCGAAGTGCGTGGCGACCTCGACTGGATTGCTTCAAAAGCACTGGAGAAACACCGGTCGCGCCGCTACGAGTCCGCCCACGCCTTCGCGGAGGACATCGGCAGGCACCTCTCCTACAAACCTGTCGTCGCCCGTCCGCCAACCCGGCGGTATGTTCTGGAAAAGTGGATCCGCCGGAACCGCACGGTATTCGCCGCCGCCGTTTCCATCGCCACGATCCTGATCGCCGCCACCATCGTCTCCACCCGTCTTCACTGGAACGAACGCAAGGCCCTGAGCAAGCTCCGCTTGTCCGAGAAGATGCAGACCACCCTGCGGCATGAGGCGGATCTCCGGCGCGAGCAAGCGGAGCGGCTCCAATTGCTGTCCGAAGCCCGTGAGAAAATCACCCAGGCCGTCGTGCTGTTGAGGGACGGGGATTTCCCGGCTGCCGACGCCATTGTCGACGGTGTTCCTCTGATCCAACCCTCTCCCGAAGGCGCGGATGTCTTCCGCCGGCTCGCCGACTGGCATGCCTTCAACGGGCGGTGGAACGAGACGGTCGAGCGTTCGACCTATTTGTTCCAGATCAACCAACTGGATGCGAACAACGTTCCGGCCCTTGATTGCTACCGGGTGGTCGCCGCCGCTTTGGAAATGGGTGACAAGGAGGGTTATGACCGTTTCCGGAACGCCATGATCTCGCGCTTCTCCACCTCCACCGATGTGGTCTCGATGGAACGCATCGTGAAAATCGCCCTGCTCCTCCCTGCGGACGCAAACCAGATGCGGCAACTCGATCCGCTGATCGAGCGATGCATCGACTCTTTCCAGGATCCGGCCAGCATGGCGCGGGATTCGGCCAAGAATTTCCTGTGGCGGATGGTGTGCGTGTCCCTCGGCGAATACCGCCGCGGGCATTTCAAGCAGGCGGAGGAATGGGCTAGAAAAAGCCTCGAAGTCCCCACACCGAACCGGGAGCGCGTCGCCACCGCACGCATCTTGCTGGCCTGTTCGCTCTTCCATCAGAACCGCCCGGATGAGGCCAGGACCGAGCTGTCCCTCGCGAACGAGGTCGTGGCCACGAAGTTCAGCGAGGTTCCGAACTTCGTAAAAGGTGATTTCTGGCCGGACTGGATCATTTCGCGCCTGCTTTTGGGCGAGTCCGGGCAGCTTGTCCGTTAGCCGGACAAGGGAGGTTGAGGACGATTTATTCGGTCCGATCACACAGAAAGCGAAGGTCGGTGATTCCTCCCCGTGATTTTGGGGGGGATCGGTGCGCCATACGGAAATTCAGAGGAATTTTCAAAATCCGCTGTCGGGTTCCAGGGCGAAACCTCGCGTTCATGATGAGCCGGCCAAAACGCCCGCCATCCGTGCAAATCCCCACGGATACCATCCCTCACCCACCCCTACCCATCCGATGAAATCCAAGTTCAGGACATCCAGCACCCGTAACTTCGCCCTCACCAGTGCCATCGCCGCACTGCTTGCCGCGCCCCAGCTCCATGCCGCCACCCGCGTATGGGGCAATGCCGCCGGTGGAGACTGGTTCACCGCGGCGAACTGGACAGGCGGCATGCCCGTGGCGGCCGATACCGCGATGTTCAACACGGCCACCGGCAATGTGACCGTCGGCTCGGCCGGGGCGGCGACAGGATACATCACCTACGACTCGCTCAGCAGCGGATTCACCCTCGGAGCGGTTGGCGGCAATCCGATCACATTCAACAACACCGGAAACATCTCCTTTCTCAACACCCTCGTCGGCACGGGCAAGACCTTCACCATCGCCGCACCACTCGTCCTTCTTCCGGCGTCTTCCACCGCCGCTGGGACATTCACCATTCAAAACAATTCCGTCTCCACCAGCAACACGGCCCATTTTTCAGGAGGAATCTCAAGTGCCGCCACCACCGCGGCCCTTCAACTGAACCTCGCGGGAAACAACGGAATCAACCTCATCAGCGGCAACATCAGCAATGGTGGCGCGGCGGCCTTCAACATCATCAAGAGCGGGGCCGGCACCTGGAAACTGACCGGCACGAACACTTACACGGGCGCAACCTCCTCCACCGCCGGCACCCTGATTTTCGCGGGAGCACAAGCTTTGCCCGCCACCGGCTCGCTCGGCCTGGGCGCCGGCACGCTATCGATCCTCAACGATGGAGCGGGCAGCAACGGCACCATCTCCCTGGGTAAAAACATCGCCCTCAGCGCGGGCGGCACCTTGAACGTCGGCACCAACGGTTCCGCCAATTCCGGCAACACCGTTGCCTTCGGCACCATCAGCTCGCCTGTCGCCCCGACGAATACGACGACCACCTTCACCGCCGGTAACGGCTACCGGATGACATTCACCGGACTGGCTCTGCCGGGAGGCACGGGGAACAAGACGTTCCTGAATCCGACCACCACCTCCATCGCCATCAAAGGCGAGGTGACCAACCAGATGGCCGGTTTCGGCACGACCAACTATGACCCGCTGACGCTCACGGGGACCACCGACGGGAATTCCATCAGCGGCCCGATCAAGGATGCTGTCGGCGGTGCGGCGGCGAACGGAGGCACCCCGGCGGTCGGCGGATGGACCCAGATCATCAAGACGGGCACCGGCAGTTGGACACTCTCGGGTGCCAACACCTATACCGGCTCCACGGAAGTCTTCGAAGGGGGGCCGCTTGTTCTGGATTTCAGCGCGCCGGGAGCCCCCGCGGCGAACATCATCAATTCCTCGATCAACAGTTCCGCTCTCTATCTGGGCGGCACGCTGGAAATCAAGGGAGCCTCCGCCGCGACGAACAGCCAGCGTTTCAACGGTACCACGTTGACGGCGAACTCCGCCGCCTCGCTCAATTTCACCCAAAACGGAGCCGCTTCGTTGAGTGGCACGCTGGGTGCCATGGTGAGAAACGCCCAAAGCACCCTTGATGTCACCCTGCCGGTTTCCGGCAGCCTCACGACCACCTCAGCGGCCTTCGCGGCCAATGGCCTGCTGGCAAGCCCCACCGCCGCTTTCGCCACCGCGAACGGAGGACGGAGCTGGCTCGGCAACGTGGATGGAACATTGGCCGCGTACACCGGTTACGCATCCGGCGTTGCCAGCTACCTGCCTGAAAACAATGTGGATGTCACCAACGGCGATACCGTCGCCGATGTCACGGTCAACACCCTTCGTTTCAACTCCCCTTCCACCAAACTGACCTTGAGCGGCAGCAACGTGCTCGCCTCGGGAGGCATTCTTGTCACCCCCACCGCCACCTCCGCCAGCATCACCGGCGGCACGATCACGGGCAAGGGACTCATTGGCAGCGAAGTCATCCTGATCAACAACGGCTCGCTCAACCTCGGTTCTGAAATCACCAACAGCGGAGATGGGTTCGCCACCGCCCTGACCCTGGCAGGCGGCGGAACGACCACGCTGAGCGGAACCAGCAGCCACACCGGGACCACCAACCTTTCCTCAGGAACACTGGCGATCACCGGAACGGTCGCAGGCAGCGCCATCCGGGTGGGAAGCACGGCGGTCCTGACCCAAAGCGCGGCGGGAAGCATCACCGACGGCTCTTCCCTCACCTACGCCAGCAGCCGTTCGAGCGTCCTGGCGGGAACCAACACCTATTACGGCGGCACCAACGTCAACGCCGGCTCCCTGACGTTCGCCGGCCCCGCCGCGCTGCCCTACGGGAACCTCAGCATCGGCGCCGGCACCGCCTCGATTCTCAACGACGGCGAAGTCGGCTCCGACACCATCGAGCTTGGAAAATCGATTTACCTTTCAGCGATGGGCGGGACCTTCCATGTGGGAAACAACGGAGGGCCTTCCAATAACAAAACCGTGGTCCTCGGAGACCTGGTCGCACCGGGTGCCTCCACCCAGACATCCACCACCTTCACGGCGGGCAATGGATACCGTCTGAAATTCACCGGCATGTCCCTCGTCGGGGGTGCCGGACAGACCACCGCGATCAGCCCCATGACCACCTCCATCACGATCGACGGTCCCGTGTTCAATCCGATGACGGTGCTCTCCGGGAACAACAGGGACACCCTGGAGCTCGGAGGCACCAGCAGCGGCAATTCCATCACCGGGCCGATAAGCAATTCCTTCAGCTACAATCCCGCGACTCCGACCACCGGCATCACCGGCATCACCAAGACCGGCACCAGCATCTGGACGCTTTCCGGTGAAAACACCTATACCGGCAACACCAATGTGGCGGACGGCGTGTTGAAAAACGGAGGCGCGACGGTCTTTACCGACAAGGGACCGCTTCAAGTGTCGGGCACCGGCACCTTCGATCTCAACGGTTTCCCCGCCACCTTCACCAATCTCACCGGCAGCGCCGGAAGCGTCATCACCAACAACGGCGGCTCGGATGTGACCCTCCACATCTCCGCCCCTGCCAATGTCGGCGTCGCGAGCCAGATCCACGATGGTCCGACCCACAAGCTCGCCGTCACCATGACCAATAACAACAACAACGGTTCTCTGGTGGTATTCAGCATTCCCAGCACCTTCTCCGGCGGACTCACGCTGCTCGATGGGGCGGCCATCGGAAATGGCACACGACTCAAGATCTGGCAGAACCCCACCACCGTGGGCGCGGCAGGAAACCTCGTCAGCGGCCCTTTCGGCACCGGCCCGATCACCGTCGGCAAGGCCCCCACGGACAAGGCCGGCATCTGGCTCAGCGACGTGAACAACATCACGTTGCTCAACGATCTCGTGATCAACACCGCGCTCGGAACCGACTTCCGGGGTATCCGGGTGGTGGGGACCGGCCACGTCTTCGGAGGAACCATCACCGCCAACCTGGCGGACGCGACATTCATCACCACCAACAACCTGACCGCCTCCATTTCGCTCACCGGGAAAGTCACAGGAGCGTCCGGACTGACCCTCGACACCTTCCACGTCACCGGAGCGTCCAACCTCACCGTGACCCTCCAAAACCCGGCGGGCACGAATGACTACTCCGGCACGACCCGGATCATGAAGGCCGCCAGCAGCAACTTCATCCTCTCGCTGGGCGCCGCCGGGCAAATCCCCAACGGAACCGGCAAAGGTGACGTCGTCAACGACGGAACCATCGCCCTCAACGGCTTCAGCGAGACCATCAACGGACTCAGCGGAACGGGCATCATCGATGGCATGAGCGGAACCCCCACGCTGACCGTGGGCGACAACAATGCGACGGACCAGGTCTTCACCGGCACCATCAGAAACACCGCGGGGACCTTGTCCGTGACCAAGATCGGCAGCGGCACCCAAACCCTCTCCGGGACAAGCACCTACTCCGGCAACACCACCATCTCGGCCGGGAAGCTTGTGATCGCCGGCAACACCTCCGCCACCCTTGCGGACACCTCCACCGTCACCATCGCATCCGGTGCCGTGCTTGATCTGCCGAATCCGGAAACCGACACCGTTGCCAGACTCGTCATCAACGGCACGGCGCTTCCCGAAGGAATCTACGACTCCTCCACTCCCGCGACCAGCGGATACCTCACCGGCTCCGGCAGGATCCAGGTCGGGGGAACACCTGTCTCGGGTTATCAAACCTGGGCGGATGCGAACGCCGGTGGTGCCGCCGCCAACGCCGACACCGATCTGGACGGGGTGCGCAACGGAGTGGAATATTTCCTCAACGCGGCTTCCGGTTTCACCGCGAATCCCGCGGTGGTCACCAACGGAGCGGTCCGGACCATCACGTGGCCGAACGGTGGCAACATCCCCTCCTCCGCCTACGGGTCGGCGTTTGTCATCCAGACATCGTCCGACCTCAGGACCTGGGCGGACGTTCCAAGCAACGATCCCAAGTTGAACAACGCCACCGGATCCGTTTCCTACACCTTCCCGAGCGGTTCATCCAAGACCTTCGTCCGTCTCTCCGTGACACCGGACTGACACCTTCCTGGCCAGGGAAATGAATCGTCGCGGCGTATTGGGTTTCCGCCGCGGCGATTCGCAACCCGCCCTTCCGGCCGGTCTGCGGTCCTCCTTCCAAACCCTTTCCTTCCGGAGTGTCCCATCATCGTCAGCTTCCGGAAACTTTCCTGTCAAAAATCCGAAATCACCAAAAATCCATGAATGTCATATCCCATCTGTTCGGAAGTCTTCAGGACTTCCGCCACCTCAAATGTTCATTCGCCGGCGCACTGCTTCTTGTGATGGCCGGTTCGCAGGTCTCCTACGGCCAGTTGGCCGACGGAACCTATAAGATCATCAACCGGAACAGCGGCCAGGCCCTGTACGCCCTCGGCGGAGGAACCGCCAATGGCACCAAGGTCGTGCAATACCCTTACAACGGCACGACCTCCGCACAGTGGACGCTGACGAGCATCGGCAATGGCCAGTATAAACTGATCGGGGTGGCCAGCGGCCGTTCCATCAACGTGACGAACAACTCGTGGAATTCCGGAGTGGCCGTCCAGCTCTGGTCCTACCAGGACACCGCCAACGACCAGATCACCCTCGTCGATTCGGGCGACGGATATTATACCCCCGTCTTCGTCAAGTCGGGCCTTCCGATGCAGGTTTCGACCAGCACGTCGACATTCCCCAACGGGGCGCTGGCCTGGAACCAGCCGGTTCTCCAAAATTCCGCCACCACGCCTCCCACCAACTCACAGTGGAAGTTCCTGCCTCCCACGGAAGGATCCACCGCCGGTTCCGATTTTTCGATGGTCGTCATGCCGGACACGCAGAAGGAAATAGCCGGCGTGGTGGGCAGCACCCCGCAGATGTTTTATGACCAGATCAACTGGATCAACGCCAACCGCACCTCCTCCAACATCCAATATGTCGCCGGAGTGGGCGACATCGTGGACTATGGTGCCATCGCCTCCCAATGGACCACGGCCACGACCGGATACTACCAGCTCGACAACACCGTTCCTTACGGACTGGTCGCGGGAAACCATGATTTCGATTCGAGCTCCCCGGTCTTCACGCTGAACAACTACAACACCCACTTCGGAGTATCCCATTACATTGACAAGGCCTACTACGGCGGGCACTCCATCACGAGCCTGGGCGACGAGAACAACAACTTCTACCACCTCATCAGTTCCGGCGGACTGGACTTCGTCATCGTCCACATGAGGTATCATGCGCCGGGCGAGCAGAACTCCACCTCCACGATCGCCGAGGACCTCGCCTGGGTGAACAATGTGATGCAGGCGCATCCCAACCGACGGGCGATCTTCGTGACGCACGAGCTTATCGGCAATACAGGTCTGTGGAGCGGCTACGGACAGGCCACCTATGACGCCATCAAGGGCAACCCGAATCTATTCCTGATGCTCTGCGGCCACATCGCGCCCTGCAATGAGGCGATGCGCTCGGACACCTACAACGGCCGCACGATCCATACCCTGCTGGTCAACTATCAGAACGCCCAGGCCCCGAACTTCGGAGGCAATGGCATCCTGAGACTGCTGACCTTCAAACCCAAGGAGAACATCGTCACCACCCAGACCTACAGCCCCACGACCAATGTCTGGATGCACGCAGCCTCCTTCCCCTACCAGATGCATGGAGAGGCCGCCCCGCTGAACACCGCGTCACCCCATTACCTCATCTATAACAAGACATCCGGACTGGCGATGGAGCTCGCCGACGGCAACACCGCCAATGGAGCGACCATCTACCAGGGCGCGACCTCCACCAACAACCCCAACCAGCAATGGACGCTGGTTCCGACGGAGAACCTGAATCATTTCAAGATCATCTCGACCGTCTCCGGAAAGGCCCTCAGCGTGACGGGTGATTCGACGGCGAACAACGCGCTGGTCCAGTCCTGGACCTACTCGTCCAACAACCCCGGCCAGCAGTGGGATCTCACGGATGCGGGGAATGGCTGGTTCCGGATCCGCAACGTGAACAGCGGACTCTATCTCGACAACCAATGGGCCGGCACCACTCCGGGCACGCTGATCTGGCAGCGCAACGGAAACAGTTCGGACGCCCAAAAATGGCGGGTGCAACCGTGGGGGGACTACTACCTGAAGACTTCGTCGGGAGGCTATGTCTCCACATTGTCCGCAGGGACGACCAACGAGACTCCCATCGTTCAAAACACCGCCTCCACCGCGAACTCCTTCCGCTGGCTTTTCAACAGCGCGGGCGAAGGACTGCTGAAACTGGCGAGCCGGGCCAGGACCAGCGCGTCCATCGAAGTGAGCGGCGGCGCCTCCACCGCCGCGGCCGCCCCCTTGCAACTCATGTATCAGAGCCAGCAGTCCGTGAGAATCCTGCCCCAAACCGACGGACGGGTGAAATTTTATTGGACGCATGACGGCATGAGCTGGGAGGTGCCGGGAAACACCACAGCCCCGAACACGACGCTGATCCAGAATCCGAACGTGGCGGAGTCTCCTGAGCAGGAATTCCGGTTGCAACGGGTCCCCTGATACAAAATCCACTCCCATTCCCATGAAACCCTTCTTGCTCGGTTGCGCGGGGATCGCCGTCGTGGCGATCACAATTTCCGCCGTCATCCACCTTCCATCCTCGCAAGAGGATGGCGGGGGCATCGGACGGACTCCGCCCGACGACGGTTCGCCAGCGGTCCATCGTCATCATCGGGCCGGATCGCGTGACGGGAATGAGGAAGTGGCATTTGAAAAAATCCCCGCCGGAGCCAAAAGAGAGTCGGCCTTGCGCCAACTCGCCAACCGGCGGGCGACGGACGATCCTCAGAAGGCCGTCCGTTGGGCGGAATCACTCGTGTCGGAGCCGGAGCGGGAGGTGGCGCTGAACCTGATCGCGGTCGCTTGGGGGAAAAAGAATCCCCTCCTGGCAATCGGATTGGCCGAACGTCACCACCTTTCACAAGGAATCGTGGACGCGATTTCCGGACAATGGGGCAAGACCGACGTCCAGGCTGCCATGGAATGGGCGCTCCGCCTGCCTGCCCAAACGGAGCAGGAGAATGCCCTGCTGCAGATCCTCAGCGCGCGGGCCGAAATCGATCCGGCAACCGCCGCACGGCTCGTGACCGAACAACTTCCGCCAGGCCAAGCGCAGGACGAAGCGATCATGACCGTGCTCCACCACTGGCTGAGATCGGATGAATCCGCCGCCGTCGCATGGGTGGAAAACTTCCCCGACGGAGAATTGAAAACCCGTGCGGAGTCCGAGATCACCGGATTTCTTTCCTATCGTGCCGCAGCCAGCCGGTTGGAATGAGACCAGTTTCCGAAAATAAAGTGCCGATGGGAGCCGACGAAGCATTTCGGAATGCGCGCAGCCCGCTGCCGCTTTCTGTAGCCAGCTTGCTGACACGGCGGAACCACAGCTGATAATTGATTGCTCCGCAGGCTGTCGCACAAGGGGAGGCGCGCCCTATGAATTCGAACCTCCGTCCCGGCCAGCGAGCTGGCAGATGAAAGCGGCAGCGAGCCGCACGCAGTCCACGGAGCCGTGACAAGTCCCCTTATTATGAAAATGACCGGCTGGAGGAATGTAAAACCATTCCCTCCATCTTGGCTGTTACGGGCAAAGCGGATGGCGGACGTGACCCGGTTCGCATTCTGCACGATCAATCATGCGGCAACGCACCGGCAAGGTCATTTTTTGAAGACCAGATCGCGCTTTTTCCCTTAGAAAACAAGGCTCCGCGTTTAAACGGCCACTTCGGCATTCCAACTGCAATATGGATGCCATTCGTATGAATGCGTCTCTTGCCTCAGATCCAACCATCCCTTCCGCGCATGATCTCTTCCCCTCGAGCCAGGCCTTCCTCTGGCTTCCCGGTTTCGCGGGTGAGGAGCGTGCCTACTGCACTTACAACGAATTCCGCGACACTCCTTTGTCCGTGAATCAACGCAGGTTCCACCTGCTGCCGGAACAGGATGACAATGGCGCACCCTACGTCCCGCCGTTTCCCGTGAGCCGGGAAACGCACATCTGCTGGCACACCAATGTGAGGCCGCCCTATCCCTATCATCCGGTCCCCTTGGCTAGATCCCTTTCCCCGGAGGAATTCGCGGACCTGGGGCGCAAGGTGACCGAACTCGCAGGCGAGAACCCCGCCGCTTACCCCGACCCGGTGGCCGTGTTGCGGAACCAGAACAAGACCTACATTCTCGCCGCGTTGGCCGGAATGGGGCTGCTTTCCGACCGCACCGTGGCGTTCCACCGGGTGGCATGATGCCCTGTCAGGGCATGGACCTGTCGGACAAATGATGGCTATCACCCCTTGCCATCAAGATATTTCCACACACCCTTGTGGCGCTTGAAGCGGGACCGTTCATGAAGCTCGTGGGGTTGCCCGTCCTCAAAATATTCGGCGACGAACTCCACCTTCCCAACCTTGTCGTCCGGCCCGCCCTTGGAAGAGCTGAGGATGGTGAGGAACCGCCAGTTCGGTTCATGGATGGCCTCTTCCAGACGTGTTTTCAAATCCTTTTCCCTCGTATCCGGATGATGGGAGGAAACAAGATAATCGACCAAACGGAAGAAGAACGCGCTGTAGCGCGAACGCATGAGCTGCTCGGCGGTGTCCGGTTTCGCCCGGCCGAGGTGGAACGGCAGGCAGCAGTTGGCGTAGGTTTCCCGGCTTTTACAGGGACACAGTGAGGACTCTCTGGGTCCTGCCGGACGTTCGGTGGCTTCGTTCATGGACCGGAGTGTGTGGAACACCCGGACGGAATCAATGGAAATGACTTCCACCCTCACCTCTCCGTCGTGGAGAGCTGCAATCTCTGCCCGATCCTCAGGACGTCGGACTTCAGGTGGTTGATCGCCTTCAACTCCGCCACCGAAACCTTCCGGCTTTTTGCGATTTTCCCCAAGGTGTCTCCCTGCCGGACGATGTGGACGGAGTTTCTCGAAACCGCCGGGGCCGAAACCGGGGCCGGAGGGATATCCGAAGCGGCATCGTTCTTGACCGGACCTTCAGTGACAGGCGTGGCCACGGGCGCATCTCGAACCGCTGTCTCCGCGGCGGTTCCAATGTCGGGAGCGGTGGCAGAGGATGACAGGGGAGTGGCTTCCGGCGGTGATGGGTCTGGGATGGTTTCCGGGTCGGGGTTCTGTTGTGGTTCCCCGACGATCCGGTCCTGATCTCCGACAGATGTTTTCGGTTTCAGCCAAACGATCTGATGAACGGACTTTCCCGTTTGGTCGGCGAAGACCTGGGTGTCCTGGCGGAAAAAGCCGTTTGCCAAAAGATTCATCTCACACTTGAACAACTCCTCTTCATCGATTCCCCAGAACACCGCCCACTGTTCGTATTGCGCCCCGCCGAACGGCATGACCACCGCGCGGTATTCCAGACGGCCGGAACGGTTCCGCCCCTCGACATGGGCGAAGTATTGATCGGAAGGACTGGTGTTTTGGAAATGCTGCAGTTCGGCACGACTCATCCATGGGGTGAAATCCCCTTCATTCCACTGGGAATCAAGTGAAGGGAGGACGGCCTCCGGTGCGACCATCGCAGTGGTTTCCCGGTCTTTTTCACACGAGGTGAGCAAACAGACCGCTCCGGCGAAAAAAAGGGGGAGGGAGTATTTCATTTCGAAATGGTTCAGAACTTCCAGTCCAGTCCGACGCGATAGGTGTTTTCTTGGAAACTTTCCGAAAAACTCCCGAGATAGGAAGTTCCGACGGTCATGGAATCGTTGAGCTTCACGCCCACTCCGGCATCGATCGTTCCCATATCCCTGTCGATGGAGGCACCCCTGATGTTGAACGGAGTGCCACCGATGAACGAGTTGCTCACAGCCCCTCCCTCATCACCGAAGTTGTGCAGCCAACCGGCGCTGGCGTGGAACCACGCGGGAAGGGTCCGCAGCTCGAAATCCTGACGGAAACGAAGGCCCAGGGTGGTGTTGATCTGATCCCCACCCATGCCCCCGCCGCTGAGGGCGGTGACTCCGCCGCTCTCGCGGTAATCGTCTCCATCCACGGATGTATACCCCAGACCGAGGAACGGCTCGATGGAGCTTCTCCGCGCGAGGGTCATCTGATAGGCGACCTCCGCGAAAATCTGGGCGGTATCCACATCATAGTCCGCCGTGAGCGTTTCATTGAGATTTCCCACCGAGACATGGCGCTCGGAATCCACCCCGCTGCGTGTGTAGGCACCGCCGATGAAGAAGCTCACCACATCTTCGGCGACCTCCCATGACTTGCCGAGAGTGAGACCCAGCGTGTTGTTCGTGACATCCGCGCTGGAGTTGCGGCCGTTCACACTGATATCCGCTCCGGAATATCCATAAGCTCCTCCCGCTTCCCAACCACCGCCCAGCATCGCGTTGCCTCCCACGAAAATACCCGCGAGGTTCTGATCCGTGGCGGCGGCGTTGCCGTCACTCTTGAGCGAAAGCTCGTCCCCCACCGCCTCGGCCCAGAAATCGAACTGGGTTTGCCGGAAGGAGGAAGCGGATCCGCCGGCGGAAGATTTGCTGTCTCCATAATCGGCGACATAGGATTTTCTCACGCCGCTTTCGCGAGAATCGCGGACGGTGTCCCGGATGTTGTCAGCGAGGATTCCACGGGTGACCCGTTCCGACGCCAGAAACACGGACCCCACATCCGCATGGATTTCTCCGGAAAGCTGGTCGAGGGAATCTCCGATGTTCGCCTCACCGGCGAGGATGATGTTCCGATAGATCGCCCCATCCCGGGGAAGTCCGTCCAAGGCGACGGCGGTCGAGTGCTGGTTGTGGGTCCGGCCGGATATCACACCGAACTTGATGTCATTCCGGATCAGGTCGATGACCGCGGTATTGGAATTGTAGGTCGCCACGACATCGATGTTCGCATAATTGTCCGTGATCGTGCTGAATGTGCCGGTCACGCCGCCCGCCGCATCGACGATGACATGGGAGGTCCGCCAGGCGCTGTTGTCGACGGCGTTGACGTGGATGGCCCCTGCCAATGTCGCGGTGCCGCCGACGACCAGCCTGTCTGTTTCCAAGGTCGTCTGGTTGACATCGACCACCAGCGTTCCATTGACTCCTTGGACGTAGTCGCCGCCGATGGACATCCTGCCGATGCTGCCCGCGGGGAATCCCGCGGAGATGGTGCCGTTGTTGGCGAGATCTCCGTTGATTTTACCATAGCCGCCGAAGGTTCCGCCATGGTCGATGGAAACGCTTCCTCCGAGGAAGGCGTTCTTGCTGCCGATGGAATCCCCGAGGATGAAGGTGCCATCGCTGATCTTCGTCAAGCCGGTGTAGGTGTTGATCCCATTGAGGACCAGGGTGCCATCGCCGTATTTCGTCAGCCCTCCGGTGCCGGTGATGGATTGGCTGAGGGTGAAGGTATGCGAAGGATTGGCAATATCGAGACCCGCCCCTCCATCCGCCAGTGTGATCGTGCGACCGGTGGTGTCATAGGTGGTTCCGGTGATCCGCAGCGTGCCACCGTCAAAGGTCAGTCCACCCGCGGCATCGCCGAGATTCCCTTCCTCGGAAACCGACAGGATGCCTCCGGCGAGTTTCCAAGGAGTGACCTCGCCGGTCGTTCCGGTGAGCGTCCAAGTGCTGTCTCCCGTTTTTTCGAACTGGCTGAAATTGACGAATTGGTCGCCGATTTTTGAAATGTCGAAAGTATCGTTGATATCTCCGCCGAGGGCGAGTGTGTCTCCTCCAACGCCGCTCGCGGCACCGACCGCCGCAGGACCGGCATTCAATCCGGAACCGGTTTGAGAGGCGACCACCTTGCCGTTGATGAAAGAGACGGCGTGAATTTCCAAACGGTTCCCTCCTCCCGTGAATTCAATCGCATTCGCCCGGGTCAGGCCGTCGGCTGAAAGCCCGCCCGAAATGGTGCCGTCGTTGATGACGGTGGTGTTTCCGTTGGCGACGATACCCACACCGCCGAGACCGGTTCCGCCCGCCGTGCCGGATGCTCCGTTCGTTCCGGCAGCCCCCGCGTTTCCCGCAGTTCCGGATTGTCCGTTGGCGCCGTCGAGCCCCTTGGTACCGACGGCTCCGTTGCTACCCGAGCCGCCCGCCAGGCCTGTGGTTCCCGCACTGGCGGTCGCGCCCGCGAGTCCGTCGGCTCCGCTGTTTCCGGAAACACCTTGGCTACCCGCCATACCGGCCAGGCCATCCGCACCTTTGACTCCGTTGGCTCCATTCGTGCCTGACGTTCCATTGGTTCCCGCGGTACCGGCGTTGCCGGTTCCCCCTGAAATTCCATGACCGCCTTGAGTGCCTGCGGTTCCGCTCGTGCCGTTGGTTCCCGCCACTCCGTCCACGCCATCTTCCCCATCCTCTCCGGGATCATCTCCCGCTCCTCCCTTGCCTCCGGTTCCCGCGAGACCGCCCTTGCCTCCGGATCCGCCAGCACTGGTTCCTCCGGTGCCACCAAGGCCTCCGGCACCGCCACCGCCTGCGTTTCCTCCCGTGCCGCCGGTACCTCCGGTGCCCCCGGAACCGCCGGTTCCCCCGGAACCGCCCGTCCCCGCGAGACCGCCGCCGCCGCCGAGCCCTCCGGCTCCGCCCAGCCCACCGGAACCCGAACTTCCCGCGCTTCCTCCCAGACCACCGACGCCGCCGGCACCCGCGGTTCCTCCTATTCCACCCGCGCCTCCGGCTCCGAGAGCTCCGCCGATGCCACCCGCACCGCCAGCCCCCGCCTTGCCAGCCAAGCCACCACCCGCACCAAGTCCTGCGACACCACCGATGCCACCGGAGATCGTTCCGAAATTCCGCAATGTCGCCCCTTTGTCCAGAGCAACTCCCACGCCGCCATTCCCGCCATTCCCGCCATTTCCTCCGGCACCACCGTTGCCCGCGTCGCCTCCCGAGGCACCGTTTCCGGCGCGACCACCGATACCGCCCGCTCCGCCGGAGCCTCCGTTGGCCCCGCTGCCGCCGTTACCGCCATTCGCACCGTTTCCTCCGTTCCCGGCATTTCCGCCGTGACCGCCGATTCCTCCCGTTCCTCCGATGCCGCCGGCACCACCGATTCCGCCCTGGCCACCGATGCCTCCCGTTCCGCCCAAGCCGCCATTGCCCGCGTCCCCTCCCTTGCCGCCGTTGCCGCCAGTCCCGCCGACGCCTCCGGCACCACCGTTGCCAGCGACGCCACCTTTTCCGCCGTTACCCCCATTTCCACCATTTCCGCCGCTCGCACCATCCACACCACTTCCTCCTGATCCGGGGACCGCGTCATCGCCCGCATCACCACTCTTGCCGTTTCCTCCATTCCCCCCGTGTCCGCCAATGCTGTCACCTCCGGCACCGCCCACGCCACCCGTTCCTCCGGTGCCGCCGTTTCCGCCCGCGCTGCCGTTTCCGCCGGCTCCGCCGCCGCCGCCAGTACCGCCGGTGCCACCATCGCCGCCGGCTCCTCCGATTCCTCCGACCCCGCCCGTTCCTCCGGTGCCGCCATTTCCGCCGTTCCCCCCTGTGCCGCCATTACCACCCGCCTCGCCAGCCGAACCATTGCCGCCGGTTCCACCGACACCGCCGGTGCCGCCAACACCTCCGGCACCACCCGCACCTCCAGCTCCGCCGTCGCCACCGGCACCGCCGGTACCACCATTCGCGCCGACGGATCCCGCACCGCCGACAATGGCACCCTGATTTGTTAAAACCGCATTTTTACCAACCAAGTAGCCAGCTCCGCCGTTTCCTCCATTCCCGCCATCCGCGCCCTTGGTTCCGGCGCTGCCAGCGGCCCCCTTCGTTCCGTCGGCCCCGGCAAGGCCGTTCGCCCCGGCGGTCCCATCGGCTCCGACAAGTCCACCCGCGCCGTCGGCACCCCGAACGCCATTGCCGCCAGCGGCTCCGTTCTCACCCGCTTCACCGGCGCTTCCCGTGCCGCCTGTGGAACCGGTCACTCCGGTTCCGCCAACCGATCCGGCAAATCCCGTGCCACCGAGCGAACCTCCCGTGCCCGCATTCCCGACCAATCCGTCCGTCCCACCGGATCCGGATCCACCCGCCGCACCGTTTCCTCCAGTGGCGGCCAAACCACCGTTGGTCCCCTTCGTACCGTTCGGACCATTCGCTCCGGTCAGACCGTTCGCTCCCACAGCTGACAGACCGGCGGTTCCCGTCGTTCCCACGGAGCCGTTGGTTCCATGCCCTGTGACACCGAGCGACGCTCCATCCAATCCAACGACACCTGTGGTACCGGTCGTCCCGGTCGCACCGCTCTCGCCCTTGGTCCCGGCCGAACCCGCCGTGCCCGTGGCTCCGGCGCTTCCATTCTTCCCGGTGGTGCCATTCGCACCGTTCTGCGCTTGGGAAATGGTGACGCCGTTTGCTCCCGTCGTGCCATTGCTCCCATTCGCTCCCGCCGCACCATCATTTCCTTTCGCCCCGGCTCCTCCAATACCGCCGGCCAGCCCCGAAACTCCGGTATTGCCAGCTCCTCCCACTCCACCGGTCACGACTCCGGCATTCAGCCCGGTCTGTCCTTGAGCCAACACATTTCCAGAAGTTCCGGCGGAGCCATTCTGGGCCATGCCGGTCGGCATGAGACAGCCTCCGCCGATGGTTAAGGCTGATAAAATATTGGCGGCGAATATGTTGTGTCGATAAAGTTTCATGGGGAGGTGAAAACGTTGGAGAACTCGGAAAGACATCCGGACCGTGCCGGTGTCATGCGGACAGGAAAATCGGGAAAGAGAGAGGGAGAGTGAAGTGATCTGGGGGAGAAACGGACAAGGAGACTTAAAATCTTGTCTTAGTTGAATTTCAGCGTTTCCTAAATTCTCACGAAACTCAAGCATTTTTGTTAGAAATCTGTTAGAACTCAAATAAAAACCTGCTTAATTTGCAGGATTTTTGCGCAATTTTTTTAGGAATGACTGACATCATCGTGCAAAAAGCCCGCTTCTCGATTTCTTTCAAAAAACTAAAAATAAATGCCTTATGAAAACATCCTGTCTCCAAGTCCGGATTCCACCAACCGATCCCACCGCACCGCCCGGTCAGGGTGATGGAGACGGATTCATCCCTCCTCCTTCTATCCAAAAACAGGGATTCCAATCCTCAGGACCATTACCCACACCGCCTTTTTTTAGTCCGATCCATGGGACCTGATGAACAGGTCCGGCCCTGCTGGCAACGGAAAAGCTCAGGTAGTTATCTCCGGGTATCCAGTCGCAGGGAAAACTTCGTGATTCCGCGTCAAAAGGTCCTCCGGATCCTCATCATCCCCCACAATCCTCGCATCAAGACAGCCGATCTCTCACTCACAGGCGGCCAGATTGGCGGAAATCTCCCGCAGCAACGCATCCAGACGACCCACCTGCACCGGTTTCACCAGATGGTGGCTGAAACCGTTTTCCTTGCTAGCCTGGATGTCATGATCCATTCCGAAGCCGCTGAGCGCGATACCAATGGTGCCGTAACGGCTGGCCACCACCTGCAGCACCTCCTTCGCCTCGCCATCCGGCAGGCCGAGATCGCTGAGGAGGACGTCGAATTCCTCTTCGTTGGCGATTTCAACGGCGGAGCGCACGTTCATGGCGGAAACCACGGAATAGCCGCGCAACTTCAACAACATGGTGAGGGTTTCGTTCGTGTCGGCATGATCCTCCACCAGCAGCACGCGCAGCGGAGTCACGGATCCCTGAGACGGTGAGGCCGAAGCCGGGTCCTTTTCCGTAGGAGCCGCCACGATGGGGAAACTCACCGAGAAGGTGGAACCCGTTCCCGGGCCCCCGCTTGTCACGGAAATCTCGCCCTCGTGAATATCCACGAGCGAGCTGGTGATAGTCAGTCCCAGACCCAGCCCCCCATAACGGCCGTTTTCCCCCTGCTCGAAGGGTTTGAAAATCCGCTCGATGAGCTCGCTTTCCATACCGATTCCGGTATCGCTGATCTGGATGTGGAAACGTCCGTCCTGGTTGTGGGTTTGGACGGAAATGCCACCCTGGTGGGTGAACTTCATCGCATTCCGGATGAGGTTCCAGAAAATCTGCTGCATCCTCGCCGGATCCCCCTCGACATGGGAATCCTCCGCCTGCAGGCGCAAGGTGAGGGAGAGCGACTTGGAAGCAATGTCCGGCCGGCAGATCTCCACCGCGTTTTCCAACAGGGACTGGGCGTCCACGGTTTCGATGTTGAGATGGATCTTGCCGCTGCCCACCCGTGTCAGATCCAGCAGGTCATCGATGAGCCGTGATTCCAGCTCCACGTTCCGCCGCATGACCTGGAGCGCCTGCCTCACCTGTGGCTGGACGGATTCGTCCGCCTCCAGATTGAGAATGGAAGTGATGACGGGCGTCAGAGGCGTGCGGAGCTCATGGCTGAGCATCGCGAGGAAGCGGTCCTTCGCCCGGTTCGCGGCTTCAGCTTCCTCCTTGGCGCGGTGCGCGGCCAGATAGAGCGACGCGTTGTCGAGAGCGAAGGCGATCCGCTGGGCGAGCACGGTGGCGAGGGAGATTTCAGCAGGGGAATACGAGGCATCATCCCCGGTCCGGACCATAGTGATGGACCCGATGATGTTGTCCCGGGCCATGATCGGGAGTGCGATGTAGGCGCGTGGCGCGAGCTCCTTCACCGCGTTCCGGTAAACACCCGCAAAAAGCGAGTCGATCATTCCCTCGTCCAGATCGTTCTGATATTCGAGCTGGCGCGACTCGATGACGCGCAGGGCGGCGTGGAGGGTCTCGCCCCGTTTCGGATATTCCAGGTCAAGCAGGAGCCGTTCCTTTTCGGGATCGCGATGCGCCGCGGCGATCTGTTTCAGTTCGCCGTCCTCATCCAACTGGTTGACGATGCAGAAATGTCCCAGCCGTGGAACCACGAGCCGGGCGAGGTTTTCCAAAGTGACCTGCATGTCCAGCGAACCAGCCAGGACGATGCCCGCCTCCGCGAGGAAGGCGAAGCGTTCCTGCCCGGCCTCCGCCTCCAGGCGTGCCGCCTGCTCCTGCAGGAACTTCGCGTGCTCCTCCGCCTGGTGCTTCACCTGCTCGGTCTTGCGGAAGAGATCCACGAACACGGCGATCTTCGCCCTCAGGATCTCCGGCACGACCGGGGTGAGGATGTAGTCCACGGCTCCGAGCGAGTAGCCGCGCGATACGTGGGTTTCCGCGTCGTTCACCGCGCTGATGAAGATGATGGGCGTGGTTTCCGAGCGCTGGCGCTTGCGGATCAGTGCGGCGGTCTCGAAGCCGTCCATGATCGGCATGTTCACATCCAGCAGGATCACCGCGAAATCCCTCTTCAGGATTTCCCGCAGCGCCTCGTTCCCGGATCTCACACAGACAAGATTCTCCTCCCACTGGCCCAACATCGACCTGAGGGCGAGCAGCTTGTCCGGGCGGTCGTCCACCACCAGGATGCGGACCTTGTCTGAGAATTCTTCCATGAATGATGCGGAGGTGAATGTCCGGGATATTCAGCGGAAAAGCCAGGTCCGCAACAACAAGAGGAGACGGTCCGTGTCCACGGGCTTGGAAATGTAGTCGGAGGCTCCGGCCTCGATGCATTTCTCGCGGTCGCCCTTCATGGCCTTCGCCGTGAGGGCGATGATCGGAAGTTCCTTGAATCCATAGAGATTCCGGATGGCGCTCATGATCTCGTAGCCGTCCATTTCCGGCATCATGATGTCCATGAGCACCACGTCGATGTCCTCCACCTCCTGCAGGATCTCCAGCGCGTGCTGGCCGCGCTCCGCGGAGAGGATCACCATCTTCTGGCGTTCCAGCAGGCTGGTCATCGCGAAGATGTTGCGGATGTCGTCATCCACGATGAGCACCTTCTTCCCTTCCAGAAGCGAGTTCGGGTCATTCAGGCGCTGGATGATCTCGCGCCCGGCGGCGGGGAGTTGCGAAACCTCGCGGTGGAGCCAGAGCGCGACCTGGTCGTAGAGACGGTCCGGGCTGCGAACGTCCTTGACGATGATGGTCTGCGCCATGTGGTTGAGACGCCGTTCCTCCTCCGCATCGAGAACCTTCGCCGTGTAAACGATGATGGAAAGCTGCGGGTAGAGCTTGCGGACCTGCTCGATGAGATCGAAACCGGAAACGTCGGGCAGGAGGAGGTCGATGACAACACAGTCGAACCGCTGGTCGGCGAGGGCTTCCAGCGCCTGCTCGCCGGTCTCCACCAGCGTGAGCTTGGCGGTGCCGTTTCCGATGAGTTCGCGGATCTGGTCACGCTGGAGTTCGTCGTCCTCCACCACCAGGAGCGTCCCGTGCGGAGTCTTTTGGAAATCCCGGATGCGTTCGAACACGGAGACGATCTCGTCCTGTTCCAGCGGCTTGTGATAGTAGGAAAACGCTCCCTGCTTGAGGGCGTTTTCGGGTTCCCTGTCCGCGGATACCACGAGCACGGGAATGTGGCGGGTGGCCAGATCGCTCTTCAGACGGTTCAGCACGCGCCAGCCGCTGACATCCGGCAGGGTGACATCCAGGGTGATGCCGATGGGGCTGAACTCGCGGGCATAGGCGAGCGCCTTGTAGCCGCGGGATGTCACGATACCCTTCAGTCCCTGCGCGCGGGCCGTGTCCAGCAGCAGCTGCGCGAAAGGAAGATCATCCTCCACGATCAGCACCACGCTGTCTCCGGGGGTGAGGTTCTGGCGGTCGTCGGAGAAGGTGGTTTCCTGAACGGTGTGATCGTTGCGCAGGTCTTCGTCCGAGATCTGCCCGAGGAGGTTCCGCTGGGCGTTGATGGACTCGTCCGTCGCGCCCGCCGGACGGTAGGGCAGGTAGAGAGTGAACGAACTCCCCTTGCCCTCCTGGCTTTCCACACGGATCTCCCCACCCAGCAGACGGGAAAGCTCGCGGCTGATGGCGAGGCCGAGGCCGGTGCCGCCATAGCGGCGGCTGGTGCTGCCGTCCGCCTGCTGGAAGGCTTCGAAAATGACCATCTGCTTGTCCTCCGGGATTCCGATCCCCGAGTCCGTGATGGTGAAAGCCAGCACCTGGGAAGCCCCCGAGAGCAGCGTGCGATCCGTGCTCCAGCCGGAATTCACCGCGGCGACCTTGAAGGTGACGCGGCCACGGTCCGTGAACTTGAGCGCATTCGAAACGAGGTTCTTGAGAACCTGGTCGAGCCGCTGTTCGTCCGTGAAAATCGTGTCCGGCAGGTTGGCGGCGACGTCGAAGATGAAATCGATCCCCTTCTCCTGCGCGACGTGGCGGAAGGTGCGGTCGATGTTTTCGTAGAGATCCTTCAATTTCACCTCCGCCACGGAAACCGTGAAGTTTCCGGACTCGATCTTCGAGAGGTCGAGGATGTCATTGATGAGGCGCAGCAGGTCGCGGCCGGAGCCGAGGATGGTGCGGGCGAACTCGACCTGCTTGGGCGTGAGGTTTCCTTCGTAGTTCGAGCCGAGCTGGTCCGCCAGGATGAGCAGGCTGTTGAGCGGCGTGCGGAGCTCGTGCGACATGTTCGCGAGGAACTCGGACTTGTAGCGGGAGGTGAGGGAGAGCTGCTTCGCTTTTCCTTCCAACGCCATCCGCGCCTGTTCCACCTCGCTGTTCTTGCGTTCCACCTCGGCGTTTTGTTCCGCGAGCTGGGCGGCTTTCTCCTGAAGCTCCTCGTTGGTCTGTTCCAGCTCCTCCTGACGGCTCTGCAGTTCGCCGGCGAGGGACTGCGACTGCTTGAGAAGATCCTCCGTAAGCGTGCTGGCCTTGATGGTGTTGAGCACGATGCCGATACTCTCCGCGAGCTGGCCGAGGAACGCCTCGTGCGTGGCGCTGAACCGCTCGAACGACGCCAGCTCGATGACGGCCTTGACGTTTCCTTCGAAAACGATCGGCAGCACCATTATGTTGAGCGGCGGGGCCTGCCCCAGACCGGAGCTGATATGAATGTAGTCGCTCGGGACGTTCGTCAGCAGGATCGGCTGCTTTTCCAGCGCGGCCTGGCCGACAAGGCTTTCTCCCAATTGGTAGCGGTTGCTGACGTTCTTCCGCTCGCTGTAGGCGTAGCTGGCGAGCAGGCGGAGCTCGGGTTCGCTCGCCTCGCTGTCCATGATGTAGAAGATCCCGTGCTGGGCGGAAACGACCGGCGCGAGTTCCGAAAGGATGAGCTGGCCGACGGTGAGGAAATCCTTCTGGCCCTGGAGCATCCGGGTGAACTTCGCGAGGTTGGTTTTCAGCCAGTCCTGCTCCTCGTTCCGCGAGGTCGTGTCCTTCAGGTTGCGGATCATCTCGTTGATGTTGTCCTTTACGAAGGCGACCTCGCCGCTGGCGGCGACCTGGATACTCTGGGTGAGATCACCCTTCGTCACCGCCGTCGCCACATCCGCGATGGCACGGAGCTGGGTCGTGAGATTCGCGGCGAGCTGGTTCACGTTGTCGGTGAGGTCCAGCCAGGTTCCGGAGGCACCCGGCACGTGTGCCTGGCCTCCGAGTTTTCCTTCCACACCCACTTCGCGCGCCACGCTGGTGACCTGCTCGGCGAAGGTGGCGAGCGTGCTGGTCATGCTGTTGATGGTGTCCGCGAGCTCGGCGATCTCGCCCTTCGCCTCCACCATGAGTTTCTGGTTCAGCTCGCCTTTCGCGACCGCGGTAACGACCTTGGCCACGCTTCGCACCTGGTTGGTGAGGTTGCCCGCCATCGAGTTCACGGAGTCGGTGAGGTCCTTCCACGTTCCCGCCACGCCTTTCACCTCGGCCTGTCCGCCGAGTTTCCCTTCGGTGCCCACCTCGCGGGCCACCCGGGTCACTTCCGATGCGAAGGAGTTGAGCTGGTCCACCATGGTGTTGACCGTGTCCTTGAGTTCGAGGATCTCGCCTTTGACATCCACGGTGATTTTCTTGGAAAGGTCGCCATTGGCAACCGCAGTGGTCACCGCCGCGATGTTCCGCACCTGGGTGGTGAGGTTCGAGGCCATGAAGTTCACGGAGTCGGTGAGGTCCTTCCACGTTCCCGAGACGCCTTCCACCCGCGCCTGACCGCCGAGAGCCCCTTCCGAGCCCACCTCGCGGGCCACCCGCGTCACTTCCGATGCGAATGACCGGAGCTGGTCCACCATGGTGTTGATGGTGTCCTTGAGTTCGAGAATTTCCCCGCGCACGTCCACCGTGATCTTCTTGGAAAGGTTTCCGGCGGCGACCGCCTTTGTGACGTTCGCGATGTTACGCACCTGGTCGGTGAGGTTGCCCGCCATCGAGTTCACGGAGTCCGTCAGGTCCTTCCACGTTCCCGCCACGCCCTTCACCTCGGCCTGGCCGCCGAGGTTTCCTTCGGTGCCCACCTCGCGGGCCACCCGGGTGACTTCCGCCGCGAACGATCCGAGCTGGTCCACCATGGTGTTGATGGTGTTCTTCAGCTCGAGGATCTCGCCTTTGACATCCACGGTGATCTTCTTGGAAAGGTCGCCACGGGCCACCGCCGTGGTCACGTCCGCGATGTTCCGCACCTGGTTGGTGAGGTTGCCCGCCATCGAGTTCACGGAGTCCGTCAGATCCTTCCACGTTCCCGCCACGTCGCGCACTTCTGCCTGGCCGCCGAGTTTTCCTTCGGTTCCCACCTCGCGGGCCACCCGCGTCACTTCCGATGCGAAGGAGTTGAGCTGATCCACCATGGTGTTCACCGTGTCCTTGAGCTGGAGAATCTCGCCACGGACAAGCACGGTGACTTTCTTGGAAAGGTCGCCGTTCGCCACCGCCGTCGTCACGTCCGCGATGTTCCGCACCTGGTCGGTGAGGTTGCCCGCCATCGAGTTAACGGAGTCCGTCAGGTCCTTCCACGTTCCCGCCACACCGGACACCTCGGCCTGACCGCCGAGTTTTCCTTCGGTTCCCACCTCGCGGGCCACCCGCGTCACTTCCGATGCGAACGATCCGAGCTGGTCCACCATGGTGTTGATGGTATTCTTCAGTTCGAGGATCTCACCTTTGACATCCACGGTGATCTTCTTGGAAAGGTCGCCACGGGCCACCGCCGTGGTCACCTCGGCGATGTTCCGCACCTGTGCGGTGAGGTTGCCTCCCATGAAGTTCACGGAGTCGGTGAGGTCCTTCCACGTTCCCGCGACGCCGCGCACGTCCGCCTGGCCGCCGAGCTTTCCTTCCGATCCCACCTCGCGGGCCACCCGCGTCACTTCGTCCGCGAACGAGCTGAGCTGGTCCACCATGGTGTTGATGGTGTTTTTCATCTGAAGGATCTCGCCCTTCACATCCACGGTGATCTTCTTGGAAAGGTCGCCTTTCGCGATGGCGGTGGTCACGTCCGCGATGTTCCGCACCTGGTCGGTGAGGTTGCCCGCCATCATGTTCACGTTGTCGGTGAGGTCCTTCCACGTTCCTGCCACACCGGACACTTCCGCCTGGCCGCCGAGTTTTCCCTCGGTGCCCACCTCGCGGGCCACCCGGGTCACTTCCGACGCGAACGACCGGAGCTGGTCCACCATGGTGTTGATGGTGTCCTTCAGTTCGAGGATCTCGCCCTTCACATCCACGGTGATCTTCTTGGAAAGGTCGCCGTTCGCAACGGCGGTGGTCACGTTCGCGATGTTCCGCACCTGCGCGGTGAGGTTGCCCGCCATGGAATTCACGGAATCGGTGAGGTCCTTCCACGTTCCCGCCACACCGGACACCTTCGCCTGGCCTCCGAGTTTTCCTTCGGTTCCCACCTCGCGGGCCACCCGCGTCACTTCCGATGCGAACGATCCGAGCTGGTCCACCATGGTGTTGATGGTGTTCTTCAGCTCGAGGATCTCGCCTTTGACGTCCACGGTGATCTTCTTGGACAGGTCGCCATTGGCAACCGCAGTGGTCACCGCGGCGATGTTCCGCACCTGCGAGGTGAGGTTGCCCGCCATCGAGTTCACGGAATCGGTGAGGTCCTTCCACGTTCCGGAAACCCCTTCCACCCGCGCCTGTCCGCCGAGCGCCCCCTCGGTTCCCACCTCGCGGGCCACCCGGGTCACTTCCGATGCGAACGAGCGGAGCTGGCCGACCATGGTGTTGACCGTGTCCTTCAGTTCGAGGAATTCCCCGCGGACATCGACGGTGATCTTCTTGGTCAGGTCTCCGTTCGCCACCGCCGTCGTGACGGTCGCGATGTTCCGCACCTGTGCGGTCAGGTTTCCAGCCATGAGGTTCACGTTGTCGGTGAGGTCCTTCCACGTTCCCGCCACTCCCTTCACCTTCGCCTGTCCGCCGAGTTTACCCTCGGTGCCCACCTCGCGGGCCACCCGCGTCACTTCCGATGCGAATCCGCCAAGTTGTTCGACCATCGTGTTCACCGTGCGGGCGGTGCGGAGGAATTCCCCCTTGAGCGGACGACCGTCGATCTCTGTGGAAATGGTTTGGGACAAGTCCCCTTTCGCGACCGCGCCGATGACGCGGGCCATCTCGCTGGTCGGCTGGACGAGGTTCGCCACAAGGCTGTTCACCGAGCCGATGGCGGCGCTCCACGACCCCTGGACCTCGCCCAAGGAAGCCCGCTGGCCGATCCGGCCATCCACACCGACGACCTCGCCGATGCGGGCCAGTTCGTTCGCCATCTCCTGGTTGCGGGTGATGACCTCGTTGAACGTATCCGCGACCTTTCCGGCCACACCGGTCCAGTCTTCGGGCAGACGGACGGTGAAATCTCCGCGTTTGAACGAAGTGAGGGCTGCGAGAAGAACCTTGTAATCCCCTTCCTCCTGCAGCTCCGCAACAGGGGCGGCCACTGATGGAGAACGACGTGGGGAAGATGAAGATGCGGTTTTTTTCATGATTTTTTCACCCAAAATTTCATTGAAGCTACCGGGATCCACTTCAACGTCAAGGGTGAGGGCCGCAATCTTCGGTGACGACAGCTTCAGAAAATTCCTCTTTCTCTTCTTCACAATGCTCAGGAAACCTCCCCATCAGGTGTCCTCGCAGATGTTCGTCATCCCACCTTCTCCAATGCCCGGGTGCGGCGGTCGATGTCCGGCAGCGCGTCCCTCGCGGCTTCGATACGCCAGAATTCGACTCCGTCCCGTTGTTTGATGGCTTCCAGCTCGAGTTCCCGGAAATCCACATCGCTCCATTCCGGGTACCATGCCGAGATTTCCTGCAGCGCGAGCCACAACAGACGCTTTCCCTGGACCCCCAGTGCCAGCATTTCCAACCCTTCGAACAAGCCGAGCTTGCCCGGTTCGAATCCCTCCCACATCAGCTTGAGAAAACCCACCCTGGCGGTCAGATCACCCGCGACATTCAAAACCGTGCTGGATCGCATCCCGGCGGTTTCGAGCAGGCGCTTGAGCAGCTCGCGATCGTTTTCGACATCCTGCTTGAGCTTGATGAAGAAATCCCGTGCTTCGGGATGCTCCACGGTTTCGGCAAAATTTTGGATCATCAGGATGGCTCCGGAAGAGCCTGCGAGATGATCGTTCAGATAGCGTTCGAGTTGTTGGTCCATGGGGTTATGCGATTTTGACAGCGAGATAGGATTGGTCGGCTTGGGAAAGCCATTGATGGATCGCTTCGGCGGCCTTGACGCCTTCCGCTGCGGAAATGATGGCCATTTCCGCCGGGCGGGAAGGATTTCCGACGATGAACAAGCCTTGGACCGCCGTGCCGCAGCCGGTTTGTGAATGGCTGTTCCGTCCCGAATGGCCGGGGTGGCAACCAAGACGGGCCGCCAGATCCGAATGTGGCATGGCGGGCGTCGGGTAAAAAAGCGCCTCGCAGTCGACGGCTCCGTCGTCCGCCATCCGCACTTGCTTGAGAATGCCTCCCTCGCCCTCGAGAGCGCGGACCGGCCGGGTTTCGACGCGGATCCTTTTTTCAGCCAGATGCTGGCGCGACGAATTGCAGATGCTTTCACCGTTCGTGAAGAGCGTCACCTGATCGCTCCAGGTAAGGAGTTTCAGTGCCAGCACAACCGCGTGGTTGCCGCCACCCAGCACGGCCAGCTTCTGGCCCCGGTGGTCCCAGCCGTCACAATGCGGGTATTGGTGGAAGGTCGTCCCGTGGAATTCCTTGGCACCGGTGATGTCCGGCAGACTGGTGATCAGGTCGGAGGCGATCAGCATGCTACGGGTTTCAACAACCATTCCATCGGTGAAATGGACCCTGAACCCGGTGATGCTGCGCTCCACATTTCCGATGCTTGAATCCACGTGCGCCACCGTATCGAACTTCTTGCATTGCTCGCGGCCGACACGGATCAGATCGATGGGGTTGCAGCCGTCCAGCCCGAGAAATCCGCCGGTGGAAGGGAACGTCCCGGGTTCCGCATTCCCGCCGTCGCACAGGATCACATCCCGCATGCAACGGCCCAGCAGCAGCGCGGCGCTGAGTCCGGCGGGACCTCCTCCCGCGATGACGACGTCATGAATCCTTGGTTTTCCCATCGGGATGAGGGCGGGACGGGGAGAAGCGGAGGAATGTGGAGTATCCATTTTCTATGGGTGCTGTGCCGGTTTGCTCCCCACCCCTCGCAGACCGGGTGCCATTCCGGCGGCGAGCCGGAACCATTGGTAACACAGGGTTCTCCGGAACTCCGGTGCCCACCACAATTGCAAGTTGCGGGATAGGGATTGCACTTTGCCATGGGTCTCCCGACGCGGGAAAACGAGATAAAAGAACCTTGGCAGCGGTCCGCTCCAAAACTACATTTTCCGGGATCTAACAGACCACCCGCCGGCCCGGCCTTCGGTCCGCCAGCCGAAAAACAACCTCCAGCACCCATCCTGACAAACACATGCTGCTCCGCCCCCTTCTCATCTGCCTTTCCACCTTCGTGTGCTTCGCCGCCTCCGCCGCCGAGACCTTCGTCAACCCGATCAGCGAGGGCGCGGACCCGTGGGTCACGAAATACGGCGACAAATACATCTGGTGCCATTCCGAAAGCAACCAGGGCGTCGCCTTGTGGATTTCCGACCGCCTGACCTCCATCGGCACCCGGCACGTCGTCTGGACGGCACCTGAGAAAGGCCCTTATTCCAAGGAAGTGTGGGCGCCTGAGATCCATTTCCTCGACGGTCACTGGCACATCTACGTGGCCGCCTCCGATGGCAAGAACGCCAACCACCTGGCCTACGTCCTTCGCTCGCGCGACGCCGATCCCCTCAGCCCCTATACCGTCCACGGCCCGCTGCCGACCGGCGACGGCAAGGACGGCAAAAGCCCGAACGTCTGGGCCATCGACATGACCGTGCTGGAACAAGGCGGCAAGCGCTACGCGATCTGGTCCGGCTGGGACGCCCCCGGCACCGACCAACAGTTCCTCTACATCGCCCCGATGAAGTCGCCCACCGAGCTCGCCGGCCCCCGTGTCCTGCTTGCCAAGAACGACACCTACCTTTGGGAGCGCACCGAGGAGAAACAGGAATCCCGCGGACTCGCCGAGGGCCCGCAGATCCTCCAGAACGGCGGCCGCACCTTCGTGACCTACTCCACCGCCGCCTCCTGGCTGCCCACCTACAAGCTGGGTCTGCTGGAGCTCACCGGCCAGGACCCGCTGGACCCCGCCTCATGGACCAAGCACCCCGAACCGGTTTTCAAGGGGAACGACTCGACCTATGGCGTCGGCCACAGCTGCTTCGTAAAAAGCCCGGATGGCAAGGAATGGTGGCACGTCTTCCACTCGAAAAGGGACCGCAACAGCGGCTGGCGACGTTCGGTTTCCATCCAGCCGTTCACCTTCGATGACAAGGGTTTCCCGAACTTCGGCAACCCCGTGGCCCCGGGTGTCGAACAACCCCGTCCGTCCGGCGAGGTCGTTCCGAAGCCGGTCCTGCCTTTGTCACTTGATTTCACCAAAGGCCAGCCGAAGGAGCTGTCCTACTACGGACACCTCCAATTCATGAATTTCGACAAGGACGGCCTGCAGCTCGGCAGACCTCCGGCGGATCCCGTTAACACCTATCGCAGCGGCGAAAAACTCGTGCTCGACGGCGGCAATTTCACCGACTTCGAAGCCACCACCACTTTCAGCTTCGTCAAGGGTGACCGCGACGCCGGCCTGTTATTCCGCACGACCTTCCCATCCGTGGGTTTCGACGCCCAGAAAGGCTACTTCGCCGGACTGATCCCCCGTGACAAGGTGGTGGTCCTCGGCAAGACCGATGGCAGCAAGTGGACGGAGATTTCCCGTGCCCCGGTAAGCATCGACACAAAGGCGGACCTGAAACTCTCCGTCTCCGCATCCGGTCCCGAGATCAAAATCTCGCTCGATGGCAAAGCCGTGCTCACCGCAAAAGACGACACCTACACCAGCGGCAGCGTCGGCGTGCGGGTGGTCGATACCCACGTCCGCTTCACCAATCTTGAAATCAAGGCTGCGAACTGAAGTTTTGTAAGCCACGACAACGAATTCTCAAAGGAGCGGTGATTCCCGGAATCGCCGCTCCTTTTTCATGTGTTTCGAATCAAAGCAACGTTGCGAGCGCCCGGACCCCCCGTCGAATTTCCTCCTGGCCCACGGCGGCGAATCCCACCTGGATGCCGGACCGCTGCTTCCATCGCAACGCCCATGCGGACAACGGCAGGACGGCCACTCCACATCCTTGGGCGGCACGGCAGAACTCCACATCATCCCGGCCGTCCGCCAGCCAGCCGATCGTCTGAAGCCCGGCCTGTGCGGGCTGGAGCACCAGACGATCCCCCCATTCCCGGCCTGACTCCGTCATCAGCACATCCAGGTTCTCGCCGTAGATCTGCCGCATCCGCCTCAGGTAACGGCCGAAATGCCCTTCCGAGATGAAATCGCTCAGGACAGCCTGTTCGATCATGGGACCGAACCGGTCGGTGAGCGACCGCGCGCCGCGCATCGGCTCCACCAGATGCGGGGGCAGCACGAGGTAGCCCATCCGGAGCGAGGGGAAGAGCATCTTGCTGAAACTGCCGGAAAAGATCACGTTTCCATCAGGAGCCAGCCCCTGCATCGCGGTGAGCGGACGTCCGTCAAAACGGAACTCGGTGTCGTAATCATCTTCAAAAATCCATGCTCCGGTGTTCCGGGACCACTCCAACAGCTTGAGCCTGCGCTCCAGCGGCAGCGTGACGCAGAGCGGAAACTGGTTGGCCGGGGTGACGTAGGCGAGCTTCGCGGCGGGCGCGCGCCTCAGCCCTTCCGCCACCTTCATGCCGTTCCTGTCCACCGGCACGGGGACCAGCTTCGCACCCGCCGCCCGGAAAACACCGGTCGCCCCCGGGTAGCCCGGATCTTCCATCCAGACCTCGTCGCCCGGATCGAGGGTGATCCTCGCGACCAGGTCCAGCGCCTGCTGCGTGCCGGAAACAATCATCACCTGGTCCACATCACACACCACCCCACGGGTCGAGCCGAGATGCGCCGCGATGGCCTCGCGCAACGGACGGTAGCCCAGCACGTCCCCGGCCAGAAGCATCTCGCGCGAGGCGAGCCTCATCCGCCGGGCGCCCAGACGGCTCCAGAGATCAGGGGGAAAATGCGACACCGACGGCTGGCTGGCGGAGAACGCACGCACGGTGCGGATTTCCCCGGGATTCAGGAAGGGCGACCGGGACATCCCGACGCCACGTGAGGAAAGCCTTCCTTTCACCGCGGATACCGCGGGAGTCTCCGCCTTTGCCGCAGCGTTGAAATAATCGTCCGGCAGCTTGTGGTTCACGGTCGTCCCCGCCCCGACCCTGCTCTCGAGATAGGACTCCGAAAGCAGTTGCTCGAAAACACGGATCACCGTGCCACGCGCGATCCCCCATTGTCTGGCAAGAGTCCGGGTCGGAGGCAACTGGGTTCCGGGCTTGAGGCGGCCACTCAGGATCGCCGTCCGCAGTTCCCGGTAAAGCCAGGCGAAAAGTGTTTCGCCGCCCTGCGGCGGTCTCATCGGCAATTCGATCTGATGGGGCGTCCTGCTCATGCGCCCCGATTATAGTGGTCCCACCCATTTGTCGAAACCGGATCTCACACCAAACCAGAATTCCAGCCATCATGCGTGCGTCCCCGGAACAGTCCGGACAACCACCCACTGAAAAACATCACCATGAACACACGACTCGACTATCTGAAATACGGTCCTGGAGCCATCAAGGCCCTCCACGGCGTGGAACATTACCTTCAGAACTGCGGCTTGGAAAAAAGCCTGCGGCATCTCATCCAGCTCCGTGCCTCACAGATCAACGGCTGCGCCTTCTGCATCGACATGCACGTGGAGGATGCTCTTGCCGACGGAGAACACCCCACCCGCCTTCACCTCCTCAGCGTGTGGGAGGAAACCCCGGTCTTCAGCGAGCGCGAGCAGGTCGCCATCGCATGGACCGAGGCGGTCACCCAGCTCACCGAAGGCGGCCCGTCTGACGAACTCTTCGCCCGCGCCCAGCAACAGTTCACTGAAGAAGAACTCGTGAACCTCAACCTCGCGGTGGGGATGATCAACATGTGGAACCGCTTTGCGAAAACCTTCCATACCCAACCGGCGTTGAAGGGTTTCAAGACGAGCACGGCGGCGAACTCCCACTAATCATTGGCGGAGGGGTTGACCGGTGTCAGACGCCTTTCGCATTGATTTCCACCCGGCATCCCCGCTCACCGCATCGCGGCGATTTCCTCCGAGGAAAGGGCCCGGGTGAAGAGCGCGAACTCATCCATCCGGCCGTTGAAGTTCCGCACCGGCTGCGTGTTCCACCAGGTGGAATCGATGTTGCCGAGGTTCGCCGTGCCGAGCTTGACGGGTGTCCGCCGGCCGAGAGGACCGTCCGCCACCTGGCGGCCGTTGACGTAGTGGCGCATCTCAGCATGTTCCGAGTCGATCACGGTCGCCAGATGCATCCAGCGACCGAAGTCGTTCGGCGTGACCACCTGGGGGCTTTCGAGGCGCTCCCATGACTGATACTCCTGCCTGTCGTCCGCCCTCAGGCCGACGAGCATGCGTCCGGAACGGTCGAGCTTCCAGTGTACTTCCCCCACCTCGCCAGGGGCCATGGAGAGCAGCGCGTTGTGGTCCAGCGGCAGGCTGTCCACCCGCACCCACGCCATGAGCGTGAGGGACGGGCTGGCGCCATGCACACGAAATCTCACCCGGTCGCTGGTTTTCGCGAAACCGAGGGCCGCCTTGCGATCCCAGCGTCCCGAAAGCGGTTCGCAGCCGATCACCGAGCCGTTGGAGTCCGCGCTCGCCCCCGAGGCCCTGTTCGGCAGGGTCATGGTCGGGAGGTCCAGTTCCTCGAAATCAAAATAAGCCAGCAGCCCGGATGCCTTGCGCAGGACTTCGGATTGCTCCCGCCACTTTTCCATGCGGGCATCGGATTCCCTCGATGCGGCCTGGAGGATGCCCGCCGGATCCGCGAACGAACGACGGTCCGCGCTGATGGGCGTGGACTTCCCGGCGTTGATCAAGACCGCCTCACCTTCGAACAAATTCCGCGCTGTGGCCTCCGGCACCTCGCCCTGGAGCTCCACCTCCCCGTCGAACACATGCACCGTGCAGTTTTCCGTACCGTTCACGCTCATACCGAACTGGGTGCCCCGGTCCACCACCCGCAGGTTGCCGTTCAGCACCGTGAATCCCTGCGCCGGTGGCGGGACCTTGGCGGTGAGCTTGCCCTCATCCAGCCTGGCAAGATCCGCCGTCAGCAACTCCAGCCTGGCAGGCCCCTCCAGCACCACCCTGACGCCGCTGTAGAAATCCAGCCGCAGCGTCCCCTTGCTGATGCTCAGCAGTCCCTTCGGCAGGGCCTCCCCTTGGGAAAAGGATCTTCCGTTCCATTCGACATCCACGGCCATCGACAGAAGAGCCACCCCATCATCGGCTGGATGGGTGATCCGGGCCGTCTCAGGCGGCGTTGCCGGCTTCGGCAGAAACCACCACCCGACCGCCACGCACGCGGCGAGTCCGGCTGCCAGCCATGCGGGGTTCCTGAAAAGGGAAGGCGTCCGACGCGGCTCCGCCTTCTTTTCCAACCACCTCACACCGCCCGCCTGCATCGCCTGGTCGCGCAGCAGTCCGTGGAAGTCCGCGTGATCGAGGAAAATCCGCCGCGCCTTCGAGGACGAAAGCAGCATGGACTCCAGTTCGGCACGCTCCTCCGCCGTCAGCACACCATCGAAATGGGCCGAGATCAATCGTTCGAGTCTGTCTCCGTCAAACATGGCTTAGGTTGGGGTTGGAGGCCATCCTGCGCTGGACGCACTCCCGAAGGAAAGTCCTCGCACGGGAAAGCGTGACATTCACCGATTGCACCGTACACCCCATAAGGCTCGCGATCTGGGGTGGAAGGTTTTCATTCTGATAGCGATAGTCGATGGACCGGCGGGCCTGCGGAGCCAGTTGGTCAAGGCAGCCGCGCAGCAGGACGAGCCGCTCGTCGGTATCTCCGGCAAACTCGTGGGGCTCCGACCCGAGCGCCTCGAGCACCTCTTCCGAAAGCGTGTCAAACTTCCTCGCCCGGATCGCCTCAAGCGCCTTGTAGCGCGCGATCGTCTTCACCCAGGCCGCAAAGCTCGTGCCGATTTCAAACGATGCCGCCTTCTTCGTCACGATCAGGAACGTCTCCTGCATCACGTCGTCCGCGAGCGAAAAATTCGGGATCATCGCCAGCACGAAGCCGCGGATCTCCGGCTGGTGCTGGATGAACAGCCCCTGCACCTTGGTGGTGTGGTCGTTTTCGTCGATGGATGATGGAGTAGGCATGAAATCCGTCACATTCAAATGCATTCACCGCGTGGAAAATTAGCACCGGGACGGAAAAAATGTCCGGAGGAATGCTAAGTTGCATCGTGAGAGCCGCATTTGTCCCTGTCACCCGGATCAACCCGACTCCGGGCGAAAATCCAAAACTCATGAAAACCCTCCATTCCACCCTCTTGTCCATCGTCGTTTGGACCTCCCAGTCCGTATCCGCGGCGAGCCTGATGCTCGACTTCGGCAATCCTGCCATCAACACCGGCGTTCCCGAATCCAACACCGCCGCGAGCCCCGGCCCCGTCGCCACGGGAAGTTATCTCACCCTGAGTCCCGGTCATGCCACAAACGCAGTGGGATCGGGAGAGACAATCTGGAACACGATCACCACCTCCGCTCCGAACTCCGCCCTCAGCTATTCCGATGGCACCACCGCGACAGGCGTCACCCTGACGCTCGGCCAGGAGGCCGCTGCGGGTAGCAACACCATCGACTACTCGACCGCCGTTTCCACCCTCACCCTGCCCGGCAGCGGAGGAGGAACAAGCGGACGTAAAAGCCTGCTCACTCCCGGATCCATCTATGGAGACAGCAGGCTCGGCTCCACCGCCGTGGGAAGGGACGCCTTTTTCGGCGGAACGGCCTCGGCGATCGGCTTCCGCGTCGATGGTCTGACTGCCGGTGACTACATCGTTTACCTCATGGGGCGGAACACCAGCTCGAACGCCATCACTCTCGGAGGAATGACGTTCTATGCAACGACCGGATCGTCGGCCGGAACCTTTGCCAGCTTCAACACGGCGGCCTCGGAATTCCAGGCCAACACGACCTACACCAACGCCGCCTACACGAACCAATACGAGAGCTTTGCCGATGGGCAGAACTACGTCGCTTTCAATATTTCGCTCGCTGCGAATCAATCGTTGTTCGTGGCCGTGGACGGCACCGAGACAGAAACGCGGGGCTTCCTGAACATGGCCCAGATCGTCGCGGTACCCGAGCCTTCCGCGGCGCTCCTCGGCGGTGTCGGACTGCTGGGCCTCCTGCGCCGCCGTCGCGGTTGAGCGGCTGTTTCCCTGATCCAGCCCTGAGAACCACCCCAAGATCCGGCCCATGAAACCCTTGGGCCAGACCTGGTTTTTTCAGATTTTCCCATGCAACCCGTCTCCCTGCCCCGCTCCGTATTTTTTCTCACTCTCGCGCTTTCCACCGCATTCGCATCCGCCCACCCGGAGGAGTTCGATGTCGTCGTTTACGGCGGCACCTCCGGCGGAGTGACCGCCGCGGTGGCCGGCGCGAAAATGGGAAAGAAAGTTGCTTTGGTCTCTCCCACCACCCACCTCGGCGGTCTCACCACGAGCGGACTGGGTTGGACGGACATGGGAAAAAATCTGGGCAAAAACCTGATCATCGGAGGACTCAGCAGGGAGTTCTACCACCGCGTTTATCTCCACTATGCGGCACAGCCGAACTGGAACTCGGTGAAGTCGATGGCAGGCCAGCACATGGCGGCCTTCGATCAAACGAACCAGCTTGGCTACATCTTCGAGCCGAAGGTGGCGACGAAGATCTACGATGACATGCTTGCGGAGACCACCGTGAAGATCTTCACCGGTCTGCTCGACCTCACCGGCGGAGTGACGATGAACGGCCGGCGGATCACCTCGATCAAACTCGAGGATGGCCGCGCGTTCAGGGGGAAGATGTTCATTGATGCCAGCTATGAAGGCGATGTAATGGCCGGAGCCGGAGTGGGTTTCCACGTCGGGCGCGAGGCGAATTCGGTTTATGGCGAAACCATCAACGGGGTGTATAACGCGGCGGGTAACGAAGTGGTCGCCGGCCTCGATTCTTACAAGGTGAAAGGAAATCCCGCGAGCGGCCTGCTCCCCGGCATCAGGGCGGGTGTCGCGGCGAACGGCACGGCGGACGGGAACCTCCAGGCTTACTGCTACCGGATGTGTCTCACCAACAACGCCGCGAACCGTGTCATGATCGCGAAACCCGCGAACTATAGGGACGAGGATTTCGAACTGGTGCTGCGAGCCGTGGAAACCGGCCAAACCCAGTTCCTGAAAATGGACGCCATGCCGAATGGCAAGACGGACTCCAACAATTCAGGCGGCATTTCCCTCGACTACATCGGAAAAAACTGGGGCCCCGGCTGGGACTGGACCACACTCAACCATGCGGAACGGGCCGCGCTCGCCGAAGAACACGCCTATTGGCAGCTCGGTCTCATCTGGACCATCCAGAACCACCCACGGGTGCTGGCGAAGGTAGGAGCTAAGGGACTCTACTCCGGCTGGGGACTGCCCTTGGACGAATTCACCGATACCGGAAACTTCCCGCCGCAACTCTACGTCCGCGAAGCCCGGAGGATGGTGTCCGACTACGTGATGACCACGAAGAACTGCGCGGGCACGGTGGTCGCCCCGGATTCCGTGGGCATGGCCGCCTACACGATGGACTCCCATAACACCCAACTCTTCAACAACAACGGGACGGTGAAAAACGAAGGCGGCGTGGGAGCGGCCGTGCCCGCCCCTTATCCCATCTCCTACCGCTCGCTGATCCCCAAGACGGGCCAATGCGAGAACCTCCTCGTCCCCTGGTGTCTCTCGACCTCCCACATGGCCTTCGGCTCGGCAAGGATGGAACCGGTCTTCATGACGATGGGACAGTCCGCGGCCACCGCCGCCGCGCTGGCGATCAATGAAGGCACCAGCGTGCAGCAGGTCTCTTACGAAAAACTTGCCTCGGCACTCCGGGCCGACGGTCAGGTGCTCGATCTCGCGGCGGCTTCCGGCACCATCGTGGATACCGAGGATGCCACCGGGGTCGTCATCACGGGCAGCTGGACAGCTTCCTCCACGACCCCCGGTTTCAACGCCACCAACTACCTTCACGACGGCGGCGAAGGACGTGGCCAGAAATCCGTCCGCTTCACCCCCGTCATCCCCTCAAGCGGGAACTACCGGGTCTCACTGCGGTGGAACTCGAACGCGAACCGCGCCACCAACGTCCCCATCACCCTCACGCACGGCAATGGCGTGGCCAACAGCACGGTGAACCAGCAGGCGAACGGCGGCGTCTGGTTCGATATCGGTGTCTTCTCCTTCAACGCGGGAACCGGCGGCAACCTTTTGCTGTCGAACACCGGCGTGAACGGCCACGTCATCGCCGACGCCGCCATGTGGACACGCGTGGACCAGTTGCCTACGGTGGGGATTTCCACCCCTGTTCCGAGCACCATTCGCGGCGGCACGATTCCGGCGGCGGTCATCTTCACCCGCGAGGGCGACACCGCCGCTCCGTTGCAGGTTTTCTACGAAATTTCAGGCAATGCCGATCCCTCCGGACTGAAACCGCAACCCGCCGGATCGGTCACCATCGCTGCGGGCAGGCGTGAGTTCAAGCTGCCGCTTGCCGCCATTTCCCCGGCCCTGCCACAGGGGGAGAAGACCCTCGTTCTCCGGCTTTCCACCCGCGACTCCTATCTGTTGGCGGAGGAAAACCGTTCCGCAACCATCGTCGTGCGGGACAATCCTTTTGATTCCTGGCGTTTGAACCGCTTCAACCCCACCCAGCTTTCGACCCCTTCCATATCGGGGCCGTTCGCCGATCCGGATGGCAGCGGTGTCGTCAATCTCCTCCGTTTTTTCAGCGGCAGGGAGAGCGGGCCGCGCACGTCCATCATCCACACGCAGGGAGCCCCTCTGTATTTCCAGTTCGAGCGGCAAACTGCCGCCGCCGGGCTCGGGTATTCCGTCCAGGAGTCTGAAGACCTCCTTCACTGGAGCGATACTCCGGTGCTCCCCCGGCACGCTCCTGTCGAAGAACACGAAGGAGTCCAGCTGATCCAACTGCCGGTCGGCTACGTCGCCCCGCTGGCGGAGGGAAGGAAGTTCTTCCGCCTGAATGTCGTGCCCTGACCACTTCCCGCTCCAGGCCCATCCCGATTCCCGGGAGACCCGCCCTTCAATGAACTAAAGAGATCCAAACCCAATGAAATCAAAAACAAACCCATTCCTCGCACTGCTCGTTTTCACCACCGGCGTCCACGCCGCCCCCAAGATCTGGGATGTCACCCCGGGTGACGGGGCCTCAGTCACCGCCGGCAGCGGCACATGGCTCACCGATGGCCCGAACTGGAACACCGGGACCGCCGACTCCACATGGGCGGCGGGAGACACCGCGACCTTCCAAGCGGCGGATGATCTTGGAACCCACGTGGTCACGGTCGGTGGTCCGATCGCCACCGGCCAGACTGTGGGGGTATCATCCATTACTTTCAGCAATTCCGGATTCATCCTACAGGCGGCCAACGCCCGGACGATCACGATGGGAACCGCCAACACCGACGGATTCATCACCATCGCAGCCGGCAAAACCGCCACCCTGGGCGACCACCTCACCCTCAAGAAGGGCGGCACCTCCGGAACGACGGGCCTCTTCGGCGGCGGCACCCTAAACCTGGGATCAGGCACCCCCAACGGCGGGGCCGTCCTGCAAAACGCCGGCACCGGCATCTTCGAGATGCGCAACGGCACGACACTCGATGTGAAACCCGGCGGCTTGTTGTCATGTTCGAGAAGTTTCGTGGTCGGATCCACCGTAGCCGACACCAGCACCCATCGATTGAAAGTTTCAGGAGGCACCGTCAACTTCGCCAACGGCGACTCGGCCGTTTGCAACATCGTAATCGGCAACAACACCGCGGGCCAGCTCTCAACCGCCAGCGTCGACATCACCAGCGGTGACATCAACAACCAGACCGCCGGCGGAGCCCTGCGCTTCGGCCCGGCCGCCGCAACCGCGAACACCAACTGCACCGCCAGCGTGAACCTCGACGGCGGTACCCTGACACTCGGCCGTGTTTTCCAAGGAACCGAATCCGCGGGCGGCGCGATCAACTCGACATTCAATTTCAACGGAGGAACCCTCAAAGTGCTGGCCACCACCACGAATGCGGCCCAGTTCATGGCGGGCCTGGATTCCGCCTATATCAAAGCCGGCGGCGCGATCATCGACACCAACGGAGTCACCGGAAACAACGCGAACGTCGTCCTCGCCCAGGCATTGCTGGACGGAACCGGCGGCGGAGGACTCACCAAGGAAGGAGCGGGCACCCTCACGCTCACCGGCGCGAACACCTACACCGGGCCCACCATCGTCAACGCGGGAAAACTCGCCATCACCGCCCCCTACAGCGCCATCACGGCCACGACGGTCAACAGCACCGCCCGTCTCAAGGTCGGTTCGTCAGGCGCCGCCCCATCCTCGCTCGGCTCCGTCTCGCTCAACACCGGCGCGGGACTCGAGTTCGACCTCGGAGCATTCAACGCGGCCAACCAACCCGCGCTTGCCATCGGCACCCTCAATGCGAATGCCAACTACGCCATCGACCTCGGTGAAACCAACATCCCGGGAAACACCACCATCACCCTGCTGACCTACACCACGAAAACCGGCGGCGGCACGCCGGTCATCGGCAATCTCCCTTTGGGGGTCACGCTCAGCGGGCTTCCCGTCGATACCGGATCATCCATCCAGATCACCGTGAACACCGGCTCCCCCACCTCCTTCACCTGGTCGAGAGGTGATGGCGACTGGGACACGACCGCTCTCAACTGGAACACCAACGGCACCGCTTATTCCGAACCCGCCGTGGTGGCATTCCCGAGTCTCGTTGATGCGGTGGATGGGATCAACACCGTCAATCTCACCGCGAACCGCTCTCCATTCTCGCTGTCCATCAGCAACACCGGAGACTTCGACACCAACGCCTATGCCTTCATCGGTGCGGGTGGCATCACGGGCAATGCCAGCATCACCAAAAGCGGCGCGGGTATCGCGAAATTCTCCAACACCGGCAACACCTATGCCGGCACCCTCTCCATCGCCGCCGGAGCGGTGATCAAGGATGTGGCGGACGACACCACCGGCGGCATCACCGTCGCGAACGACGCCACCTTCGTGCTCTCGGGCGGCATCACCGATGGCAGCGGCCAGACCATCACCGTCGCAGGCCCGGGCCACATCAACCTCAATTATTTCTACAGCGGATCCTTCAACCAGCGCGGCGCGCTGCAGGCCCATGGAACCGACAACACCTGGGCGGGCGACATCGTCCTCTCGGGAACCCCTGGCACCTCCGGCACCACCCGCATCGGCGTGCAGAACGCCTCCAGTCTGACTCTAACCGGAACCATTACCGAAGCCGTTCCCGGCATGAGCCCGTATTTCCGCGCCGGAGATGGTTTCTTCGATTCCATCACCATCGCGGGAACCTGCTTGTGGACCGGTCCGACCCGCATCTACTCGAACGGTGGAAGCGTCGTGATCTCCGGCAATGACAAGTTGCCGACCACCGTGGACCTGATCGTCGGAAACACCGCCGGTGCGAGCGGTTCCCCCACCTTCGACCTCGCCGGATTCAATCAAACGGTGGCGGGTCTCGGCGGTGTGGGTGGAAACCATCCTCCGATCGTCAGGAATTCCGGAGGAACAAGATCCACCCTGACGCTCAATCCCACCACGGCGAGCAGCTTCCCCGGAAAAATCCAGGACGACGTGAAACTTGTCATCGGTGGGACCGCTCCCCAGACGCTCACCGGTGACAACATCCATACCGCCGACACCATCATCAACACGGGAGCCAGTCTCATCATCGGTGAGGCGGGAGAACTCCAGCTCTACCCGTTGGAGAACGGTGTGACGAACTCCGTGGGCGGGACAGGCAGCCTTCAATATGATGGAACCCTCCGGATCGATGTTTCCGGAGCCAATCCTGCTCCCGGCAACTCGTGGACGTTGGTGAAAGCCGGCGGACTGGCGGGCCTCACCTACGGCCCCACCTTCTCCGTGACCAGTTGGGCGGCCCCATTCGCGGAAACCGCCACCAATTCGGGGATTTGGAAAATGATACTCGGCGACATCGAGTGGACGTTCACCGAGGCCACCGGAAAACTCTCGACCGCCGTTTACGTTGCGGAACCTTTTGAGACATGGATCGGCGGCTTTTTCCCCGGTGAAATCAATGCCGCCATCATCGGGAAAAATGCGGATCCGGATGGCGACGGCGTCAGCAACCTGGTGGAGTTCGCCCTGAACGGCTCGCCCGACAACGGCACGGACAAAGGCTATCATGCGATCGCCATCCAGGACACCGACACGGACACGCAGAAGGAACTGACACTCACCATCGCGGTGCGCAAGGCCGGTGGATCCCCCGTGTTTTCCGGTTCGCCATTGTCAGCCGTCTCGGACGGCGTGCGGTACACGATCGAGGGTTCTCTTGACCTTGCGTTTGCCACGAGCGCCTCCAGCGAGGCCCCTCCGGCCACCGGTCCGTCGGGACTGCCCGCAGCCTACGAATACCGCCGCTTCCGGCTTGATGCTTCCGAAGGTCTTCCGGGCAAAGGTTTCCTCCGGGTGAAGATCGAAGAGGCCCAGTGATTCCAATCACCCGCCGCCCCGCCGACGAGACAGCTCCGGTCATGCCACCGGAGCTGTTCCTTGCGAGCATCCCCTCCTGTCATCTGGCGTGACAAGGATCAGGTGGCGGGAGGGTTATTTTCCGAAACGATGCTAAGTCGGTCCTGTCAAACCGCATAAACCCGTGTTCCCCGTCGCGTCGGAGTCCGTTGAAAACCACACCCCTCATTCCCCTCTCCACCGCCGATCCAGTCTTATGAAAAACCCGTTTTTATGGCTGGCAGCAGCCACCCTCCCATTATGCTGCAACGCCGCGCCGATCGCCCAGGAGTCGTTCGCCTATACGGCGGCCTCGTCACTCACCACCCAGGCGGGAGGGAGCGGTTGGGCGGATGCCTGGTATCAGGATGGGAATCCGGTCATCACCGGCACGACGGGACTGGGCTTCACGGACTCCAAGGGAAACATCCTGGAGGCAGGCGGCCTTTCCGCCGACACCACCGGCACCGCCACCACCCGCAACCTGCGGGTGCTCGCCGGCGGCTCCCGCAACAATGTCTGGATCTCATTCCTCTACAACCTTCCTTCGGCGAACACCAAGTTCGAGGGCGTCTCGTTCTACCGCCAGACCCAGCAGACGTTCTCCATCAGCAGTCCCACCACGACGACCACGGCGAACATTTATCTTACCAATAACCTTAATGGAACGAACGTGAACACCCAGCGCGGGGTATTCGGAACGACCCATCTGATCGTCCTCAAGCTCACGAAAGCCGGAGGGGTGAACGGCACGGACCGCGTGGAGACATTCGTCGATCCTCTCCTTTCCGGCACTCCCACGACGGCCGCAGCGACCACCGATGGAGCGAACTTCGACTTCGACCGCATACGCATCGCGGGGCAGGACGGCAGCACGCTGCGGGTGGACGAGCTGAGGGTTGGAGAGACTTTCGCCGATGTGACACCCCACATCGCGGTGCCGGACGACGACATCGACAAGGACGGCCTGACGGATGCCCAGGAGGCGGTCCTCGGACTGGACCCGTCCGTGTCGGACGCCGCGTTGATCTCCGGTATCCAGGCGCATCCGGACTGGTTCGGCCTTTACACGGCTTCCGGCATCCTCGGACTGGGAAACGGCGGTGTGGTCCTCGAAGGCACCGCCGGTACCCCGGTGAACCTCATCTTCGAAATCCAGCAAAGCGAGGACCTCGCCGGGTGGGGAATGCTTGAAACGATCAACCGCCAGATCGAACTGCCGGTTGGGAAAAACTTCCTCCGTGTGACGCTCCCGGACAACCATCCCTGAAACCCCATCCTTGGCTTGCCGGGCGGATTCGTGTCATCTGCGACCGCTTTGGTAATCCGACAGAATATTTCCACCATCCCTTGCCCCCGCCTCACCGGCGTTTCCCGAGATTCAAAATCGCAATACCTTGAAATACTTCCTTTTACTCACAGCAATGGCCGCCCACGCCGCGGCCGCGCCGGTGTCCTATGACATCGTCGTCTATGGCGGCACATCCGGCGGCGTGATCGCCGCGGTCCAAGCGGCGAAGTCCGGACGCTCCGTCGTCCTCATTTCACCGACGCCCCACCTCGGCGGGCTCACCACCAGCGGCCTCGGCTGGACCGACCTCGGGGAAAGCTCCATCCTCGGCGGCCTCAGCCGCGAGTTCTACCACCGCGTCTACCAGCACTACCAGAATGACGCCGCATGGAACTGGCAGTCCCGCTCGGCTTACGGAAACGCCGGGCAGGGCGGGCCCGCGTTCAACGCCACCACGCAGGTCGCCTCGGTTTTCGAGCCGAAGGTCGCGGAGTCTATTTTCCTCACGATGATCCAGGAGCGGAACGTTCCGGTCGTCACCGGTCGGCTGGATCTCGGCAACGGTGTCGTTTCCAGCAGCGGGAAAATCGACCACATCCGGCTGGAGGATGGCCGTGAGTTCGCCGGGAAAATCTTCATCGACGCCAGCTACGAGGGCGATCTGCTCCCCGGCGCGGGAGTCTCCTTCACGGTCGGTCGCGAGGCGAACGCCACCTACGGCGAGGACTACAGCGGGATCCAATCCGCGAGGGCCACCAAGAACCAGCTTCCCAACGGCATCGATCCCTATGTCACCGCCGGGAATGCCGCCAGCGGCCTGCTTCCGGGGGTGAACGCCACCGCGGGTGGTGCCGACGGAGCCGGCGATGACAAGCTCCAGGCCTATTGTTTCCGCATGGCCCTCACCGACGTGCCCGCGAACCGGGTGGCGATCCCCAAACCACCGGGCTACAACGAGGCGGACTACGAACTTCTCTTCCGCGCCATCGAGGCGGGACAGACGTCGGGATTCTTCAAATTCGACCTGATGCCGAACCGCAAGACCGACTCGAACAACAACGGCGGCATCTCCACCGACTACATCGGGAAAAATTACGGCCCCGGCTGGAACTGGACCACCCTGAACCACGACCAGCGGCTCGCCCTCGCCAAGCAGCATGAAAACTGGCAGCGCGGCCTGATCTGGACGCTTCAGAACCACGCTCGCGTACCGTCCAACATCCGCACCAATTATTCCCAATGGGGCCTTCCCGCCGACGAATTCACCGACAACGGCAACTGGCCGTGGCAGCTCTATGTGCGCGAGGCGCGCCGCATGGTTTCCGACTACGTGATGAACCAGCGCCATTGCAGCGGCGAGTCGGTCGCGGCGGATTCCATCGGCCTGGCGGCCTACGCCATGGACTCCCACCACACGCAGCGCCATGTGAAGAACGGTGTGGTGAAAAACGAGGGGGACGTGCAGATGGCGGTGGGGAATCCTTATCCCGTTTCCTACCGGTCGATCGTTCCGAAAGCCGGCCAGTGCCGGAACCTGCTCGTGCCATGGAGCCTCTCCGCGAGCCACATGGCGTTCGGGTCCATCCGCATGGAGCCGGTCTTCATGATCCTCTCGCAATCCGCCGCGCTTGGAGCGGACCTCGCGATCCGTGACAACCTGGACGTGCAGCAGGTTCCTTATTCGAAACTCCGCCCCGTGCTGGTCGCCGCCGGCCAGGCTCTGGGAGAACCCTCCGCCGGATCTCCCGAGATCGTTGTGGACAATACGGACACCCCGCGCGTCACCGTCACCGGCACATGGACCTCCGGGACCAGCACCACGGGATACATCGGGAGCGACTACATCCATGATGGAAACACCGGCCAGGGCGCGAACCAGGTGGCCTACACACCGCCCGCATCGGTGACCGGCGTCCAGCGCGTCTATCTCCGCTGGACCTCCCACACCAACCGCGCCTCGAACGTGCCCGTCCGCGTCGTCGATGCCAAGGGCACCCGCACCATCCTGGTGGACCAGAAAAGCAACGGCGGAAAATGGAATCTCCTCGGCCTCTTCAAGGGCGTCCAGAGCGTGACCATCATGACCACGGCGGCGAACGGCTATGTCATCGCGGACGCCGTCGGCTTCGCCCCCGTCTCCGCCGATGACGACACCGATGACGATGGCGTGAGCGATATCCGGGAGGTGGAAGTGGGACTGAATCCCCTGGTGTCGAACTCCACGTTTTTCGATGCCATCCGGAGCCACCCGGATTATTTCAACCTGCATTCGGACGGCGAGATTTTCGACCTGCATATCCACCAGCCGGTCTACACCCCCTCCCTCCTGCGGTTCGGCATCACCATGGGACCAGCCTCGGATGTTTTTGAAAACTTCCAGCTCGTCGCACCCCAGCAGCCGGGCAAGCGGTTCTTCCGGATCGCCCTTCACTCGGATCCCGCCGCCTTCGTCACCGCTCTCGCCGCCGGACAGAACCGCACCATCGTCGTTTACGGCACCAGCCTCACCGCCAGCGGCGCATGGGTCAGCCAGATGAGCGCCTGGCTTTCCGCGAAATATCCCAACAAGTTCACCATCGTGAACAGCGGCCTCAGCGGCAAGAACTCCGCCGAGGGACTGGCCCAGCTTCAAACCAAAGTCCTCAACCGCAATCCGGACACCGTCTTCATCGAGTTCGCGATGAACGACGCATTTCTCTACAGCGACGGCACTCCTTCCCTCAGCGTCCAGCAGGCGAAGACGAATCTGGAAACCATGATCCAGGCCATCCAACAGCAGAACCCGCAGGTGGAAATCATCCTTCAAACCATGAACACCGTGTGGAACTCGCCTACGGGCAGCAACCAGTCCGCCTCCCTCCGCCCCAACCTCGCCGCCTACTACGAGATGTATCGCGACGTCGCCGCCGGGCGCGGACTCCTTCTCATCGACCACCAGGCGAACTGGGCCGCCCTGCAAGGCAGATCGCCCGCGACCTTCCAATCCTACGTCCAGGATGGAGTCCACCCGAACGCGGAAGGTTGCGCGAAGGTGACGCTTCCGCTTCTGCAGTGGAAGCTGTCCGGTGGCAGAGAGCTTCCTTGATGGATTTCACCACCGGAAACGGGGAATTACTTCCGCACTTCCGGTGGCCCGTTAGAAAAACCCCTCTTATCTCGACAATGCCGTGGCGCTCCACAAGAGGGCAGCCTGTCCATGCATGTCGCCGAACACACGGGGACGTTTCAGGTAGTATTCGCGGCTGTTTTTCTTGTCCGTTCCCACGCACACCTCGCAGATGTCGCCATTCCCATGGACATAGCCTGCCAAGGCGATCCAGGCGTTTCTGGCAACCGGCCCATAGACATCCGCGTCCAGCCAGCCCTTCTTCACTCCGGTGACCATCGCGAAGGTGAACATCCCGGTGCACGACGTCTCGGGCCATGATTTCGGATCGTCCACAAGCTGCCGCCACATGCCATCCTTGCCCTGGGTGTCCTTGAGCGTGGCCATCAGCTTGCGATATCCTTCGAGGATGCGTGCGCGGTCCGGATTGTCCTCCGGCAGCGAGGTCAGGAGTTCCGCCATCCCCGCCGCCATCCAGCCAATCCCGCGTCCCCAGAAAAACGGCACGTCCGGAGCGTGGTAGAAGAGTCCGTTCGGCTCCTGCAGCTTGTCCAGATAAGCGACCATTTCCTTCGCAGCGCGATCGATGTATTTCCTGTCTCCCGTCGCACGGAACACCTGCCCTTGGGCCATGGTGATCATGTACATGTCATCGATCCAGAACCGGGTCTGCCAGGTGAGTCCCTGTTCCATGTATTTCTTCGCATCCTCATCAAACCGCCAGCTCAATCCTCCCTGTGGCTTGCCAGCTTCGGCGGCTCCCTTGCTGATGATCTCCCCGGTGGGCAGCCACTGGATGTCCGCATAGTTCTTCGCGATCTCCAGGGCGCGCTGGCTTCCGGATTGCAGGAAAATCTCCGCCGCCAGCGAGCCGAGGACGTTCCGGTCCACATGATTCGGAGGAGGCATCACATGGGTTTCCTCCTTGAAAAGAGGATCAGCCGCCTCGATCAACGCCTTGGCCCTGTCCTCAAGTCCGTTGGCCTTCGCGAAGGTCAGCGCGCCATACCAGTTGATCACCTCAGGATAACGGATCTCCCCCTTCTTGCCGGACTCCGCCCTGGCCTTTAGCTTGGCGATGAAACGGTCGGTCGCGCGGGTTCCGACCAGCTTCGGCGAGAAACCCTCGGGCCAGTCGGTGAAATGGTCCGCTGCAAAACCGGGCAGGGAGGTCAAGGCCAGGCAGACGGCTCCGGCAATGGCCGCGAAATTGGGGATTGGCAGGTTTTTTGTCAGATGCATACGGATTACATGCATGTCCGGAGGCGGAACTTAACAATAAATTTCATACCGGAGGCCGCAGGAATGATGCGGGTGCAATTCGCCCCCTGTGTGGGACGGAGTTGTTGCATTCCGCCCCCTCCCATACTGAGTATCCCGCGCCGTTGCGGCGACGGTGGCTTGGAATGGGAAATGCAAGACATCCCCCACCATGCCACGCTCGATCTGGAAAGGAGCCATCGCCTTCGGCCTCGTCAACATCCCCGTCTCGCTGACAAGCGCGGAGGCGAGGCCGGACATCCAGTTCCACATGGTGGACAGCAAGAACCACGCGCGCATCCGCTATGAAAGGGTGAACGCCGACACAGGGGAGGAGGTTCCGTGGGACAGGCTGGTGAAGGGTTATGAACATGACGACGGGCAGTTCATCCTTCTTTCCGATGAAGATCTGGAGGCCGTCCAGCCGGAGCTGACGAAAACCATCGAGATCACCGACTTCGTGTCCCTGGCGGACATTGATCCCCTTCTTTTTGACAAGCCCTACTACCTGGAGCCTGAAAAGCGTGGCCGCAAGGCGTATGCCTTGCTAAGGGAGGCATTGCGCAAAAGTGGCAAGGCAGGCATATCCCGCGTCGTCATCCGCACCCGGGAATACCTTTCCGCCATGTTCGTGAGAGATGATGTGCTGATATTGATGCTCCTGCGATTCCCGCAGGAAATCCGCAGCTCCGCCAAACTGGAACTGCCCTCGTCTTCCGACGGCGCATGGAAACCCGCCACCAAGGAAATGAGCCTCGCCACCAAGCTGATCGATGAAATGACGGCCAAATGGAAGCCGGATGAATATCATGACGAATACCGGGATGCCTTGATGGAATTCATCGAGAAAAAGATCTCAGGCGGTGAAACTGTGGACGACGTGAAACAACCGGACGCGGAAGACGATGAGGATTCAAAAGGAAAGGTGCTCGATCTTGCGGGCTACCTGGAGCGGAGTTTCAAAAAAACCGCGGCGACATCCGCCAAATCCCCACCCAAAGCGAAGAAGGCGGCGAAGAAACCCGCGGCTAAAAAAACCGCCGCAAAGAGGGCCCGCCGCTCCGCTTGAAGATATATCCCCACCGGCACTCTTGCATAACGCGGGGAGTCAAACGGCCTCGCGCTGTCTCAGTTCCAACAGATCTCCCGGAGTATCCAGATCGCATGCGGCGGCCGGACACGGCACCCATGACAAGAGAGGTGCGGCATGAAGCAGCGAGCGAGCTCCCTGATTCCCCCGCAGTGTCCGGAGCTGGACGAAAAATGACGAAGGAAACAATACCGGCGGGCCATTCACTCCGGCGGATCGTGTGGCGACGATGCCGTAACCGGTGCGCCGCGATTCCTCTTCCAGATTCCTCAGGTGGTCCGCGCTGATCAACGGCTGGTCACAGAGCATCACGATGATATCGGACAGTTTGCTTTCCATCAGGGAAGTCACGCCCATGGCAATGGAGCCGCCCATCCCCGACGCCCAGTCAGGGTTCCGGACAACACGGACCGGAAGCCCCTGAAGAGCGGATCTGCACTCTTCGTCGACCGCTCCCAATACAACGGTCACAGGACCGAGGGATGCTTCGAGAGCGACGCGTGCGACGTGGCGGATCAAGGGTATGCTTTTCCACAACACAAGTTGTTTCGGCTGGCCCAACCTCCGGGACTCTCCTGCGGCGATGATAACGATTCCGGTCATGCTTCTTTTCCTCTCAAGGTGGATTGATGAATGGGTGAGGTCCTCTCGCGCAGGAAACCGCCGTTCCGCTGGGAGAGGACGGCGGAAACCTCCGACAGGATGGACAACGCGATCTCCTCGGGAGACTCGCTTCCGATATCAAGACCCGCCGGCGCGTGGATTGCCGCAAGCGAATCCGTAATGAAATTCGGTAGGTCGCAAAGATGCCCCAGCAGCTCCGCCTGCCGCCGCCGCGGTCCCAAAAGTCCCACATAGGGCAAGGCCAGCGGCAGGACACGTTCCAGCGAGGCAAGATCCCGACCGAAGTGGTGGTTCATGATCAGGGCGACGGTCTGCCCGTCTCCCCGGATGTCCTCGGGAAAATGCCCCGGCTGCGCGTAAGGGTGGATCTGCCAGCCGAGGCCGGTGGCGAACCAACGCAGCGGAGCAACCTCCGGCCCCTGGCCGAACAGCAGCAGCCTCACCGGGAGCGGGATGGTTTGCACGAACGTATCATCGCGCTCCACCACCAGTGCGGCGTCCGGAAGAATCTCCGAATGCCCTTCCCCTTCTCCGAACCATGTCCGGGTGCGGCAGATCTCGCGGGCGCGGAATTTTTCGTCCATGCGGGTGAGGAAGTTTCCCTGCCCTTCGTCGGCAGGAATCCTCTCGATGAAGATATCCACCGATCCATCGCAACCGTAGAGCCTGCGTGTGTCAAATGTGACGAGACGGGACCGGCCGCTTGAAATCACACCAAGGGCGAGTCTTCCCACTTCCTCCTCCAGGCAACCGCCGCTCAACACACCCCGGACGGTCCCCTCCGGAAGAACCAGCATGCGCGCGCCGGGCTTGCGGTAGGTCGAGCCGCTCGACCCCACAAGGGTGGCGAGGGCGCAGGGTTTGCCGCGATTCGCACAGGCGATTCCCAGTATTTCCAGAAGCGACTTCATGACCGTTGGTAGATGAGTTTGTCAGGTGTGATGGGAAGGTCCCGGACCCGGATGCCCGTGGCATGGTAAACCGCATTCGCGATGGCGGCCGGGATTCCCACGAGTCCCAGCTCTCCCATGCCCTTCACACCGAGCGGATTCACGATCCTGTCATCCTCTTCCACGAAGATGGTTTCGATCTGATGGACGTCGGCATTCACCGGCACATGATAGTCGGCCAGCGACGCGTTCATGATGCGGCCGTAACGATGGTCGATTTCGGTCGCCTCCTGGAGGGCCATGCCGATCCCCCATACCACCCCGCCGATCTCCTGGCTGTGGGAGGTCGTCGGACTCATGATTTTCCCGCAAGCGGTGACCTCGATCACCCGGCTGACCTTCACCGTGCCGAGATCCGGATCGACCAATACTTCGACAAACTGCGCGCCGTGGGCATAGCAGGTGTATTTATCCCGTTCGGGCGAAGGCGTGGCTTCATGGGTTTCACTGATCTCCTTGAGATCGTTGGCCTCCATCAATTCCGATATGGCCACCCCCTTGGAAACATCCGAAGACAGGTGGAGCCGGCCATCCAACATCGCAACCTGGGAGACTCCGGCATCAGCAAGCGGGGAGCCCTCTTGTTTTTTCGCCAGATCCAGCAGGCGTGATTTGATTTTTTCCGCCGCGCCATGGATGGCGGAGCCGACGCTTGCCGTGGTCCACGAGCCTCCCTGTGCCGGGGATTTGGGAAATTTCGATTCTCCCAGTTCGAACTTCACCTTGCTTGCCTCGATGCCCAGGTGTTCGGCGGCAATGATGGTCATTACCGTATAGGTTCCCGGGCCGATGTCCGTGGTGGCGCTGCGGACATTGGCTGTGCCGTCGGCATGGAGGGTGATGGCCGCGCTGGCCTTCATCTGCAGCGCGGGCCAGACTCCGGTCGCGACTCCCCAGCCGACGAGCATGCCGTCGCGGGTCATCGAGCGAGGTTCCGGCTTCCGGTCTTTCCACCCGAACTTTTCAGCGCCGAGCCGGTAGCACTCGCGAAGCGCCTTGCTTGAGTAGGGCTTGCCGGTTTCGGGATCCTTTTCCGCGTAGTTGATCAGCCGCAGTTCAAGCGGATCGATTCTCAAGGCGTAGGAGAGTTCGTCCATCGCGCATTCGAGAGCGAACATTTGGGAGACCGCCCCCGGCGCACGCATGGGAGCCGGGGTTTGCAAATCGGTGACCACGTTCTGAAAGAGCGTCTTCACATTGGGACATGCATACACCAGCCGCGCGACGACTGCGAAGTCCTCCGAGTAATCGCTGTAGCGGGAGGTATTCACGACCACCCGGTGCGAGAGCGCTGTGAGCCGTCCCTCCGCCCCTGCCGCAAGCGAAATCCTCTGCCACGTATCAGGACGATAGCCGTGGCCGTTGAACATCTGCCGACGGGTGTAGGAAAGCCGCACGGGCCTGCCCGCCTCACGTGCGGCCAGCACCACCAGAGGGGTGTAGTAATGCACGGCAAGACAGGAACCAAACGCCCCTCCTACAAAAAGCGCGGTGATCTCCACATCTTCGGCGGGAATCTTGAATAGCCCAGCAAGGTAGTCCCGGAGCTGGTGGACGTTCTGGGTCTTGTCGAAAACCCTCAGCTTGCCATCCTTCCAGAAAGCGGTTGCTCCATGTGGCTCGATCGGGTTGTGATGTTCGACGGGGATGTGATACTCCGCCTCCACCTTGACGGGAGCATCCTTGAAAGCCTTGCCGAAGTTGCCACGTTCCGGCGGTGCCTTGTCGGGATTCGTGGGCCTGGCGGTCTCCAGCTTCTTCGTGATGTCGGTTTCGGGCCTGTCCTCCTCATATTTTGCCCGGATCAGCAAGGATGCGGCGCGCGCCTGTTCGAACGTTTCCGCCACGACGAGGGCGATGGGCTGTCCGTTGAAAAAGATCTCCGGACTGCGGAAGGCGGAAAAACCCACTCCTTCCTTTTTCTCCTGGTTTTCCGGCTGGGGCAGGAGATCTCGCAGGTTGAGATGGGAGATGACCTTCAAAACCCCCGGAGCGGATTCGGCAGCGGATACATCAAGACTCGCGATACGCCCCCGGCCGACCGAAGACTCGCATAGATAGCCATAAGCGAGGTTCGGCAGCTCGAACTCGGCAGCGTAGCGGGCGCGGCCGGTGACCTTGGCCACCCCTTCGACGCGTTTCATTTCTTTTCCGATGTATCGCATGGCTTGTTTCAAATATCAGTGGTTCATGCGACGGCGGCGGCTTCCCGCAAGGCGCGGACGATGGCACGCCGCCCGAGCTCCACCTTGTAGGCGTTGTGGGCAAGCGGCCGCGCGCCCTCCATTTCCGCAGCGGCGGCTTTTTCAAACAATTCCGGTGTCACGGGATTGCCCCGCAGGACATCCTGAGCCCTCGTGGCGAGCCATGGCTTGTGGGCGACTCCCCCCATCGCGACACGCGCGGCCTTGATCACGTCTCCGTCCAACTCCATCGCCACGGCAACGGACACCAGCGCGAAGGCATAACTCGTGCGGTCACGCACTTTCAGATAATACACGTGTTTGGTGAAAACAGGCGGAGGCAGCTCGATCGAGACGATCAATTCGCCTTTCCTCAGGTTGTTGTCCTGCTCCGGATTTTCACCCGGCAGGCGGTGGAACTCGGCAAAAGGTATCGAGCGGGCCTGGCCATCGGAAGCGAGCACCGTGACCGTCGCATCCAAAGCGGCGAGAGCGACGGCCATGTCGGACGGATGCACCGCGACACATGAATCGCCGGCCCCGAAGATCGCGTGGGTCCTGTTCAATCCTTCGAGAGCGCCACAGCCACTGCCGGGCTTCCTCTTGTTGCATGGCATCGCCATGTCGTAATAATAAGGGCACCGGGTCCGCTGCAGGATGTTTCCTCCGTTGGTGGCCATGTTCCGGATCTGCATGGTCGCTCCTGCGAGGATCGCGCGGGACAACAATGGATATCCGCTGCGGACCAACGGATGATTCGCGGTATCCGCATTGGTCACCAGTGCGCCGATGGAAAGACCGTCTTTGCTTTTTCCAATCTCCGTCATCCCGGCGCGGGTCAGATCGACCAGATCGCTGGCGTCCCGGATTCCATCCTTCATCAGGTCCAGCAGGTTGGTCCCTCCGGCGAGAAAGCGGACTTCCGGGCGGTCGTTCACAAGCCTGACCGCGTCCTCGGCAGAAACGGCGCGATGGTATTCAAACAGTTTCATGTGAACCCTCCCTTCCGATTCCGGCCAGTTGTTCCTCCGTGGCGAATCCCCAGGTTTGCGAGATTTTCCTTCCGGACTGGACCTCGCGGATCGCTGCCAGGATCTGCGGATAAGCGGCACAGCGGCAGATGTTCCCGCTCATCCGTTCCCGGATTTCATCATCCGTCAGCTCATGTGGTGGCTGTTGGAGATCCTTTGTGACAAAGCTCGCCTCCCCGCGTTTCGCCTCATCCAACAGGGCGACCGCCGAACAGAGTTGGCCGGGAGTGCAATATCCACACTGGAATCCGTCATGACGGATGAACGCATCCTGCATGGGGTGGAGTTCCTCACCATTGGCAAGGCCCTCTACCGTAGTGACCAGTTTCCCTTCGGCCTGGGCCGCCAGAGTGAGGCAGGACAGGACCCGCCTGCCGTCCACCATCACGGTACAGGCTCCGCACTGTCCATGATCACATCCCTTCTTGGTACCCGTCAGGGCAAGTGTTTCGCGGAGGGCGTCCAGAAGTGTGGTCCGAGGGTCAAGCTTCAGATCATGGATCGCCTTGTTGACATGCAGGCGGACCGGGATGGAGGAGGTGGAAGCCTCGGCAATGCCCGCCGTTTCGGATGCGATCGACGCCGCTTCGGCATAGGCTTTCCGTTCCGCCAGAAGTTGGATTCCCATCACTCCGGCTCCGGTATAGGAAACCAGTTTGAGGAATTCCCTGCGTGGAAGTCCTGAGCTTTGGAGCTCTCCCAAGATCGCCTTCTCGTCCTCGGACAAGCCGCCGTCATCAGGAACGTCATGGGGTAACTGGGAAACATCCATAAGCAAAGTCAGCGTAAGATCGCACGTTCCCCATCACGCGACGTGCCACACCATGTACGGGACCGCCGGAAGCACTGAAACCCAATGCCATGTCTATATCACAAGCTAAATATGTTAGATCGAACAGCGGGGAAAGCAGGGAGTTCTGCACTTTTTCAGCGGTCGTTGATTGCAAACCGCACTGTAAACCCGGACCCATTTTTCCTCTGGAGCAATGACGGGAGTGCGCTTCATTCCCCAAATGAAATCTCCCGCCCTCGCCCGCTCCGCCCTTCTTCTCATCGACGTGATCAACGACTTCGACTTCGTCGGAAGCGACAACCTCCTCCGCCATGCCTTGCCCGCCGCGCGAAAACTGGCCAAACTGAAGCAGCGTTTTCAGGCGGTCGGCCTGCCCGTCATTTATGTCAATGACAACTTCGGCCGGTGTCAGACCGATTTTCGCGAGCAGATCGAACTTTTTTCCGGCAACGCTCCTCCTGCCCTCCCGCGCCGACTATTTCGTATTGAAACCCAAGCATTCCGGATTCTACTCCACATCGGTCGATGTATTGCTCGGATACCTGGGTGTGGACACTCTCGTATTGTCCGGAGTCGCGGGAGACATATGCGTTCTCTATACCGCCAATGGCGCCTACATGCGCGACTATCGGCTCATCATCCCCCATGATTGCATCGCTTCTGAAAGCGATGCGGCGAACCGTGCCGCGCTGCAACACATGCGGACCCTGCTGAAGGCACGTGTGGTGGCCTCCAACCGGGTCCGCTGACCGCATCCGCGAACCGGAACTGTCGAATCCGGTTTCATAAGATCCATAATCAAGGAGCGTCGTTGTCGGAGCCGTCCTCTCCCTGCCGGATGCAAAGCTTCCGGTTTTCTCAGGTGGGCAGCGCCTCCAGCAGAGCGACATGCTTTTGCAGCCGTGGAATATGAATGTCACGGAAGACGATCTTCATCTCTGTCATCACCCCCGGATCATTGAGAGCCTCTTCATATTCATCGATTCCGTGCTCCTCACCTTGAATGAGGACCGCTACGGCAGGTGACTTGCCTAGAAGCGTGGCCACGCCCTCGACGGCCTGGGCGAACTTGCCCCATGCGCCTGATTCCGAATCGGGCGTCGCCCCCATTTCGGACAGATGGCTGCGGAGCGTGTCCGCGCTTCTCTGATGGTCTTCCTTTATTTGCTGTAATATCGAGCGGGAGTTCGAGTTGTCGAATTTACCCAGAGCCTGGGTATAGGTTTCAACGGCGGAGATTTCCCCGCGAAGGAGTTTGTTGCATGCTTCGATGCAGGATTGGGTATTGTTCATGGTGGAATTTTGGTTGTCGCAATTCATCCAGCAATCGATGTTCCCAACGCAGCTATAAGGAATCCAACGAGCCAGCGGCCTGAATATCATGCATTTCCCTCCCAAGGTCATGTCTTTTGCACCCTCCGATCATGATCTTGTCGAGGGATTCGATCGCACCTCCGCTCCTTTGATACAAATACGTTTCCAGAGTTGGAAAGACGAGCCGCTCTTTCTGTTCCCCGCCACCCGCGGGTCCACATGCAGCGGACACCGGATCCGCTCTTTGCGGGCGAAACCTCGCCAGACCCGCGCGGGCTCCGCCCCAAATAAAAACCGATCAGGCTTGAACATCGCACCGGATATCCCGATTAGCTTCGTGCGGTATATTTTGTTTTTCACCCGACCCCTTCGCGTAAAGCGCCGGCATTCCCCCTCCACCCCTCATGCCAGCCACGAACTCCGTCCGCGATTCCGCCTTCGATCTCTGGAAGCATCTCACAGGATATCCCGCGAGCCAGACCGATGCCGCCCTGACGGATCTCCAGGAATGGATTTCGAAAGCCATCGACGCCGACAACGTGATCTGGATCGGCGCCGTGCGCGTGCTGCATGGCAAGGAAGGAAAAAAGGACGCGTTCCTGGGCTGGCGCCTGCGTGACCGCGTCGCCCTGAAACCCGATCCGGAGCCATACAGGAAGCAGCTCGCCCAATACTACGATACGGAACATTATGGCAAGCTGACCCCGACCTACTACGAACGTTCGCACGAGGAGAAGAAGGAGGATCATGTCGGCATGGACAGCCGGGCATCCATGTCCGGCTGCGGCCATTTCCGGGTGTTCCGGATCCGGGACAAGAGATTCCTCGACTTCGCGGAGTTCAAGAAAACCCCGCATTACAAACGCTATTATGAGGACGGCGGCATCACCGACCGGATATTGGTCGGTTTTCCCGTAGGCCCGGATCACGAGTCCCTTTTCTTGATCGACCGCTTCCACGCGAAGCCCCCCGCCCGGCTGTTCACTCTCCGCGAGGCCACCCTGGCCGGTGATGCGGTGCGCGGCGTGCCCGAGCTGCACCGCCGTCTGTTTCTGGGAAACGGGCTCATGATGGGCGACAAGCTGCTGAGCCCGATGGAGCGGCAGATCCTGCGGGGACTGCTGAACGGTCTGGCTGAAAAGGAAATCGCGATGTCCACCGGCCAGCAGGTGACCACCCTTCACAAATATGTGACAGCTCTTTACACACGCTTCGGCGTGAAGAGCCGTCCCGGCCTGATGGCCCTGTGGCTGGGTGTGAAATAGCGGATTACAGACGTGGGGTTCCTCTCCCTCTATTTAGAGGACTATTCGTTGCGGATGATCCCGAGCAGCATCCGCGATCCTTCCGTCGATGAGTCTACAACCCGCCCTAGCCCGCCGCGTCCCGCGCTGCGTATCTGTGTTTGTCTTGCTGTTCCTGGCATTTGTTGCAACGCAAGCCGCCTCGGCCCTGCAGATCGTCCATGTCGATTCCGACGCGCCAGCCGGGGGCAACGGCGGTTCGTGGGACTCGGCGTATGCCGACCTTCCGACGGCGCTGTCCCGGGTCAATCCCACCCCGGCGAATCCGGTTGAAATCTGGATCAAGCGGGGTACTTACAAGCCGACCACCGGTACCGACCGCAACGCCACCTTTTTACTGAAAAGCTTCCTCACCCTGCGTGGGGGTTTCCTGGGAATCGAGGGATCGGCGGCCCAACGCGTCCGCGCGTCCGGCAGCGAGACCGTGCTCAGCGGTGACATCGGCACGCCCGACCCGGACGCGGTCACCACGGATTCGCTCGCGGACTCCACCACCCTGCTGCCGGTGAATCCATCCCAGGACGCGGTCAAAGACAACAGCTACAATGTCGTCCGTGCCGTCGGTCTCAGCAGCATCACGCTTGACCAGGTTGTCATCACAGGAGGAGCCGCGCTCGACGAGGATATGGATTCGGTAAAGATCGAATCATCGGTCCAACTGGGTTCGGAGACCGGGTTCATGGTGGATCTGGAATCCAAAGTCGCGGGAGCAGGTCTTTTCTCCGTCAACTCCACCCTCGACATCACGGATTGCCTCTTCGTTCGGAACACCGCGCGTGGCCTCGGTGGCGCCATCGCCGCCCGCAACGGGGCGGTCAGCATCACGGAAAGTTCGTTCGCCCGCAACAGTTCGGCGCTGGCGGGCGGCGCGGTTTCCCTGCAGGACATCGGCACCACCGTGGTTTCGGGAAACAAGCTCTACGCCAACAGTTCCGGCCATCTGGCGGGAGCTCTCTGGGTCCAGAGTTCCGCAGGCTCGCCCACGGTCCGCGGCTATCTGAACCAACTGCTGATGGGTTTGATCACATCGACCGACCTGGCCCGCCTGAAAGAAGGTTTGATACCCGGTTTGGATCCGAAAAAACCTCTGACCATCCTGCAGCTCGGCAAGGAAGGATATGGGATCGGCAAAAGTATATATGATTTATATCAAAAGGTCCAGAACCAGGCTGTCGGCAAAGCGGAGAAAATCCTCGGCGCGCAGATCGGAGGCGCCGTCGCCAGCCTCGGGAACGTCTATGCCGGGGTAAGCATCGCGGTGGCTCTCATCGATTTCGGCGTCGAAATCGCCAAAGCCTTCGGTGTCAGCGCCAATGACCCGTTCATCCTCGGATGGACCCAGTTCAGCAATTTCTTCAATACCTACCTCTCACCCACCGGTTGGGCGAAACTGCTGTTGAACGCCATCCTCGGCGAGCCCGCCGTGGATCACAACAAGCTGGCGCAGCAGATCCGCAACCAGGACTACAAGGACAACCATAACAAGGTCGCGAGCAAGACCTTCGCCGACAACCGTTTCGAACTCAATTCCTCCACAGGCATGGGAGGCGCTGTCGTGATCATCCGCGCGAACATCAATCTGATCCGGTCCCATTTCATCAACAACGAGGCGATCGCAGGCGGCGGGGCGGTGGCGGCCTTCGGCTACAACAACGTCACCATCGAGAACAGCGCCCTCACCGGGAACCATAGCGTTCTCGGACACAGCGCCGTCTCCGCGGGCTCGCGGACGATCCTGCGCTGCGTGAACGACGCCTTCGTCGACAACCATTCCGATTCTCCGTTCGGTCGCGCGGTTTCGATCGAAACCGGAGCGGAGGGCGCCATCGGAAACAGCGTGCTCTGGAACAACACTTCGGGTCCGAACAAAACGGTGGGCTCGGACGTGTTCGCGGCACGCCGCGATGATCTGGATGACACCAAGGGCAAGATGAGCGTTATGGAACCCTACGCTGGCAATTTCTACACCGGGGAGCCGGCCGGGATGAGGGAGGTATTCTACGACACACCAAGCATCCGGGATTACTGCGACAGTGCCGGAGACGCGCGCGGTGCCTACTTCGGCACCTGCATCATCCACAACTGCGATATCCAGGGGCTGGACTCACTCACGCTGGGCAGCGAGTACTTCGGCAATTTCAAGAGCGGCCTCGAATATCTCACCCAAATGAAGGAACCCAATGTGGGTGAAGGCATCGCCCCCTATGCCGTGACATCCGGGACGAATTTCGCTCGAGACCCGATGTTCCTCAATGGAGTGCAGCCCCATCCCCTCTCCCCTCTTGTCGATGCCGCCACCACCAGCATCCTCTTCAGCACCTTTGTCAACGGTCTCTACGATCTCAACGGAAACCGGCGCGACACCCATCCGCCGATCGACATCGGTCCCATCGAGAATGACGGCGGGTTCCCTGCCGATACGGTCTTTTATGTAAACTCCGCGCGCACCACCCCGGCCCCCGAAACCGGACTGACCTGGGAAACGTCTTTCAAGACGCTCGGCGCGGCGCTGCGGCAGCCGCTCACGCCCGGCGGCCAGATCTGGGTGGCGAAGGGCACCTACCGCGTCGCGGGCGGCGATACCACCTTCACGCTGAAGCCCGGCATCTCGCTCATCGGCGGATTCAAGGAAGGTGATGATGACATCACGCAGAGCCAGCCTCTCGTCAACCACACCATCATCAGCGGAGAAACCGGCAACAGCGGGAGGGAGGATAACACCACCACGCTTCTTACCGGCATGGAGTTCCTGCAGCGCGACCCGGGTGGGGACGTCTATTCCATCTACGCCCGCCGGGCCGCACTGCCAAGGCTGATCCAAGGCTTTGAATTCACCGCGGCGGAAGGTGGCCCCGCCGTGAAAGTCATCGCGCCGGTGGTGATCAGGAACTGCAGCTTTTACGACAACCACGGCCCGGACCGCGCGCTCGCGATCCACCGTCTCGACGACCACAACCGCTACGCAGCCCAGGTCATCGACTCATCCTTCACCGGAAACAGCGGTGGTGCGATCGACTCCGATGTCTTCAACCTGGATCTGGTCCGTTCCGAGTTCAAATACAACACCGCTCCGCTCGGAGCCGGCCTGTATCTCCATACCACCGATCACGCGCGTCGCGGGTCCACCCGCATCGAGCGCTGCGTTTTCGTGGGCAATGCCGCCACGGCAGGCCGCGGCGGTGCGATCCACGCGGAGTATGACGACATCCAGTCCGGCCGCACCCTGCGGATCGCCCACTGCGTCATCGCCTACAACAGCGCGACCCCCGCCGCTGGCGACAGCTCCAATCTTGGCGGCGCCGGTCTCTGGTTACCCACCGATCCCTCCCCGCGCGGCAAAAGCGGGGTTTCCATCACGAACTCGATCCTCTGGGGCAACCGGCTCGCGGGCACCTTCCCCGCGACCACCTTGGAGCGCCAGCAGCTCGCCGTTCCCATTTATCCCGCCTATTACAACATGCTCGCACCTCTCCTGTTGAACAACGACATCGAAGGACTCGACCAATACACCACCCTCGCCGGAGCTACGGGGAACATCGACTTCGATCCGGTGTTCAACTCCGACTACACCGTCGCGGCGGATTCCATGGTCCTCAACCGTGGCGCGGAATACAGTTCCGCTCTCGATACGACCGCGGCGTTCGGACTCGCCGCCGATATGGGTGCCTTTGAAAACCCAACCGTCGAGCTTCCGCGACTGTTCATTCCGCTCCATTTCGAGACCCAGGCTCCCACGGAAAACGGGCGTATCTACAAGCTCAGCCTATTCAATGGAGCCTTGACCAGGACAAATTTCGTCTGGGAAGTGAAGCGTCCGGGCGGCGGTGGATACGTCCCGGTGGTCGCGGATGCCTTCACCTCCTGGTCTGGCGACGCCACCCTCACCTTGACCAATCCTCCTTATAACTGGAACGGAAGCTTTTATCGCCTGAGAATGGTGAACGTGGATGGGAAACGCAGTTCCAGCACCGAGGTCAGAATAGACATCCAGCCATCCATCCTCTATGTGAAGGCAGGCGGCTCCGGCACCCGGGATGGCAGCTCATGGGACAATGCCATGGCAACACCTGCTCCCGCACTTGCCATTTCCCCGGCCTATACCCGCATCTTCGTCGCCGCCGGAGACTACACCATGCTCCCTTCCGGTGCCCAACCCGGCGTGCGCCTCTACGGCGGCTTCACCGGAACGGAAAGCAGCGCCAGCCAGCGCGTCCGGGGCGCCAACGAGACAATTCTCCGCTGCACCACGCCGGACGTTCCCATGATCGGCATCGAGGGCACCGCCCCTCTTGGCAATCTCATCGATGGCTTCACCGTCAAGGGAGCCGCCACCGTCGGCACCCCCAAGTCCTCTTGCATCAGCGTCGTGGGAACGAACACCACTTTCTCCGATGTCCGCTTCGCCTTCGCGGGGATCCGCCAGACGGCGATCCTCTCCATCCGCGGCACCACCGTGATCTCGGATTGCTCGTTCACGGATGGCCGGGCAACCCCGGTCCTGGCCAGCAGCGGCACCCTGCGGGTGGACCACTCCACCTTCACGGACAACGGCATTACCCGCGTGGGGGGCCTGCGCGCCGGTGCCATCCTCGCGGAAGGCGGTGGTGGCCTCACGGTCACCGATTCCACCTTCACCAACAACTCCGGACACGTCGCGGGAGCGATCAATCACGAGCACACCGGCCCCTTCGGTCCGGCCGGCGGGCTCGCGTCCATCGAGAGATGCCGTTTTATCGGAAACTCCGGTGGCGCGGGAGCTGTCCACCTGCAATGCCCGGGCAACCATCTCATCCGGAACTCGGTCTTTTCCGACAACCGGGCGATCCCGACAGACAGCTCCAGCGGCTGGGGTGGCGCGATCAGGGTCGCGCGCGACGCCGTTCTCACCGTCAGCCAGAGCACGCTGGTGGGGAACTCCGCTTTCACCAACGGAGGAGCCATCGACGGCACCTATCTCACCACCGGATCCTGCACCCTGATCCATTCCATCGTCTGGGGCAACTCGGGACCTGCTACCGGGACAGCTCTCGTAGGAGTCAAAACCATCACCAACAGCCACGTGCAGGGACTCACCTCCTACGATCCGCTGCTGGATCCCGCCGGAGGTTCCGACCATCCTCTTGCTTTGGGCTCGCCGCTGATCAACTCGGCCGGCACGAATGCCACCATCTCCGGAACCACCGATCTCCAAGGAGGCACACGCTTCTACAACACGGAAGCCGATCTCGGCTCCAGCGAATTTTCCGCCCCATCCCCCGCCAAGGTTTACCTCCGGATCCGGCCCACAGACCAGGAGCTCTTCGAAGAACGTCCGGCCAGTTTCTCCGCCAGCGCCAGCATCGGCAGCAATACCGGCAGCACCCCGGTCGAATGGAAATACTTCGACGGCACCTCTTATGTTCCGGTATCCGGACTCCCCGGATTCACCGTCTCCATGGCCAATGGTGTCAGCACCCTCGCCCATCCCGCGGTGACCCTGGCGATGAGCGGAAGGAAATTCATGGCCACCTTCCCCGCCGCTCCAGGGGTGGAAATCCCCTTCACCCTTACCGTGAAGCCGCGGCTCGTTTTGTATGTCGATGGCCGCATCGATCCTTCCGGAGACGGGAAATCATGGGCCACCGCCTTTAAAACCATTTCCCAAGCCTTCGCCGCCGCGACCGCCGACACCAATATCTGGGTCGCCACCGGCGATTACGTCGAGGCCAACCTCACCCCGCCATCCGGCGCCCGCCTCCTTGTCGGCTTTGCCGGAAATGAAACCGAGGAAGGCCAGCGGAATCCGACCGCGAACCCGATCCGTCTCGGCACTCCTCTGGCCGATCGCTCGCTGGTGGTGGATGACACCACCACCTTCCTCCCGCCCACCCCTCTCAATCCGGGCCAGGAGGGCCGCTGGCAGGTTGACCGCGGCGACGGGGTCTTTGTCGATCTCACCCCGGACGCCTGGCACACGCTCACCCTCATCAACGGTGTTCCCGGTCTCACGATCCTCGGCAATCCCGCATTCGTCGGCTACCGCTACCGGCTCGTGGCTTCGGAAAACGGTGCCGAAGTTTTCACCTCCCTCCCGGCAACGGTCACCGTCATTCCGAGATATCTCGTTTACGTCGATGCCGGGGTCACCGGTGGCAGCCATGATGGCAAGGACTGGGAGAACGCCTTCAGCGATCTCTCCACCGCTCTCGCGGCCTACCCCGCCTTCGCCGATTTCAAGGTGGCGGAGGGAACCTATGTCGCCCCGGCGGATGGCGGCTTCGCGCTGCGCCGCAGCCTCACCCTTACCGGTGGCTATCTCGCGGGCACGGAAACACGCGATCCCGCCGTCCACCGCACCATCCTCCGGTCACCCGGCTCAGCCACCTCCCGCGCGACCACCCTCTACTCAACCGCGGATCGTGGCATGGTCGATTCACTTTCCATCATCGATGGCTTCGTCTTCCGCAATGCCGGGCTGGGCATCGGTCTCAAGGCCGCGTCGCCGGTGATCCGCAACTGCCGCTTCGAGGCGCTCGTCAGCGCCATCGACATCGCCGATGGAAACCCGGTCGTCGAAAACAGCATCTTCACCGACCAGTTCGACACGGCGATCAATAACAAAGGGACATCCCTGCTGACCGTCTCCGGCTGCCACTTCGAGCGCAACGGCGCCGGAATCCCCGGCCGCACCGTGGTCTACGGCAGCGCGATCGTCGTCGGCACCTACGCGACCTCCGGTGCGAACAATACCCGGGCGAAGGCGGTGATCTCCGACAGCACTTTTTCCAACAACCTGGCCCCCACCTCCGGCCCCGCCGTAGCGGTGTCCTCCGCCGCGGTGCTGGATGTCACCCGCTGCCGCTTCACCACCAACGCGCGGGGAGGCATCACGGCCGGACCGGCTTCGACGGTGGATGTCAGGCAGTCGCTCTTCGACCACAACGGCCAAGGCGCCATCAATGCCAATGGCTCCCTGCGGGTATCTTTCTCGACGCTCGCCCTTAACAGCGGCGGAGCGGCCATCGATACCTACGGCAATACCGAGGTCCGCGACAGCATCCTCTGGGGCAACAGCTACAACGGCGCATCCGACAGGGAGGAATATCAGTTCAGGCAATCCCAAGGAACCTCCACGCTCTCCCACAACATCATCCAGGGCCTGAAGAAACTGGCCGGCACCAGCCTGCTTCCGTTCGATCCCCGCTTCGCCGATGCCCCCAATGGCGACTTCCGCCTCGCCCCGGACTCCCCCGCCATCGACAGCGGTCTCGGCGCGGATCTCCTCGAAGGAGAAACCGATCTCTCCAATGCCAGCCGCCTCTCCGGCGCGGCTCCGGATCTCGGTGCCTTCGAGGCCGCCACCGGCACCACTCCGGAATATGGCTTCGTCCTGCCCGCCTCCTTGTCAGGCCCGGTCGGCAGCACCCTCACCGTCGCCCACACCGCACCTCCCGGCAGCTCGGTGGTTTGGCAGTATTCCAGCGATGGCATCGCCTGGAGCTCCATCAACCCGACCGGTGGTTCCGCTTCCAGCCCTCCGGGAGCCTCGGCTTCCGTGAAATCCCTCAGCCAGCTCACGCTCGCGTCCATCAAGCCGCCGCTCGACGGCATCTCGCTTCGTCTGGTGCTCGATATCAGCGGCATCTCCTACATCTCGCAGACGATTTCCGTCTCCGTGGTGCCGTTCAAGACTCTTTACGTCGATGCCAACGCCGCCTCTCCCGGCGACGGCAGAACCTGGGACACCGCCTTCAAGAACCTTTCCGACGCGCTGAATTCGGCGGATCAGGTCCATCGTAAAATCGAAATCGCCAGGGGCACCTACCACGCACCCGCCGCTTCGTTCCAGCTTTCGGGCTTCGAAGTCCGTGGCGGCTGGCCCACCGGTGGCATAGGTCCCCGCGATCCCGCCGCGAATGAAACGATCCTCACCGGCGTACCCGCCGGAGGCGGCACCCGTGCCCCGATCGTCGTGACCATCGCTCCCGGCGGACTGATCCCGGCCCTGCTGGAGGGCGTGACCATCGAGAACGGCGGCACCGGCATCCGGGTGGGCAACACCCTGCCCGACCTGCGCGACCTCATCGTGCGCGGCAACAGCAACACCGGCCTCGTGGTCGAGTCGAATCCCCCGCTTTCCGGCGGGCGTGTCGAAAATTCAATCTTCGAGAACAACACCGGTGTCCAAGGCGGCGGCATCCGCCTCGATGGCAGCGTTCCCACCTTGGAACGCGTCATCGTCCGTGGCAACACGGCGGCCGAAGGCGGCGGCATCCATGTCAGTTCCCAAGGCCCGGTCTTCACCTCCCTGCTGGTCACAGGAAACGTGGCGGATACCGGCGGCGGCGTGTATGCCGCGGCCGCTGCCCGCTTTGACCAGGCCACCATCGCCGGAAACCGCTCCCGCGTGAGCGCGGGCATTCACGGCAGGACCACGGTGTCGCTCCGCGACAGCATCGTCTGGGGCAATCGCGCGACGGAAGCGGGAAGCGATCCGCAACTCGGCGGCAACCATCCTCCTTCCGTTTACACCAACCTCAGCCGCACCATCGTCGAGCAGACCTCCGTTTCCAGCGGAGTAATGTTCCACGATCCAATCTTCGTATCGCCCGTGGACGCGGCATCCGCCCCCACCACCGCCGGAGATTACCGGCTCCGCGCCGTGTCCCCCGCCATCGATGCCGGGGATGACGCCGTGGTCACCGGCCGCTCCCTCGATATCGCAGGGAACCCGCGCGTCGTCGCTAACGTCGATCTCGGGGCCTACGAGTCCCCGTTCACCGCACCAGCCGCCCCGCTGGCCGTCACCCGCCAGCCGGAAAATCTCCAGTATCGCATCGGCGGCACGAACAACACCTTCACCGTGGCCGGAACCGGAGCGGAGTCGATCCGCTGGGAGTACGCGCTGCCCGGTGGAGAATGGCTCACGCTGGTCGGAGTTTCCGGCTTCAGCGGCGCGGACTCCGCCACACTCGTCCTTTCCTCGTTGGGAGCGGACATCAGCAGCGCGCGCATCCGCGCCGTGCTCACCTCCGCGGATGGCAGCAAGGTTTACTCAGAGGAAAGAACACTCACCGTTTACTCGCCGCGCTACTATGTGAATGCCAACCGCAACGGGTCCGAACCTGAAAACGGTCTCACCTGGGCGACCGCCTATCGCTCGCTGGATGCGGTGCTCGCTCTTCCGTATGATTCCGAAGGCACGGAAATCTGGATCGCCGCCGGGACCTATAGGCCCGCCACCTCGTTCGTGCTGCGACCCGGCACCAGCGTTTACGGCGGCTTCGCCGGAACGGAAACCCAGCTGTCCGACCGCGATCTGGCGGCACATGTCACCGCATTCGCCGGTTCCGCAGGTTCGTCGCCCATCGTCAGCATTCCGTTCGTGAATGTCACCATGCAGCCGGTCCGGATCACTGACGTGACCTTCCGCGACTCCGGCAGCTACGGCATCAGCTATGGTGCGAATTTCCCGCTGAACCTGGACCGCGTCCATTTCACCCGTCTCGGCACCGGTCTCTACCAGACCAGCGGCACCGCCAACATCACCCGCAGCAGCTTCACCAGCAACCAATCCGCGATCTACTCCAAGGTAAGCGCCCTCGACGTCCGTCTCACCGAATTCCGAGGGAACGGCGGCGGCAACGGTACGCCGGTGGTCCACATTCCACAAGGCGGCCAGAGCCAGCTATTTGAAAACTGCCTCTTCGCCGGGAACAGCACCACATCGGTATATACGCGTGGCCTCACCACCCTGCGTCATGTCTCCCTTGTCAACAACCTCGGAGGCACCGCGCTGGATGCTGGTTCCAACGTCACCTTGAACAACTCCATCATCTGGGGCAACCGCACCGCAGGTTCCACCACCGTGCCGGCACAGGCGGCGGGTTCCATTTCAGGTGCTTCAAACGTGATCGAACTCGCCACCTCGCTTGAACCTATCTTTGTCGGTCCGGTCCCTGCGGCGGCCGCACCCACCTTGCTCGGCGACTATCAGCTCGATGGAGCCAGCCATGTGATCGAAAGCGGCACGAACGCCGAATCCAACACCTCCGGAACCGACCTCGCCGGAGCTCCCCGGCTGCACGGCGCGCAGGTCGATCCGGGCGCCTACGAGTATCAGTCCGATCCGTATTTCATCACCCCGCCTGCCAACGCGGTCGCCACCATCGGTGGCACGGTGCGCTACACCGTATCCGCCACCGCGGTCGTGGAAAGTTACACATGGCAGGAAAGCGTGGACGGCACAACCTGGACACCGCTCACCGACGGAGCGGTCTTCGCCGGCAGCAACACCGCCGCCCTTTCCGTCACCGGGGACAAGACCCTCGCCGGTCATCGCTACCGCGCCGTCCTCCGGTTTCCGGATGGACCGGAACTCCCGTCCGAAGCCGCCCGCTACGATTTCGTCAGCCTCGATTCGGTCACCACCGCAGGCTTCGCCACACCGGCGGTCTTCACCTCCACCGCCAGTGGCAATGTCACCAGCTATCAATGGCAGGTCAGCGTGAACGGCGGTCCCTTCGCCAATGTGGCGAATGATCCGGCTCACTCGGGTGCGACCACTCCCGTTCTCACGATCGCCGGTAACAGCGCCTTCACCAACCGGACCTATCGCGTCAGGGTCACCTTCTCCGGCAGTCCCACCACGAATTCCAACAGCCTCGCCTACCTCTATGCGGAATTCACCGCCACCCCTTCCGGCGTCGTCCGCAATGGCACGCTCGCTTATGGCGGCAGTGGGTTCGGTTTCGAGCTTCCCGGCATCGACACCGCCACTTTGAACCCCGCTTCCGTTTCCGCACAGACCCGGTTCAGCGGTCGTGCGGGCCTAACTGCGCCGGTTGTCACCGGCAGCCGCATCGCCTTCGAATTCCTCAAGGATCTCCACGCCGGTGAACACGTCACCGTCACCACCTCCGCGGCCCTCACGGCCGGTGGCATCACCGCCCGCCCGCAGGTCTGGGAATTCGTCAAAGGCGTCCGCAGCGGTGCCGGTGTCTTCGATCACACGGCACCCGTTTCCGGCGCACCTGCGGCCGCCACCACTTTCGCCCTCGCCGATCTCGATGGAGACGCGAATGCCAGCATCGACGCGGTGGTCGCCGGTCCCGCTGGAAACCAGGTCTATCTCAATGACGGGTCCGGCAACTTCAGTGCCAGCGGCCCGGCTTTTGGAGCGGCGGATGCCACATCCATCGTCCTCGGCAGCTTCACCTCCGCAGGCAGGCTTGATGCCGCAATCGCCAATGCCGATGGTTCGATCGGAATCTGGAGCAACAATGGGTCCGGTGTTTTCGTCCTTCTCCAGACCATCCCGGCAGGGTCCGCCAGAACACTCGCCCTTGGTGATCTCGATGCCGATGGCGATCTGGATCTGTTCGTGGCCCTCTCGGGCGGCAACCGCGTCTGTCTCAACAACGGCTCCGGCGGTTTCTCCGCCACCGGCTCCGTCTTCGGTGGAAACTCCGGCACCTCCGTCGCCATTGGTGACGTGGACAATGATGGACGCCTTGACGCCCTTGTCGGCGCGGGCACCACCAGTTCGCTCTGGATCAACCAGGGCAACGGCACTTTCAACGCCGCTTCCCAATCCTTCGCCAACCGCCCCGCCGACCGTGTGGCGATCGCCGACTTTGATCGCGACGGTTTCCCTGACCTGGTCTTCACCCGCACGAACGCCGCCACCCAGATCTGGCAAAATCAGAAAAATGGAACATTCGCTCCCTCCTCCACCTCCCTCGGCGGTGGAAACGCGGCACTCGCGACCGGCGACACCAATGGCGACGACATTCCCGACATCATCCTCACCGATGCGACCGGAGCCATCCGCACCTGGTCCGGCGGCGGTTTCTCCCGCACGGAAAACCAGCCGCAGCTCGCGTTCGACGACCGCATCCAACTGGCGGATCTCAATGGCGATGGCGCTCTCGATCTCTTCGGACTCGATGTCTCCGGCCAACCTGCGGGCTCGCTCTACCGCGTTGTCACCAGCACGGGAGACGAGGACACCGCCATTCCGCTGACCTCCACCGGCTTCACCCGCGAGACCGCTGCTCCTGTCACCCACGTCCGCATCGCTTCCCTACCCTCTCTCGGCAGCCTCAGCGACGGCGCGGCCACCGTCGGTATCGGCCGGACATTCACCTTGGCCGAAGCCGCGGCCCTCACCTTCCAACCCGGCGCGGATCTCCATGGTTTCGATTCCTTCACCTGGCTTGCCTCCACCGATGGCACCAACTTCGATCCCGCACCCGTTTCCTATTGGCTGATCATCGTTCCACAGGCTGACGCGGTGGTTCCCGGCACTGATTCCATCATCCTCGCCCAAGGCGGCACCGCCACCACGCTCGACGGCGGCGGAACCAGCGTCCTTGCGAATGATGCCAACGTCGATCCAGGGACCACGCTCTCCGCGTCCCTCGTCGGCCGTCCCGCCCACGGCACCCTCTCCCTGAATACGGACGGCACCTTCAGCTACCATCATGACGGCGGTGAGACACGGTCCGATCAATTCACCTACCGTGCGAGGAACAACACCAGCGGCCGTTTTGACGATGCGGTGGTCACCATCGCCATCGGCAACATCAACGACGCGCCGGTCTCCATCGACTTCGCGGAGGGAGGCACCCTCTACACCGGCCAGCCTGCCGGAACCACCGCCGGTTCGTTGGCCGCCATCGATCCGGATCCCGAGGATGAGGGACTGCTGACCTTCAGCGTCACTTCCGGTGACGGCTTCACCATCGAGGGAGATGTCTTGAAAACGTCAGCCACCCTCGACGCCTCCGCCGGTCTCAGCCGTGAGGTCGTCATCCGTGCCACCGATCCTGCAGGACTCTTCGTGGAGAAGGCCGTCACCATTTCCCTCACCCGGCCGCCCACAGCCCTGGCAGCCGGATTCACGACGGATGAGGACAGCTCCACCGCCACGCCGCTTGGCGGGACTGATGGCGCGGCGGCCCTCGCCTATGAAATCGTCGACGCACCCGCACACGGGTCCCTCACCGGCTCCGGTGCGGACATTTCCTACCAACCGGACCTCGACTTCAACGGCACGGACATCTTCACCTTCCGCGTCACGGATGGGGTGATCGTTTCCGCACCGGCCACCGTGATCATCACCGTCGATCCGGTGAATGACGCACCGGTCCTCGCGGGAGCGGAGCTTCCGGACACCACCGACGAGCTGCCAACCAGCGTGACCCTGACAGGTGCCGATGTGGATGGCGGCGCGCCGCAATATTGGATCGAAACCCAAGGCAATCACGGCACCTCGGTCATCGATGGCACCACACTCACCTACACCCCCACCCGCGACACCGTCATCCTGCCGACGTATGACTGGGTGATCATTTATGCCTACGACAACGGCGGGCTCCGTTCGATGACCCAGAGCGTCCGCGTCCTGGTCACTCCGGTCAACGATGCGCCGGTCCTGGCCGTCACGCCGACCTCCAGCCAGACCGACGTTCCCAAGGGAACGCCGATCACATTCAAGGCTACCGTCACCGATCACGACAGCACCTCCACACTCGCATTGACCACCCCGCCCGCCAGTGGCTCCTTGGAAATCCAGACCGATGGCACGGTCATCTACACCAACAATCCGGGCTTCACCGGCACGGATTCCTTCACCCTCACCGCCACCGATGGCGAACTGGATTCGGTCCCTGTCACGCTGGTGGTTTCCATCATCGATCCGGCACCCGTCGCCAGCGATACCTCCGTCACCGGAGATCAGCGCACCACCCTCCGAACCTTCCTCAACGGCTACGACATCCAGGGGGATGGACTCACCGCGGCGATCGTCAGCGGCCCCGCGCACGGCACCGTCTCGCTCGCTCCGCTGCACGTCCCGGGCCACGCCCTCGCCAGCTATGAAGCGGCCTACACGCCGGATGCGGACTTCTCCGGCACCGACTCGCTCACCTTCACCATGACGGATGCGGGAGGAAATGTCTCCGAACCGGCGACCGCCACCTTCATCGTCAGGGAAGTGAATGCCGCTCCGGTCGCCCTGCCGGTCACGAAATCCCAATCCGGACTTCTGCCGGTGATGGAACTGATCCTCTCCGGCACCGATACGGAGAACTCTCCGCTCAACTACCGCATCGTGACTCCGCCTCAGGCTGGCACGCTGAGCGGTTCCGGCCCGGACTTCACCTATACCCCGGCCACATCCCCGTTCGAGGGAGGAGATTCCTTCACCTACGTCGTCAATGATGGCGCGCGGGATTCCGCGGCGGCCACCGTCACCCTCACCTTCACCAACGAGCATCCGGATCCGACCACCGCACCGGACACCGCCACCGTCTATCGCGGCCTCAATGCGGAGATCGATGTCCTCGCCAACGATTCCGATCCATGGGGGAATCCATTGTTCATCGCCGCGGTCACCCCCGCCGCCCACGGCACCGTGACCCGTACCGGCAGCGGAGCCACCGCCCGCATCATTTACCAGCACGACGGTGGCGATGCGACCGAGGATTCCTTCACCTATACCCTCTCGAACTTCGAGACGACCATCGAGCAGGAGGTCTACGTCACCATCAAGGATCGCACCATCATCGTGGACAACAGCGCGGACTCCGGCCCGGGAACACTGCGTGAAGCCTTCGATACCGTGAACCGCCTCGCCACCACCCCGGCGGCTCCGGACAATGCCTTCCCTGTCTGGACCATCGAGGTGCATCCTTACCAGACGCCCGGCGAGCCCGGCCTCAGGTTCAACTACGATCTCCAGACCGCGGGCGAAGCCGATGAACTTCTCGGAGATTCCGCGCTTTTCCTCAGGGGCAAGGCCACCATCGAGGCATCCTCCGCCTACCCCATCGTCATCCGGCGCTCCGCCTACGCGGATGCCATGCGTGTCCTGCACATCACTCCGAGCGCGGAAGCGACCTTGAAAAACATCACCTTCGCGGGTGGCAAGGCCCATGAGGGCGCGGGCATCTACAACGAAGGAAAGCTCACGCTGGAGAACGTGGAACTCAGGGAGAACACCGCCACTTCCCTTGACGGCGACCCGGGTGCGGGCGGCGGTCTCTTCAACCGCAACGCCCCGGTCACGCTTGCCGGTGTCCGCTTCAACGCGAACCTCGCGGATGACGCCGCCGGTCTCCACAACCTCGCGGACGGCCCGTTCAAATCCGCCGTCATCACCGCCACCGAGGCCAGCTTCTCCGGCCAGGCACCCGTCACCGATTTCCGCTCCGTCGCCCTCAATGGAGGCAGCGCCTCGATTCTCGCCGGAGACCTGACGGCGCAGACACCCACCGCCCCTTGGTTCGGCCCGATCGGCGACACCACCATCCGCAAGCGTTTCTCCACCCTTCTGCCCGTCGTTCTCGGTAGCGGCCACACGCTCGCCTTCTCCGCCGATGACATCCCCGCCTACCAACGCAGTGTCACCATTGGTGGAAGCGGTGCCAGCCGGACACTCACCGCGATTTTCGCCGATACCCTCGCGGAAGGTTTCTATCCCGCCAGTGTCACCGCCAGCGGAAGCGGTGTGACGTTCACCCGCCAATTCGACCTCACCCTCGCTTCCGGATCGGATCAGACGCCCGTCCTGCGTGACGATTATCTCGCCGCCAGATATCAGGAGGACATCGACCTCACCAGCCTCGCGCTTGCCAACGACGAGGACCCCGATGGCACACCGCTGACCAACATCTCGATCGTCAACGGCCCTGGCTCCGGCACCCTCTACTACCAGCAGGGAATGCCGAGGCTCTATGTGAACGGCGACACCACGGTGAAGTACACCGTCTCCGGCACAACCTCATCCGCGGTGATCCACGTCAGGTCCAACCAGCCCCGCAATCCCGGCGTCACCACCGGCGATGACTCGGGCCCGGGCTCGCTGCGCGAGGGCATCGATCTATCCAACACCTACACCGCCCAATCCTGGTCGTTCAAGCCCTCCGGCCTTGCCAGACCATTGGTCGAAGCAAGCGGCATCGGCGACAATGATCCCGACACCGGCGCGTCCGCCTATCTCATCAAGGGAAATGTGGTCATCGACGGAACGAACCAACCTGGTTTCCTCATCCGCCGCACCGACGGCGCCCCCGCGATGCGGCTCTTCCACATCGCTCCGGGTGCCACTCTGACCCTGAAAAACCTCACCGTGGAAAACGGACTCTCGACCGCCGGCGGAGCCATCTACAACGAAGGCACCCTCATCCTTGAAGGGGCCATCCTACAGAACAACACCGCCTCCGCCACGGAAACCACCGCGGGTCTTGGCGGCGCGATCTACAACGCCGGAGGCACCGTCACCACCACCGGCTCCAGCCTTCTCTCCAATACCGCCGAATCCGTAACCGATCCCGTCCTGCCGGGACTCGGCGCGGCGATTTTCACGTTCAACGGCACGGTCACCCTCAACGGCACATCGATCATGGAGAACACCGCCGGTGAAGGCGCGGCGCTCTTCGCGGAGGGCAATGCGGGGCACGCCCGGGTTTACCTGACGAACAGCCGCCTTGGAAAATCCTTCGCCGCCTCCGACCTGAATTCCAGAACCAGCGCAGGCGGGCAGGTCTCCTTCCAGAACCGGACCAGCAGCATCGACCGCATCACCGGCCCATGGATCAGCCCGATCCCCGATCTCGTGATGGACTCCGCCAGCAGGCTGGACTTTTTCGCCAATGACCTGATCCCCGGCATGTCGATCCACGCCACCTCGGGTTACCAGGCCGTTGTTCCGGATTCCGGGCTGGTCATCACCGGCACCGGCCTCAACCGCCGGTTGGCGGTGAACGGCGCTCTTTCGGGTCTGAGCAACATCCACATCACCGCCACGGACGGCGGCGTCAGCTACGACCAGACGTTCATCGTTGCCGCGGACACCGGCGTGGTCACCAATCCGACGGCCAATCCGGACGTGGCGGAAATTTATCCCACCCAGAGCGCGGTCATCGACGTGGTGGCGAACGACACGGATCCCCTCGGCCTGCGCCTGCTGGTGACCTCCGTCACCGCCCCCGCCCACGGCACGGCCACCATCATGGAGGACGGAAGGATTTCCTACACCCACACCGGCACGGCGAGCCCCGGCACCGACGAATTCTTCTACACGGTCAGCAACGGCTTCGGCGGCACCGCCACCATCGGAGTCCAGATCCGGTTCAAGGTATCCACCCGCACCGTCACGACCATCTACGAACTCGCCACCGCGATCAACGAGATCAATGCCACCCCGGCGCTGCCGTGGACCATCGTCATCAACGCTGGGGTGATGCCCCTGCCATGGAACACCTTCAACGCCGTCAGCGACGGTGAATACTACACCGCCTTCCGCATCGCCGGAAACATCACCATCGACGCGTCTTCCTCTCCCGGGTTCACCTTGTTCTCACCACCGGGCGGTGGCGGCGGGCCTCCGAGCCGCGCCTTTTCGGTCAATCCGGGTGCGAGCCTCACCTTGAAAAATCTCAGCCTCTCCGGCGGCAATGTGCAGACGTTCGGCAGTGGCGGCGTGGGCGGTGCGGTGCGGAATCGCGGCACCTTCAACGCGGATCACGTCACCTTCCTTTCCAACAACGCCACCTCCGGCGATGCCCGCGGCGGAGCCCTCTACAATGATGGCGGCACCGCCGTCCTCACCGACTGCGTCTTCACCAGCAACACCGCCACCGGCACCACGGGCAGGGGTGGCGCGATCGTCTCCAAAAACGGATCGCTGGCCTTGACCCGTGTCACCTTCAGTGGAAACAAGGCCACCACCAGCGCCGATGATCTCTACCTCTTCGCGGATGGGAACGGCACGACGGCGAGCCTCCTGGTCACGGAGACGACGGTACCAGCCTTTGAAACGGCGACCTTCAACGGCGGCACCCTCTCCCTCACCGGGATCACGGCGAATGCCGCACCGGTCTTCGCGGGTTATGCCGTCAGCACCGCTTACCAAACCCCGACCACCATCTCCCTGTCCAAGCTGCTGGCCAAAACCACCGACACCGATCCGGTCTCCGTCCTCAGCGTCGGGTCTCCAACCAATGGAGGAAGCGTCAGCCTGCAATCCACCGGCATCCTCTACACTCCGCGCGGTGGATTCTCCGGCACCGCGACCTTCGCGGTGGTTCTTGCGGATTCGCGCGGTGCGAGGGTCGCCGGCACGGTTGCCGTGACGGTCCGCCCCGCCTCCGAAGGCGGTGGCGTGGGTGCCAATACTCCTGAACTGAGCTTCATGCCCGGCGGAAACGTGTCCCTCACCTTCCATGCCATCCCGGGGCGCGGTTACCTGCTCCAGCGCTCCACGGACATGATCAACTGGGACACCATCGCCACCCTCACCGCCGATGGCACCGGAAACATGGAATTCACCGACGAAGATCCCCCGAAACCCAACGGCTTCTACCGCCTGAAGCGCCCATGAACCACCATCGTCCCGCGCGAACCACTTCCATGAAGCCTCTTCTGCTCATCGCCCTGTTCGTTCCGCTCTGCACGGCCGCCCGTGCCGCGGTAACCTTCACCACCACGCTCAACGCCACCACGACCATTCCTGACAATGACGACACGGGCACCGTCAGCCACATGACCATCACTCCGGATACCGGAGACGTTCCCTCCGCCCGGCAAATCGAAATCATCACCAACGTCAGCGTCGGTCTCAATTTCAGCGACGGCTGGAACGGAGATCTCTTCGTCTATCTGGTCCATGACTCCGGCTTCGCGATCCTCCTCAACCGCATCGGCCGCGAGGAGGGAAACCCCGACGGCAACGGCACGTCGGGAATGGCCGTCACTCTCGACGACAGCGCGTCCGGCAACATCCACCAGCCTCTTTCCAACAGCGGCATCCTCACCGGAACCCATCAACCGGACGGTCGCAACACCGATCCCGATTCCGTCCTCGCCAGCGATCCCCGCACCGCGCTCCTTTCCAGTTTCAACGGTCTGAACGCCGCGGGCCAATGGACCCTCTTCGTGGCGGATCTCAATCCGGGCGACCAAAGCACCCTCCAAAGCTGGACCCTCACCATCACCGCCGTCCCGGAGCCATGCAGCGCCGCGCTGCTTCTCGGCGCATGCCTTCTGGCAGTCCGTCGCGGACGCCCGGCACCGCATGTCGGGAGCGAGGGTCGTCTGGGGTGAAAAGATCCGGGAATCGCACCTCCTCCCGCCATCCAGACGGTTGTCTCATCTGAATCCTTCAGTCCGAGAAGCCTTCCCAATTCAAGAGGAAAAACGTGGAAATCACCATCGAGATTGATAGAGTCGTCGATTTTTTTCCGTGAGATTCTCGCACCATTCCTAGTGCTGAACTCGGCTATAAACTCCTGCATTCGATGACTGCCACGTCACATTCATCGACAATTCAAGAATATCAGTTATTAAACATATGTGTGGGTGGTGAACGCGGAAGTTGTCTGCCCTGCGTCGCGATTTTTCCGGAACGACCATCAACGCAATCCATTACCATCTGACAGACAGGTGGGGGTTCGTTCTGACTCAGGAGATCTTTTGCCAAATTTTCCATTTTCACAAATTTCACCCCCTTCCTGTTGAATTTTTCCAACAACTCGGCGAAAAGCGGACGCTTCATCATGCCTTCGATTTCGGCATGGATGGTCATGACATTGGGCCGATCATGACTCAGAAGATTCATGTAATGCTGTACGATCTCCGTATCCGGATACTCCCGGCGTCCCAGAAGCTCGTCAAAGGTTGGCAGAGTCGTCGGAATCTCCAGAGTTTTATACACCCGGTTGTCAATCAGCGGGAAGTATGGGTGGCTTCCCCGCGAATCGCTGGCATAGAGCAGCGCGGCGTCGTCATAAACCTGCCGGCTGTTGCCATTCGCCTGCCACCCCGGAGCCCCGGCGGAGAGAGCGGATCGACCGAAAATACGCCGGAATTCGTCCAATGCCCGTCCGAATTCCAAACGGGTATCCCCGACTGACATTCCCAGCAGATGATCCTGCCACCGGAAATGGTCGTAGCAGTGAATCCCTGTTTCAAATCCCGCGTCCTCCACTTCGCGCATCACTTCCGCGTGGCGCTTTCCAATATGCGGAGCTGGAAGAAGAGTTCCGTTCAAAAGTGTGCGGATCCCGTACATTTTCACGACGCTTGTCCGGCTGACCTTTTTGAAAAAACCCGGCCGGAACACCCGCCGGATGGCCTTCCCCGTATTATCCGGACCAAGAGAAAACAGAAAAGTCCCGGTAGCGGAATACTCCTCAAGGAGAGAAACCAGCGACGGTACGCCTTCACGCGTCCCTCTCTCCGTGTCGACATCGATCTTGAGCGCCACAACCGGATTCATATGGCCGCGTGCTCAAGGGTCAGATCATGGCTCTCCTGCTTCAGATGGTAGTCCAAGGTCAGTCGGATTGCCGTTTGGAGATCTACCTTCGGTAGCCAACCGAGAGCTTCCTCCGCTGCTGAGATGGAGGGGACCCGGGTATGTATGTCCTGATAATACTTTCCAAAGTAATCCATTGACGAAACCGACACCACCTCGGTCTGTTCGGCACGCTCCCGGTATTCCGGATACCCCCTGAACGTCTCCAGGATGATCGCGGCCAGATCCGCGACCGAAACATTGTTGGTTGGGTTGCCGATGTTGAAAATCTTTCTGGAAGCAGCTCCATCCTTGTTTTCGATGATGCGAAGCAAACAATCCACCCCGTCATCGATGAAAGTGAATGATCTGCTCTGCAATCCCCCATCCACCAGCTGGATCGGTTTGGAGAAAATCACATTGCTGATGAACTGGGTGAAGAGGCGCGAGCTCCCCTCCTTCGGCTCCATGACATTGTCGAGCTTCGGTCCGATCCAGTTGAAGGGCCGGAACAAGGTATAGTCCAGATCATCACGGACGCCGTAGGCGTAGATCACCCTGTCCAGCAACTGCTTGGAGGCGGCGTAGATCCACCGCTGTTTGTCGATGGGCCCGTAGACCATGTTGCTTGTGGCCTCGTCCAGCACCGCCTCAGGCGACATGCCGTAGACTTCGGAGGTCGAGGGGAAAATCAGACGTTTTTTATATTTCACGCATTTTCTCGCGACATCGAGATTGGCTTCGAAATCCAGTTCGAAAACTCCCAGCGGATTCTTCACATACTGTGCGGGATTGGCGATGGCGACCAATGGAATCACCACGTCGCATTTTTTAATGTGATACTCGATCCATTCGCAGTTGATGGTTATATCCCCTTCCACAAAGGTGAACCGGTCGTGACCGAGGAGGTGGGTGAGCTTGTTGTCTCCCACATCCATCCCGAAGACTTCCCAGTCCTTCTGGCTCAGGATCGCGTCGATCAGGCTGCTGCCGATGAAGCCGTTCGCGCCGAGAATCAATATTTTAAGTGGTGTCTTCTTCATTTGAGAAATTGTGATTGAAATTGAAATCCCTTCGTTGGCGCGTGTAGGGGAGCGGCTCGCCAATCGATCTCGGTGAGTTCGACCGCACCGTCCCCGGTTGCGACGATGAAGGGTTCGACGGAGAGCACCTCGCCAGGTCTGCCGCTGTGATCCTGGGCAAGCTCCACCCACCAGACCATGAGACGCAGATCGCCGGCATCCGTGAACGCTCCCGGATAGGGACGGGTGACCGCACGGACGAGATTGAAGATCTCCGACGACGGGCGGGTCCAATCGATCCTGCCGTCCTCAGGTTTCCGGCCACCGAAATAAGATGCTTTGGATTCGTCCTGCTCGGTTTCGACGGCGGTGGCATTCAGGAGCCTGTCAATCTGGCGTTCCAGAATGGAGACCGCGCACGGCATGACCTTCCGGAAAGCTTGTTCCGCGGTGTCGCGCGGCGAAATCTCCACTCCTTCCTGATCCACCACAGCTCCTGCGTCAGGTTTTTTCACCATGCGGTGGAGAGACATTCCAATGCGCCGTTCGCCGTGAAGCACCGCCCAGTTGATCGGCGCCCGTCCACGGTATGCGGGTAAAAGCGAACCATGGATGTTGAACGCCCCCAGGCGGGCGAATGAAAGAATCTCGGGAGAAATCATCTGCCGGTAATACACCGAGAGGATGAGATCCGGGGCCATCCGCCTGATAATGGCTTTCCACTCGCCGGTGTTCGGCGAAGCCGGCGTATAGATGGAGACACCATGCTCCAGCGCCACCGCCGCGGGAGTTTTGAACCAGATCGTTTCATCCGGATTATCCTCATGCGTAATGAGACCTATGACGTTGTCACCACGGCGCAGAAGCAAATCGAGACATTCGAATCCAACTTCGCTATAGCCAAAAAAAAGAATGCGGGGTTTACTCATGATTCTGTGATTCGAGGATATGACTGATGTGGTAGCGGGTGTTCCCCCTGACAACCTGATAGGTTCTCCCCATGTATTCGCCGATCAGACCGATGCCGACCATGCACACGCTGATGAGAAAAAACAGTATGCCGAAGAGAGTGAATATTCCACCTTCTTCCGGTCCTATCACGAGGCGGCGTGTTCCCAATACGACGACCAGCAGGAAGGAACATGCCGAGCATGCCATCGCGAAAATCGTGAACAGCTGGAGCGGGGCCGTGGTGAAATAGGTGATCAGATCAAAATTGAGCCTGATCAATTTATATAAGGAATAGTTGGAAGTTCCCGCATGCCGCTCCTCGTGGGCGACCGGAATCTCCGTAGGCTTCCGAGCGAGGCTGTAGGCCAGGGCGGGTATGAAGGTATTGGTCGCTCCGCTTCTGACGATGCCGTCCACGACGTTGCGGGAATAGGCGCGCAACATGCACCCCTGGTCGGTCATCCGGATGCTGGTGAGGCTCGCGCGGACCAGATTGACCGCTTGCGATACACGGCGGCGGAAAAGCGAATCCTGCCGGTCCTGCCGCATTCCGCCCACACAATCGTATCCCTCCTCGATTTTCGCGAGCAGGTTCGGGATTTCTTCGGGAGGGTTCTGAAGGTCCGCGTCCAAGGTGACGACCACCTCTCCTCTCACCCTCTCGAAGCCGGCCATGACCGCCATGTGCTGCCCATAGTTGGCGTTGAATTCGATCACCCGCGTGACGTCCGGCCGCAAGGCATGCTGACCCGCGAGAATCTCCCGCGTTCCATCCGCACTTCCATCGTTTGTGAAAATGATTTCATAGCTCCGACGGAGTCCGTCGAGCACCGGATAGAGTCTGGCGAACAGGGCCGGGAGGTTTCCCTGTTCATTGTAAACCGGCACCACCACCGAAATATCAATTCTTGATCGGGTCATGGTTTGAGAGCGTTGATGAGGCTGTCCACAACCCGCTTCACATCGGAGGTTGTCATGCTTGGGAACAAGGGCAGGGTCAGGATGTTTCTTCCCGCGTGCTCTGCGTGTGGGAAATCGCCCTCCCTCCAGCCAGCCCTCCGATAAAGCGAGAAAAGATGGATCGCGGGATAGTGCACACCCGTGGAGATTCCCGTTTCGGCCATGCGCTTCATCACATCGCCCCTTCCTGCCGCGTCTGGGTCTCCAGAGAGAATCACTTGAAACATGTGCCAGTTGCTTCTCTCGAAATCCATCACCGGCAGGGCTATTTTGAAATCCGGGATTTCCTGCCGATCAAGCTGCCGGAAATATTCCCGTACCAGCTCGCGGCGGCGCATGTTGAATTCGTCGATCCTCGCAAGCTGGTTGATGCCGACCGCGGCGGCCACGTCCGTCAGATTGAATTTCCCCCCCGGCACCTTGACATCCATTTCGTCGACTCCAGACCGCAAGACGCCTTGCAACCGGTATTGCTCGGCCAACTTCGCCTCGGTCTCATCATTCATCACCAGACACCCTCCTTCGATGGATGTGGCGTTCTTGTTCGGATGAAAGCTGAATGACACCAGATCTCCGATCGAGCCGATCCTGCTCCCGTTCCATACGCTCCCCAGTGATTGGGCGGCGTCCTCGATCACCCGCAGGTTGTGGGAAACCGCCAGCTCATACAGCCGGTCGCGGTTCACAGGGAGACCGGCGAGATCCACAGGCATGATCGCCTTTGTCGATGGGGTGATGGCCGGGGAGATGGCATCAAGGTCGATGTTGCGGGTGACGGGATCGATATCGACAAACACGGGCTTTGCTCCAACGGCGAGGATCACATTGCTTGTGGCGACCCAGGTAAGAGGAGTGGTGATGACTTCGTCACCCGGTCCGACGCCTGCCAACCGGAGCGCGATCTCCAACGAGGCAGTGCCCGAATTGAAAACGCGGACAGGACGGCCACCGAAATAATCCGACAGCCTGGCTTCGAATTCCTTCACTTTGGGGCCGGAAGTGATCCAGCCGGAACGCAATACTTTCGCGACTTCTGCGATTGTTTCCTCGTCAATCGTCGGACGGGTTAATGGAAGATGATCGACCATGGTTACGGCTGTGGTTGGACTGGGTCGACAGATTTGGAGACGAGAACGAAACGGGCGGATCGGGCGATGACCCGATGGTTGGGAATCTTGGGCAGGAACCACCTTTCGTAAGCTTTTGGCCGCACAACGGCATAGGCATCTCCCGGACGGTTCCAGTCATCCGGAAAATCTTCACGGTTCAGGAAACGGGCGGATGTCATTTCCGGTTCGGCATCGATGCCGTAAGCAAGCTCCCCCCGGTAATCCACCACATGGATAAGCCTGTTCAGATAGACCGGCAGATCCTGGGTGTATGTTCCGACACTGTACACCCGATCCTCCGGTTTCAAAATCGGTTTGATCATGGTCGCGAACTTCCTGGTGGAGGTCTTTTCAAAAGTCGCGGCACCGATCGACACCGTGACCAGCACCGCTACAAACGTTCCGACGATCGAGCCAATCACAAGTCGGGGCAGTTTCCTGCGTAGTCCCATAATGGTTCCCGCCATGCCGGCGACGAGAACAAAACCCGCCGCGGCGCGGAAATAGGGCAGACGGGCCGCCAGGTCCGGTTGGTCGCCCGGAGCAGGCACGATGACGACGGCCACCGCCAGCAGGAACGAAAAACAGATGAACCCGCGTCCCGCGAGAAAGAATCCGCCTTCCGGCTGATTGCGCCACGCGTGTGCCAGGGCCCGTCCGATCAGGACCGCCGCCGGTGGGAAAACCGGCAGAATGTAAGGTATCAGTTTCGACTGAGATATCGAAAAAAACCCGACAATGAACACGATCCAGATCAGAAAAAACCATGCCTCGGAATTGAGCGTGCGGGATTTCCAGGAGCCGACCGATGTTCTCCAGGTTTCAGAGATGAAGACCGACCACGGGAAAAGTCCTCCGAAAAACATGGGTAGGAAGAACCACCAGGGTTCATAACGGCCGTGGACCCTTGTGGTGAAACGCAGCCAGTGCTCGTGGACGAAGTAAAAATTCAGGAAATCCGGGTGGGTTCGCGCCGCCAGAATGTGCCATGGAGCGGCGATCGCCAGCAGCAGGATCGTACCCGCTATCGGATGAAAAGGCATTAACTTATGCCATTGATTCAGCAGCAGCAGCCAGAAGAACATCACCGCGCCGGGAATGGCGATTCCTATCAAACCCTTCGATAGTGTGGCCAGGGCCATGAACACATAACAGCCCATGAACAACCAGAACCTCCGGCGTCCCCGAGGTTCCCTGACTGCGAGAATAAATGACAGCAGGCACCCCGTGATGGTCACCGCCACCGCCATGTCCAACAGGATGATCTGGCTGAGGACGTAATAAAATATATTCGTGGAAAGAACAATGGCCGCCCACACGCCGCTCAGCCGCCCATACAGCGCGCGTCCTGCGGCATAGGCAAGCAATACTCCCAGCACCGCGAATATCCCGCCCCAAAGCCGCGCGGTGAATTCGCTCACTCCGAACTGGCGGAATGTCAGAGCGGAAAGCCAGTAAACGAGTGGCGGCTTTTCAAAATATTGAACTCCATTCAACCGGGGAGTGACAAAATCACCGGTCGCCGCCATCTCTCGTGGAATTTCGGAATAGCGCCCTTCGTCGGGATTGCCAAGAGGTCTCAGTCCCAAAAGCGCACAAAACCATAGTCCACACACGACGGAAAGGATAGCGATGTCACGGACCCAGGAGGCCGATTGAGGGGCAGGCTCGGCAAGTGGTGCGCCGGAATGGAACGAAGTTGTCAGTGCTGGCATGTCGTGATGCCCGGGACGTTGCCAGAAACAGTATTAGAGTTTGATGAGACACGGAATTTTCTCTGAAAATTCGTATTTCCACCGTCCTGGAAATCGTTGGTTGTATGACCCCCGCCGCACGGATACGGCACCATGCGATATTTAAAGATCTCACAATCAACGAAAAGCGATGATCCAATTGTATTTGAGAAGGTGGCGTTCAACCGTTCCCCCCGAGGTTTGAACAGCCAGGTCCACACAAATTCCCGCTTTCTCATCAAATCCTAATATTTGATTCGATAGGGTGCGGGCGCTGAGCATCCGGGACGAAACATCTCCACTTGCCGGTTCGGAATAAACCATGCGCTGCTTACTTGTAGAGGACTATCTGCCACTGAGAAAAAACATCAACGAACGTCTTGTTGAAGAAGGCTTCGTTGTGGATGTGAGCGCCACCGGAGACGTGGGGCTGTGGTTTGCGGAAAACCATGCTTACGATTGTATCGTCCTGGACATCATGCTCCCCGAAGTGAACGGATTGGATCTTCTCCATAAAATCCGGAAATCGCAGAACAAGACGCCTGTGATCATGATCAGCGCGCGGGATTCCGTCGAGCAGCGGATTGAAGGCCTGAACATGGGCGCGGATGATTATTTGGTGAAGCCTTTCGCACTCGGGGAACTTGTCGCGCGCATCCGTGCGCTGATCCGCCGGTCCTATCGCCAGGAATCACCGACCCTGAACATAGGCGATCTCATGATCGACTGCCTTACCAAAAAGGTCACGAGGGCGGGTCAGGACGTATTTCTCACCCCCCGCGAGTACCGGCTTCTGGAATATCTGGCCTTCAGGGCCGGCGAGCCGGTAAGTCGAACGGATATCTGGGAACACGTATACGAGGACCAGACCGGCGGAAACAGCAACGCCGTGGACGTATACATCAGCTACCTTCGTAAAAAACTCAATTCGGGCGGAGGACCAGACCTGATCCGGACCCGGCGGGGGCAGGGCTACATCATTGAACGACCACTCCCGTGAATCATCCCTCAATCCGCCGCCGGCTTCTTTTTGGTACGGGACTGATGGTGTCCATCGTGCTACTTCTCGCCAATTTGCTGACATACCAGGAATTCCAGCGGACACTCTATCAGACTGTCGACGACCATCTCATGCTGAGCGTGTCGCTTCTGGCCAAGTCCACGGAACTGGAGGCGTCCGGGGTCGATTACGAATGGCAGGAAGCAATGAAATCCGCCGGTGCGTCCGACGTCGCCGGCGTTTTCGCTTTCTGGGACCTTACTTCCGGAAAAGTAACGAAGTCTCCGGAACTCGGCGGCGACGATCTTCCGCTGATATACGGAAAACTCAATGAACCGGTTAAAGATACCATCACATTGACCGACGGCAGACGAGCGCGGGTCGTCGGACTTCTTCATCACCCGTTCGCCGATCAGGAGGGCATCGATCTGGCAGCGAGCCAGGGCCTGAAGCTGATCCCCGGCGAGCATCCCCAGGTAGTCGTCTGCGCGCTCGAAATGGAGTCGCTGGTCGCCCGGCTTTCAGAACTCAAGGAACATCTCTTCTGGGGAGCTGTGGCGACGCTCGCCGTCATCTGGGTTTCAATTTTTGGAATCTCCAACTGGTGCCTCCGTCCCCTCAAGGAGTTCAGCGCCGGACTTCTGGAACGGTCCGAAAACGAGTCCCCGGGACATACCAACATTCCGCGAAGCCTTCCTTCGGAACTGGTCGGTCTGGCGAATACCTTCAACATTGTTCTGGATAAGGTCGAGAGATCGAGAATGCGGGAAAAGGAGTTCGCACTGAGGGCCGCCCATGAACTCAGAACTCCGGTGGCGGGAATCTACGCGACCCTGGAACAATCCGTCAGCCGGGACCGTCCGGTGCAGGATCTCCAGGCGAGGATACGTGAAGCGTTGAATATCGCGGACGGGATGCGGACGGTATTGGACAGTCTGATGCGTCTTGCGAGGATTAGGGGTGGATTTGAACTCTCCATCAAAACAATGTTCTCGCCCGCTTCCGTGGTGCGGGAAATTCTGGATTCCAATTCTTCCGTCATGCGGAGTCGGGATCTCAGGTTGATAGCGGATATCCCGGAACATCTTCCTGCCATTCAGAATGACGTCGGGCTTTTCAAAGTGGTGGCCGCGAACCTGATCGAGAACTCGGTCAGTCACAGCCCTCCTGGGTCGGAAATCCATGTGGGTCTGGTAGCGACCGCCACGGAACTTTCCCTCGTCTGCATGAACCCTACCAAGGTGGAACTCGAAGAATCCAGCATCGAACAATGGTTTTTGCCGTTCCACCGCGGGTCGGTTGCCATGGATGATGCGAGCGGACATGCGGGCCTCGGTCTCAGCCTCGCCAGAGAAGCTGCGGATCTTCTCGGTGGCAAACTGCAGGCGGAAGCCGTGGATCGTGAGAACATCCTCTTCAAATTTCTTCTTTCTGTCTCGGGATCGGGACATGACAGGCGGACCAGGCAACCATGAAGCCGCCCATCGTCCGTCACCGGCACAAGCTCGCGGTCCTCTTGATTTCCGGGTTCCTGCTTATCGGCCTGCTCTGGATTCTTCTTCCCCAGGAACTCGCCGATCTCGCTCACGAACATTTCGACATCATGATGGGAAATGTCCGCGCCACTCCGTTTCCCGTCTTCATCCTGCTGCTTGGAATCCTGCCGCTGGCCGGAGTGCCCGTGACCGCCCTCTATCTCGCCGCCGGAGCGGTCTATGCCCCGGTTTACGGCATGCCCGTCACTTTCGCGGGCATCGGAGCCGGATTGTTGATAAATCTTCTTCTGAGCTATGCCTATGCCAAAGCGTTCCGACGACCGGTGAACCGGATTTTAAGCCGTTTCTCCGCGACCTTGCCGGATTACTCGGGACAACCGGCATGGAAGTTGATTCTCATTATCCGCTTCGCGCCGGGCCTGCCCCAGTTGGTTCAGAATTTCCTGCTCGGGATACTGGGGGTTCCGGTCGGGTTATATCTCGTCCTTTCCTTCTCCGCGGAAATGGTCATCGCCTACGGCTACATGACCGCAGGCAGTTCGTTCGCTACCGGACGGTTCAATCTGTTCATCTGTGGCGCAGGGGTGATCGTCATCGTTCTCGCGGCCACAAGCCTCTTCAACCACCGGAGGGCATGAATATCAGAATCACGCGCCGGGAAATCGCGGATCGATTCCACCGATACCTCCGTAAGATTCGGGACAGGCCTTCAACACCAGCGTTCATTCTTTTGATCGCGTGCAACCTGCTCCTTTTTTCACTCATCTCCGAGGACGTCATGGAGGGAGAACAACAGGATTTCGACCGGACTCTGTTGCTGGCGCTTCGCGAACCGGGAGACCTTTCGGATCCGATCGGTTCCGACGGGTGGGAGGAGATGGCCCGGGACATCACGGCTTTGGGCGGTGTTACCGTCCTCACCGGCATGACGGTTTCCGTCATCGGCCTCACGCTCATCCTGCGCAAACCGAGACTTGGAAGTTTCATCGCTGTCGCAGTGACGAGTGGGGTCCTGATCAGCAATCTACTGAAAAGCTGTTTTGACCGGCCCCGACCGGATCTGGTCCCACACGACATGCTCGTGACCAGCGCCAGTTTCCCCAGCGGCCACGCCATGATGTCCGCGGTGGTTTACCTGACCTTGGGAACCATTGTCGCCAGCATGCAGCGGAAGCTCGCGGTGCGTCTCTATCTGATCGGACTGGCGATCTCGATTTCGGTGCTGGTGGGAGCGAGCCGGGTCTATCTCGGCGTCCACTGGCCAACCGACATCCTTGCCGGGTGGTCGCTGGGCGGGGCGTGGGCGATGTCATGCCGGCTCATCGCGACGAAGCTCGGGTATGCGGTGGAAAGGTCGGACTAGGTGGCATCCGGATGCTCCGATCAAATCCACTCTATTTTGGTCGTGCTCATTAAATTCTCATCTTGAGTCTGCTAATTGAGGATCAGTTGATGACTCCCCTATCCGTCACTGCTGGCACCATTGAATCTGGATCAGGCGGACCGCTTCCGAGGAGACGGCTGCTCCATTCACCCTTGGTGAAGCGGGCGGTGATCGTGACCGTCGGGATCGTCACCATTCCCTTCATCCGGATCCAACCCCTGTTCGAAACGCCTTCCGGTTGCCGGAAGTCTTGAGTCCCGCTTCCGACCATCCATTTTTCTCATGTTCCAACTATTCCGTCCCGCCTCATTTCGCCTGCCGTCTGTCGCATTCTGTCTCTTCGTCGGGTTTTCAATGATATCCCGCCTCGCCCTCTTTCTGCAAGCGGGACATCAACTGACGCCGGATTCATCCCTCCTCGGAGCGTTCGCGTGCGGCTTGTTTTTCGATGCGATCTCCGGCCTGTTCGCCGCCATTCCATGGGTCCTGTATGGCGCGGTCATGCCGGAGCGGTTTTTGAAATCGATCTGGGGCAAATGGACAACGGCTTCCCTGATGGTGGCGTTCTCCGGTCTCCTGATTTTCATCACTGTTTCCGAATGGTTCTTTTGGAATGAATTCGGCGCGCGATTCAACTTCATCGCGGTAGATTACCTGATCTGGACGCAGGAAGTGCTTGGCAACATCACGGAATCCTACCCCATGGGTCCCATTCTGTGCGGCATCGCCCTGCTGTCTTGCGGCCTGGTCTGGCTGATCCACGGCAAAGGGATAATGACGTGGGCCGTCACCGGAAGCGCGCGCTGGGAAGCGAGTGCCGGCTGGCTGGCAGCGGGTCTGGGATTGTCCACATTGGCGGCGCACTTGGTCAGTCAGTCATCGCTGCCCGCCTTCTCCAATCAATACCACGGAGAACTGGCGAAAAACGGCTGCTGGTCATTTTTCGCGGCATTCAAGCAGATGGAGCTGAACTACGACCAGTGGTATCCCAGATTGTCGCAAAAGAACGCGCTGATGTCGGCGAAAAAACTGCTCGTCACGGAAAACGAACAAGCGGGCGGCGCCTCCACCGAGGATCTCCATCGTGTGATCCAGGGACGCGGCGACGAACACCAATGGAATGTGATGCTGATCTGCATGGAAAGCATGAGCGGCAGCTACATGGCCTATGCGGGCGGAGAAAAAGGCATCACGCCGAATCTGGACCGTCTTGCGAAGGAGTCGCTCTTTTTCAACAACCTTTTCGCGACCGGAACGCGTACGGTCAGGGGAATGGAAGCCCTGACACTCAATCTGCCGCCCACTCCCGGGCAGTCGATCATCTACCGTCCTGAGGGGACGAATCTGACGACGACCTTCAGTCCGTTTCTCAAACGCGGCTACGACTGCGCCTTTTTCTACGGTGGTGACGGTAGATTCGACTACATGAACCGCTATTTCTCCACCTCCGGATGCCGCATCATGGACGTGAAGGAGTGGGACAAAAAGGACGTCACCTTCAAAACCTCATGGGGTGCCTGCGATGAAGATCTTTTCAACAAGGCGATTGCCGAGGCGGACAAGGACCACGCGCGCAACAAGCCGTTCCACTACTTTTGCATGACCACGAGCAATCACCGGCCCTATGATTTCCCGGATGGACGGATCGACCTGAAATCCCACACCGGGCGGGACGCTGCGGTGAAGTATGCGGACTGGGCGGTGGGAAAATTGATCGAAGACGCGAGCAAAAAGCCCTGGTTCAAGGAGACCTTGTTTGTCATCTGCTCCGACCATTGCGCGGGCAGCGCGGGCAAGTCCGACCTGGACGTTACGAAATTCCACATCCCGGCAATGATCTACAATCCCGGTCTGGTACCGGCGAGGCAATATTCCAAGCTCTGCAGCCAGATCGACGTCATACCAACCGTGTTCGGGCTCTTGAACTGGAATTATGAAACCCTCAGCTATGGACACGATCTGCTTTCCTCAGAGACCGATCCGACCACAGAGAGGGCGTTCATCAGCAACTATCAAAAAATCGCGCTCTTGAGAAAAGAGCATCTCGTCATCCTCAAACCCAAGCGACAAAGCTCGTTGTATTCCTGCGACATCGCGACGGGCGACCTCATCCCGCTGAAAGACGAGGGCGAGGAAATCACCCGCGACGCCATTTCCTACTACCAGAGCGCATCCTGGCTGTTCGGCAGCGGTGGCCTCAAAGCTCAAAATCGCAAGGCAGGCAAACCATGACGGAACCAAATCGTCCTTCGATGGGTGAGGCGCGGCGTTGCAAGGATCAAACAACACCATTCCAGGAGGATTCTTTCGCCATACCGGTTATTTCCACCGGGCAGGACCGGCACTCGGTTTGGATTTGAAGCGACACACCATCCGTCCTGAATCCCAGATCGCCCGCCTTGCCAGCGAGGGCATCGAGACAATGGTCGTATATAGAAACGATTTTCCGGCATTTTTTGCAGACAATATAAATATTAGCGGAACCGGCGGATATGACGAATGAACGAAGCCCTCCTGCTCCATGAATCTCGGTGAGAAAACCGGCGTCCAGCAGGTCTGCGAGCGCTCGATACACTCCGGAAATGGAAATATCGAGACCATGCTTTCGGACCTCACTCCATAATTTTTCAGCATCGAAAGCACACTTTTGGTCCGCTATGACAGCACAGAGCCTTTCCCGGACGGGAGTGAGGCGGCGCCCCCTCCTCCTCCAGATATGCCGTGCCTGTTGGACGAAATCATTGGTGATCATGTCAGTTCCATTCTCCATGATAAAATATTGTCATACTCCCGCCGTTGCTGATGATCTCAAGAGATTGATTCCGGATCCGGAATCAGGCTGCTCATGTCGGACAAACAAGATCCTGCTTCCGGCGGCAGCACTTGAAACAATGAAGATAATGTCTCCAGTTGCGGCGCATCGCAAAAATTCGGCACTAGGTTCACACGAAAATGACTCATATTCAATCAGACAGGCGAATCCGTTCGCGAAGCGGTTCGAAATCAAAACCTGAGGCGGGAAAGCTGGAAAGATTCAATATGAATCGGAGCAGGTTTTCTACAATAAAATGCGACGATACGAAAACCGATTTCTCATCAAATTCTAATAATTCATATGCCACTCTCAGGAGATAGGCCCATTCGAACGTTCCTTCTGAGCCGGAACGCGTTGATGCGGTCGTCCGAGGGAAAGCACTCCTTGAAATCATGAAACTCCTTCCGTTGTTTTCACTTCTCAACACCATCACACTTGCCGCGAACCCAAGAGGTTCTATCGGATTCTGATTCCCGCCTCGCCATGAGTTTTCCGCGCCGGCTTCCCTTGGTCCGGGTATCTTCCTGCGGAGGCCGCGATATCAGTGAGCGGACTCACGGACAATCCGACCATCAACATCGATGTTTGTGAAAACTCGGTAAGGATCAGATGAAGGATCGGCCGGCGAAAAAATCGATGTCATGGACGGGGGCTGGTGAGCGAAACGTAGTCCCCGGTGACGGGAAAGAAGCATTGTGGCAGCACCCTCCCTTCCGCGCTTCGGCGACCACCCTTGTTAAAAAATTCATCCATCCAACAAAAATCCAGGTCCCGATACGGGACCTGGACAAATGTTACATTCTGCGGGCCGTTCAAGGCGGACCCCGTCTGCTCAGAATTTATAGGTAAGGCCGAGGCGGAATGCGATCGGCGAACCCGGGGTGATGTTATCGTTGCTGTGAGCGGTGCTGTAATACTCTTCGTTGAAGAGGTTTTCCACGTTCAGCTGCGCGCTCAGATGATCGTCGTGACGATAGAACAGGCCGGCGTCAAAACGGACGAAGTCAGGAAGGGTGACGGCATTGTCAGCCGCCGCGTAAATTTCGTCGCGATAGATGGCTCCGATGCCCACTCCCCAATGCTCGTTGAAGTCGTAGCGGTTCCATAGGGAGAACGAGTTCTTTGGCAGTTGTTGGATAGGTGTTCCGGATGCGATGAGCCCGTTGGAGCTCTGGGTCTCGCCTTCCTGATAAGCATAGCCCGCGGAGATGCTCCAACGGTCGGTGATCAGGCCGGTGGCGCCAAGCTCGATGCCCTTGACCTCCTGGCCGTCCACAAGGATGAGCTTGGTGGAATCGGTGGGATCCACAACCGCCTGGTTGGTCCGGTTGAGCTGGAAGGCGGCGACGGTGAAGGAGAGGCGCTGGGTCGCATCCCACTTGGCGCCGATTTCGTAGTTCTCAAACTCCTCGGGGTCGAGCGAGGCGTTGGTGGCGGAGAGGGAGGCGAGCTGTTCTCCCGCACGCGGCACGTTGGAACGGGCGTAGCTGGTGTAGAGCGCCAGATTTTCGATTGGTTTGTACACGAGGCCCAGACGGGGGGAGAAGAGATCGTCGGAAGTCTCGATGTCCTCGCCCGTGCGGTTGTTGTGGAAATCCACATCCAGGAAATCAACGCGCAAACCGGCGATCAACTGCAGTTGGGGCAGGAGCTGCACCTGATCCTGAACATACAAGGCCACCCCTTCCGCCACGCTATTGTTGTCGGCATCGGTGGCACTCTGGCGGAAAAACAGCGGCCCATGATAAAGTGGATCCTTTGCCGAGACCATACCGGTGCCACCACTGCCAAGAGCGATGGTGCCTGCCGGGTCGACATAGCCGGTTTCGCGGTAGTTGTCGGTTTCCTGGCGACTGAGTTCCATCCCGGTCAGCAGCGTGTGGCCGATGGAACCGGTGTCGAACTTGAATGTCACATCCGTCTGGTTGAGGAAATTCTCGCGCTCGGTGGCATTGTTGTAGGCGGCGACGGAAAGCATGCCCGGTGTTGTGGCCCCCACGGCGCTGCTCGCGAAGACGTTCTGGTAGAACTTGTCATAGGACGCGTAGCGGGTGGAGTTGCGAAGAGTGATGTTCTCGGTGAACTTATGGTCGAGGGACGCGGTGAAGGCGAGCACTTCGACATCGGTGGGGCTGCGGTCCGGATCGCCGAAGAAAGTGGATTCGTCGGTATTGTACGGCTTACCGTTGAAGGAAGGAATACCGCGGTCGGCGGTGCGCTCGTCGGTAAAATATTCGAAGGCCAGACGCAGTGTGGTTTGATCGGAGATCGCCCACCCGAAGGTCGGGTTCACGCCCACGCGCTCGTTGTAAACACCGTCGCGATAGGAGTCCGAGTTTTCATAGAGCCCGTTCAGACGAAGCGCCTTCTCATCATCCAATGACTGGTTGACATCGAAAGTGGTGCGATACTGGTCCCAGGAACCGGCAAGGCCCGAGACTTCATAAGAGGATCCCTCTCCGATCACCGCTTGTTTGGTGACGCGGTTGAGCACGCCGCCAGGACCGCCACGGCCGAAGATCATGCCGCTGGGGCCTTTGAGGACATCGACCTGTTCGATGTTGTAGAAGTCGCGATAATACTGCACGTCGTCCCGGAGCCCGTCCACGAAGTAGTCGCCTGTGGAACTGCTGCCACGGAAAACCACGGTGTCGCGGTTGCCTTCGCCTTGGGCGGTGCCCACTCCGGGGACATAACGGACGGCATCGCCGATGCTGTTGACGGCGGTGTCCTTGAGGAATTGTTCGCTGAGGACCGTGACCGACTGCGGAGTGTCGATGAGCGGAGTGTCTGTCTTGGTGGCCGTGGTGGTTTTCTTCACGGCGTAGGGTGACCCGGCCTTGGCTTTCACCACGAGAGTGGGGAGCGTGCCGGTTTCACCACTCTGATTCGGGTTGCTTTGGGCTTGGGCGTTGACCAGTGCGGGCGCTGCGGAAAATGCAAGTAGACCGGTCGCCAGGGCTTTCGAAGTGCGATTGATGTGCATGTGGCCGTGGTTTTGTATAGATTAACTTTTCCCGTCAATTACTATTGAGATTCAATTTCAACATAATTGAAAAATCATCCTTTTATTATAGAAAGATTATAAACAAACCGGCAAATCATTATAAAATGATTAGAAAAACATTATAAAATGATTATAAGAATCCTTTTAGCATCCTCACGCGTCGGAATTCGCCCAAGCTTCCGGACGGTTCACTACGGAGACGCGTCCGGGAGAACGAGGATGCCGTTCATTTTCGTGCGGAGGCCGAGCTGATAGCCGTGGGCGACGAGAAGATTCTCGAGTGGTCCTCCTCCCGGTCCCACGATTTCACCGATAATCAAACGCGGCCATAGCTGGCGCGGCGCGGTGTTGAAAAACGCTTCAAGAACGGGAACCTCCAAGCCTTCGATGTCGATTTTCATCGCGGCTACTTCCACAACAGCTGCCTCTTGCAAAAGATCCAACAACGGTCTGCCCGGAACACGTCGGCCTCCCCCCTCCTGACGCACGGTTGTCTGGCCCGCATTGCCTTCATGCCGTTCGACGATGACCTCACACGGCGCCGCCGTGACGGCGCAAGGGAAAAGCGTGACGGAGCCGGTGAAGCCGTTCACGGCCAGATTGTGACGCATGCGCTCGAGCATGACTTCGGAAGGCTCCACCGCGATGACGCGCAGGCCGGGCTGTTTTTGGGCAAGCGCCCAGAAGGTGTAAAACCCGGCGTTCGCACCGATATCAACAAACACCGCTCCGGGATGCAGGACGGAGGCCAGAGCCTCCCGCTCTGGAGCATCGTGAAAGTTGGTCATGGTCAGCCAGCGCTGCTCGGTGAGATTTCCACGCGCGCCGAGACGGAGGTACAGATCCCAGATCCGGCGGTCATAGATTCCCTGCGTGCCGGTCTTGATCAGCTTGCGAAGCAGGAAGGCGAGCTTGCGGGTAATGCGGTTCGCCGGCAGAAGGTCGATCAATTCCAGGCAGAACGCGGCAGCCCCCCGTGGTTTCCAGGCGCCCCACGGTGAGGAAGTGTCGAAATGCACGGCTGCTTGGGGATCGTGAATTTCATTCGCGCCGATGCCCGGCGACATGGGCGGATGGCAGGGAAAAACGCGAAGGATGCCCGCACCGCTTTTTTGTTGATTTGCCATTCGCAGGTCGGATGGAGGAAGCGGGGTGTCGGTCATGGCATTATCATGTGAGGTCCGCGCCCGAAGTATCCGAATTTCAACGCCAGCGCGGGCAGAAGAAGGAGATTCAACAGGGTGGAGGAAATCAGGCCACCGAGGATGACGATCGCCATCGGTCCCTCGATTTCCTGACCGGCGGCCTCCGGCCTGAGAGCGATGGGCAGAAGGGCGAGCGCGGTGACCGTCGCCGTCATCAGGACCGGGACCATCCGCTCCCCCGCTCCGCGTATTGCGGTTTCGAGATTCCATGGCGAACCATCCACATGGACGAGATGTTCGTAATGGGATAGCATCATGATCGCGTTGCGGGTGCTGACACCGAACAAGGTCACCATCCCGACCAGCGCTCCGAGGGAAACCGGCAGACCGCTGATCCACAGCGCCACCACTCCGCCGACAATCGCGAAGGGCAGGTTCACCATTACCAGCGTGACATTTCTGCCGGAGCGGAAAACGGCCCATAACAGCAGCACCACCAGCATCAGGGCGAGCGACGAGGAAACCACCAGATTCCGGTGCGCCTCGGCCTGGGCTTCCGCCGCACCGGTGAAAACGAGTTGCATGCCTTTTCCCAGATCCACTTGTTTTGCGATGTCCTTCCGGGCGTCCGCCACCACCTCGGCCACACTGCGCCCCTGCGTGTTGCAAGTGATGACCTGTCTGCGGCGTCCCCCTTCGTGCCGGATTGTTGAACGCCCTGCGGCGGAAAACACGTCCGCCACCTCCCGCAGTTGCACGATGGCCCCGCTGGTGGTGACGAGCGGTGTCCTGGCGAGCCCCCCCACATCGCCCTCTTCTCCGCCGGTGACGACCAGCGGCACAAGCTGGCTGCCTTGATAGAGTTGCGCCACCTCCGTCCCCTGGTAGACGGTTTGCAAAACATCAAGAACCTCGGTGGAACGGATGCCAAGGCGTTCCAACATCCCCGGCTTGAGACGGACCACCAGACGGGGTGACTCGGAGGCGGACTGGACCATCACATCGGACGCGCCACTCACTTTGCCAAGAACGACCGCCACCTCCGCGGCGCTTTTTTCCAGTGCGTCAAGATCATCACCATAAAGACTGAGGACGATTTCCGAGGTCTCGCCGCTGATCGTCTCGCTGATGCGGTCGCCGAGAAAGGTGAGAACCTCCGATTGCAAGCCCGGGTATTTCTCTGCCAGCGCCCGGATGTCTTCCTGCGTCCGCACCTCGTCGGTGCCCGGTCCCGGCTTGAGTTCGATATGGAATTCCGAGCGCTCCGGTCCCCAGGTATCCACGCCCGCCTCCGAACGACCGGCCTGTTCCTGCACGCTGAGGATGCGCGGATCCTCCAGAAGCTCCTTCGAGATCGAGGCTCCGATCCTGCTCATTTCCGGCAGCGATGTTCCGGATACGGCGGAAAGCTGCATCACGAAATGCCCCTCGCGGAAATCCGGCAGAAAGCTGGTTTTCAAACCGGGCACCAGCAACGCCACCCCACCGAGGACCAGCAGCGCGATGAGAAATATCGTTTTGGGAAAACGGGCGACACCACGCAGGCAGCGCGAGTGCAGCCACTTCATCCCACGCAGATAGAACGGCTCGCGCTCCTCCTTCAGTTTTCCCAGCATCAACGAACACAGCGCCGGGGTCACCGTGACCGCGACAAGCAGCGAGGCGATGGTGGCCATCACGAAGGCGAGCCCGAGCGGCAGGAAAAACCGGCCTTGGATTCCTCCCAACATGAATACCGGTATAAATGCTGCCATGACGATCAGCGTGGCGTAGACAATCGCTCCCCTGACCTCCACGGATGCGTCGAGGATGACGCTGGCGTATGGCTTGGGAACCGCGAGCGTGGCGTTTTCGCGCAAGCGCCGGACGATGTTCTCAACGTCGATGATCGCATCATCCACCACCACGCCGATGGCCACCGCGAAGCCGCCGAGCGTCATGGTGTTCAGAGTCACGCCGAACGCGCGGAAAACGATCACCGCCGCCAACAGCGAAAGCGGTATCGACAGGAAGGAGATGAAGGCCGTGCGCGGGCTACGCAGGAAAACCAACAGCACGATCACCACAAGCACCGCACCGATGGCCAGCGAATGACCGATGTGGCCCAGTGCGATCTCAATGAAATTCGCGGGCCGGTGCAGCGCGCCGTGGAGGGTGATGTTTTGCTTGTCCAAGGCGGGTTGGAAATCGGCGAGCGCCGCCTCGACGCGGCGGGTCACATCAAGCGTGTTCGTACCGTATTGGCTGGTCATCGCCAGCAGGATGCCCGGCTTTCCTTGGATCAGCGCGTCGCCGGATTTCGGAGCTGCCGCCTTCTTGATTTCCGCCACATCCCTCAACCTCACGGCGTCTCCACCAGCGCCCTTGATGACGGTCGATCCGATGCCCGCCGGGTCTGAAAGCTGTCCGTCCGTCGCAATGAGCAGGCGTTGGTTCGTCGTCTCGATATAACCGGCGCCACGGATGCCACCCGCTTCCCCAGCCGCCTTGATGACTTCCGCAAGGGTGATTTTATATTCCAACAGCTTCGCGGGATTCACCTGGATTTGCATCTGCTCGACCTCTCCACCGACCACGCTGACATCCGCAACGCCCGGCACCGCCAGCAGCAGGGGCTTGAGCTGCCAGTCCGCCAGCGTCCGCATTTCCATGGGAGTGGCCTGCCCGGATGTCAGGCCGATTTTCAAAAGATCCATCGTCGAGGAAACCAGTGGCGAGAGTGTCGGCGCCTTTGATTCCTTCGGCAGATGTCCTGCCACCTCTGTCATGCGCTCGGCCAGAAGTTGCCGGTCCATCAGCACGTCCGACGTTTCCGAGAACGACACCGTCACCACGGACAGGCCTTGGATGGATTCCGAGCGGACGGTGTCCAGATTCGCAATACCGCTGACGGCGGACTCAATCGGATAAGTCACCAGTTTCTCCACCTGTTCGGGAGCGAGGCCGGGGACTTCCGTCTGGATCGTCACCTGCGGCGGGACGAAATCCGGGAATACATCGAGCGATGACTGCGATGTCTGATAAATGCCGTAGCCCATGACGAGAGCCGCCGTCACAACGACCACGCCACGGAAACGCAGGGAATGTCGGATGATCGAACTTAACATGGCGTCGTATTATTCCTCGGCGGGACCTGCCGTTTCCTTGGATAGGATGGACTGTGCTCCCTTCGTGACCACTGGATGGGGCGGGATCACGCCGTTGGAGAGAAACCAACCGTCGTCGACAGGCTCGTCCGTGGGTATCTCCACCCGCTTGAATGTCCCATCCCCACCTCCTTGATAAACCCACGCCTTTCCCAAATAGAACACCACAGCCGCCTGCGGAATCTTGATGCCGGAGCGCGGCTCGCCTCTGATTTCCAAGCTTCCGGTGAGCGTCAATCCGATCGCAAGCGGAGTGTCCGGCGTCTCCATCACCCCGAAAAATCCCTGTGACAGGAAGGCCGGATCCATCGTGGTGGCGGGCGAGATCGACGTGCAGCGGATCGGTTTCATTTCCCGGCCGAACACATGCAGGTTCGCTGCCAGCGGTATTCCGGTGACGGTCTCGGAGCGGGCCACCGAGAGCCGGGCGATAGCCATGCGCCCTTCCAACAAGTCTCCCAGCAACGTCGCACGATCCGTAGCTGCCAGCTTGGAAAAACGCGGTCCCCATTCCAGAACGAGCCGATCTTCCAGTGTCCGCATCGAGGCCCGATCCCTCACCAACTGCGCCTGAGCGGCCTCCACATCCTTGCGGGCGACCAGCTCTCCCGAAGCGAACAATTTTTCCACCCTGTCGGAAGTCTGTTGGGAAATCTCCAACGCCGCCTTGGCCGCATCGATCTGACGGAAGAGATCGATCAATGGAGCGGGAGACAGCACCGTGCCATATGCCGCCACTTCCGGTGGCAGCGACCTCGCGGCTGGCTCGGCGGTTTCCAGCCCGATGAGGTGCTGGGCCTCGGCATCGATCTCGGTCGCACAGGCGGGCGGTCCGGTGAGCAGGACGAAAAAAGATGTTAGAATTTTAGTTTTCATCGAAGGAAATGCGGGCGCTGTCTTCCAACCGGCCAAGCGACTGCTGTGCCTGACCGAGGGCGTCGATGCGGGCGAGCTTGGCTTGAAGAACGAGAGAACGGGCCGCATTTGCCGTCAGCCGGTCGCCTTCGCCTGCTTTGGAAAGACGTTCCGCGTCTTCGAACTGCTGGTTCTGGGAGGTGACCAGATTTTCGACCTCGCGCAGCCGTTGGCGTTCGGCGTTGTAGGCGGCCAGCGCCTGATCGAGTTCGCCACGGATACCGATCTGCAAGCGCTCGAATACGGCGGCGGATTCGTCGCGCTTGGCGGCGGCCTCACGGATCGGTCCTGCGTTGCGATCGATGGGAAGGGTGAAACCGATACCGAGGGCCCATTTGGACTGACCTTGGTCAAAGGTGTAGCCGGGATTCAGATGAATGTCCGGAGTTTGTTTCGCGATTTCCAAACGCAGGGCGGCGTCACTCGCCGCATAATCTTCCAGCGCCCCGAGGATGTCGCTTCGCTGGATCAGCGCGGACTTGCGGAGCGAGCTTTCCGCCGGTGCTGCGGGAAAATGATCCAAGGCACCGAACGAGACGGCTGTATTGCGGATCGAAATAGCCGGAACGCCGAGCGCGGTGGCGAGCTTCACACGGGCGGCGTCGAGTTTGCTGCGGCCGTCGGCGAGATCGAGCAGATCGCGGCCCTGTTGTGTCTGATAGACTCCGAGGTCCGTCTTGGGTGCTTCGCCCGCTTTCACCCGCTCGGACACCATCGAGACGAGATCCGCGTCGTTCCCACGCTGTTCTTCCAGAAGGTCGAGACGCCGGATACAGATCTCCAGTTCCAGCAATGCCGCGCGGACACCGGAAGAGACCGTCCACGCAGTGTCCGCGGCGGACAGCGCGGCGGAGTTCGAAGCTGCGATCGCCTGCGCCGTTCTCTCGCCCCGTTTGTTGGCGGTTTCCAGCGGCACATCAAGAGAGAAACCGATCACCCATGGCGAGACACCGGCGCCCGCCTTGTTTCCATACTCGGGACCGATGGACAATGTCGGATTCGGGCGGGTGCCAGCCGTTTCGATCCCGGCGCGCATGGTGGCTCCCCTGGCCTTCGCCACAGCGATTTCCGGATGATGGTATAGCGCCGCCCCTTGCAATTCGCGGAGCCTCCAGGGAGAAGGCGGCCAACCACGCCCCCTGCTCCAATGGCCTGAGGAAATAATCGCGTCCCGCAACTGCGGATCATCCAGCCTGCGCTTCCCGAAACTGATGGCGGTCGTACCGGGGTCAAGGGCCTTCGGCTGATAGATCTGACAACCGACGGATGATAGCAACGAAATGATTGCCGAAGCTCCGCCAAGCAGGAGAGCAAGGGATATCGGGGATTTTTTGAATTTCACGATCAACACGCGATGATTAGCGAAACCACCATGAGAAACCCATGAGAACAGCCTACAAATTTCGAGTTAAATCGACAACCATGCGGGCATCTCCATCCGCATTCATTTTATTCCGATCGATAATCCTGTCCTCATCTTGGACGCTTACAGTCACCACTATCGCCGTTCGGAACTCACCCGGCTGCGACGACAATCAAACAAACAACAATCATTAACAAATCATGAGAAACAAACAAACCATCAGAACCCTTGTCATCGCGCTCGCTCTCGGTGCAGGCACCACATTCGCCGAAGAGGAGAAGGATGAAAAGATCCCCTTCGCCTCCCTGCCCGCGGCGGTTCAAAAAACCATCCAGGCGGAAGCCGATGCCAAGAGCGCCACCATCGGCGATGTGGAAAAGGAGACCGAAAAAGGCAAGACCGAATACGAAGCCGAGATCACCCGGAAGGACGGGAAGAAGTTCGAAGTCGTCGTCGCCGAGGACGGCAGCCTGATCAAGACCAAGGCGGACGATGACAAGAAGGAAGAAAAAGAGCATGAGAAGGGCGCCAAGGAGGAGGAAGAGGAAGAAGACGGCGAGTGATTCCAACCGCGCTTGACGCCACCAATTCCACGACCGGAACATGGCACGAGCCACCCGGTGGTGGACCATTCGTCGCATCATCCATCACCCTCTCCCATGCGTTTGCTTTTTGTCGAAGATTCGAAACGGTTGCAACAGACCGTCGGCACCGCCCTGCGCCGCGCCGGCTTTGCGGTGGATGTAACCGGAAACGGTCAGGAAGGTCTGTGGCTCGCGGAGGCGAACGAATATGACGTCATCGTGCTCGACATCATGCTCCCCGGTCTGGATGGGCTTGGGCTGTTGAAACAACTGCGCGACCAGGGACGCAACACTCACGTCCTCCTGCTGACAGCACGCGACACCGTGGCGGACCGCGTGCGGGGTCTGCATGCCGGGGCTGACGATTATCTGGTGAAACCCTTCGCGCTGGAAGAACTCCTCGCCCGCGTGCAGGCCCTCTGCCGGAGGGCCTACGATAGCAAGCAAAACAAGATCATCATCGGCGACATGCATATCGATACCGCCGCCCGCACCGTGAGCCGTGCGGGACATGTGATCATGCTGCAGGCACGCGAATACGCGCTGGTCGAATATCTCGCGCGCCGCGCCGGTCAGGTGGTTTCGCGTACGGAAATCGAATCCCATATTTACGACGGGGATACGGGGCTCATGAGCAATGTTGTCGATTCCGCGGTCTGCGCCGTTCGACGCAAGCTTCATGTGGCGAACCCCGAGCCGATCATCCACACCCGGCGGGGCCAGGGGTATGTCATGAACCCTGTCTCACCATGAAATCCATCCGTCACCAGCTCACCCGACAGCTTGTGGCGGGTACGCTCGTCATCGCAGGATGCGGCGGCGCGGCAACCTACCTCACCATGCGGGCGGCGGTCCTGAATCAGTTTGACGAAGCGTTGCTTGGCAAGGCCCGGGCGATCTCCGCGCTCACGCAGCAGGGGCGCGGAGGCAAACCCCGTCTTGAGCTCGACGACGTCCGTTCGCTGGGATTCACCGAGTCCGGATCGGAGGACTTTTTCCAACTCCGGCTGCTTGATGGAAAAAGCGTGGCCCGCTTTCCAGCCTTCGTCTCATTGCCGAGACCGGAAAACTCCACCGATTCACCCGTTTTCCAAAACATCGAACTCCCAGGGGATATTGATGGGCGGGCCGTTTCATTCGCCTTCACGCCCGACAGGGAAGACGACGACGACAACGATGGTGACGAAAAGCGCCGCCGGAAACCTGTCGCGGCCACCATCGTTGTGGCGTCCTCACGACACTCACTGGACACAACCCTGCACATGATGCTCGCCGCCCTGGGCATGGGAACCACGGTGCTGCTGGCAAGTGCGTGGATCATCGTCCCACGGGTTCTACGCCGTGGCATGCTCCCCCTTGATGAGTTCGCCAGCCGCGTGTCGGGCATCAACACGGATTCACTTTCCACTCGTCTTCCTGAAACGGGAACCCCCTCCGAAATCGCGCCCATCGCCCGCTGCCTGAACGACCTGCTGATCCGCATCGGAGCATCGTTCGAACGTGAACGTCGGTTCAGCGCGGATCTCGCCCATGAGTTGCGCACGCCGCTTGCCGAATTGCGCAGCCAAGCGGAACTCTCGCTCAAATGGCCTGACACACGCGCCGCCGGAGCCGACGCCGACACTCTCGCCATCGCCCTTCGGATGGAGCATCTCGTCACCCGCCTGCTTGCCTTGGCCCGTGCCGAAGGCGGCCACTCGGGTATGGTGCGGGAAAAGGTGCCCATCCAATCCGCAGTCCTCACGGCATGGCGGCCTTTTGCCAATCAAGCCGATGCCAAAGGACTGCGTGTGACTTTCAATCTCCCGTCCGACCAGACAATCGAAAGCGATCCCGCGCTGCTGCGTGAAATTCTCTCGAACCTGTTCTCCAACGCGGTGGACTACACTCCCGCGGACGGAGAAGTGGATGTCGCGGGAAGTCCGGCTTCCAGCCCGTTCCGCCTGACCGTGAGCAATACCGTGCAGGATCTCGACTCCAAGGATGTGGAGAACATGTTTGATCGGTTCTGGCGAAAAGAGGCTTCACGCTCGGATGACGAACACGCCGGTCTCGGACTCGCTCTGGCTCGCGGCTACGCCCAGGCACTGGGTCTGGACCTGGGTGCCGGACTTGATGGCCCATTCCGTCTGACCGTCACACTGAAGAGTATGGAAAAATGAAATTTTCGAAATAGATCACGCTGCGGTCATGCTCCGTGAGCAAAACTGGCCATCTTTCCCACCATGAAAAAAAACATTCTCATCCCCACGGGAGCTGTCGTTTTGGGAGCAGTGGCCTTCATTGCCGGGCGGGCCAGCATCGGCGACATTCCACCCGTCCCGGAACGCGCCGGATACCTGCGAATCAACTCCGCAGCCCCCCGACCAATGCCCGCAATCCCCGCTGAAATCACCAAAAGTTCACGGTCTGCCGCACCTCCGCAAGAGAACGTCCAATCCCTGCTGAATCAACTCGCGCGCCTGTCCGTCAAGGAGGACGATGCGAAAACCATCCGTCCGGTATTGGTTCTCCTGGAACAACTCAGCCGGATGGGCCCCAAGCCCTTGCCCGCCATCCGTGAGTTCCTCGCTTCCGGTGCGGATGTCAGCTACCTTCCGGCAGGTGGCAAACGGTTCCGGGACATAAAACCGATGATGAACGCCTTGGTTCCCGTCTGCCTGCGTTTCGCACTGTTCGATCTCGTGGCCCGGATCGGCGGTACGGAGGCGGAAAAAGTGCTCTCGGAAAATCTTGAGATCACCCGCAATGGTCTGGAGATAGCCTTTCTCTCCGAGATGCTCGATCAAATGGCACCCGGCAGCTACCGGAACGCATCCGTTGCCGCCGCCACCAGACTGCTTGTCAGCGGAGTTCCCGCGGACCGCAATCTTCTTTTCGAACTGATGAGAAACCTGGGCGATACCTCTTATGTCGCGACAGCCCAACGCCAGATGATCCAACCCGACGGTCAGGTGGATCGCAGCGCGCTCCGGTATCTTCATCAAGCCATGGGTAAACAAAGCGTGGGTCTCGCCGTGCGCTCCTATCAGGATCCGCGCCTTGCCGAACCCGGCAGCAAGGAGCCGCTCGCACGCGTGGCCCTTTCCTACGTCGGCGTGGATGCGACCGCCCTCGATTTATTCCACACCGCATTGTTGGACCCGGCGCTCCTACCCGATCAGAAACGGAATCTTGTGGAGGATCTCAATGAAGACGGACTCAGCAACCGCCGGGCACCCACCGCAGAAGATCTTCAGATCATCACCAAACGCTACGAACTCACTCAAGCCTACCTTCGCCAGGACTACGTCCAAAATGATGGAGTCCTGAACGAAGCCTTCCGCGAAGCCGACAAGGATCTGCGGAAAATGTTGGAGAGGGCCGCTTCACCTCCCAACCAATGATGGTTGATGCGATCCCACACGATGGCGTCTATTCGTTGCCTGCTATTAGTCATGGTTCAGCGTAGTCTGGAAAAAACCTTCCTCCGCTCTGGCGAGATTGCGGAGAAAGAACGCCAACGACAAAAGATTTTGATCCACCTTTTATATTGAATTTCAACCATCTGCGACATCAACCACCTGAATCGCCCCGATCCAATGGAGGAGATCGATGATAGGGATAACGTGGCTGCGAAAACCAGGACCACAATACGTGTCCTGGCAACCTCGACAGGAAAATTAAAATTTACTCCGCCGCCATCACAAGTTGATGACTGCTGAGAAGTACCCCGGCTTGGATTCGAACCAAGGACCAATTGATTAAGAGTCAACTGCTCTACCAACTGAGCTACCGAGGCGTTGGTAAGTGTCCCGCAAGCGGCGACGCGGCAGGTGTAGCAACTCACGCAACGAGGGCAACCGTAAAATTCCATGAATCCATCATTTCTTCCAATTCGTGAATCTCATGGACAAATCCGATGCCGGGAACGACACAGCGGCCCGCGCATGAATCTGCTTCACGAATCCCGTCTCACCCTCCGTCTGGCAGTGCCGCTGATGATCGGTCAGCTCAGCCAGATGCTGATGGGTGTGGTGGATACCCTGATGGTCGGACACCTGGGCGTGAACGACCTCGCGGCGCTGACTTTCGCCAACTCGCTTTTCCACATCCCCTTCGTGTTCGGCATCGGGCTGCTGACAGGGGTCTCCGTTTTCACCTCCAACTCCCGGGGCGCGGATGACGCGGCGGGAGTCCGGGGGAGCTGCCGGCATGGGCTCTATCTGGCGGTGGCATTGGGGATTCTGTTGTTCGGCCTCGCATGGATCGTGTCCCTGAACCTCCATTCCTTCGGGCAACCGGAGGATGTCGCCGGGCGGGCGCAGGGGTTTTTCCGAATCCTGATGGCTTCGGTGATTCCCGGACTGGCATCGATCGCACTGAAAAACCATGCGGACGCGCTGAACCGCCCATGGCCGCCCTTCTGGATCTTCCTCGGCGGTGTGGCGCTGAACGTCGTCCTGAACTGGGTGATGATCAACGGAAACCTCGGCTGCCCGGTGCTGGGATTCGAGGGCGCGGCCTGGGCAACCCTGATCTCACGGGTCGCCATTCTGGTGGCGATGATTTTCTGGCTGACGAACGCCAAGGGACTGCGCGAGTGGGTGCCCTACCGCTGGTTCAGGATGCCGCGGTTCGCGGATCTCGGCCGACTCCTGTCCATCGGCCTGCCTGCGAGCTTCCAGATGCTCTGCGAGGTCTCCGCATTCTCGCTGGCGGGACTCATCATGGGCCGCTTCGGCCCGACGGCGATGGCCGCGCACCAGATCGCGATCACCATGGCGGCGACGGCATTCATGATTCCGCTCGGACTTTCCATGGCTCTCACCGTCCGCATCGGCGAGGCGGACGGCGCGGGCGAGACGCAGCGGCTGCGCCCCATCGCGGTATCAGGCTGGTGGTTGGGCGCGGGCTATTCGGTGATCGCGGCGCTCCTGCTGTTCATGTTCGGAAAATGGGTCGCCTCACTTTTCATCGATGCGCCGGAGGTCATTTCGCTCGCGGGTTCGCTGCTGATGATCGTGGGTTTCTTCCAGCTGTTCGACAGCCTCCAGGTGGCGTCCGCCGCGATGCTGCGTGGCATGCGGGACGCGCGGATGCCCGCGCTGATGGGTTTCGCATCCTATTGGCTGGTCGGCCTGCCGGTGGGTGCGGGCCTGGCGTTCGGTCTCAAGCTCGGTGCCATCGGTGTCTGGTGGGGACTGGCGGCGGGATTGTTCGTCGCCATGATCACACTGGGTCCCCGGCTGTGGAAATGCACCCGGCCTCCATCCTCCGTCGGCTGAGACATTTCCATGTCCTGCGGAGTCTCAGACGATCACCCGCAGCTTGAAGAGCTCATCGCGCTTCAGACGGAAAGTCCGCTTCTGTGCTTTTCCTCTTCCGGAGCTCCCGTATTCCACCTCCACCTCGGTTTCATCGCCCTTGGATTTGATCGAGGAAATCCGGAGAACCGGCTCACGCCTCATCCGCAGGAAACAGTGCAGAGGCACGTCCGGATGGGCGGCATTCCATAAATAACGGGCGGGCGCGAAATCCGTCACGTCCGCCAGCGCGGTCAGTATCTCGCGCAGCAGGCGGCCACTGTGCCTGCGGACCAACTGGCCCATGGAACGCCTCGCCAAAAGCGCCTCAATGAGCGCCGAGGCCGGATTCTGGTAATCCTCCTCCATTTCCTTGATGATCTCGCGGGCATGGAGCGCCATCAACGCGTGCATTTCATCGCGTTCGATCTCGCCCCGCTCGAAGCTGGCGAAAATTTGGCTGGGCGTGGGGATCATGTGAAAAGCGTCTGACTATTTCCCGGCAAGCAGTCGTCAGCAAGGGAGAACATTTTCAAGATCCGGCGCCAGGTCACGGCAAAAAACAACCCGCCACCTCGCGGTGACGGGTCATCGTGACAAGTTTGAAACCGGCTCCTTACGGCTGCTTCTTCGAAAGCGATTCGAGGTAATCCAGCAGGCTGGCGAACTCGCGGATGGTCAGGCCGCTGACAAGACCGGGCGGCATCAAGGAGTTCGGCAGCTTGTCACGCTTGGCGATCTCCGAAACCTTCCAGACGTATTCCTTGCCCGAGATGTCGCGCGCCTTCACCTGCTCCGCGCTTTCCAGCGTGATGAATCCCATCACCGCCGAGCCGTCCTTGAGCGTGAACATTTCCGTAGCGAATCCCTGGGCGATGGTCTTGCCGGGGTCCATGATGTTCTCCGCGAGCACGTCCCGGGTGTAGGTCTGGGCGATGGTGCCGAGGAACGGCCCCTTCTGCACTTCCTCCAAACTGGCGGCGTGGCAGGTGGTGCAGCTCTGGCGGCTGAAGATCTGCTTGCCGAGCTCGACGCTACCCTTGGTCTTCATCACCTGGGCGATGGCAGCGGCGTTGTCCATGGTGCTGACGAGCGGGGTCTTGTCCTCGCCTTTCTTCTCCAGCTTGAGGGTCTCGCCTGCGGCTTTCGCGGCGGCGGCGATGGCGGCGTCCTTGCTTTCCATTTCCTCACGCACCTTGTCGTCGTAGCGGTGGGAGCCTGTCGCCTGGACGGCTTTCAGGATCTGCACGCGGCGTTTCGCACTTTCCCACCCGTGGTCGAGCGCTTTTTTCGAGAGTTCGCGGGCCTCCGGGCTACCATCCTTGCGCTCGCTGAGGCTGATCAGAGCGGCGTCGGCCCAGAGAGACACGTCTCCGTCGAGCTTCTCCGCCTGATCTTCCAGCAGCTGATGATGGTTTTCCAGTTTCTGTGAGGACAGGAACGCGGCCTTCGCGAGATCGCGCGGCTTGTCCGCGTCCTTAGCGGCATGAAGCCTTCCAATCGCGCCGAGAGAGGCGATGCAACCTTCCTTGGAGTCGGTTTTGGCGAGAAGGATCACCGCTTGCGAAACCGTCCGGGCGGGCTGGTCGGCCTTCAGGGCATCGATCAGGTAAGGAGTGGCGGACGCGGGAAGATTCTCCACGCTGGCAAGCTGGGAAACCAGGTCGGGAAGGATGGTGGGGTTCGACTTCGCGAGCGTCATGATGCGTTCCAGCGATTCATTGAACTCGATGCGGTTCCGCTGGAGCTCGCGGACGAAGGCGGGCGCTTCCGCGGGAGATGCTTTCGCCAGCTCCGCCTTGAGCACCTGGGCGATCTTCGGCGTCTCGCTCCACGGTTCCGGCTGATAATACGGGCCACGGGTATCCGGGCGGGTGCCCCATGAATCCCCCTTCCATTCGCCTTCGTGGAAATAGAGACGGGCGAGCGCCCCGAGAATGCCGCTGCGGGCCGCCGGATCGCTGGTTCTTCCGAGACGGGAAACGAGTCCCGAAACGACCTCCGGCTCGTGCATGCGCATGAGCGCGCGCAGGGCACCGGTCCGCTGGGCGGGGGTGGACTGAAGGGTGTCCACCACACGGAAGCAGGCATCCGCCGCTTTCAACCGGCCGAGAGCCCGGAAGGCGGTGTGGGCGACGACCGGATCGGGATCGCCAAGCTGGCTTGTGATCTGCGGAGCGAGCACCAGCATGTTCTGGCGGGTGGCGCCGATGATGGCCTCGAGCCGTGTCCGCGGGTCGTTGCTTTTCAGCCCCTCGGTGAAAATGGCGGCGGGTGCGGTGGTCTTTCCGGCGGTGGCGGCATCCAGGCCCGCGTCACCCAGGGCCCGCAGGACGAAACGCTGGAGAGCGGGATCCGTGGCCAGAGGAGCCACTGATTTGATGACGGAGGCGGCGCTGTCCGCCTTCACCGCGCGCTGGGTGAGGGCGTAGAGAGCGGCCACACGGGCGGGCAACGGCTTTCCGGCATTTCCGGCAAGACCCAGCAGCGCATCGCGCATCGCCGCATTGCCCGGGCGGCGGAGCAGGGCGCGTTGCGCTTCGAGCGTGCGCACCTGGCTCGGCGATTCCAACAGTTTCACCAGTTCCGCATCACTTGCCTTTTCAAAATCCGGCAGCGTCTCGGGTGTGTAACCCTTCGGTGACACGCGGACGATATATCCCACCTCCGGTCCTTCCCATTTGAAGGTCGCACCCTTCCAACTGGCCTGGTAGATGCGGCTCATGCCGTCCACATCCGCATCCGTCGGGCGTGTCATTTTCACCAGCGGCTCGGGCTTCGCGGTTTCCTTGAAGGTCGCGCCGTTCGGTTCGACGGTGTGCTTCCAGAGCGCGCCCGTGCCCCAGTCGCATGTCAGGGGGGCGTTGTTCCACTTCTCAGGAATGCCGGGTTCCGACAGATAGGCCGATCCGCATCCGGAACCGCCGCCGTAGTCGGCGAGGGGTTTCACGATCTCGTCGCCGAAGTTCATGTACATCCGTGGGTAGCCATGGTCTTCGAGTCCGGTGAAATGGTGGAAGCGCACGTCCCAGCCCCCGCCGTCATTCGTGTTGTCCCGGGAAAACAGATCCAGCAGCGGACTGATGGGTGTGCCGAGGATGTTCCGTGTGCCGGTGCTGAAAATCTCAAGGCCGGAGCCGTCCGGACGGAAGCGGAGGACACCACCCGCACGGTGCTGGACGTGGCGGCCGTCGGTGCCGATCGCCTCCTTGATGCCGAAGTCACCGCCGGCGATGTAGAGCCAGCCGTCGATACCCAGGCTGAGACCATTCGTCGTGTGATCCGCCGTGCGATGATCGAACCCGAAGGCGATGCCCTTGATCAGGGTCTCCTCCTTATCCGACACACCATCGCCATTGGTATCGATGTAACAAGTCACATCCGGAGGGTGGACGACGTAGAGCCGGTCGTGGTCCCAGACGATTCCACGCGGAGAATCCACATTCTTCACAAACTCCGTCACCTGGTCGGCACGCCCGTCGTTGTCGCTATCCCGCAGGCGGAGGATGCGTCCCCGGCCTGGGTCCGTGCCGAGCGAACCGTTTCCATCCGAAGCCACATAGAGGTCACCATTGGGAGCGGACGCGACATAGACCGGATAATTCGCCTCGGACGGGGTGGAGAAAAGCGTGACATCGAAGCCATCGGCGACGCTCACATCCTTGAGAATCTGGGCCTCCTGTTCTGAGGTCAGCTTGGAAATGGTGGGCGTGATGTTGCCTCTTTTCTTAAGGTCATCGTAGGACTTCCCATCCGCCGCCACAGGAGACTTGCTGAAAAGCGGCGCCACGCCATCACCTTGCAACGAAATTTCATTGATACTGGCCCAGCCGCCTTCCGAGCTCCCGGTGGCGGTGATCCTGATGGCCTTCACCTCCGTCTTCGTGAACGTGGCGGTGGTATCCCCCTTGGCCTCATTCTTGCTGGAATCCGCCAGCATGGACCATGTCTTGCCATCCTTGGACCCCTCGAGCTGGTATTGGTAAGTCCTGCCCTTGTCTTCCCAAGCGATTTTCACCCCGGACAGCTTCTGGGCCTTTTCAAAATCCAGTTGATACCATTGTGGAAACGAACCGCCGTCCGCGCACCAGCGGGTCTCCCCATCTCCATCCACCGCCAGGCTGGCAATCCGGTCATCCTGGACGCTGGAAGCCGAGGCCGTGACCACCGTGGCATTCTGCGGAACGGCCTGAGCGACCGCGGGACGCTTTCCTGAGATCACCTCCAGCTTTCCCGGTGCCCCCTTGTAGGGTTTCAGATAGGTGGAGTTGAGCTTGTCACAGCTCCACAACAGGCCGTTCACCAACAGGTCCAGATAGCGGTCATCCTCCACCGTCTGATTGTTATGTCCGAGGGTGGTGTTGAAAACACGCGTCCCGTGATAGTCATTGGTCCACGCAACCACCGTGGTATCCGTCTTGCCATTGCCCTGGATCTGGCTGCCAAGCGCGAGCGGCTTGGCGGTGTCGAAAACCTTCACATTGTTGTAAAGCTCCTCATCGACGGTGGTCCAGTTTTTCATCCCCTTGGTGATCGGGTGGGAGGAGTCGGTGAAGTCGATGGAAATGGGTTTCTGCCAACCATGTCCGCTGGACTGGATGCCGAGAAACTCGAACCAGATGTCCTTGCCCGTCCGGTAGCTGTGCATCGCACAGTGCAGGTTCAGGGCCGGGAGACCGGCCTTGTGCGCGTCCAGGATGTTCTGCACATAGGGCAGATCCTTGATGTCCGCGGAACACTCGTCGTGGATGATGATGTTGTATCCCTTCGCCCAATCCTTGTTCTCATACATCGGGAAATAAGGCTTCGTCCCGGAATCCTCGGCCCGGATCACGTCCACCTGCACATTCGCCCGCGCCTGGATGCCATCGCGCAGGATGACCGCCTGCTTCTGGTAGTCATGGCAGCACCCGCCACAAACCAGCAAGGCGCGAAGCGGAGCTTCGGCGGCGGAAGCCGGGACAACTCCCAGCAGGATCAACAAAATATAAGAGCGCATGGACAATGGATGATTTGCTTCAATTACCCGCCTCGGCGGCAGGTGGTTGTTCGATACGGCGTGCCCGCGGCACTTCATTCGCGCATCTGACAGAGAAAATAGCTCGTGATGGAAATCACTGGATACCCCCCATAAAGGTAAATATTCCCCGCCGTCCGCGACGACCCGCGTCCACCTCCGCGCCCGCCTCCTGTGGAGAGACGGCCTCCATCCTGAGACAGTCATACAACACGCCCTGATGCCACTGCGAGCCGCTGAGACGAAGCTCCAGCACGTTTTCGCCCTCCCTCAAGCGTGCCGCGGGAATGTCGAAGCCGCGTTCGAACCAGTAGCCACGGCTCGAGTCCCTGTGCATGGTGCCGTTCTCAGGCAGCGGGCCGGTCGAACCGATCCCGGAACCATTGAGTGACAGGCCCAGCTCCGAACCCTGGCGGGAACCGCAGAAGGAAATCCTCAGACGCGTGCCATCCGCCGGGACCTTTTCCAAGGAGAAGCGAACCTTCCATGTGGAGTCTCCCAGCACCCGGCAGTCTTCGGAAAGTTCCAGCGGTTGGCAGATGTGCCAGTCCTTCCGCCAATCGCTCCTGCCGACGGTATAGTCCACCCCGTTCGGAAAATCCGTTCTGTATTTCAAATAATTCCCCCAATACCAGTAGCGGTCCCCATTGCGGAATTCCGCCGCGCTGCGGTCCGGAATACCGATCTGCCAGAGCGTGGGTCCCGCACGTTCGGGAGACCACACCAGCTCTCCGGCCTCCCTCACCAGACCGGACTTCACCTCCACGTCCTTTCTCAGGAACTCACCCATCACACCGTCCGCAAAGGCATGAAGAACGTAGTTTCCGGGCCTGATCCCTGTGAGGGAAAACGATCCATCCGGCTGGGCGCGGACCCAGTATTGATAGTATTTTCCGTCCCGCTGCCACCCGATCATCTCGCGTCCCCAGCCCTCCCTTCCAGCGGCATATTCCGGTTCCGTGAGACCCACCCACATGCTGTCGGCAGATGGAGATGTCCCATCCTTTTCCTGAATGCGGATTTTCCCGGAAACGCCACCGCGACCGCTTGCGGCAGGGTACTCCGTCATCTTCACCCATGAATAGGGCCACGCGGCGCGTTCCACTTTCGCCTCGGCGAGCGCCGCAGCCCACAGGCCCGCCGGATCTGCCCCCTTGTTGAAATGAATCGCGAACGGACCGATGACTTTCGACCATTTCTCTCCTCGTGCGAGCGACAGCACGGTCCCACCGTAATGGCTGCCGTGCCACATGTTCAGCAATGTGGGAAGTCCGCCATTTCCGACATCGAGATGACCGGTGAGCTCCATTTTCGTCGGCCCGCCCGCGATGTATTCCATGCTCGGATTGATCATCCACACGCCGAACCCCCGCCGGCTGCCAACCCACCCGTAGGCCGGGACTTTTTCCAGAATGGCGGAATAACTGTACTTGTGCTCGGCCCAGCCGGCGTGTCTTCCGGTCGTCATGCGGCGGGCCTCCTTCAGATTGAGCGGGGAACCCGCATCCCAATCCGCCCCCGTGGGCATGATCCAGTTCCTGTCCTTGTCGATGGTGAGCTGGTCGAAAACACCGCCATCCAGCTTGATGACGAAACGCCCCTCACCTATCCGGAAAGGCGCGTCCTCGCCGCCATGCTCCAGCAGGGCGGTGGCATAAAAGGTTGTGCTCTGCCGGCCGATGGAGTAGCGGATCTGGACCTTCCCCGGATAGGCCTGATCCGCACCCGTGCCGTGGAATTCACAAACCACCTCCGCCCGCTCTCCTCCGTTCGTCGCCGGGTCGATGGAGACGAACTGACTTTTCGAAACGCCGAATCCCCCGACCCGCGATCGCCCGGAGGAGGCCGCCATGGACCAATAGCCCGTGCCTTTTCCCAGCAATTCGGCATCGCCCAGCCTCACCGCGGTCACCCGTCCCGAACGTTTTTCAATGGTGGCGGTCAGCGCGCCGTTCGACATGCGGAAACTCCCCCCTTCCTGGGTCACGGTGACATCCCCCGCAGCCACCGGGATCGCGGTAAGAATCAAGACGGAAAGAAAACAGAAGAGGAGTCGCATCGTGGAACACCGGAAGCGTAACGCATGCCGTATTTTTCCGCCTCACCGCATCTCTACTCCGATGGGGTTAGAACCGTCCCCATGATATCGATCTGCATTGGAATGACACCGGTTCCAGCAAACGGGATGCCGGGTGAACCGTGTGGAAACCGGACGAGATCCCCGGACTGCGAAACGCCATCCATCGAAAGCCGCCGCAGGTGACCCGGATTTTAAAGTCCCGCCGTCTAAATGTTTGTAACGCCCGAACGATGGATCCAAAGTCCCGGCGTGGGTGCGGAATCCGACTATGAAGATCTTGCGTATCCCCCGAACGGCGGCTCACTGAAGCTGTTCATTCTCGGGATCATCGTTCCGGGGACATTGACGTATCACGGATACCAGGCATGGGCCTCGCAGGAAGCCTGGTGGCCCGGCCGGGGCGGAGGTGTGATGGTCCATGGAGAGGCCGCCCAAGCCATGGCCGCAGCCTACCTGAGCGTGGCGGCGTTCATTCATTTCCGCTGGTTCTGGGGACTGCTTCGCGCGGAGCGGATCTTTCAGGCGGGCACCGTCCTTTCGCTATTTTCCTTCCTCATCGCCCTGATCTGGGCACTGTGCGCCTCCTGATCCGGCTACCCCGGCGAAAGGAAAAAACCGCCGTCCCGGCATGGGGCGGCGGTTTTCCAGATGATTTCAGGCCGTGGCGGCAGCGACCGGCGCCTCACGCGCTCTTCTTGCGGCGCAGTCCCTTGAGACCGATCACCGAGGCGAACGCGGCGATGATTGGCAGAGGAGGTGCGGGGGCGGCAGGAGCGGACGGAGCGAAGTTCACCAGCGAGGACTTCCCGGTCTTGGGGTCGAAGAGGCTGAGGCTCACCTTGTCACCAACCACACTCGCATCGGAGATTTGGGAAACCGTTTGTTTTCCGTCGGTGGATTGGACGTAGAGCATCGGGTCTCCGGGAAGGCCGCCGTCGGCGGTTGGATTCCAGCCGTTGGCGCGGACGGTGTAGTTGTCGGCCTCGAAGCCGGAGCCGTGGTTGTTGCCAAAGACGATGGTGTCCCACGAGGTGTTCGCGTCACCGATGAAGTTGATGAAACCGTAGGGCTCGCCCTTGTTCTTGCCGGACTGCCAGCCATCCTCGATCGGGTTGCCGTAGTAGGACTTCGGCAGCAGGTTCATCAGGTTCGCGGTGGTGAAATCCGCGACCAGCACGCCGTTGTTGTAGAATTTCATGTCGTTCGCCGCGTCGCCGGCGGACCAGTAGAGACCGAAGTAAGAGGTGGCCTGGTTCAGCTTGAGGGTGGTCACGCCGACCTTGCCGATGCCTTCGACCGCGTAAGGAGTGCCCGTTGGCGATTCCGCGCTTGGAGCTCCGCCGTATTGGTCGGCCTTGATGACGTTGAGCTCGTCGAAGGTGCCCACCCCCTCCCACACGACGTTGGAGTGATGGCCGAGAAGGTTGTCGAAGGTCTGGACGCTGGTTCCGCTGAGGGTGGAGTTGAAGGCTCCGACGCCCTCGGCGGTCGAGACGATCATGCCGTAGGTCGAAGACGAGGTGGCGGCTTGCGTGTTGCCGGCGGCCATGAGGAGGGGGAGGATGACGGAGGCGAGGCGGGTTTGGACTGCGGTTTTCATTTTCGGGGAGGTGTTGGGATTGCGAGATTGTTTGGTGTGGGTGGCGCGCTTGGCGGCCTGCCTTGAACTGCGATCACCCTACCCTTTTTCCGCTCCGGAACAAGAATCTTGCTTCACGCGATAATGTATCACGCGATGGTGTAGGGTCCGGATGATGCGGAAAACCCCTTGATTCCAAGCGCGGAACCACTCGGGGCAACCTTCGAATGCCGGCAGCACCCATGCGTACCCCGCGGCTCGGAACATAGCGTCCGCCTCTAACAATTACTATTAATATAGTAATAAATACCGGCACACCGTTCCGCATCCCGATGTTTCTCCACGTCTCCGATGGATGATGCAGCCTCCCCGTTCTCCGTTGGATTCCCAGCCCACAATGGAAGCGCCCCGGACAGCGATGGAGAAATCGCTGTCAATCTTTCGCCAGAATGAAGGTGGGCGCACACAAATGAGGAGGAGCTGGCAAAGAAGTGCCACCGCTTTTGAATCCAGACCGTCTGCCGGAAGTAATTGCCGATACGACGAAGGACGGATCAGGCCCTGAAGCACGAACTCCGGGCGGCGCTTTGGAGAAGCATCGCGGCACGGGTTTCGGCAATGATTTTTGTCAAACGGTCTACCAATGGTGGCATGAAGATCACGCTTCATTCCACCGACGGAAAGAATGCCCACGGCGCGTGGCGTCGAATGCAAGCGCTCCTTCAGGCGGCAGCCGACGGGGCATCGTCATTATTACGACTGCTCCGCGGAACATCCCGTTCCGCGAAATCCCGAGGATATGGGAAAAATCCCAACGCTCTGTTTTCTCTGGCATGACATCAACGGATCATTGGCGAACCTGGCCCGTAGGAACACAAAAACGCCGCCCCACGAAGGGGCGGCGCCATTGCGAAAGATTTCAAGCAGGGGGGAAACCCACCGCAGCCTCAAGCTCCCTTCTTCCTGCGGAATCCCTTGAGACCGATCACGGCGGCGAAAGCGACGATGATCGGCAGCGGCGGGGCCGGGGCCGCTGGGGCAGCCGGGGCGAAGTTGATCAAGGACGATTTGCCCGTTTTGGGGTCGAACAGGCTGAGGGTCACCTTATCGCCTTCCACGTTCGCGTCGGTGATCTGCGAAACCGTTTGCTCACCATCCGTGGATTGGAGGTAAAGCAGCGGGTCGCCCGGAAGCGCGCCATCGGAAAGCGGGTTCCAACCGTTGGTCCGAACCGTGTAGTTGTCCGCCTCGAAACCGGAGCCATGGGTATTGCCGAACACGATGGTGTCCCATGTGGTGCCCTCATCGCCGATGAAGTTGATGAAACCGTAGGGCTCCCCGGTATTCTTGCCGGACTGCCAACCATCCTCGATGGGGTTTCCGTAATAGGACTGCGGCAGCAGGCTCATCAGATTCGCCGTGGTGAAATCGGCCACCAGCGTGCCGTTGCTGTAGAATTTCATGTTGTTCGCACCGTCGCCGGCGGACCAGTAGAGACCGAAGTAAGAGGTGGCCTTGTCCAGTTTCAGGATGGTCTCGCTGACCACACCGATACCTTCGACAGCATAAGGAGTGCCGGTCGGAGACTCCGCACTCGGAGCACCGCCGTATTGGTCGGCATTGATGACGTTGAGCTCGCTGAAGGTGCCGACGCCCTCCCATACGACGTTGGTGTTGTGCCCGAGAAGGGTATCGAAGGTCTGCACCTTTGTGCCTGTGAGAGTGGAGTTGAACGCTCCGACGCCCTCGGCGGTCGAGACGATCATGCCAAAAGTTTTCGAAGGAGCGCTGGGGATGGAAACTGGTGGAGAGGTCGGAGAGGTTCCCGGGTTGGCGCTGGAGCCGGAATCAACTCCGCTGCTTCCACCATCACCGCTGTTGCCGCCATTTCCAGAACTACCGCTGGAGCCGGAATCACCGCTGTTACCGCTGTTACCGCTGTTACCGCTGTTACCGCTGTTACCGCTGTTACCGCTGTTACCGGAATTTCCGCTGTTGCCGGAATCTCCGCTGTTCCCGTTGTTCCCGCTGTTCCCGCTGTTCCCGTTGTTCCCGCTGTTCCCGCTGTTCCCGTTGTTCCCGTTGTTCCCGTTGTTCCCGTTGTTCCCGTTGTTCCCGTTGTTCCCGTTGTTCGACTTGGTGTCGTCCTTGGTGACCGTCGCGGCGTTGTTGCCGTCCGACTTGGTGTCGTCCTTGGTCACCGTGGCGGCGTTGTTGCCATTCGACTTGGTGTCGTCCTTGGTCACCGTCGCCGCGTTGTTGCCATTCGACTTGGTGTCGTCCTTGGTCACCGTCGCCGCGTTGTTGCCATTCGACTTGGTGTCATCCTTGGTCACTGTGGCGGCATTATTGCCGTTCGACTTGGTCTCCTCCTTGGTCACCGTGGCGGCGTTATTGCCGTTGGAGTTCTTGTTGCTGGCAAGCGAGACGACCGTCGCAGCCTGTGCTTGGGTCGCAGCCATCAAGAGAGGGAGCAGCACGGAGGCGAGCCGGTTTTCGATTTTGGTTTTCATTTCAGGGAGGGTGTTGGATTTCGGAATACGGTGGGGACTGGCGGCGAATCTTCCGCCGTGCTGCTGATTTGCCGCCACTCTACGTATTTTCCCTACCGAGGACAGCACTTTACTTCACGCGATAATGTATCACGCGATGGTGTGGGATCAAGGCTTCCTCTTTGTTCCACAAATGATCCGTGAGGAAGGTCCTTCATTCCGACGCGGTGGCTTCCACCCGACAATCATTTCCGCACCTTGCCGGCAAGATCACCGCTCATTCAGGGGAAAGGAAATCCGTGATATCACGGAAGGTCGGACGATACTGCGGATCCGGGCACAGGCAGTGGTCCTTGAGGGCGAGCAGTTCCTCAATATCGGTTTCGCGGCCCTTCTCCGGCACCACCCGCGCCAGAAGCTCACCGAGCAGATGGCCAAACGCCCTTATCTCAATGGCTTCCAGAGAACCCGCACAAGAAACCGGAGCAGATGAAGCAGCACCGAAGTCCCCCAGGAGGCATTCACCGCGTGCGCTCCACAGGATGTTGTGCGCGTAAAGATCCCCGTGTACCACACCACGCGAGTGAAGGTGCCCGGCGGCCTTGGCGATTCCGCCCGCCATCCTCCTCGCGACGGCATAAGGAAAGTGCCGGTCTTCCGGGTAGATGTCCTGGGTGCATGTTCTGAGGTCGGGCGGACCTGCGAGAACATGGAAATCCGGATCGGCAAGGCGCATGACCAACCCTGCGGTCCCATCCGGATGACCGATGATCCGCCCCAATGCTTCTATGAGACCCGGGTGTGTCCCGGCTGCCAGGCAGGCTGAGATTTCGCTTTCCGGAAGCCCGTCGCTGGTCATGCCTCCTTTGAAAAGCTTCACCGCGACGTCTTGGAAATCGTATCCGTTTTCCGCCTTCAACCGCGCCTTGAAAACGACCCCGGACGCACCCTCGCCGAGTTTTTCATGCGTTTCGATTCGATCCCAATCAATGCCTCCGGCGGTGACCGCAGGCACGGGTGAACAGGGGTTTCCCCCGAAGGCCAGCCATGCGAGGCGGGGGAGGGAAAGCAGGAACCCAGGGAGTTTCTCCAAGCGGTTCGCCGAGAGCCGGACCAGTTCGAGACTCTTGAGTGCGGACATCTCCGCGGGAAGCGCCGTCAGAAGATTTCCGGAAAGCATGAGCTTCTGGAGGCGTTTGCAGAGCCCGATTTCAGGCGGCAGCTCTGAAATGCGGTTGTCAGTAAGAACAAGCCAGCGGAGATTCGGTGGCAAGGCGGCCGCGGGAACGCTCCCGATGTGATTCCCCCTGAAGCCGATCATTTCGAGATCCGGACAACCGCCCAGAACCTCAGGCAGCCGGGTGAAGCGGTTGCCGGAGCAGAAGATGATGCGGAGTTTTTTCAAACGCGGAAGATCATCCGGCAGTTCCGCAAGCTGGTTGTCCGAGAGATTGAGGATCTCAAGCGTGTCCGCCAGGTCGTAGATTTCCCGTGGAAATTCCGTCAGATCCGCCGCCAGATCGAGACGGTGGATGCCATGAAGTCCGCCGGAGCGGAGGAGAGTGAGGGTGTCGTGCGACATCAGCGGGAGGCTGGAGGAAACACCGCAGGTTTGGAAGACTTGTTCCGCACTCCGGTGGCTGATTCACCGGGCCAGGCCTTTTCCCGTGAGTTTCACCTCGAAAGCGGGGTTTCTCGGATCATTGCTCCGGATGAGGAGGGTGGCGTTGCGGGTGCCCTTTCCCTTGGGGTTGAAGGTCACGATGAATTCCATGGATTTGTAGCCCTTCAGCGATTTTTTCGGCAGGGGTGTGACCGTGAAGTCGCCTTTGTTCGCACCGCTTTTGGTGAGAGAGATGTTTGCCAGTTCGCGCGCCCCTCCATTGTCGATGACATAGCTTTTGGATTTGCCCCGCTTGCCGACCTTCGCGTCGCCGAAAGCCTGCACGGTTCCGCCGTTCTTCAGGGGGAACCCCTTGGGCCCCAGGATTTCGAGTCTCGGGATGCGGATCAGCTCGGAATCGAATCCCTGCCAGGTGGGGTAGGTGAATCCCTTGCTCCAATAGTAGGAATAGACCGCGAAAAAATTCGAAACGCCATCAAAGGCATCCACTCCCAGCGCGGGGGCGTTTCCCGCGAATCTGGCATATTCCAGCCGCCAGCAGGAGCCGAAGGCGTAATCCCCGATATGGGTGAGGGTGGCGGGAAACGTGACTTCACTGAGCGAGTTGCAGCCATAGAAGGTGGAAGGCCCGATCCGGGTGATTCCGGGCGGGATTTTCACGCTCCGGATCTCCCAACAATCTTCGAACGCCCTGTCCCCGAGGTGGGTGAGACCGGACGGAAGGTCGACCGCTTGGAGCTCGAAGAGAGAGGCGAAAGCACTTTCACCGATGGAGACCACGCCGGAGGGGATATTGATGTCCACCACCTCGCTGCACCCCTCGAAAGCCCCGTCCTCGATACGGACGATGCCCTTGGGAAGGACGATGTGTTTCATCATCCAATACCTGGCGAACGCGTGGGCGCCGATGACGGTGACGGGTTTGCCCGCGATGGTCTCGGGAACCTCCGCTACGACCGCCTGCCACACTTCGGACTCGTAGCGGTCGATCGTGATGGAATCCGCATGCTCGGTGTAGGTGTACGGACCGTAGGTGTCCGCAAACAGCGGGGACTGGCACAGGAATGCGACCGAACAGATGGCCGAAAGGAAGGATCGTTTTTTCATCGGGGACGTTTTTCCGGAATGTGGCGGGCGGATTGGAATTATCACTTCCCTTGCCCTGAGAGATTGACCAGGAATGAAGGGTTTTTAGGATCATTGCTCCTGATCTGCAGCGTCGCCTTGCGGAGACCCTTGCCCTTGGGGATGAACCGCACGAGCAGGCCCACGTATTCACCGCCCTGCAGCTTCGTGATGCGGCGGGAGGTGAGGATCTTGAAGTCCCCCTTGTTCGCGCCGCTCAGGATGAAGGTGAGGCCGGTGAGGCCGAGATTCCCCACGTTCGCGATGGCGTATACCTTTTCCCCGCCCTTCTTTCCGACCTTCGCCGAGCCGAACTGTTGCTTGCCCTTGCCGTTTTTCAGGACGCGCTTGTCCTCCGACACCACCGCGATGACGGGGGTGGGAATGAACTCGGAATCATAGCCCTGCCACTTTGGAAAGGTGAATCCTTTCTTATTGGGCGAGGAATAGACGGTCGTGCCATAATCGAACACCCCTTTTCCCATGGAGGGGGCGTCTCCCAGAAACGTCACCTCTTCGAAATCCATGCAGTCCGTGAACGCGTGATCATCGATACGGGTCACGCTGGCGGGGATCTTCACGCTCGCTAGCGATGTGCAGCCGCCGAAGGCGTAGGTGCCGATGCGGGTGACTCCTTGAGGGATCATCACGTTCTCCAGATTGGTACAGTCCTCGAAAGTGTAATTTCCGATCAGGGTGATGCCGGAGGGGATGGTGACGGACGTGAGCTGGTCCAGCCCCATGAAGGCACCATTGCCGATCCACCTGACGCCTGCCGGGATGGCCAGGCTTGCGATCTGCTCGCAACGCAGGAACGCGAATTCCTCAATACGGGTGATTCCGGAAGGAAGGGTGACCTCCGTCAGGTTCCAACAACCCATGAAAGCGTAGGCGCCGATGGTGGTCACCGGCTTGCCTTCGATGGTCTCGGGAATCACCACCGGCCCCTCGATATCGTCCGAGAAACGGCTGATGGCGACGGAGGTCCCGTCATTTATATAGGTGATCGGACCCAGGGTGCCCGCCGGAAGCAGCCCGGAAGCGAAAAGCAACACACAGGTGATTGCCAAAGAAAGGGATGGAAGGTTCATGCGGGAGGGTTGCGCCAAAGCTCCGCGCACGCTACCCGCTCTTCCTCCCGTGGCGAGAAGATAATCTAACAAGGTCCTCCGCCGCTCAGCCGAGGAATCCGGTGAGCGGGCTGGTGGCGTGCGCCTGGTCCGAAACTTCAGGCAGTCCGAGTTCGTAGGCTTCGCGGCCGGCCTCCACCGCCTGCCTGAAGGCGACAGCCATACGCACCGGGTCGCTGGCGATGGCGATGGCGGTGTTGACGAGGACGGCGTCCGCACCGAGTTCCATGGCTTCCGCGGCGTGGCTGGGCGCGCCGAGGCCGGCGTCCACCACCACGGGGACGATGGCCTGCTCGATGATGATGCGGATCTGGTCGCGGGTGACAACGCCGCGGTTCGAGCCGATGGGCGCGCCGAGCGGCATGACGGTGGCGGTGCCCGCCTCCTGTAGCCGCTTGGCCAGCACGGGGTCCGCGTTGATGTAGGGCAGCACGGTGAACCCCTCCTTCACGAGAATTTCAGCCGCCTTGAGCGTTTCGATCGGATCGGGAAGGAGATAAGTCGGGTCCGGGTGGATTTCCAGTTTCACCCATTTTGGCAGGCCTGCGGCGGCGGCGAGACGGGCGAGGCGCACGGCCTCCTCCGCGTTCATCGCTCCGCTGGTGTTCGGGAGGAGCAGGTATTTGTCCGGATCGATGAATTCGAGGATGTTCGCGTAGGGGTCCGCCTTGCCGGTGAGGTCCGCCCGGCGGAGCGCCACGGTGACGATGCCGGTACCGCTGGCGGCGAGGGCGTCGCGCATGGATTCATTCGACGGGAATTTCCCCGTGCCGAGGAAAAGACGGGAATCGAACGTGCGGCCTGCGATGGTGAGTTGGGACATGAAGATGGAGTGGCGGAAAATCGGGAACCGGACCTAGTGAAGAAGCTGGAGACGGGAAAGAAAAGTCTTTCTCTGCTTTCTTCGAAGCGCCTTCGGACCGGATCGGTCGGGAACCAAGGCCAAGTGGCAGGGAAGAGCGCCGGACGGAAATCCGGATCCCACACCCCGCTCCTAGCCCGCCATTTCAATGGCAAGCCATTCCTCGAAGGCCGCGTGGTTCCTGAGGTCGTATTGCCAGGTGCGGAAACCAAGCTCACGGCCGGTGGCGCAATTTTGAGGAAGATCGTCGATATAGAGTGTCTCCCCGGGAATGAGTCCGTGGGTTTCGATGGCATGGCGGTAGATCTCGGGCGCTGGCTTGATGAAGCCGGTGTGGTAGGAGAGCACGGAGCCATGGAACAGGGAGAATTCCGGGTATTTCTCGAAGATCCAGGGGCAATGGATGCCGTTGATGTTTGAAAAGAGGATGAGCCGGTGGCCGTCGGCGGCGAGCTGGCGGACACGGGCCCACATCGGTTCGTTCGGAGTGAAGATGTTCCTCCATGCGTGGCGGAATTCGTCCGGAGTGGCGGTGCTGCCGAGCGCCTCCAACGCCCAGGCGATATATTCCTCGGTCTCGATCTTTCCGGTTTCGAAGTCGTCCTTGCGTTCCAGTATCCTCGTCATGCGCAAGGCGTGGTCCGTAGCGTCCTGCGGGAGAATGCGGGCGATGGAGGTCTCGAAATCAAAATCGAGCAGGACGCGGCCGATGTCGTAGAGGAAGGTCATGGGAAATCCGGGACAGGAAATAAGAGATGGGAAAGAAAGAGAAGTGATTTTCCACCCTATTCCCATCGCACGGCCACGCCCCCTACCTCCCGGTCCCTATTTCCTTGAGAATGAAATCCGCGGCGGAAATGGCACCCGCGTTGCGTCCGTGGCGGGCCAGGGCCTCTTTCCTCGTCCGCCATCCGGCCGCATGATCGGCCAGCAGGTCGGTCACACCACGGGCAAGGGCTTGGGGGCTCTCCGCGAGGTGGCCCGCGCCGATTACCTCAAGAAGCTTGAGATTCCCCTCTTCCTGACCCGGCACGAGATGATGGATGAGCATGGGGCAGCGCGCGGCGATGGCTTCATGCACGGTGGCGCCACCCGCCTTGCCGATGACGAGATGGTGGCTGTTGAGAAGCTGCGGGACCTTGCGGGTCCAGCCGATGAGACGGACGCGGCCCGGGTAGGCGTCCTTGATTTCCCGGGCCCGGGAATAAAGCGCGCGGACGTTTCTACCGAGGATGATGGTCAGCCGGACGTCCGGGGAAGCATCCAACAGGGCGCGGGCGTGACGGCGGAGGAAGGCAAGCTGGGCGGTGGGAAAATAGAGGATCCTGAAGGGTTTGCAGGAATCCGTGGCAGGAACCGGATCCAACGAGGAAAAAACCGGATGCACCGGGAATCCCGTATCGATGATTTTTTCGGGAGGGAGGCCTTTCGCCGTCATGGCTTCCCGGGTCGCCGGATCCGTCACCAGCCAGTGGCGGCAGCAGGCACGGAGCCAGGCGGCGTTGATTTCGATGGAGTCGGTGACAACAATGAAGACCGGCGTGTTTTTCCCTGATGCGGCGGAGATCCGCGTCATGAAATAGGGATAGAGCGGGTAGGTGCTCACCACGGCGTCCGGTTGGAAGCCGGTGACGAGGTTTTCCAGCGCGTCCTCCACCCGCCGCATGACGGGCGAGCGCTGTTTGTTGAAATCACAGTTGTCGGTGGAGCGGTAGATTTTCGCCCAAATATTGGGAAAATGGGTGGTGACGTAGCGGTAGCCGCTGTTGACGATGCCGGTGATCCGGGGGACACCGAGCAGACAAGGATCGCTCACCTGGGTGACGGCGCCGGCGGCGGTCAGCGCGACCGCGAGATTCCTCGCGGCACTGTTGTGCCCTTCCCCGAAGGCGGCGGTGACAATGAGGATGCGCGGTGCGGCGGCCATGGTGGTTTCTGTGCGGCGCAGATTTAGAGTGAGTCCTTCGTTGCGTCGATGGCGATTTATGGCTTTTGTCTCAGGCGTTATGGCGCGCGAGGAGAAAAAAATCGAGCTGAGGATGATCGACGAGAGCAAGGAACTCGAGGTTCCGGTGATCCGATTGGAAAATGACGAGTCCTCGGACATCGCCAAGCCCGTTCGCCTGCCCACCCCCTCCGAGATCAAGCAGGCCAGCCACCGGCTGGATGTCCCGGTCCAGGAAGACTACGAAATCCGCTCGCACCAGCCGGGCATCGAGCAGCTCATCGAGGCGGAAAAAACCGATCCGGACTTCCTCGAACAAGCATGGGGACAGGAGGCCGCCCAGCAGCGGAACATTCCGTGGGGCTGGTTCGTCCTCATCGGGCTCGTTCTCACCGGAGGGATCACGTGGTCGCTCGTGGGCGTGAAGGAGGCCGAGGTCAAGGTGCGTGAGACCAAACAGGAAACGCAGGCCGCCATTGGTAACGAAGAAGAACAGGACCGGGAGGCAGGTCAGCTCATCGAACGCATCGAAGCCGTGACCCGGAAGTTTTTCAGTGAGACAAGCGTGGAAGGCCTGGCCGGAATCTGCCGCCAGCCGGAGCGGGTCCGACCATTGATGGAGTCTTATTACGCGGACAAACCGGTGTCGGGCCCCCACTACAAACAAACCATCTCCCTCAGGGCGCTCACCTTGGACAATCGTGGCAATTTCTGGCTTTTGGGAGCCCAACTGATGGACGGCACCAAACGCAATGTGATCGTGGAGGTCCTCGAAAACAGCGAACCGAAGATCGACTGGGAGACCTTCGTGTGTTACCAGCCCATGCCGTGGGACAAGTTCGCCGCCGGGCGTCCCACCGGCTCTCCCTACGATTTCCGCGTTTACGTCGAGCAGGATACCTTTTTCAGCCACGAGTTCGCCGATTCCGAGCAATGGAGCTGCTTCCGGCTGACCTCCCGCGACAGCGAGGAAACCCTCTACGGCTATGTGAAAAAAAACTCGGAGCTTGAAAAACAAATCCACAAGCTTCTCGTGGCCAACCGGGGCCAGCGAACTTCCGTCATCCTGCGCTTGAACGTTCCCCCGGGCATCCAGTCCCGCCGTGGCGTGATGATCGAAAAGCTGGTCGCACCCCGTTGGATGTTCGTCACCGCTCCCGATTCCGGCTCTTGATGTTTTCCGGGGATGCGGCAAGTCTCCCTGCTTGCACCCTTCCACCTCCAAGCCTCCATCCCCCGCCGCAGGGTTTCTTCCCGTCCTCGGTGGTGCTTCCATTTTCCTCGCCTTCCAATACGCGGTCTCGCTGTGGCGGCTCACCCATTCGTCGGGAGAGATGGAAAACAAGTTCAGCGCCCTCGCGAAGGACCAATACATGGGCTTTCTCGTGCAACAGAACGCGCAGATGCTCATCGCCTACGGCGTGCTCGCCGCGGCCGCCGCTTTCGTCCTCCAGCCGTTCGTCTCGCTATGGACGGGACGCTCGAAATACCGTTCGCGGAGTGCCGTCGTACTGCGGGCCATCGCCCTCACCACCCTGCTCCACGGATATTTCACTCTCCGCCTGGTGGACACCCGGCCTTATTTCCTCAGTGAGGCGGAGTTCGGCCAATGGTATTACCAGATTCTCAATCTCATCCCGGCGGCGGTGAAACCCGGCAGCCTGTTCGTGCTGTTCACGCTGCTTCCTTGCGCGATTCTCCTGTATGTCCTCATCTGGCAGATCCGCCTTCGCGGTCGGCTTGGCAAAATCGCCGCTGCGGCGGCCTGCACCGCCCTCATTCTGACCGCCGCATTCGGTTACTTGAGGACCTCGGGCGGACCGGCCCCGAAAACCACCGCCAACGGGCGTCCGATGAATGTCATCATCATCGGCTCGGATTCCCTCCGTGGTGACGCGATCGGCGCCTCCGGCTACGTCCCCGCCCGCAACGACGGTCTGGCGAAAGCCGGAGTCTCCCCCACCATTGACGCACTCGCCGCACGCTCGACGCGTTTTGAAAACTGCTACACCGGCATCGCCTCCACCATGGAGTCCGGCACACAGCTCATGTCCTCGCAGTATCCGCAGAGCCATGGCATCCGCCAGATGTATCCGAACCGTGAGACGGTCGCGCAGGCGAACAAACGCATCGAGACCCTGCCCCTGCTGCTGGGCAGGCGCGGCTACGACACCGCCGCCATCGGCGACTGGTGCGCGGGCTACTACGAAGTGGTTCCCCTCGGGATGGAGCACCTTTCCGTTTCCACCTTCGACAATTTCAAGATCTACATGAGCCAGGCCGTCGTGATGGCGCACTTTGTCGTCCCGCTCTACTTCGACAACGCGCTCGGCTACAGGATTTTCCCCCAACTCCAGGCCTTCGCCCAGTTCGTCACCCCGGAGGTTGTGACCGATCGTGTTGAAAAACGCCTCTCCACCGTCGCGCGCGAGCAAAAACCCTTTTTCTGGCACGTCTTCTACTCCTGCAACCACCTCCCCTACCGCAGTCCGGAACCCTACCGCAGCATGTTTTCCGATCCGGATTACCAGGGTCCCAACCGCAACGGCGTGGCCTTCGACATCGACTCCTTCATCGGCGGAACCGACCTCGAATCCAAGTGGAAGGCCCTGCCGCCGAAGGAGATGAAACAGATCCGGGCGCTCTACGACGGCTGCACCCGCCAGTTCGACGATTGCGTCGCAAAAATACTCAACTCTCTCAAAGCGAACGGGCTCGAAGACAACACCATCGTCATCGTCACCTCGGACCATGGCGACGACCAATACGAACCCGGAGTTACTCTCGGCCACGGCCTGACCTTCAATGGCGGCCTCCAGGCCAACCACGTTCCCATGATCGTCCATGTCCCCGGAGCGAAGCCCCAGGTGATTTCGGAAACGGTGCGCCTCATCGACGTCATCCCCACGCTGGCCGATTTCCTCGACCAGCCCGCGGCTCCGAGCTGGCAGGGAAAAAGCTTCGCCAACTGGATCCGCCAGACCGAAACGCCCGTCCACCGCCCGTTCTACGGCGAGACCGGTTTCCCGTTCATCCAGTTCACCGTGCCCGGTGTGGAACGCCCCAAACTCCCGCCCATGGACGAACTCACCTTCATCGACCCCGGCTACAACTATCAATTCGTCGTAAAACCGGAATACATCGCACCGCTCGTCGCCGCCAAACAACGCTGCCTCAAGACCCGCTACTGGAAGATCGTCTGCACCCCCACCGCCCAAGGCACCCGCCACTTCGCCCTTTTCCAGATGAAGCGTGATCCCTATGGAGAAACCGACATCGCAACCAGCCGCCCGGAAGTCCTCGCCCCGCTGCAAGCCGCGCTGGAACGTTGGATGGATGAAAAAGAGGAGTCCTCCATCGCGGAGATTTTCCCCGAGGGAGAGCCGGAGTGAATCGCAACCCGCTTCAAATACCTTGTCCGGAATGACTCCGATAAAAACCGATCTCCTTCACTGATCACCCGGCACTCCATCCATGCGCCAGCTTTTCGCCCTCACCCTCTACCGGCTCATCCTGCCGCTGCTGTTCCTCGCCGCGTTTCCCGGCTGGGTGGTGAAGATGCTGCGGCGCGGCGGCTTCGGCACGCGCCTGGGCGAGCGTGCGGCGGTTTACACCACCCCGCTTGAGGAAGAACCCTGCGGCACGGTGCATTTCCACGCGGTCAGCGTGGGCGAGTCCCTGCTCGCTCTGAAGCTCATCCGCGAGTGGCTGCTGGCGGAACCCGACCGCCGCTTCGTCCTCGCCACCGGCACCGCCACCGGACACGCCGTGGCCACCGGGGCGGACATCCCGGGCCTCCGCGTCACCTACTCGCCGCTGGATTTCCGTTGGATGGTGCGCTCCTACCTGAACCGCTTCGAGCCATCCCAGATCGTTCTGGTGGAGGGAGAAGTCTGGCCGCACCTGCTGCAAGAATGTAAGAAACGGGGAATTCCAGTGCGGTTGGTGAATGCCCGCATGTCGCCCCGCTCCGCACGCCGGTTCTCGAAATTCGCCGCGTGGCTGAGACCCACCTACAGTCTGCTGGACACCGTCGCCACCCAGCAATCGGAAGACGCCGCCATCTGGCAAACCCTGGGCCTCGCTCCCGAAAACATCCACCGCACCGGCAGCCTGAAATTCGATCCCGGCAGCGGATCACGGCCGGCACGCCGCCCTGAGTTCCAGCACATCCTCGATTCCTTCGGAAAAAACCGTTCTGTCGTTCTCGCGGCAAGCACCCACCCCGGTGAGGACTCGCTCATCGCCTCCGCCATCCGCGAGGCGGATATCCGAGCCCTCCCCGTCCTCGTCCCACGCCATGCCGAGCGTCGGGCGGAGGTGACGGCGGACCTCGAACGAGCCGGATTCCACATCGTCCTCCGCTCGACCCTTCCTCCAAACCACCTCCCGACATCAGGCGGTGTTCCGGAGTCGGAAGTAGGAAGCGGCTTTCCCGACAACGCCTGCCTCGTCATCGATACCACTGGAGAACTCCGCGATTGGACCGCCCATGCCGATGCCGTTGTCATCGGAAAAAGTTTCCTCTCCATCGGTGGACAAAATCCCGCCGAAGCCATTCTGGCCCACATTCCGGTCATTTTCGGTCCGCACATGGAAAACTTCCAGCCTCTCGCCAGCCACCTCATCTCCACAGGCGGCTGCATCTGCGTCCAAGATTCGGAAGAACTCGCGGAGTCCATTTCCGCGGCACTTGATCCCGCTAAAGCAAAAGACATGACCCAAGCCGCGGAGAAGCTCCTCACCCGCCACCAAGGCGCGACGGTAAGAATCCTGCATCTGCTGAAGCAGCCCTGACGCCAGGCTCCCCCGCCATCATCGCCACCTTGAAGGCGGTGGATCGCCGTTTCCAAATACTTCCGGTGCGTCGGATGAACCCTGGCATGGTGTCCGCGCCTCTCATTCAGACAAGATAGCGGATCGCACGGTTTTTCCCAACTGAAAATCAATCGAAATTTGCTGTAAGCGGAGTTTGTCATTTCCGAAAACTGTCTCTAGACTCCGCGCTGTGAGCGATTCCGATACCGATCCATTGAGCAGCCTCCTGTCCAGCTTTGCCCTCGGACCCGCGTGGGCGCGCGCCGCAGACGACAAGACCGAGACTCGCAAACCCAAGGAATTTTCCGGCGGTGACGAACGGCCGCCGCGTCGTGATGATCGTGATCGCGGACCACGTGGCGCAGGCTCGCGCGAAGGCAGGGAACGCCGCCCGTTCCAGAGCCGCGATGGCCGTGGCAGCTACGAGGATCGCAGGAATGGTCCACCCCAGAATCAGGAAGCGCCGCCTGCGGAGGGTGTGCGCGTGACGGTGTCTCCGGACGCGCAGGCCGTCCACCTCATCGGCAAGGAAGTCCACCAGGTCGCCCGCGTCTATCCGCTTTTCGATGTTGCGAAAATCCTGCTTGCGGAAAAATCCCGCGTCCGCGCCATTTTCGAAGCTCCCGCACCGCACGCCCCGCTCCTGCGTGGCAAGCTTGAGGAATCCGTATTCCTCACCCGTGAGGAAGCCATCCGCCACCTCTGGAACTCGGAACTGCGTAACGAACTCATCGAGGAAGAAACCATCGAGGTCGATCCTCCGACTGGAAACTTCCAGGCCATCGCCCGCTGCGGCATCTCCGGAGAATGGCTGGGCCCCGTGAACTTCCACTCCTACCAGACGAATCTCCGCCGCCTCCACCGCGAGCGCTTCGCAAGAATGCCGTTCGAACTCTATGCGGCGAAGGTACGTACCGAGCGCGGAGAGGAAGCCGTGAACGCCTGGCTGGAGACCATGAAAAAGAAGACCCGCTGGCGCATCAAGGGCGAGGGGGACGACGCGTGGATCGACGACCGTGCCGCCGCCGAACGCGCCGTGGCGGAGCGTTGTTTCGACAAAGCCTATGAGGAAACCCGCCTCGCGGATGTCTCCGGGGCCATCCCGGCGAAAAACCTCTCCCCTTCCCTGCTCACCTCGCTGAAAATCGCGGGCACCCATGCCCGCAAGCATCCGGCGATCCTCATCCCCGCCGTCTGCCGCGCGGTTGAGGCCGAACACCTTCCCGTCTTCAAACGCCAAGGCAAGCTCCACACCGGCCCCGCCCGTCCGCATCCGCTGCCAGCGAACGCGGTTCTCGCCGAACGCCCGGGCATCATGGTCGCGTGGATTCGTGAAAATGGTCCTGCCAAGCTCGAAGGCCTGTGGAAAGCAGTGCTCCCCGAAGGCAGCACCGCCCCACCCGCCGACTACGCCGCGGATCTCTTCTGGCTCCTCCACCAAGGCCACATCCTTCTCTACACCGATGATACGCTCGTCGTGCAGGAAGCTCGTGAAGCCGCCCCAGCTCCGGAAGCCGGAGGCGAAGGGAAAAAGGCCAAGAAGAAGAAAAAGAAAAAGAAGGCCAAGGTTGAAGGTGAGGCTGGTGCGGAGGCAATCGCGACCGAAGCCACAAGCGACGCATCAACGGAAACCGAAGCCTTCGAAAGCTCCGCTGAAACCACCGTGGCAGAAGAATCCATTTCAGAAAGCGACACCGCCGGAACCCAGCAACCAGTCGCCCAAACCGAAGACTCCTCCACTGCTGCGGGAGAATCCACGGCACCAGCCACCGGAACTGAAGAAGCTCCGGTCACAGCCGACACAGCAACCACGGAAGAGCCCGCCACACCAGCGGAAGACACCTCCACGCCTCCGGAAGACATCACCGCATCCGAGGAAGGCTCCGCCCCTTCGGAAGAAGCCGACGGTGCTGTGGACAAAACTGCCACACCGACTGAGGAAACCTCCGCTCCCGTAGAGGAACACGAGGCTGCCGACGAGGAAGCGACAGCTCCTGAAGAGACCGCGGCGGCATCGGAAGAAGCCCCTTCTTCCGAACCCGAAACCTCGGAGAAGAAGCCCGAACAAGACTGATACAAAGAATTTTCACTTTCCGAGAGGTTTCTCACTTCCAAAGGTTGACGCGCCCGTCTCCCTATGTTTCAAACCTCTCGACCTGTGACACGGAACGGTGGCTGAGTGGTCGAAAGCACTCCCTTGCTAAGGGAACGTACGGGTAACCGTACCGAGGGTTCGAATCCCTCCCGTTCCGCCACTTTGCTCCCGAATAGGAGCAGAATCGATTGGACTGTAGGCTGTCCAGTGTTGCTCTAGATCTGCGATGACGGTTGCTGCGAGGTGATACTCAAAATCCCATCCACTAGCGCCAGTCATTGAAGGGTTCTTGCGTAAAACGGGCCAGCTTTTCTAACGCCACGTCCACATATTTGGGAACCCGGTAGGTTTCGATATGCGAGGCACCTTCGATCTTGAAGAATTCCTTGTCCTTCGTGCCGGTCGCCTTGCCGAAGGCGTCTTCGGTCATATACAAAGTGTCGGCCTTGCTTCCGACCATCATCAACAAAGGCTTGCCGATCAGTTCGATTTGGTCGGGGGGGCACTGTATCCGCAAGCTGCTTGGTCGTAGGAGCCTTACCTCCAAACTCCTCCGGGCGTTCTATTGGAGTCGGTATCCGGGCTATTGCAAACGGCTTATTCCAGTTCAAAACTGATCGTCACGTTTCCCGACCCGGAAGCAGCGACAAGTCCTTCGGGGTTGTCGATGCGTCCCAATTTGGTGTAGCTGTAATTGGTCGGAAAGCTCCTGTAGAAAAGCACCAGGCTGTTGGAACTCCAGATCATCAAGTCGCCAACCTCGATGCGCCGTGGGTTGGAGTCATTGGTGGGCAGCCTGTTCGGCAAGCGGATGACTTTTTCGTTACTGTTGAAGTCACTCATGTCCAGCGTGAGCGGCAACATCGCCTTGAACGCCGTTACCGTTGCATTGTCTCCGAGTGTCGCGGTAAAGGTCTTTTGTCCGACGGTGATTTTCATCCGATTTTCCTTCCTGGCATTTTCGCCTTGGGTTGTTTCGCTCTGAGCGGTGGTCCCACCGGCAACCGCAGGTTCACCCTTGCAGGATGAGGCGCCGCCCGCGATCAGGAGCACCGCCGAAAGCATGGTGATTGTGGAATGTTTCATGATATGGCTTTGATGATCTTGGCGGGGATTCCGCCCACAATGGTGTTGTCAGGAACGTTTCTGGTGACGACCGCGCCAGCCGCCACGATGGCGTTCTCCCCGATGGTCACGCCCTGCATGATGGTGGCATTGGCGCCGATCCAAGCGTTTCGCTTGATGTGAATGGGAGCCACGGTGAGCGAGTGCCTGTCCTCCGGGGAAACGGGATGCCCTTCGGTGAGCAGGCTGACTTTTGGGGCGATGAAAACCCGGTCCTCAATGGTGATCCCTCCGAGATCCAGAAAAACGCAGTCGAAGTTGATGAAGACGTTTTTTCCGATGTTCGTGTGCTTCCCGTAATTGATGTGGAAAGGAGGAAAGATCGCGCTGCTTTCGTTGATTTCCGTGCCTGTGATCTGGCTCAGCAAGGAGCGCATTTCCTCTGGATCGGCGGATTGGTTCAACCGCAGGAGCAGTTTCTTTGTGGCGAACGCGGCATCCCGAAGTTGGTGGTATTCGGGGTCATCGAAAGGAATGGTTTCACCATTCCGAAGGCGCTCGAAAATATCGGCCGTTTGCTTCATTTTACGGAAGTTTGTGACGAGGTAATCACTTCAGATTTTCGTTGAAGAACGAGGTGAGTTTGTCGAAGGGAATCAGCTTCTTCTGGTCGTCGTAGAGATCAACATGGCTGGCCCCCGGAATAATCAGTAGTTCCTTCGGCTCCTCCGCAGCCTCGTAGGCGGTTTCGCTGAAGTAACGGGAGTGGGCTTTTTCGCCATGAATCAGGAGAATGGGGCGCGGCGAGATTTCCTTGATGTAGGTCAGGAGAGGCATGTTCATGAAGGACAGCGGCGTGGTCTGCGTCCAAGCGTTGCCTGAGTTGACCGCCCGCACATGATAGCCGCGTGGCTTCATGTAGTAGTCGGCGTAATCGACTAGAAACTGCGCCTCGCCGCCCTTCAGCACGTTATAGGGCGGCTGGAGAGCGGGAGTGCCGCTTTCCGCATCCTTCCACCGCTGCTGGCTCAGTTGCTCCAGCGTTTTGGTGCGTTCTTCCTTGGTCACGCTGTCGTTGTAGCCTTTGGACATCACCCGCGTCATGTCATACATGGTGCTGGTCGCGACGGCTTTGATGCGTTTGTCCACGGCGGTGGCGTTCAGCGCCATGCCACCCCAGCCGCAAATGCCGATGATGCCGATGCGCTCACGGTCCACGGAAGGTTGCAGGCCGAGAAAATCCACCGCGGCACTGAAATCCTCGGTATTGATGTCCGGCGATGCGACATTGCGCGGCTCGCCACCACTTTCCCCGGTGTAGGAAGGATCGAAAGCGAGGGTGACGAATCCGCGTTCCGCCATCGTCTGTGCATACAGGCCCGACGACTGCTCCTTCACCGCCCCGAAGGGACCGCCGACGGCAATCCCCGCCAAGCGTTTGTCGCCGCGATCTTTCGGCTGATACAGGTCTGCGGCCAGAGTGATGCCGTAGCGGTTCTTGAAAGAGACTTTCCGGTGATCGACCTTTTCGTTCTTGGGGAAGGTCTTGTCCCAGCCGTCATTGGTTTGCGCGATGGCGGAGAATGAAGTTGCCATAAGAATTGGAAGAATGAATTTTTTCATCGCTCCAACATACTCCAAGCCGCCTCCAGCCGCTCGCGTGATCCTGCTCACCCTGTCGCGATTCTGCTGAAATCTTCCGTGGGCACATCGCCCATCGTTCTCTCCCGATACTCATGGGGACTGAGCCCCGTTTCCTTGCGGAACACATGGGCGAAATGGCTCGGGCTGGTGTAGCCGACATCCATGCCGACCTCGATGATGGGCTTCGTTGTCCCGCGCAGAAGCTCCTGTGCTTTCGACACCCGCAGACGGATGAAATACCGGGAAGGAGAAAAGCCGGTGTTCCCTTTGAAGAGTCGGGAAAAATGCGCTTCGCTCATCTGGACCGCCGTCGCCAATTTGCCGACGTTGATGCCTTCATCGAGACAAGCGTCCATCAACTTCAAAACCCGGTGCAGTTGAAACGCGGGAAGCGCGCTGGAACGATGCGGACTCGGGTTTTCATCATCGCGGTAAGTTCGGACGAGGTGCGTCGCCAGACTTTGAGCGATCCCTTGCACAAAGGATGGGCTGGCCGTTTTTTGCTCGGAAAGCTCCCGGCGCAGCATTTCCAGAAATGAAATGATGGTGGAATCCCGGATGGTATTGAACTCCTTCAACCGGGGAATTTTGCCACCCGGCCCGTCAAGCTCCTTCGCGGCCCGAGCCAAAAGAGGAAAGCCGATAGTCGCGTGCATGACGACGCTCGGGTCTTTGGAAATGGCTTTCCATTTCAACTCATACGGCTCCGACGAAGCAGTCAGAAACAAGTCTCCCGGCTTCACTTCATGAGTATTCCATTTCCCTCCCAAGTCCCTATCCGAGCAGGGGAGGTGGCCGGAAATCTGCCAAATCAACTGCGGCTCCGCGACCGCAGGGATGAGCAAGGTTTGCTCCACGGGATTCCGGTGGTGGATCTCCACAAGGATGTCCTGCCACGCAGGGCCTTCCCCCAGGTGAATCATCTTCCCCGGAAAGTAGTTCCGGTGTTCTTCGGCGGACGTGCGTGGTGGAACCTCCATCGCGGCAAAAATACCGAGGATTGTCCCTTACGGCAACCTGCAATCAGGTTGGGCAAAGGCTTGTCCCGATGACCCGCAGGCACTTACGAGAATCCGTCCCGCACCACATCAGCCAACTGCTTCGCTGTCGGCAGCTTCTGCCTAAACCATCTGTCGACAGTCACCAGCAATCTCCAATAGGGATGCTCTGAGGACGAAGTAGGCCACACATTTTAATGCCTAGATTCATTCGGTTCTGAAACGCATGAAACGCAACGTGCGAGACGGGCAGGCCGGAGACTCCGGCCAATGATCCCGCCCGCACGGCCCGCCGTGGAACGATTCACTTCAGTTGCTCAACCCATGCCGCTCGCAATCCGCCCGCATCAGTTGGAACGCCTCCGCCCGTTCGGGGGCGGGAGTCTTGGCGACGCCCATCAACTGGCGGACGCTGAAAGCCCTGATGAGCGCTGGGGCGGTGAGATTCGCGAGGTAGTTCTGTGCGTCCTTGGGAAGATGCAGCAGGCTGAACATCTGTGTCATTCTCGCTTTGCTAAGGCCCTCTTGTTCACCAATTTGCACTTTGGTCAAGGCCTTGTCTTCATCCAGACGCCGCTGCCAGTCAAAGACTCTCCAGATGGGATGCCGGGCCGTCTCGTGATCCTGCTGCGTGGTCACCTCCGGCAGCCCGCTTTGCATCGTGGATTTCAGCGAGAAGTGGAACGGCTCCGCGACGAAAGGAGCGAGATTGTGCTGGTAATACGGCAGGCCCAAAACCAGATTAATCCCGAATGATGTTCGTAAAGTGTGCTCGCCCGCACCGCCACTCGATCACAGGCAAACAAACCGCATTTTCCGGTTTTGCGGGTTTTGTGATGGGAAAAATTACCCGTCTTTTTCGGGCTCTGCCTCAAATGCGGTTCTCCACATCTCCCGGCTCGTTCGTGAGGGCCGCCAATAGCAGAGACAGGTCCACACTGGCGATGGAGGTGAATTTGTCGCTCATCGCATAGGAGAGGATGAGCTTGCCGCCATGGACCAGGGATCCACAACTGTAAACCACGTTCGGGACATAACCTTCCCGCTCGCTACCGACCGGAGACAGCAGTGGTTCGCGCAGGCGGCCGAGGATTATGGTGGGATCGTGCAGGTCCAGCAGCACCGCTCCAATGCAGTATTTCCGCATCGGACCGACTCCATGGGTGATGACAAGCCAGCCGGCTTCCGTTTCGATGGGTGATCCACAGTTTCCTATTTTCACCGACTCCCATACCTCCGTCGGCCGCATGAGTATCTGAGGATCGCTCCAGTAATGCGGATTGTCCGAGAACATGATCAGCAGATTCTCATCGTCCTGGCGTGAGAGCATCGCGTAGCGTCCCCCGATGCGGCGGGGGAACAGCGCCATGCCTTTGTTCTGAACCGCGCTGCCATTCAGGGTGAGAATCCTGAAATGCAGGAAATCCCTTGTTTCGATCAACTGCGGCAGAATGGATTTCCCGTTGTAAGCCGTGTAAGTGGCATAATACACCTTCGAACCATCGTCCTCGGCGAAGCATACGAAACGCGCGTCCTCGATGCCGTTGCTCTCGTTGGGAGAGACCGGGAAAATAATCCGCTCGCTCACACTCAGTTCCGGGGCGAAGCGCAGCTCATAATTCGAGTCCGCCAGCCACTGGATGCAGTCCAGCGTCCGCCGGAGTTCGTGACTGTCCGGATTGTTATCACGGAGGACCACGCCCACGCTCCGGTTCAGAGCGCTGCGGGTGAACTCCTCTTCCAAGGAATCCATCACCGCGTCCGCGAAGCCGTTGTCGAATCCCATCTCATGGAACTTGAGGATGAAATTTTTCTTCCTGTAGCTCGGATTCGGTTCGATGTCCGGCAAAGTCACATAGCGCGACACCGGATCAAAAGCGATGCTTCCATCCATCGCGATTTCTCCGGAGCGGAATTCGATCGATGAGATGTGCCCCTCCCCGGTGGCGCGCAGGCTCATGATGAACCGCAGTCCGCCATCCGGAACTCCTCTTTGGTCCGGATGCGGCACGATGGAGGGATTGAACAACGCCGCCGACTCCAGGGCATACTCTCCCGAGAACAACGCGCCTATCAGAAGTTCGCGCTCCCGGGAAAGCATCGGGCCGGCGATGCGGTGTTTCACCTTCGCATGGTGATGCAGCAGCACATCCTCCACGTTGTGGTGGCGCGACTCGAACTCCTCCCGGATGGCGTCCAAGGCGCGATTCACCTCGGATTCGGTCAGGGCCAGCGCGCGATCGAGCACCGCGTCGATGCGTTGCGGCTCGGACGGAATAAAGGGGCGGATGATGACCCGCGCGCTGTCAGGCAGCAGGGTCTCGTGGCGGCGCAGGGGAATCGGACTCATGACGGGAATTGGGGGAAACGGGGAATGGGATGGGCGGCATGATTCATTTCCGCGAGGGCGATTTGGAATGCGAGCGATGACTCGGCCCCTTGGTTTGCATTGACGCGGGTCTCGTGCAGGCCATCACCGCATCCTCCGGTCGCGGAATCGTAAAGCGCCTGCCCGAGATCGTTGCGGCCCAGGAACCACTCGAAGGCATTCTTCGCCTCGTTGCTCCAAAAGTCGTCCCCGGTGATGCGGGAGGCGTCCAGACAGGCGGAAACCATCGCCTGTGCTTCCACCGGTTGTTGATCGAAGTCGGCCCGCGCGCCATCTTTCGTATAAAATCCGTCGCTCCCGATCGGTCGGAAATGGCCCGCCTGCGTTTTCTGCAGCGATGCCAGCCAGCGCAGCGATTTCATTCCGATCCCATAAGCCGTTTCATCACCCATGCCCCTGCCAGAAAGAATCAATGCCTGGGATAGCCGGGCGTTGTCATAGGTCGCCTCGTTTTCAAACCAAGGCCAATCCTCGGTCGCGCAATCGTTCCAACGGGTCACAAGCTTGCGAACGAGCGTCTCACGAGCCGCCAGAACCTTTTCCTTGCCCGGGTAGCGTAACAGATATTCATGAATTCCCAGCAAGGTGAACGCCCATGCCCGTGGGGACACGAAATCATCCACCGGAGGAAGCCCCAGCTCGAACAAATAAACCGAAAGCCGCTGGTGGCCGACATTTGCGGAGCGACCGGAACCCACGCCCAAAGCCCATAAGGCCCGGGCATGGCTGTCCTCGCTGCCGCATGTTTCCAACCACTGGCGTCCATGACTCATGAAGTTTCGGAAGCGCGCGGTCCGGTGGTCCAGCGCCGCCGTGAGAAATGCCAGATAGGTTGTCTCCAGCTCGTCCAGTGGTCCGGGTTCGGACAACAGATTGCAGAGAATGAACGCGCGGGCGTTGTCGTCGGTGCAGTAGCCTTCATGGAAGTTGGGGACATTGAAGGTGGCGTGCTGGAAAATCCCCGTACCGTCGGTCATGCGGACAATGTGGTCCAAACGAAGCGGAGGCAGATTGTAGGGCCTGCTGCCAAGCGTCCACCCGCCAAACGATTCACGGGGCAGAGATTTCCTGTCTTCCTGCGCGTGTTGGAAGGATTCCAGATAGCGGGCCGCCACGGCGGGCCAGATCATCTTCCGTCCTGCCTTCCAAGCTTGGATCCGGGTGCGTTCGAGCAACTCCGGATCATCCAGATAAGCACAGACCCCCCTTGCGATTTCCTGAGGATTCCGGAACGGCACCAGCATCCCCCGCCCGTCCGCCAGAAGCTCCCTCGCATGCCAGTAAGGGGTCGAAACCACCGCCTTTCCCGCTCCGAACACCTGTGCCAGCGTGCCGGACGTGATCTGCGCCTCGTTCAGATAGGGAGTAAGATAGATATCTGTCGCCCCGATAAATTCGATCAGATCTTCCTGAGAGACGAACCGATTGTAAAAAATGACATGCTCCTTGAGATTCCGGTCTTCCGCGAGGCGCTCCAACCCGAGCCGATAGCTCTCCCCCTCCCTTGCCATCAGATGCGGATGCGTCGCGCCAAGAACCACATAAACCACATTCGGATGGCGCTTCACGATCTCCGGAAGCGCTTCGATGACATGCTCGATGCCTTTGCCGGGTCCCAGAAGGCCGAAGGTCAGCAACACCAGCTTGCCCTCCAGGCCGAACTGCGCCTTGGAAAGGTCCGCCTTGGCGAACGGGATGTCCGGGATGCCGTGCGGAATCACATCCAGTTTGGAATCCGGCGCATTGTATGTCTCCTTCAGGATATCAGCTCCCTTTTCCGCCATCACGACCAACCGGTCGCTACGGCGCAGGAGTTCCTCCATCACCATCCGTTGCGCGGCATCGGGATTTTCCAGCACCGTATGGAGAGTCGTCACCACGGGCATCCGGACTTCTTTCAGCAACGCCAGCAAATGGCTCCCCGCCGGGCCTCCGAAGATGCCGAACTCGTGCTGCACGCACAGCACTTCGACATTATTGAAATTAAGAAAGTCGGCCGCCCTCCGGTATGAATCGAGATCCTTTTCGAGAATCTCGAATCTCACCCGCGGGGGATACTTGTAACCCTCCATCCGGTCGTTCAACGCTCCGGCGAAACAGTGGGAGTGTGGAGCAGCCGTGGCCACGGCCTCACACAAGTCGGTCGTGAACGTGGCGATACCACAGCGCCTTGGATCATAACCACCCAGGAAGGCGATCTTCCCCGGAAACATTTCAGCGCTCAAACCGATCCTTCCGCAAACATACAGTCCTCATCCGGTCACAAGACGCGATATCCGGGAAATAACAACTTAAAGTTTTTACGGCCTTCCTCCGGAATCCGGAGATGTGGCGGGCTCTCACGAAAAAAACCTGGTTCGCAGACATCTGTCCACCTGCCCGGTCTCTTCATGCTTCGTGTCCGTCACCCCATGCCCCGGCCTTGATCCCGCGGCACGATGGGCTACGCTGCACGACATGTTCACCAAGCGTCATGGCCCGCCGGGATCCTCACCTGCCACGCTCACCCCGCATCTGGTCGACGGTCAGGCCCGCAAGCCGTCCGTCCAGATCATCGAATATGACAAGGACGGCGTCGAGGAGCGGGAGATCACCGACCTTGCCGAACTCGCCGCCCGTTTCGACAGCCGCAAGGTCACATGGATCAACATCGACGGTCTCGGCGATGTCGAGGTCCTGTCCTACCTCGGGCAGCGGTTCAATCTCCACCCGCTGGCACTGGAGGACGTCCTGAACACCGGTCAGCGACCGAAAGTGGAGGCGGGGCCGGACTATGTTTTCATTGTCGCGCAGATGGTTTATCAGAACAGGGAGCAGACCATCTGCGGAGAACAGGTGAGTTTGTTTTTCGGCAAGAATTTCCTCATCACCGTCCAGGAAGAGGGGGAATATGATGTCTTCGATCCTGTCCGCGAACGGATCCGCGGGGGCAGGGGCTCCATCCGTAAGGCGAAGGCGGACTACCTCGGCTATGCGTTGCTGGATTCGATCATCGACCACTACTACCCCGTTCTTGAAGACATCGGCACCGCCATCGAGGAACTGGAGGACGACCTGCTGGAACGGCCGTCACGCGGCATGGTCATCACGCTGCACGAATACAAGCGCAGCCTGACCCAGTTGCGCCGCTTCATCTGGCCGCTGCGGGATGTGGTGAACGGGCTGCTTCACGATCCCTCCGGTCACATCACCAGCCCGACAAAAGTCTATCTCCGGGATTGTTACGACCACACCGTCCAGCTCATGGATCATGTGGAAAGTTACAAGGAGATCACCTCGGGGCTCATGGAGTTATACCATTCCAGCGTCGGCCTGAGGACCAACGAGGTCATGCGCGTGCTCACCGTCATCACCTCCATCTTCATTCCCCTCACCTTCATCGTGGGGGTTTATGGCATGAACTTCGCCCCCGAGACGCCGGATGGGAAAAAGCTCCCGCTCAACATGCCCGAGCTCTACCTGCCGCATGGCTACATCGCCATCATGCTGGTGATGGCCGTCATCGCCGGCGTCCAACTGGTCATTTTCAAGAAAATGAAATGGCTGTGAGGGTCAGGACTTGTCCCTGATCCCCCGATAGCGCCACGGAGCATAGCCCTGGCTTTTCAGTTTATGGGTGAACAAGCCGCAGGCGCTGACCCGCCATACGGGAAACGGTCCGGCTTCGTAGCCGACCATTTCTTTTCCCGGCACCAGCCATTCCACAAAGAGCACGACATGTTTGTCGTTCAACAGGATGTCCCCCGGCTGGAGATCCGTCCATGATTCCAGGCGATCACATATCTCATGCATCTCGCGGGTCGAATACGGACGCCGCAGATTCCAGCAGCGCGAGACGAAGCCCGAGCAATCGATACCGCAGGATTCCGTGCTGGTCCCCTCGTCGCCCAGTTTTCTCTTCGCCGCGTTTCCGATGTCGCCCGCCTTTTTCCCCGCGGCGATTTTTTCGAGAAATGATTCCGGAGTGTCGAAGCCACCCCATTGATAGGGCATTCCCTTCGCCCATACTCCGGGCTTCCACCAACCTCGTTTGTCGCCATGTTCCGCCACCGAGGTGTCCGGAGTGTGCACCACGATTCCCTGCGAATCCGGTCCATGCCTCACATGCCTGTTTTCCGGCAGCCATGTCACCTGGGTGTAACGATAGGCCGTGGCGACGGCTTCATCCCGCGTCACCCGCTTCGCACAAGACACGAGGACCAACGACAGGAGAAGAAGGAGGAGCAATTTCACGCGCGCACGTGATAGTCCGGGCCGGCCCGCACGGTCACGCTGAAAAGCAGACGAACAACAAGACTGCCCCTGCCCGCTCCGATGCTTGATCTTTCCCCCGTTTCCGCAAAAATCCGCTTACCGGAAAAATGCAAGGCACCCTGAGATTTGAGAATGTCACCAAGCGCTTCGGCGGTTTCACCGCCGTGGATCAGGTGACGCTGGAGATCGAACACGGGAAGGTGTTTTCCCTGTTGGGCCCGTCAGGCTGTGGAAAAACCACCCTGCTGCGGATGGCCGCCGGTTTCGAACGACCGGATGAAGGCCGTGTCCTGCTGGATGGCCGGGACATCACGCTGCTGCCTCCCGAGCAACGCCCGGTGAACACCGTTTTCCAGAACTACGCGCTTTTTCCGCACCTCAGCGTGAGGGAAAACATCGGCTTCGGACTGAAAATCGCCAAGCGCTCCAAGGCGGAGATCACCTGGGAAGTGGACCGCATGCTGGCACTCGTGGATCTGACCGCCCACGCCGACAAGATGCCCGCGAAACTCTCCGGCGGGCAGAAACAGCGGGTCGGCATCGCCCGCGCGCTGGCAAACAAGCCCCGCGTCCTGCTGCTGGACGAACCCCTCGCCGCACTGGACCTCAAGCTCCGCCAGCGGCTTCTTGTCGAGCTGGACGCCATCCATGACGAGGTCGGCATCACCTTCCTCTACGTCACCCATGATCAGGGCGAGGCGATGTCCATCTCCGACACCATCGCGGTGATGAACCGGGGAAAGATCGAGCAGACCGGCAATCCCAAGGAGATTTATGAAACGCCCCGCACCTCCTTCGTCGCCGCATTCATCGGTGATACGAATTTCCTCGAAGGCCGCGTGACCGAGTCCGTCAGCGAACGGTTTTCCCGGGCGGAAATCCCCGGCCTCGGCACGGTGCTCATCGACAACGACAAGCCCGTGCGCCCCGGCGACCGGATCCACCTGTCACTACGGCCGGAAAAGCTCATCATTTCCCGCGAAAAACCATCCAACGGCCAATGGGACAACTCCGTGCCCGGCACGGTGGAAGATGTCATCTACTTCGGCTCGAACACCCGCTACTGGGTCCGCTGTGGAGACTACCGCATCTGTGCCGAGCAGCAGCACCGCACCTTTCAACTGGACGACACCGCCCCCAGTTGGGGAGACGCCGTATGGCTTCGCTGGCACGCGAACGACGGCTACCTGTTGGAGCAGTATCGCGAGGAAGACGAGGAACTGCTGACGTTGTCGGAGGAGTGAGAAGCTCGCGAAGGGGAACTCCATCAGTTTCCCCATGTCCTCACATCGTCCGAATTGCCAGCAATCCCGTCCTTTCCAGGTGAAAAAACCGCAACGGATTTGCCCGGAAGATCGACGATTTTCGTCCCGTGCCTGAAATATAATCCGCCTTTATTTGTCACGTCCATCAGCACGACATAGGGTCGCCCCCAGGAGTCCAAAACGCTTTCGGCACTGTTGGTTCCATCTCGAACCCGCAGGCCGCCTTTCCGACCTTTCGCCTCCTTGATGGCAAGAAAACGGATGCCTTTGGGGTTGCGCGGATCTGCTTCACTTTTCTCGTCCCCCAACAAGATCTCCAGCAACTTCACGCCATCCACGCCTTGGAGTGGAACACGCTCCATTTCGGTGGGCAGAACACCATACTCGTATCTGAAGTTCACCACCGCGGATTCGATGCCCGTGACCGCGGACATGTCGCTTGATTTCCTCAATGTGGTCATCTCCGTCAAAAAACGGAGCGGGAGCACCAGCGTGGCGAATGTCACCACAGCGATGAACGTGAGCGCGATCAGCGGACGCTTGGACCCTACCAGGAGCAGCCCGCCTGCGAACGTGACGCCACACAGAACCGTCAAACCCAGGTGGCCTGGATGGTTTTTCAGAATCATCCATATCCAGAGACATCCGATCGCAAGGAGCCCCACCACCAACACCGGGCCACATGTCCCATGGCCAGATAACATGGAGGCCCATCGGGATGATGTCACCTTCAAAACATCAGTTGGAAACTCCACGCCCTCGGACCGGTCGCGGAAACGAAGGCGACAGGCGCTCCTTCTCATCAAGCCACTTCGGATTCCTCTTCCTCGTTCACCGGCACCAGCTTCCGGAAATGGACCTGGCCGACCCGGCGGCCGTCCGTGCTGGTGACGCGGGCTTCGTAGCCGAGGATCTCGACCTTCTCGCCCACTTCGGGAAAACGCTCCAATTGCTGCGTCAGGTAGCCACCGATGGTGGTGACCTCGCCGCTTTCGAGGAATATCTCGGGAACGTAGCCGGCGAGATCGTTGAGGGTCATGGAACCCTCGATGACGAACTCCTCATCGTTGATTTTCGTGAAGGAAGAACGTTCGTTGTCGAACTCGTCCTGAATGTCACCGACGAGTTCCTCCATCACGTTGTCGAGGAAAACGATGCCGACCGGCGTGCCGAACTCATCGACAGCCATGGCAAGGTGGGCGTGCTCGCGGAGGAAGAACTGGAGCAGCGTGTCGAGCGGCATGGTGTCCGGCACGATTTTCAACTCACGCTTGATGCGCATCAGATCCGGTTCCGGATCCTTGATGAGCTTGAAGAGGTCCTTGATGTGGATGAGGCCGATGGAGTGGTCCAGGTGGCCTTTCACCAGCGGAAAGCGCGTGTGCTTGCTGCGCATTGCGATCTCCAGAACCTTTTCGAACGGTTGGTCGGCGTCGAGAACGACGACCTTGTTCCTCGGGGTCATCACGTCACGCACCCACAGCTCGTTGAGGCCGAGGGCGTTGATGAGGATCTCCCGCTCGGTTTCGGTGACTTCCTGGGATTTCTCACTCTGGGTGACCAGCAGGGCCAGTTCTTCAGCGGAGTGCGTATGCTCGCCTTCCTTGATCGGCTCGATGTTGAACAGGCTCTTGAGCAGCCAGTTCGCCGTGCCTTGGAGAATGACGATCCCCCACTTCGCGGACTTGTAGAACGCATGAAGCGGAGTGGACAGGTTCATCGTCGTTCCGAGCGGATAACGGATGGCGATCGATTTCGGCATCAGCTCGCCGATCACCACGTGCAGGAACGTGAAGGACAGGATCGCCAGCGTGAACGAAATCCCTTTCACCCACCAGACCGACATCCCCGTCTGCATCAGCAGGGGTGAAACCAGCGCGGCAACGAAGGGCTCGCCCAGGAAGCCCAGCGCGAGCGAGGCGATGGTGATCCCCAACTGGTTCGCGGAAAGATAGCCGTCCAGATTGTTCACCACCTTCAACGCCGTGGCCGCCTTCACCGGATTTTCCTTGAGTTCGCCGTCGATCTGGCTCGGGCGGACTTTCACGATGGCGAATTCCGACGCCACGAAGAACGCGTTCAGCAGAAGGAAGAAAACAATCCCCGAGACATAGATGACCGTCTTCCCGACGGTGGGAAACTCGGTCGCGGGATCCGGCGCGGTGGTGGCCAGGAAGTGAAGGCTTGAAATGATGTCGATCATCGGTTACGACATCAAAGTTTTTCGTAAACGCCCTGATCGCGCTTCTGGAGGATGGTGAATCCCGCCTTTTTCGCATCGCTCACGGAGAGCGGCTTGGTGATCGTGGGGGTATTGATCCGCGAGATCACCTTTTTCACCGGGTTCTTGCAGAGCGGGCACACCTCAAGAGGTGCGCGGTCGATCGGACGTCTGAGCTCGAACCCTTTGGCACAGACGCGGCACGAATGCTCGGGGTCATCCGCTGCTTCAGAAACGTATTCGTAAATTGGCATAAAAAGGACGTGGGAACGGGATCGGTCCGCCCCACGTCAGAAAGTAGCGCAAGTCGTGCCAGTTTACCAGCTCGACTTGGTCACACCCGGGAGCATCCCGGCGGAGGCAAGTTCGCGGAAGGTAATCCGGGAAAGGCGGAAGCGGCGGAGGAACGCGCGGCGGCGGCCGGTGATCTCGCAGCGGTTGACCAAGCGGGTGGGGCTGGCATCACGCGGCAGCATGGAAAGGCCGACGTAGTCCTTCTCAGCCTTGAGCTTGAGACGGAGGGCAGCGTATTTCTCGACGGTTTCTTTTTTGCGCGCGTTGCGGGCGATCCAACTTTTCTTAGCCATAATTCGGGGCGCAGGTGTTAAGGGATGGGCGCGGGGTTGCAAGCCCAAAGTCGCTTTTTGTGTGATTTTTCCACGAAATGACGTGGAACCGGACGGATCATGGCGGAATTCCACCCTTGCTGCGAGAAGATTCCCGGGTGCCCCATGACGCCGGCATCTCCAGCATCCTCCGGCTCCTGGGGCCTTTTTTCCGGTTTGGGAGCATTTCATGAAACGTCTTTCCCTTCGCGGGCGTTATCTGATCCCTCCTCCCCGGTTTGCGCTCGACAGCCCGTGACCGGGCGGTTTGATACCCCATATGGATACATGGTGGGACAGAAAACCGCCCGTATCCTCAGCTTTCCAAAACCTGTTTCCCAGAACCTATCAAAAACCATGAATCGTCGTGAAATCCTCCGCACCGGCTCCCTGAGCACCCTCGGCCTGCTCGCAGCACAAACCTTTCCTTCCGCCCGCGCCCAGGACCGCGCCGCCGGAGCGAACGGACGCATCCGCATCGGCATCGTCGGATTCTCGGACCGGCTCACCAGTTCCCTGCTGCCCGCCTACAAGGCCGTGGCGGATCAGTTCAACTGTGAGATCGTCGGCGTTTCCGATCTCTGGAGCCGCCGTCGGGACGATGCGAAGGCATATTTCAAAAAGAAGTTCGACCAGGACATCGAAACCTACCGCAACAACGAGGAGATGTACGAGAAGGCGAAGCTCGACGCCGTCATCATTTCCACCGCCGACTTCCAACACGCGACCCACGCCATCGAAGCCATCGCGGCGGGCTGCGACGTGTATTGCGAAAAGCCCTTCGCCGAAACCATGGAGGACGCCCGTGCCGCCCTGAAAGCGGTGAAGTCCTCCGACCGGATCCTGCAGGTTGGCTCACAACGCCGCTCGGGAGAGAACTACGCCGCCGCCCATGAGTTCCTCAAGAGCGGGAAATTCGGCCCCATCGTCGCGGCGGAGATGACTTGGAACGTCAACCAGCCCGGACGCTGGCGCCGCCCCGACCTCGTCGCCGCCCTCAAGGAGGAGGACATCGACTGGAAGCGCTTCCTCTGCAACCGCCCGGATGACACGTTCGACCCACGGAAATATCTCGAATACCGGCTTTTCTGGCCCTACTCGTCCGGCATCCCCGGCCAATGGATGTGCCACCAGATCGACACCGTGCACTGGTTCACCGGGCTCCCACACCCCCGCTCCGTCGCGGCGAACGGCGGCATCTACCAGTGGAAGGACGGTCGCAAGAACTTCGACACCCTCACCGCGGTTTTCGACTACGGTCCGCTCGACGATCCATCCACCGGCTTCCAGGTCACCTTCAGCTCGCGCTTCAGCAACTCCGCGGGCGGCACCAAGGAGATCTACTACTCGAACGGCGGCGAGCTGAATCTGGACACCAACAAGGTCACCTCGAACGGCGGCCTCGGCAAACAAGAGGCCGGAGCCATGAAACTCGAAGCGAATCTCCTCGAGGAGTTCAAACTCGAAGGCACAGGCGGCGGTGCCGCCTCCTCCGCCAATACCGGCGCGGACCCGCTCACCACCTCCCACATGAAGAACTGGCTGGAGTGCCTCGTTTCACGCAAGCAACCGCACGCCCCCGTGGAGGCGGGCTACCAGCACTCCATCGCGACCATCATGGCGAACGCCGCCGCCCGCACCGGCGAACGCGTCACCTTCGACGAGAAGGCCCAGGAAGTCCTCGCTGGCGGAAAGGTGTTCAAATACTGACAAATTGTGAGGAGAGAGGCCTTTGTAGCCTCTCTCTTCCGGGTGAGGTGGGAAATGCGGCGATCGGCCGGCCCACCTCACCCTCACATTCCACCCAAAACCCAGATGCAATCTCTCTCCCGCAGGAAATTCCTGCACACCGGCTCGCTGGCCCTGCTCGGCGCATCGCTCGCGCCACGCCTTTTCGCCCAGGAATCCGGGCAAACCCTCTTCTCTTCCATGGGAATCGCCGCGCCGCTTGAAAAAGCCGCCGCGCTCAAGGCGGAAGGCGCGCAATTCCTGACCGCCAGCGTAGGCGATTTCCTCGTGCCGGACCAACCGGAGGAAGCGTTCGAGAAAAACCTCGCGAAGCTCGCCGATTGCCCGCTGCCCATCCTCGCCTGCAACAGCTTCATCCGCCCCGCACACCTCCACGCGGTGGGTCCGGAGGCGAACCATGACCTCATCCTCGAATGGTCCGACACCTCCTTCCGCCGCCTGAAAAAGGCGAACGGAAAGTTCATCGTCTTCGGCAGTTCGGGAGCACGCAAAATCCCCGACGGCTGGTCCAAGGAAAAGGCCGACGAGCAGTTCATTTCCCTCCTCAAGCAGATGGGGACGCTCGCCGACAAACACGGCATCACCGTCACGATCGAGCAGCTCCAGGCGAAGGAGTGCAACTACATCAACCGTATTTCAGAAGGGGCCGCGATCATCCGCTCCGTCGGCCATCCGCGCGTCCGCCTGCTCGCGGACCTCTACCACATGGCCTGCATGGGCGACACTCCCGCCGACCTGAAGGCGGCGATGGATGTCGTCGTCCACATGGAGATCGCCGAAAAGGAAGGCCGCACCGTCCCCGGAATCTCCGGCGACGACTTCCGCCCGTATTTCAAGGTCCTCAAGGACGCCGGCTACAAGGGCGCGATGAGCATCGAAGGAAAATGGCAGCCCGGCCAGATCACCACCGCCTTCAAGGAAATCGCCAGACAGGCGGGAGAGGCGTGACCGTTATTTGGAGCCATGCCTCCCGGACCGGAACCATCAGAACCTCTCCTCATTCGCGTCAATTCCACCAGATGAGCGCCCTTTTTCGGGAGCACCCGGTGGAGGCGACTCCGCCATGCCAGGTGCTTTGCCCGGACCATTCACCAGAATAAATCAGTAGCACCATCAATCACCATTGGCTATCATCCGAACATGAACGCAGCCGAAGTCTCACAACCGACCCTCCGTGAGAAGATCCAAATAATGGAAACCATCTGGGAAGATTTTCGCGCGCGTGCGGACAGCTTTGGCATCTCTCACGATCAGAAGAATTTGTTAAATTCACGACGCGACCGGATCCGCACCGGAGAGGCCACAATTCTAGACTGGGACAGCGTGAAGCATACGATTGGCCAGGCATGATCAAGGTGGAGATTTCGAGCGATGCTCTTGCTGATCTCGACGATGGATTCTGGTTCCACGAAGCACAGGATTCTGGTCTTGGCGACTACTTCGGCAATTGCCTCCGCACGGATATAGATCGACTCAAAATTTCCGGCGGTGGCACCACCGCGATTGAGACATTCATCTGCAAAGAACCTGTGGCATCGCAACACATCGCCCCCCATGACCACCAAACACCGCATCTTCACCACTCCCTTCGCCAGCGTTTATCCGTTCTACATCACGAAGGCGGAGAAGAAGGGTAGGACCAAGGCAGAGGTGGATGCCGTCATCCGCTGGCTGACCGGATACGATCAGCAGGGGCTGGAAGCACAATTGGAGAAGCAGACGGACGTCGAGACATTCTTCAATGAATCTCCTGGAATGAATCCTTCCCGCGCCTTGATCAAAGGCGTCGTCTGCGGCGTCCGGGTGGAAGATGTGGAGGACCCGACGATGCGGGAGATCCGTTATCTGGACAAACTCGTCGACGAGTTGGCCAAGGGAAAGGCGATGGATAAAATCCTCCGGTCCTGATCACGCCGGATTCCTCCAGATATGCATGACCGCATAGCTGCGCCACGGCCGCCACGCCTGCGACATTGCCTCCGCCTGTTTCGCAGTCACTCCACCGAGGTTGTTCCTCACGGCGATGTCCTCCTTCGGAAACGCGTCCGGCCAGTTCAACCCCCGCATCGCGATGTAGTGGGCGGTCCATGGGCCGATGCCCGGCAGAGCGACCAATTGCCGCATCGCCTGTTCCGGATCCGCTCCCGCATCCAATTTCACCTCTCCCGAATGAAACGCACGCGCGATGGCGATGATGCTCTTCGCACGCGCGCTGACGATCCCCAACTTCGCGACATCATCCACCGTCGCGCCCGCCACCGCCGAAGCGAAGGGAGAAAGCCGGCACAGATCCGGAAACGGTGTCGTGATTTCCTCACCGAAGGCTTCCGCAAACCGGCAGGAAAGCGTGGTCGCCGCCTTCACGGTGATCTGCTGGCCGAGGATCGCACGAACGACCATCTCGAAGCCGTCGAAAGCTCCCGGCACCCGCTGCCCCGGATTTTTCAACACCGCCTTTTTCAGACGCTTGTCCTTCATCAGGTGCGCGCAAATCAGGTCCGGCCGGGCCGACAGATCGAACAGATTCCGCAACCTCCCCAACAACGCCGGCAGAACGGGCGTCAGCGTGTGGGTGAATTCCACCATCACCGCATGCCTGGCCGGCGCGTGGGTGACGCGGATCCAGCCGACATGGCCACCCAGCCGCACGGTGCGCGAATAGCTGTCCAAGGTGACAAGCTCCACCCCCTTGATCGTCCGGGCCGCGAGAAATGCCAGCATTCCCTCCCAGTCATAGGGCGGTCGGTAGCTCAACTGAAGGGTGGAGGTCTCCGACGCACCCACATTTCCGGAAGGTGACGAGGCCTCTTTCCGCAACCGGGTCGGCGGCATGCGGTAGCGCGAACTGAAAGCGTCGTTAAACCGGCGCAGGCTCGAAAACCCGCTCGCGAAAGCGATGTCGATCACCGGCAGTTTCGTCTCCGTGAGCAGCTGTTTTGCCAAAAGCAACCGCCGCGTCTGCACGAGTTGGATCGGCGACACCCCGAGCTCCGCCTGCACGATCCGCCGCAACTGGCGCGAACTGATGCCGAACTGTAACGCGATCTCCTCCAATCCCAAACCATCATCCACCAATCCCTCCCCGATGCGGTGGACGATCAGATGCGCGATCCGGTGCGCGCTGTCCACCGGAGCGTTTCCCGGTGCCAGTTCGGGGCGGCAGCGCAGGCAGGGGCGGAACGATTCCTCCTCAGCCGCCTCCGCACTTGCGAAAAAACGGCAGTTCTCCAGCTTCGGCGTCTTCACCGGACAGATCGGACGGCAATAAATCCCGGTGGATGTCACACCAACGTAGAACACCCCGTCAAAGCGGGGATCGCGCGATGTCATCGCGTTATAGGCGGCGTGGTCGTCAATCATCGGATGATGCTAATCCTTCCTGCTGTCAAAAGCTGGCCGTTTCCGGACATCTGGTTATTTTATATCCATGTCCGAAAACGGCCAGCAATTTTCCCGAACCGGTCCATCATCCACGCATCAACCATGCAATACTTCTATAAATCCATGCCATCCCCTCTCGGCCTGCTGAAGCTCGTGGCCAGTGACCGGGGGCTCACTGCGATCCTGTGGGAAAACGACGATCCGGATCGTGTCCGTCTGGGTGATCCAGAGGAAAAAAAAGATCACCCGATACTGGTGGAAACCGAGCGGCAGTTGACCGAATACTTCGCAGGCAGGCTCACCCGCTTTTCCCTGACACTGGATTTCATCGGAACCGAGTTCCAGAAAAAGGTTTGGGAGGCGCTCACCACCATCCCGTTCGGAGAAACACGGAGCTACGGGGAAATCGCCCGTCAGATCGGCAGCCCGCAGGCGGTCCGTGCCGTCGGAGCCGCGAATGGCAGGAACCCCATTTCCATCATCGCGCCCTGCCACCGCGTCATCGGCGCGAACGGCAAGCTGACCGGATTCGCCGGGGGTTTGGAAGCGAAGGCGTTTTTATTGGGCTTGGAAACGAGGGATCTGCTGACAAACGCGGACAGTTTCAGAATGTCCGACGGGTGACGTTCCAAGGCTGTTTATTCCACCGCTTTCAAAATCTCCTCCACCGGAGCGAGCCGTCCTATTCCCTCATAGCCGCAGGCAAGATCTCCTTCGGCCGGTCCGACCCACTTGCAACCATCTTCCGTGAGTCTCGCGATGTTCCGCTGTGTCGCCGGATGCAGCCACATTTTTCCATTCATCGCCGGAGCCAGCACGACAGGCGTGGTCCGTGGCAGGGCGAGGTAGATCGCGGCGAGCGGGTCCGGAGAGAGACCGTTGGCAAAGTTTCCCAGCACGTTCGCACTGGCGGGGGCGACGAGGAACAGGTCCGCATGATCCGCCAACTCGATATGACCGGGTTTCCAAGACTGCTTCTCATCCTCCAGGGAAACCAGCACCGGTTGGCGGGTGAGCGTCTGCAGAGTGAGCGGAGTGATGAACTCCGTGGCCGAATGAGTCATCACCACGTGGACCTCGTGGCCCCGCTTGACCAGTTGGGAAGCGAGATCCGCCGACTTGTAGGCGGCGATGGAGCCTGAAATACCGAGCACGATGTTCATGAAGATTTCCCGCGCGGGAATGGCGCGGAACAAGACCTACCATGTGACTGTCACTTTGTCACGGGCGGTGGTTCGCGATGAAACGCTCCCAGCTCCCGCGTTTCGATTTCTCCCCCTACTTCGTCCCTCCCACCATGCCGCAACAGCTTCCATCCGGGCGGAAGTTCTGAGGCAGGCACTTGCAGGACTGCTTCATCGTCATCGGGTCCAGCGGAGTGACCGTGCGGCAGGAGCTGGAAAAAACAGCGAGCGCAATGAGCGGCAGCAAAAAGAAGGTCTTTTTCATCGGTCTTTCAGGTTTTTCAAACCATCAGATAAACCGAAATGAAAAATCCGGCAACACCATTGCTGCGGAAAAAAATCAGGCCGTCGGCTGCACGTTCGGCACGGACGGGCCTTCCGCCTGCTTGAAGTGCGTCTTCGCCCGGGCCATGAAGGTGCCGAGGCAGAGGTCCGCGACAGGCAGGACGACGTTGAAATTCTTGTGCATGTAACGGTGGTGCAGCAGGTGGTGGCCATTCAGGCGACGGAACCACCACGGCTTTTCCACCCGGCGCGCCTTCGGCAGGTGCATGCACCAGTGGATGTATTCGTAAAAGCAGTAGTAGCTGGCGAACGCGAGGCCGCCGCCGAGCACGAACGCCCACTGGCCGGTGAGCCATGACAACAGGGCGAACGGAGTCGCGCCGATGAGGATGAGAACCGGGCCGTTCCACCAGGCCATCGGGATCGTTTCCTTGTCCTTCTCGTGGATGAGGTGGTAGGTGTGATCCGCCTTGAAGGTCTTGTGGTGGACCACCGCGTGGGCCTGGAAGGCGTAGCGGAAGTTCCAGACCGGGCGGTGCATCACGTATTTGTGGAGGGTCCACTCGAAAAACGAGGCGAAAATGATGCCGACGACGAGGCCTGCGAGGCACCAGAGGATGAAAAATGTCATGGATGAATTGGGGAGAAGTATTCCAGCGGGCTGCTGGCTATACGGCGGCGGCGCGAATGACAAGCGCCATCGCACCCGTGAACGCACCACTTGCCGGGCGGTGTTTCCGCCGCTAGACAGGGGAGAAACCATGCCGCTGATCCAGCAAAGCAGCTACCGGGCGCCTTCGTGGCTTCCCGGCGGCCACACCCAGACGATCTACCCCGCCCTGTTCCGGCGGGTGCCGCACGTCACCCGCCGCGCCGAACGGCTGGAACTGCCGGACGGCGACTTCATCGACCTGGAATGGGCGGGAAACGGCGGACCACGCCTCGCCATCCTTTCCCATGGCCTCGAGGCGAACACCAAAACCGACTACATCCAGGGCATGGCCGCCGCCATGCTCCGCCGCGGCTGGGATGTCCTCGCGTGGAACTTCCGCGGATGCAGCCACGAACCGAACCGCCTGCTGCGGATGTACCACAGCGGCGCGACGGAGGACCTGCATGCGGTGATTTCCCACGCGCTGGAAAACCACCCCGCGAAGTCCGTCGATCTCATCGGCTTCAGCCTCGGGGGCAATCTCACGCTGAAATACCTCGGAGAGCGTCCGGCGGACCTGCCGCCGCAAATCCACCGCGCCGTGGTCTTCTCGGTGCCGTGCGATCTCGCCTGCTCCTCGGCCAAGCTTTCCATCCCGTCCAACCGGATCTACATGGAGCGGTTCCTCATCGCGATGCGTTCCAAGGTCCGCGCGAAAAAACGTCTGTTTCCGGACCAGCTCGACCTCGCCGGCCTGAACCGTATCCGCACCTTCCAGCAATTCGACGACCGCTACACCGCCCCCATCCACGGATTCCTCGACGCGGCGGACTACTGGAAACGCAACAGCAGCCGCCAGTTCATCCCCTCCATCACCGTGCCGACTTTGCTAGTGAACGCGGCGAATGATCCCTTCCTCGGCCCCCGCTGTTATCCCCGCGAAGAGTCGGTGGCCAGCGAGCACTTCCATTTCGAAATCCCGGCCACCGGCGGCCACGTCGGTTTCCCAACCTTTGGCACCGGCGGAGAATACTGGCCGGAAACGCGGGCGGTGGTTTTTTTGATGGAGCCCGCATAAAATCGTGACGGCGGTTTCCAACTGCCATGCCTCCCATTTTTCTCGCCCTATCTCCACGACCATTCAGAAGTCGCGTTCGTCTGTCACACGGATCTACTCGTTTTCCCTTTTCCGCAGTCTTCCCCCCCTTTAGCTTTCAGAAATCAAACGAACTCAGTTTCCCGCCCGGGTTCGACAACACAGACAATTTCCATGAACTCTGATTTCGCCACCATCGACGCGCTCAAGACGGAATTGGACGCAATTCTGCCAATGGGAGACGCCGACGAGCGCCGTCTTTGGGAAAAACTCCGGTTGGAATGGAACTTCCACTCGAACCACATCGAGGGCAACACGCTCACCTACGGCGAAACGGTCTTGCTCCTCCTCCACGGCCAGACACACGGAAACCACTCTCTTCGTGAATACGAGGAGATGAAGGCCCACGATGTCGGGATCAAGCATCTGCGGAATCTGGCCGCCGACAAAAGCAGGTTGATCACTCCGAGCGACATCCGCGACCTCAATAAAATCATCCTCAAGGAGCCCTTCTGGAAACCCACACAAACACCGGACGGCCATCCGTCGCGTGCCGAAGTGATCCCGGGTGAATACAAAACCCTGCCCAACAGCGTGCTCACAGCGAGCGGGGAGTTATTCGAATACGCGTCACCGCTGGAGGTCCCCTCGCGAATGCAGGCACTTGTGGATGATCTGGAAAAGTCGCTCGGAGATCGAAAGCACCATATCCTGACCATTGCTGCGAAACTCCATCACGACTTCGTTCTGATCCATCCGTTCGACGATGGCAACGGACGCGTCGCCCGGATGCTGGTGAATTACCTGTTTCTCCGCGAGAACTACCCGCCGATCATCGTGCCGACGGAACAGAAGCGCGATTACCTGACAAGCCTGAGGCTTGCCGACGCGGGCGAACTGGAAAGCCTCGAGGCATTTCTCGGCAAGCAGCTCGAGAAATCGCTGAAACTCGCGGTTGGCGCGGCGAAAGGTGAGAGTATTGAGGAGCCAAGCGATGTCGAGAAGCAGGTGACGTTGTTCATCCGGGAGCAGAATTCAAAAGACAAGGTAAACGAACCTGATGATGACGTGCTTCAGCCCTTCATTGACTCGAGCGTCAGACCTTTTGTGAAAAAATTAGATACCAAAATGCGGACTCTTGCTCCTCTTTTCTCACGAATCAGCTTGATGGCGACAAATGGTAACGGAGAACTCATGCTAGATATCAATCCGGCTTCAACTCCCACCCTCAACGTCGTACGTCCACAGGCAAAACATTCCTTCAGCTATTCTTATCTGTATTACCAATCATCCGCCGCCAATGCTTTCACTCATCGGACGAAAGTGGAAATAGAATACAAGAAAGAGGGCTACGCGCTCAATCACGACGGGAAAATCTTGATTTCAAAGCCCTACTCCGAACCCATGCTGGCAGAAGAAATCGACGGGATTACCTCCCGCATCCTTGCAAAGACATTTGAAGCAATCCGCAGCAAGGCAGGCCAGGTCGGGTAACCCCTCCCACCCTCACCGGAACAAAAAATAAACCGCCAGCGCCATGGCCCCGAACCACACCAGGCAGATGTGCGTGACGCCGAACGAACGCGCACCGACGGACTCCGCCGGGTCGTCCCGATGCGGGCCGAACAATGCTCCGTAGCGGACGACCAGCCATCCCCCGAAAAGCGTCCAACCGAGAATGAACAAGACAATGAAGGTTTTGACGATGTAGATCATGGCGGTTTGTGTCTCCCAGACGCCCGCAGTGTAGGCAGAAAAACGAGGGAACAACAGATACAGATGGTGGATTTATGAGCAGCACAGACGGTACAGATTCCGGACTTTTTGAAAAATCGGTGAAATTGTAACTGGCGGCTGCCCTCCTTCCGCTCCACCCTCCCAGCATGAAAGCGGCAGTGCCACTCTACCAGGATCTGGCGTCGCGGCTGGCGGGATTGATCCGTGCCGGGACTTTTGCCGCAGGGGACCGGCTGCCATCCGTCCGCCAGGCGAGCCGCGAGCACCAGGTGAGCATCACCACGGTAATGGAGGCCTACCGTTCGCTGGAGGACCAGGGGATCATCCAGGCCCGGCCCCGCTCCGGCTACTACGTGCCGCCGCCATCGCTGGATGTCTCGAAGCTGCCCATGGCGGCCCGGCATTCGAAAAAACCGATCATCATCGCGCAGGCGTCCATTTTCCAATCCGTGATGGATCTGGCGGAGAACGGCAGGGTGGTGCCCTTCGCCGCCGCCGCGCCGGACGACTCCATCATCCCCTCCGCCAAGCTCGCCTCCATCACGAACGCCGTGCTGCGGAAATCCAGGTCCGACGCGCTGCGCTACACTCCGCCGATGGGTCGGAGGGAACTCCGCCTCGCCCTCTCCCGGCGGTTGCTCGTCGCGGGGATCAAGGCGGGACCGGACGAGATCATCACCACCCAGGGCGCGACGGAGGCCCTGCTGCTCGCCCTCCGCGCGACCACGAAACGCGGCGATCTGGTGGCGGTGGAGACGCCGACGTATTTCGGCATCCTCCACCTGATCCGGGACCTCGGACTGCGGGCCATCGAGGTGCCCGTCTGCACCCGCGACGGGATGATCCTCGGAGCGTTGGAAACCGCCTTGAAAAAACACCGCATCGCCGCGTGCGTGGTGCAGCCTAATTTTCAGAACCCCATCGGCAGCGTGATGGACGCGGCCGCGAAGAAACGCCTCGCGAAGCTCTCGGAAGACCACGGCTTCGCCATCATCGAAGACGACGTTTACGGCGAGCTTTCCCACGACGGCGGCAGACCGCCATCCATCGCGCTCTATGGCGGAAACGTGATCCACTGCGGTTCCATCTCGAAAACCCTGGCCCCCGGCCTGCGCGTCGGCTGGATGGTGCCGGGCGGCTGGCTGGACGAGGTGAAGCGGCTGAAGACCATCCAGTGCCCGTGGAACGCCACGCTGTCCGAACTGGTCGTCGCCAGTTTCCTCGACGCGGGCGGCTACGACCGCCACCTGCGGCGCATCCGCGAGCTTTATTCCCTGCAGTGCGCCCGCACCCGCCAGGCGGTCGTCCGGTTTTTCCCGCCCGAGTGCCGGGTGAACCAACCGGCGGGCGGCTTCGTCCTGTGGTTGGAAATGCCTGCGGATTTCGACTCGGAGGCATTCACCGTGTCAGCCGTCGCGGAAGGGATCAGCCTCGTGCCGGGCACGCTTTTCTCACCGTCCGGCGGGCTGAAAAACTGCTTCCGCCTGAGCTGCGGATTCGCCTTCGGCCCGCGCACCCTGGACGCCATCGCGACGCTGGGGCGGCTGGTGGTGCGGAATGGGTGATGTGTCCTTCGCTTCAAGATTCACCACAAAGCAGTGGTGAAAATCCAAATATCCGCGCTTCCATCACACCCCTTCAGACTTCCCTGCAATCACGCATGGTGCCAGTCCTCCACGGATGGACCGCCAGGGTTCCGTTTCGGAGACGTCGTGTGGATCGGGTTGCGAGGCTTCGCTTTCCGGGAGGGTGGCCGGGGTGAGGATGGCGTGGAAAACCAGCACCTCGTCGAAGGGGTTGTAGGTGCCGTGGGGGACGCCGGGCGGAATGATGGCAACCTCGCCCGGGCCGAGGATGCGGTATTCTTCTCCTACCCACTGCTCGGCTCTGCCCGAGACGACGTGGATGATCTCCTCGCGGTGCGGGTGGATGTGGAACGGATGGCAGCAACGGGGCTGCATCGTCGCGCGAACCATGAGGAGTTGTTTCGCGTCCGCGATGTCCGGGCGGCAGAGCCATTCGTTCAGCGTCCAGTCGTTGTATTCGTCGCGGGTTTCCCCCTGCGAGATGAATCGGGGTGGTGTTTTCTCACTCATGCGTGTCCCTCGCTAGTGGGGGAAAGAAGGGTTGGCAAGAAATCCGGGGACGCAACAATCTATCCGGGATGCACATCCAAGGGTCTTGATCCGGCGGAAAAACGCATGCAGATTCCTGTCTCCCGATGCCCGCGAAGAACGCCAGCCCAGCGACCCGCACGCACGTCGTCCGCAGCGACGACGTGGACAACCGTGACTGGCTCCGCGACCAGCCGGTGTGCCGGGAGCTCGCGCAGCACCACATCGCCCACGTGGAGATCCTCGAAGCGGGCGAGCCGTTCTCGATGACCCGGGCCGACCAGTCCGGCACCTGCATGATGGCCTGCTTCGGCGGCGGCGGCGTGGTCAGGGCGGACGGCCAGTGGAAACGGCTGGAGGCCGGGCAGGCGTGCCTTCTCCCGCCCTTCGTCACCAACCAGCTCAAGGCCACCGGCCCGGAGCCGATGCGGATGTGCACCGTCCGCTATCTGGAATCCCGCGAGGCCCGGCCCATCCTTTCCCACAAGTCGCCCATCCTGGGGAGTTATCATGCGGATCCCTTGCTGCGGGCGATCCAGGGGCTGCACGCGGAGGCAACCGGCCAAGCGATTCCCGCGCAGTTGAACGCGTGGGCGGGGCTGATCCATGGCTACGTGCTGCGCTTCGCCGAACCCCACCAGAGCGACACACGGCTGTGGCGCATGTGGGAGGCGGTGGATCGGGAACTCGCCCGCCCGTGGACGCTCGACGAACTCGCCGCGAAGGCCTGCGTGAGCAAGGAACACCTGCGGCGCCTGTGCCGGTCCGAGCTCGGCCGCACGCCGATGCAGCACGTCACCTTCCTGCGGATGCGCCGCGCCCGGCATCTGCTCACCAGCACGAATGACAAGATCGAAACGATCAGCCGCGACGTCGGATTCATCAACCCCAACACCTTCTCCAACACCTTCCAGAAATGGACCGGCAGGAGGCCGTCGCGGGCGAGGTGAGGCCATGGTGTTTCGCAAAATGCTGTGATCCAAGTGACGATGCATTGAATAACACACATTCCAGAAACGAAGCATCGATTTGCGATCATCCGGCGTCCGGCATTCTCCAGCACCAAAGGAGCGGAATGGGACAGCCCGGGGTGAGCGAAGCGCAACCCCGGGTGGAGCATCCCGAATGAACCGAGTCCTGAAAGGACGACATCTCCAGCACACCGGCCCTCCCGGATCCCGTCCTTTCAGGACTTCGACTTCCTTGGGGCCTCTTCCCATGGCGTTGCCATGGGCTGTCACATTCCGCACCGTTGGTGCTGAAGAGCCGGTAACCCGATCCCACGGAGCATGGTGGGAGTGCTCCGGCAATCTCCACAGATCCTCCGCGCTCCAGGCGTCCTCCGCGTTTCGATCCATCCATTCCCCTCTTCCTTCGCGTCCCTTCGCGACCTTTGCGCCTTCGCGGTGAACCTTAAAGCAACCACTCCTCTAGCGCCCCCCCAAGCCTCCTGTCCCGATCCGCTGGAAATGCACATTTTTCTATTCCGGATGCTTCACTGCTAGGCAGAAGCGCGGGAGGCGTTATGAAAGAGGGATGTATGAATCAGCCCGCAACTCCATCGTAACGAAAATCCCGGCGCTCGTCGGGCTGGCGCTCGCGGCTTGCGGCGGGCTCGCCTGTGGCAAGTCGTTTTACGTGCAGTCGGCGGAAGGATTGTTCCCCGGGATTTCCAGCAGCCCGGATTTCCCCGGCGAGGCGGATCTGAAAAAAACCGACGCGGTCCTCATCACCGCCGGCGGGAAATGGGATGATGCGGAAAAAGCCCGCGTCGAAAGCTACGTGAAGGCCGGCGGCGGCATCGTGCTGGTGCACGACGCCATCTCCGCCTCCGGACTGGTGAAGGGCGAGCCGCGCCGTTGGAACGGAGCCGTGCCATTGTTTTTCACTCCCTCGGGCCGCGAGGATTTCATCACACGGGGTGTCTCGAACTTCGATGTGGCGGACGAGATGATGCAGGGGTTTGAAATCAATTCCAAGGTGAGCAACGTGCTGGCCACCACCTGGACGCCGAACCGCAAGCACCTCAAGGGGGATGAACCACAGCCCTACGTTTACGGCGTATCGCCGATGATCTGGACGCAGGAGCTCGGAAAAGGCAGGATCGTCTCCTTCGTACCGGGGAAAAACCCGGAGACTTTCAAGAACCCGGCGATCCGCGCGCTGCTCGGACGCGCGCTGGCGTGGGCCGGTCAAGGCGGTGAAGGCGACGCCGTCGGCAAGGCGGACGACTCCCTGCTGACCTACCCGCCGGGCGGCCCGCTCTCTCCCGAGGCGGAGGTGGCGTCCATGCAGGTGCACCCGGATTTCAAGGTGGAGCTCGTGGCCTCCGAGCCACTGGTTTCAAAGGCCATCAACATCGACTGGGACGGCGAGGGACGCCTGTGGGTGGTGGAAAGCATGGAATACCCCGAGGGGACGAAGGGCGGCGGCCCCGAGTCGATGTATTCCGTATGGGACCGCGACAGCAACCTGCCGAAGCCTCCCGCCGTGAACCGTCCGGGACGCGACCGCATCTGCCGCCTGGAGGACACGGATGGCGATGGCATCCTGGACAAGCGCCACGTCTTCGCCGACGACCTGGATCTGGCGACAAGCTTCTGTTTTTACAAGGACGGCGTCATCGTCGCGCAGCCTCCGCAGGTCCTGTATCTGCGGGATACGGATGGCGATGGGAAATCGGACAAGCGCGAGGTGCTCTACACCGGGCTCGGCACGCAGGACACGCACTCGGTCCTGAACAACCTGCGCTGGGGGCTGGATGGCTGGATCTATGCGACGCATGGTTATTCGAGTTCGCCCAAGGTGACGTCCGGCGATGGCAGGCAGGATTTCGGATCGATCGGATCGGGCATCGTCCGTCTCAAGGCGGACGGCACGAAGATCGAGATGGTCAGCGCGAAAAGCGGCAACTGCTGGGGCGTGGACATCACCTCGGACGGCGAGTTGTTTTTTACCCAGCCGACTTCGGGCGATCTCGTCATGCACGCGCCCGTTTCCGACAGGCTCATGGCGGAAGGCGGCATGGGCAGCGTGCCATCGTGGCAGGTGATGATCCATCTGCGTCCGGTGAAACCGCTGATGACTTGGGAGGAGATCGTCGAGAACCAGCCGAATGACGTGATCGGCTCCTTCACCGCCGCCTGCGGTTGCGCGGTCTATGAAGGCGGATCGTGGCCGGACGCCTGGAACCTGGGCTACTTCACCGCCGAGCCCACGGTACACATCGTCCACCACGAACAGCTCACCCGCTCCGGTGTGACCTTCAAGGCGGAGAAGACACGCGAGGAGGAGTTTTCCGCCACACGGGATTCATGGAGCCGCCAGATCGACACCCGGGTGGGACCGGACGGCCAGCTCTACACCATCGATTTCTACAACCAGGCCATCCTCCACAACGACCCGCGCGGACCGATCCATCTGTGGAACAACCAGGCAGCCCGCCCCGACCGTGACCATTTCTTCGGCCGTATCCTCCGCTACCGTCACCGCGAGGCGAAGCCCGTCCCGGCGGCGGACCTCCGGACGCCGGAAGGCCGGGTGGCCGCCTTGGGAAATCCCAACCGGGAAATCCGCTTCCGTGCCCAGCGTCTCATCGAGGAAAGCGATGTGAAGGGCGCGGCGAAGCTTTTGGAAAATGCAAAAGGCCCGGCGAGGCTCCACGCGCTGTGGCTGCGCGCGGCGGCAGGTGTGCTCGGCGAGCGTGAGCTCATTGCCGCGCTGGCCGATGAGGATCGCTCCGTGCGCCTCACCGCCGCCCGGGTGATGGGAACCCACCCGGAACTGGCGACGGATGCGGTGGTGAAATCCATCAGCACGAATCTCGCGAAGGACAAGGATCCGGTGGTGCGCCTGCAGGTGCTCGCCGCACTTCCCGCGCAAACGGTGGTTGCGGCGGACACCTTGGTCGCCATCCATGCGGCGGCGGACGACATCTGGACCCCTGCGGCGGTGGCCCGGCTCGCGAAGAACTCCCCCGGCGAGGTGCTCGCCGCCGCCATGGCCTCGGCGGACAAGGAAAAGCAGGCGCCGCTCGTGGCGCGGTTGTTCGAGTTTTCCTCCAACGACGAATCCCGACTGATCCCGATGCTCAAGGTGCTGGGCACGCAAGGCGGAGACATCGGCATCGCCATGGCATCGCTCGCCTCGCTTCGCGAACGCAAGCTCGGCGACAGCCCGGAAATACGCTCCGCGATCAATGCCCTGGCGGAAAGCGACGTCCCGCAGATCTCCGCAACCGCCCTGCCTCTCGCCGCCCGGAACTGGAGCGCCGACGAACGCGACGCGCGTTTGGAAAAGGCGGTGAAGCGCGTGCTCGCCTCGCAGCCACAGGAAAAGCAGGTGCTGTCCGCACTCGGCGGCCTGCCAGCATTCCCCGCGGACCTGTCCGAATTTTTCAAACAATCCTTCGTGAAACCCGGCGACGGACGGACCGCGCTTTTCGAATCCATCCTGAAAAATCCGTCTCCGGATGCCGCGAGATTTTTCATCACCGCAATGCCGTCGCTGCCGCAGGGTGACAAGGCGAAGGTCACCGAGGCGCTACTCGGCCGCCCGGAATCCGCCATCGCCCTGACCGACGCGCTGGCCGATGGCAGCCTGCCCGCCGCCGTCGCCGGGCCGCAGCTTATCGCCCGTCTCGCCGAGCATCCCGACAAGTCCGTCCGGGAACACGCCGCTCCGTTGGTGGCGAAATTCCAGGGCGCGGAGGAAGCGAAGGCCGCTGTCATCAACCGCCTGCTGCCCGAGGTCATGGCTCCGGGTGATCCGGTGGCGGGCAAGGCCTTGTTCCAAGCCTGCGCGATCTGCCATTTATACAAGGGCGAAGGCGTGGTCATCGGCCCGGTGCTGGAAGGCATGGGGGCCCACGGCGTGGAGGCTCTCCTCACCCACATCGTGGATCCGAACCGCGAGGTGGAGCCGAGCTACCACGTCTGGAACGTGGGCACGAAGGATGGCCGCATCGTGGCGGGCTTCATCAGCCGCGAGACGGCGGGCAGCCTTTTCATCAAGAACGTCGGCGGTGAGACCGAGATCCCCCGCGACCAGATCACCAGCCAGACGGACACCGGAAAATCCCTGATGCCGGAAGGATTCGAGTCCCTCGGCGGTGCCTCGCTGCGCGACCTGATCTCCTACCTCCGCGCCGGCGAGCAACGCTTCCACATCCTCACCTTCGGCAAGGCCGCGACGGCGGATGGCAGCAAGGGCGTCTATCTCGCGAAGGACGTCGGCGGCGACCGCGTGGGGCTCAAGCGCTTCGGCACCGTCGAGGAGCGCGGTGTTCCCTTCCAACTCCAGGACCCCGCCATCGCGGCGGGCGGGAAAAACGTCATCGTTCTCAAGGGCGGAGCTCGCGGGGACGCCCTCAGCCTGACGATGCCCGGCAGTGTGGAGCTTCCGGCGAATGTCGCGGCGGGAAGGCTGCACCTCCTGGGCGCGGTGGCAGGCTGGGGATTCCCGGCGGTGCAGGGCCACGACCCGCTGATGACCATCAAGATCGGATACGCGGATGGAACCTCCGAGGACATCGTCCTCAGCAACGGCGTGGACATCGCCGACCACGTCGCGGGTGTGGATGTCCCCGGCTCCGCCCGCACGGATCTGACGGATCACGGCCAGGTGCGCTACCTCTGGCGGGATCTGAAAAAACCGGCGGTCCTGATTTCAAAGATCACCCTCACCAGCCCCGGCACCGCCAGCGCGCCGATGGTCGCCGCCATCACCCTGGAGTCCCCGGCCAAGGACGGAAAAATGTCCCCCGCCCCCGCCCAAGGCGGCCCGGCGAAGCCGTAGGGAAGGGCGACCTTGTAGCCATCTACCCACGTAACCCGCGAAGAGAGGGACTATCAGGTCGCGCCTTCTCGCGATTCGAAACCGCACGCTCTTCCTATTTTTCCAACCCATCTTCTCCGCGTCTTCCTCTCCTACCTCCGCGTTTCGATTTCTCTCAATCCACCTCCTTCATCGCCCTCTTCCTTCGCGTCCCTTCGCGGCATCGCGGTAAATCTGAAAAGCCGGCACCCCACCATCACCAACCACACCCATGAACCGCATCTTCCTCCTTCATCCTGAAGACCCCGTCGCCGTCGCCCTCGCCGATCTCACGGACGGCGAATCCCTGCCCGGTGGCGGCACCGTCCGCGGCGTCGTGCCGCGTGGCCACAAGGTCGCCCTGCGCGACATCGAACCTGGCGGACCCGTTTGGAAATACGGCCAGATCATCGGCCACGCGACGCGCGCCATTTCCACCGGCGAGCATGTCCACAGCCACAACCTCGGCATGTCGGACCACACCGACGACTACGCCCACGGCAGCGCCGCCAAACCCACCGCCTACGTCCCGGACGATCTGCGCGATTTCTTCATGGGCTACCGCCGGGGAGACGGGAAAACCGGCACGCGGAACTACGTCGGCATCATTTCCTCCGTGAACTGCTCCGCCACCGTCGCGCACCACGTGGCGCGCGAGGTCGAGCGGCGCGGGCTGTTGGAGAAATTCCCGAACATCGACGGCGTGGTGGCCATCACCCACGGCCTCGGCTGCTGCATTTCCAACCGGAACGAAGCCTTCGCCATGCTCCAGCGCACCATCTGGGGACACGTCCGCCACCCGAACTTCGGCGCGGTCATGATGGTCGGCCTCGGTTGCGAGACGAACCAGATCCCGGCGATGATCGAGACCTTCGGCAAGCCGCCCGCCGGCAGCATCCATTACGTGACCATCCAGCAGATGGGCGGCACGCGGAAAACCATCGAGGCCTGTCTTGAAAAACTCGTGAACGAAGTGCTGCCCGCCGCCGACAGGGCCCGCCGCGAGGCGGTGCCCGCCAGCGAACTGATCGTCGCCCTCCAATGCGGTGGATCCGACGGACTCTCCGGCATCACGGCGAATCCCGCGCTCGGTCTCGCAGTGGACCGGTTGGTCGCGCAGGGTGGCTCCGCCGTGCTCGCCGAGACTCCCGAAATCTACGGCGCGGAACACCTGCTCACCCGCCGCGCCGTGCGCCCGGAAGTCGGCGAGGCGCTCATCGAGCGCATCCGCTGGTGGGAGGACTACGCCGCCAAACTGGATGGTGAGATCAACAACAACCCCACCCCCGGCAACAAGGCCGGAGGACTTACCACCATTCTGGAAAAATCGCTCGGTGCCGTTTGCAAGGCAGGTTCCACCAATCTCGTCTCCGTGCTCCGTTACTCCGAGCCGGTGCGCGAGCGCGGCCTGCACATGATGGACACGCCCGGCTACGACCCCATGGGCGTGACCGGGCAATCCGCCGGCGGCTCGAACCTGCTCTGCTTCACCACCGGCCGCGGCTCGGTCTTCGGCAGCAAGCCGACACCTTCCATCAAGATCGCGACCAACACCCCCATGTTCCGCCACATGGAGGAGGACATGGACATCAACGCCGGAACTATCGCAGACGGCGAGGAAACCCACGAACAGGTCGCGGACCGAATTTATCAGGAGATCCTCCGTGTCGCCAGCGGTGGAAAATCAAAGTCTGAAGCGCTCGGCTTCGGCGACAACGAGTTCGTGCCGTGGAACATCTCGGCACAGATGTGATATAGGTTCCATGACTTCTTATGGAAATCCGCCGGTGGCTCGAGCCACCGGTGAGGAATTACCATGGCCTCACATTCCACCCTCAAACCATCGCCAGCATCACCACCGCCATTCCCAGCATCAGCCCATCCTCGATGATGGTCACGGTGGACATGGGAAGCTGGAACACCGTGCCGAGGCAGGCGCAACGGATCGCGCGCTTGGAGAAAACGGCTTGCAGCACTCCCGCCAGACTCACCGCCATGACCACGGCGGTGACCAGGTTCACCATCCATGGATTGAGATTCGCGATGTACGAAAGCCCGAGACCCAGTTCGACGAACGGATAGACGAATCCATAGCCGGGCCATGCCTTCGCCACCAGATCATAGCTGCGGTAGGCGTCCGAAAATCCCCTCAGGTCCAGCATTTTGAAAAATGAGAACGCGATGAAAAACCCGCCCATGAACCACCGCATGGCGAGCATCGTGTCCCACCCGCCCGCGGCGACGAGCACTCCGGCAGGCACCGACAGCAGGTAACCCAGCAGGATGAGCAAGGGCTTGTAGGTCGTGGCGGATGGGGCGGGAAGCACGGATGCGGGCGGGGCTGCCGCCGCTTCTTCCACAAAACGATATTTCTCCAAAGGCGCGAGCCAGGTGTTGAGCTCGCCGGTGCCGAGTTCGCGGGTGCTGGAAAGCGTCGCCTGCGGTGGCTGGATGGTGACGGTCGCGGACTCGATTTCCGGGTGCGCGGCGAGGCGCTTTTCCACCTTCGCGGCGCAGTTGCCGCAGGTCATGCCGGTGAGGGATCGTTTCGTTGTGATGGCCATGACGGAATGTCGGTTGGAGAGAAGGGATGGCAAGCGTTGGCGGTGGAAAATGTCATCGCCCGGAATGTTTCCGGAGCCTCCCGGCGGCCAGCCAAAGCACGGCGGGAATGACGAGGCTGAGCGCCAGGGCCCAGCCGGGCGCGTCCCTGCCGGTGGTGCCGATCGCGGCGAAGAGAAAGCCCATCGGCACGCTGCCGCAAGCCAGCGCGGTGACGAACCTCCGGAAAGGCATGCGCACCAGCCCTGCGGTGCAGGAAATGACTTCCGGCAGGATCGGCAGCGCGCGGGACAGGGCGACCAACCAGCCACCGCCGTTCTCAAACAACCTCCTGCCCGCTTCATAATCGCCATCCCCCAGCCAGCGGCGGGCGAAATCCTCGCCGAACAAACGTCCGGCACCATAACCGAGCAATCCCGCCGCCATCAGTCCCACCGAAGCGACGGCACCACCGAGCAGGGTTCCGTAAACATAGCCCAGCGCGGAAATGACCACCGTGCCCGGCACGGGCAGGAACACGTCCGAGGCGAGCAGGAGGATGCCCGCCGCCCACGCCCAGCGCCCCGCGTTCTCCAGCCATAGCACGCTGCCCGCGAAGCTGAAATAGCTTTCCCATCCGCCACCCCACAGCAGCCAGATCCCGAGAACGGGAACCGCCAGCGCCAGAAACCACAATGCCAACCGCATGGCCGCAGCATGGAGCCTCCACGCCCCGGCTCCAAGAAAAAGCACCGCGCCGGACTACCGGCGCGGTGCTTGGAAAACAAGGAGTGGCGGATCCCAACCACGTCTCACGTGCCGGATGCGGCCTTCTCCTTTGCCTCCAGCAGCCGTTTTTTGGCGGCGTCCATGTTGCCGACGTAAGGGCTCTCCGGATTGAACTCCTTCGCCTCGTCCAGCGCCTTGACCGCCTCGTCGTATTTCTTCAACTCACCGAGCAGCATGCCACGCGTCATCATGATCTGCTGGACATCGTCCTTCGGAAGGTCCCCGTCCTTCAGCGCCTTGTCGAGCACCGCGATCGCTCCCTCGAAATCCTTCTTCTGCAACTGGCTGCCGAGATCCTTCTTGATGCCCGCGATGCGCTCCTTCATGGCCGCCTCCTTCGCGAAGCCGGTTTCATCCTTCGGATCGGACGCCTTGATCTGGTCCACGACGTCGCCGTAGAAATTCGCCACCATCCCATCCGTGAGGTCCATTTCCTTGAGGACCGAAACCAGGGCTTTCGCCTTCGGCACGCCTTCGGATTTCGCGGCGGCCGCAAGCGCTTCATCGCGCTTGGCTTTCTTGCCGATCAGCTCGTCCAGGTGAGTCACATACTTCTCCGGTCCGCCTTCCTGATAGCCGGTGGCGGCGTAGGGCTTGCCCTCCGCATCGCAGAGCAGGATCGTGGGATAGCCGGCGATCTGGTATTTGGCCCCGAGCTCCTCGTTCTGTTTGATGGTTTCCTCGGTGAGTTTGGATTTGTCCCTCGGGTAATCCAACTCGACCAGAACGAACTTGTCTTTCACACCCGCCTTGAACGGCTCGTGCTCGAAGACCTCCTTGTTCAGCTTGATGCACCAGCCGCACCAGTCGGAACCGGTGAAGTCGACGAGCAGGTCCTTCTTTGATTCCGCCGCTTGTTTTTTCGCGGCGGTGAAATCGGAAATCCAGCCCTCGCCTCCGGCGAACGCGGCTCCCGAGCAATGCAGCGCCAGCACGGCGGCGCAGGTTTTGAATAATGGTGTAAGGTTCATGGCACGATTCAGCAGTCAACCTGCACCGAAAAAGGCGGAGGTCGAGAGGAATCGATGCAGGAAGCCTGCCAAGTTCAGGCATATCCCAGCCACGGACCCAGCCATTTCTCGGTCTCCTGCACGGTGATGCCCTTGCGCTTCGCATAGTCCTCGATCTGATCCTTCTGAATCTCGGAAATGGCGAAGTAATGGCTGTCCGGATGGGAGAAATACAACCCACAGACGGCGGCTCCGGGGTGCATCGCACAGCTTTCCGTGAGCGTAACGCCGGTCGCTTCGGGTGCTCCCAGCAGGTCGAACAACAGCGGCTTCTCCGTGTGGTCCGGCTGCGCGGGGTAGCCCGGCGCCGGACGGATGCCGCGGTAGTTCTCGTGGATGAGCTGGTCGTGCGTGAGCTCGTCCTCGGTCTCGTAACCCCACTCGATACGGGCCTTGTGATGGAGGAATTCCGCGAACGCCTCCGCGAACCGGTCCGCGATGGCCTTCACCATGATGGAACCGTAGGGGTCGATCTGTTTGTCCAGTTCGTCCGCGAACTCATGCGCGCCATGGATGCCGACGACGAAGCCGCCGATGAAATCGGGAAGCCCCCCCCCCGCCACCCAGTCCGCCAGCGCGACATTCGGCTTTCCGGAGTCTTTCTTGATCTGCTGGCGCAGGCTGTGGAAACGCGTGCGCTCGGTGGTGCGGGTCCCGTCGGTCCAGACGATGATGTCGTCGCCATCCGAGTTCGCGGGGAAGAATCCGTAGATGCCCTCGGCGCGGAAGCGGTCTTCCGCAATGATGCGGTCGATCCAGCCGAGCGCGTCCTGATGGAGCTTCGCCGCCTCCGCCGCACCCTCCGCGTTCTTGGTCTTGAGAACGTTCGCCTTGCGGTCCCACACGCCGCGCAGTTCCCACGCGTGGAAGAACGGCGTCCAGTCGATGAACTCCGCCAGCTCGCGCAGGGAGGGATTGGAAATGGTGCGGGTTCCGGTGAAGGCGGGCACGGGCGGCGTGTAGTTTTGCCAATCCAGCTTCGGTCCGGCGGCTCGGGCGTCCTCGAGCGTGAGGGTTTCGCGTTTCGGGCCGCCGAGGAAGTTGTCGCGCAGCTTCTGCTGCTTCTCGCGGTTCTCGGCGGCGAATCCCTCCTTCTGGTCTTTTGAAAGCAGCGACGTGGTCACAGGCACCGAGCGGGACGCGTCCAGCACGTGCACCACCGGCCCGGAATAATGCTGCGCGATCTTGATCGCGGTATGCGCGGCGGAGGTCGTCGCCCCGCCGATGAGAAGAGGCACCTTGAAATCCAGTCGCTCCATTTCCTTGGCCACATGCACCATCTCGTCGAGCGACGGCGTGATGAGTCCGGACAACCCGATGACGTCCGCACCGATTTCCTTCGCCTTGGCGAGGATCTTGTCACATGACACCATCACGCCCATGTCGGTGACCTCGAAGCCGTTGCAGGAAAGCACCACGCCGACGATGTTCTTGCCGATGTCGTGCACGTCGCCCTTCACGGTGGCGATGAGGAAGCGTCCGGCGGAGCGCCCGCGCTCGGCCAGCTTCAGCGCCTCCTCGTTCGAGAGGGAGGGATCCTCCTCCTTGAACGCGGCGATGTCCGCGGCGAGGTATTCCGCCTTGTCCGCCTCCATGAACGGGAAAAGCCAGGCAACCGCCTTCTTCATGACACGTGCGGATTTCACCACCTGCGGCAGGAACATCTTGCCCGCGCCGAAGAGGTCGCCGACGACGCCCATGCCATCCATCAGCGGTCCCTCGATGACCTTGAGCGGACGCACGTATTTCAAGCGGGCCTCCTCGGTGTCCTCGTCGATGTATTTGTCGATGCCGCGCAGCAACGCGTGCTCGAGACGTTTCTCCACGGACTCCGAGCGCCATGCGAGGTCTTCCTCGATCTTCTTGCCGCCGACGTTCTTGTAGCTTTCCGCAAGTTCCAGCAGCCTCTCCGTGGAATCCGGGCGGCGGTTCAGCAGCACGTCCTCGACGTGTTCCAGCAGGTCCTTCGGGATCTCGTCGTAAAGCTCCAGCATGCCCGCGTTGACGATGCCCATGTCCATGCCGGCGAGTCCGGCGTGGTAGAGGAAGGCGGAGTGCATCGCCTCGCGGACCTTGTTGTTCCCACGGAAGGAGAAGGAAATGTTCGAAACACCGCCGGACACCTTCGCGCCGGGGAGGTTCTCCTTGATCCAACGCGTGGCGTTGATGAAGTCGAGCGCGTAGTTGTTGTGCTCCTCGATGCCGGTGGCGACCGTCAGGATGTTCGGGTCGAAAATGATGTCGTCCTGGTTGAAGCCGACCTCGTCGACAAGGATGCGGTAGGCGCGTTCGCAGATGCGGACCTTCTCCTCATACGAGGCGGCCTGGCCGTTCTCGTCGAAGGCCATGACGACGACCGCCGCACCGTATTTCATGATGTGGCGCGCCTGCCGCTTGAAGTTCTCCTCGCCCTCCTTCAGCGAGATCGAGTTCACGATGCCCTTGCCCTGCAGATACTTCAGTCCTTCCTCGAGAATCTCCCATTTCGAGGAGTCCACCATGATGGGCACCTTCGCGACGTCCGGTTCGCCCTGGAGGAGCTGGAGGAAGCGGCTCATCATCGCCTTGCCGTCGATGAGGCCGTCATCGAAACAGATGTCGATGACGTTCGCGCCATTGCCCACCTGCTGGCGGGCGACCTCCACCGCGGCCTCCAGATCACCGGCCCGGACCAGCTTCGCGAACTGCGGGGAACCCGCGACATTCGCGCGCTCGCCGATCATCAGGAAACGCTTGTCGGCGGTGTGGTTGTAGGCCTCGGTGCCGGAGAGACGGAGGGCGTGGGGAATGGTTTTCATTTGGATGAATCGAAACGCGGAGAAAGAGGAGGAAGAAGCGGAGGATTAATGAGGGAAATTGATGACGTGGCGTTTGATTCCGTCTTTGAGGAGGATCACGTTGAAGTTGATCAGCAGGCCGAAATTCATCCGGGAAAGGCGCATGTAGGTATGGAGCTGGGCCTCGTGGATCGGGAGGATGGCCGCCACGGTTTTGACCTCGATAACGACCGATTCGTCAACCAGAAGATCGATCCGATAAGCATCCTCATCAAGGAGTTCGCCCTTATAGGAAACCGCGGATTGACCCTGCCTCCGTGAAGGGATGCCTCTCAGCGGCAATTCCCTTTGAAGCGCGGCCTCGTAAACCCGTTCCAGCAGACCCGGCCCGAATTCACGATGAACCTCCATCGCCGCATCGACGATCTGCCCCGACAACTGGTTCAATTCATCTCTCGTTTTCATGGCTCTGTATTCTCTGCGTCTTCCTCCGCGATCTCCGCGTCCTCCGCGTTTCGATTTCAACGAACCACCGGCACCTCGCGCGGGGCGAATCTGGCGACGGCCTGGGCGATGGCGGCGACGTGCTCCGGAGTGTTTCCGCAGCAGCCGCCGGCGAGGTTGAGGAGGCCTGCTTGGGCGAACTCGGCCATGTAATCATACATGTGCTTCGGTTCGAGGTCGAAGCCGGTGGGCGCGAGAGGGTTCGGCAGGCCCGCGTTCGGGTAGCAGGAAATGGCGGCCGCGGCGCAGGCGGAGAGTTCCTCGAGGTGGGGACGCATCAGGTCCGGGCCGAGCGAGCAGTTCAGGCCGATGGCCAGCGGCTTGGTGTGGGCGAAGGCGTTCCACAGCGCCTCCACCTTCTGCGCGGAGATCATCGTTTCCCCACCCAGCCCGACGGCGGCAGAGACGATCACGGGGAGACGCGTCTTGTCTTCATCATAGACTTCCTGGATGGCGACGACGGCGGCCTTCGCATTGAGCGAATCGAAAATCGTCTCGACCATCAGGATGTCACAACCGCCCTCGATGAGGCCTCGGATCTGGTGTTTGTAGGCGGCCAGCACCTGGTCGAAGGTCACCACCCGGAAGCCGGGGTCGTTCGCGTCCGGCGAGTTCGTCAGGGAAACGGTGAGCGGCCCGATGGCTCCGGCGACGTAGCGCTTGCGGCCTGTGTCGGTGCCGATGTCGTCCGCCCATTTCCGGCAGAGGCGTGAGGACTCGACGTTCATCTCCCATGCGAGGTCGTTGAGGAAATTGTTCTCGAGGATCTTTTGGAAAAATTCGGGATCCTTGCGTCCGCCGTGCTCGCGCGGGTCCTCAACGAAGAACTCGCTCTGCGCGATGCCGGTCGCGGAAAAGGTGTTGGTCTCGCAGATGTCCGAACCCGCCTCGTAGAAGCGCTTGTGGATGTCTCCGATGACATCGGGCCGGGTGATGGACAGGATGTCGCCGTTGTTTAATAGATCCTTGTCATTGTCCGCATAACGTTCCCCGCGAGCCTCCGCCTCGCTCAGGCCGTAGCCACGGATCGTGGTCCCCATCGCTCCGTCGAGCACGAGGATTCGTTCGGAAAGGGCGCGTTGGAGTTCTTCGGTGGGATCGGCCTGCGGCATGGCCACAGCCTAAGCACGGACCACAGGCTTTCAAGAAACAAATCGTCATATCCGGATATGACGATGGGTTATCCATCAAACCCTATTCCAATTTCTCTCTTGCCATTTCACATATTTCAATATTTACTGAAATATATGAACGAAGAATCCTCGCCAGCACCCGGCCCGATGGTATCCATCATCCGTTCACGCGCGTTTTCCATCCTCGGCCCCGGCCCCCTCGGGTTGGCGATGTGCTACCTGAGCATCGGGGTTTTCGGAAATTACGGCGGTGTCCTTTTCCTCGGGCTGCCACTGCTGGTTTCGTTCCTCTCCGCCTTCTTTTTCAACTTCCGCCGGGATTGTGGCTTCGGTGCCTCCTATGCGGGGTCGGTCGCGTCCGTCACCGTGCTCGGCCTGCTCATCATCATCGTCGCGATGGATGGCCTCATCTGCCTGCTGATGGCCCTGCCTCTGGCGATTCTCCTCGCGCTGCCCGGCACCGCCCTCGGCAGACTCGCAGGCCGTGCGGCGCTTGGCCGGGCCTCTTCCATGCTGCCGCTCGTCCTCATCTTCCTGTTTCCCTGCCTCGTGGCGTTTGAGGATTCCCGCTCCCCGCGTGCGCCGCTCCGCTCCGTGACCACCTCCGTGGAGGTCGGGGGCTCGCTGCCCGAAGTGTGGAAAACCGTGACCGCCTTCCCACGCATCGACGCCCCGCCGGAAGGAATTTTCCGCATGGGCATCGCCTACCCCATCGAAGCGACCATCGAGGGCACCGGGGTGGGAGCCATCCGCCGCTGCACGTTCTGCACCGGAGACTTCGTGGAGCCGGTGACGGTCTGGGATGAGAACCGCCTGCTCGCGTTCGATGTGATCTCATTCCCCGCCCCGATGACCGAGTTCTCGATCTACCGCCACATCGATCCACCCCACCTTCACGGTCACCTGGCATCGGAGAAAGGCCAGTTCCGGCTCGAGCGGAGAGGAAACAAGGTCCTGCTGGAAGGAACCACCTGGTACCGCCATGAAATGTGGCCGCAGTGGTACTGGATCCCCATGACCGACCACATCATCCACAAGATCCACCTCCGTGTGCTCGACCACATCAAGGAAACCGTCGAGAAAGGCGGCTGACCAACCCACCGGCTCTTCCCGATTTGACATAAAACCAGTTTCACGGAACTATTCCCACGTGAAAACCGCGCCGGCATGACTCGTTCACACCGACACCTGGCTCGCCCTCACATTCAAGCTCCGCTCCTTTCACGAGGCCGCGAGATCCGCGCTGCGGGCATGTGATCCAGATTCGCCAGTCCCCCGGCCTCGAACTCCATCTGCTGGCGGAATGACGTTTTTGTTCGCCAGCGCGTCTTTCTTCGCACTATTCCCAGCCCATGCTTCCCGCACTCACCGGCCAATCCCCCGAATCCCTCGCCACCTGGCTCAAGGAGGCGGGCGAGCCGGCGTTCCGTGCCGCGCAGATCCTCGAGTGGGTTTGGAAGAAAAAAGTCACGTCGTATGACGCGATGACGAACCTGCCCGCCACCCTGCGTTCGAAGCTGGCGGAGGTCTTTCGCCTCACCTCTCTGGAGCACTCCACCACCCAGGGCTCCGCGGACACCACCCGCAAGTTCCTCTTCCGCCTCCACGACGGCCGCTATGTGGAAAGCGTGCTCATCCCGGCGAACCCCGCGCTCTACGGCGAAAAATCCGACCGCCGCACGCTCTGCGTCTCCTCCCAGGTCGGCTGCGCCTACGGTTGCAAGTTCTGCGCGTCCGGCCTCGCGGGCTTCACCCGGAACCTCGACGCCTCGGAAATCGCCGGACAGGTTCTCGCCGCCGAACAACTCTCCGGGGAGCGCGTCGATTCCCTCGTCTTCATGGGCATGGGCGAGCCGATGGCGAACCTCGACAACCTCCTCGCCGCCATCTCCCTCATCACCGGGGAAAAAACCCTGCACCTCGGCGCGCGCCACCTCACCATCTCCACCTCCGGCCTCGTCCCGCAGATCAAGAAACTCGCCGAGCACCCGCAGCAGATCCGCCTCGCCATCTCCCTCCACGGCGCCACCGACGAGGTCCGCCAGCAGATCATGCCGGTGAATAAAAAGTGGCCCGTCGCCGAACTCTTCGAAGCCCTCGACTACTGGAACTCCCGCAAGAACCAGAAGCTCACCCTCGAATACATCCTCATCCAGGACGTCAACGACTCGCTCGAACAAGCCGCCATCCTCGCGAAAAAGGCCCGCAAGCTCAACGCGAAGGTGAACCTGATCCCCTACAACACCGTCGAGGGGCTCGAATGGAAACGCCCGCCGAACAACCACTGCAAGGCCTTCCAGCAGGTCCTCCAGAACGCAGGCGTCACCGCGAACCTCCGTCTCGAAAAAGGCCACGACATCGACGCCGCCTGCGGCCAGCTCCGACTCAAGCAGGAAACCGCCGAAGGCATCATCGAAGCCCCGGCGAAACGGTAGAGACCTATGAAAGATGAACGTGATAGATGACGGATGAGTGGCAGACTCTTCATTCGTTGATCATCGATCACATTCATCCCTCATAGATCATGTGAACGCTCCCAACAAAACCGCCAGTTCCTCCTCCACCATCGCCGGGTCCGCCAGCGTATCACCCACCTCGCGGCGCAGCAGTTCGCGGTAGCGCTTCCTCAACCGGTGCACCGCCGCACGCAGCGTGCCCTCCTCCATGCCCAGCTCCGCCGCCCGTTCCGCATGGGAGATCTCCCCGCGCCCGGTGGTGAGAAAATCCTTGAGCTGCTCGAAGCGCTCCGCCCTGCCCTCCGCCACGCATTCCTCCCGCAGCCGGAGAATCACCCTCTCCAGCAGCGCCACCGCCCACTCGCGGTCATACGCCTCGTCCGGCGATGGGTTCCCGTTGTCGGAGACCTCGAATTTCGTGTCCGCGCTCTGCCAGTCCAGCGACAGATGGGTGATCGCCCCGCCACGTTTCAACCGCCCCGCGCGGTCCCGTTCGTTCGCCAGGAAATTCTTCAGCGCCGCCAGCAGGAACGCGCGGAACCGGCCGTTCTCCTCACGCAGTCCCGCGAAATCCCGCCGGGCCAGCAGTCTTGCGAAGAACGCCTGCGTGAGGTCCTCCGCATCCTCCTTGGCAAATCCGTGCCGCCGGACATACGCGTAAAGCGGAAACCAATACGCCGTGCAAAGCGACTCCAGCGCGGCGTCCACCTGCGGCGACTCCCCTCGCCCCGCCGCCCGCACCAGCGTCCAGCGCGTCGTCGCGAAAAATCCATCCCCCACGCTCATGGCAGCGATCCTTCGAACCCGCCGTGCAACAGCAGCCGCAGCACGTCATTCTCCCGCAGATGCCAGCTCGCCCACGTCAGGGGCGACTCGCCATGAGCGTCCCTCGCCGCCTTGTCCGCCCCGGCGGAAACGAGGATGCGGATCATCTCCACATCCCCATAGGCCGCCGCCCGGTGCAGCGGTGTCTCACCACGCGTGCGGATGTCCCTGGCGAACGACTGCGTCACCACACCCGGCACGGTCCTGCGGTTCACCTCCGCCCCCGCCGCCACCAGCAGTTCCACGATGCGCGTGCGCTCCGCATCCCGCTTGGTGATCGCCTGGTGCAACACCGTTTCCCCCGTCGGTTCGTGGCAGGCATCCGCATCCGCTCCCCTCTCGAGGAGGAATTCACAAGCCTCCGCCTTGCCATGATACGCCGCCGCTTCCAGCGCGGAGGAGCCGTTCGGCCGGGCGTTCACCCCGGCTCCACGGCCCAGACAGGTTTCCATCCGTTTCAGATCGCCGTCCCATGCGGCGTCCCATAGTTCTTGTGCGAGTGATGACATATGTTGGGTTTCGAGTGAAGAGGAAGATATGTTTTCGAGCCGGGGCACCGGCATTATAGGTCCTATAAGGAAAGGCAGAAGTCCCCGTGTGGCACCGTGGTATCCCTATCCATTTCCTTTTGACAACGCATCTACAAAATCCTCCGGCTCGCCCGGGGACACCACCACCGTGCGCTTCTCAAACCTCAGCACCACCGTGCGATCCAGGTCCGTCACATACGCCCTGAAGGTGCCCATGCCGCTTTTCCAATACCAGCCCGTGAATGAAAACCCGCCGCCGTTCCCGCAGGTGCGGATGGAGCGGGACATCGCCCTCGGTTCCACGGTCGCCGACATCAGCCCCTTGCGCGACAGCCGGGTTTTCCAGAACGGACGGCGGATCAGGATCGCCTCCTCCGTGACCTCGTAACCCAGCACCATGAACGGCAGCAACGCCGCCACGAACACCGGCAGCAACCACCCGGAATCAAACCGGGGTATGACGTCCGGCAGGATCAATGGTCCCGCGACCAGGCCGATCGTCAGCAAGACGAGAAACCCGGAGATGACTTTCAGAGCTGTGCCCCACGGGGCCTTGTATGTTTTCATCGGATGAAATAACCGGAGGATTTCCACACTCCGTTGGTTTCCTTGGTGAAGAAGACCGTTTCCACGGCACTTTTCTTATTAACGAATTCCGTCTCGAACCGGATCACCCGGTGCTCGCCATCCGGCATGCCGGGCAGTTGCCTCACGTCCTCGCTCTTGATCAATTTCCTCGAGACCACCGCGCCCATCGGTGTTCGGAACATCACCATCGCCTCCTTCCACTTCTCTTCCGACACCGCCTTTTTCACCATCTCCGCGGACGTGGCATAACACTCCGCATAACTTCCCGCGTCCATTTTCGCGAGCCACTCCGTCACCCCGTCCTCCGCGTTCCCCGCAAATGACAGGTTCCAGATTCCGGTGTTCTGGCAAAGACCGATGATCTCCGTCACCGATTCATACCGTACTCCCGCATCGGCGCTGATGGACACCTTGGCATCCTCCGACTTCTCCCGAAGCGCCTTGAGCGCATCCTCCAGCTCATTTCGGGAAACCGCCGCTCCATCCAGCTTGAATGAGCCATCCGCCAGCACGTGCAGCCTCATGGTCACAGACGAGGGCTTGACCACTCCTCCCCATTGGCCCGGCTGGATCACCAGCAGGTCGGTGAGATCGTAAACCGAATCCGCGTTCACCTGCGCCCCGATCTCGCAGAGTACCTCCCACGCCGGCCGGCCGTCGAACTTCCGCGGCTCACAAACCACATCGCACCAGGGCCTCGCCTCCAGCGGCCCCCTGCCGATCAGGCGCACCTTTCCATCCGGAGACTGTGCGGCGATCCTTCCCGCAGCCAGTTCCACCGTGAGTCCCAGAGTATCCAGCGTGACGGGGTAATCCAGGCGGGAACCCTCCCGTGGGGAAACCACCCACCTCCTGCCATCCGCAGCCGGACGACACTGGTAGGGCGTGCCCTCCGTCAGTTGCTCCAACAGATCCCGCTCGGACACCGCCGTGATCTCACCATAATACCGGGTCTCGTCGGTCACGGTGGTTTCCGGCATCTGATGCCTCCTCAAATCGACCAGCCGTTCCCTTTCACGAAGCGTCATCCTCCCGGCGATCTCCTTCATCTCCAGCTCCGCCTGCAGGTCGGAATAGCGGATTCCCCCCTGCCCGTCGCCCTTCCTCCCGCCGACCTCATGGCAGATCCGCAGAGCCAGTTCCCGCCGGATCCGCTGGATCATCATCTGCATCGTGTCTCCACCGCAATCGAAACGATATTTCACCTCCCCCGCCGCGGAAGGCCGGGGCGGGCGGAGCATCACGTGACGGGCGATTCCAAGCAGTTGATCGACGGCTTCCAACTCGTGTTTCAGCACCGCCATTTCCGGATGGTTGTCGAGATACTTGCTCGAAGCTTCCTTGATGCGGTTTTGAACCGATTCCCGCCGCCGCTTGAGCACCTCCACGTAGTCGCCCCCACGCGCGGTCGGATTCGCCCGGATGAAATCATCCACCGCCAGCGCGGCCTTTTTCACGTCCGGATGGTCTGGCAAATACATCTTCCTCAGTTTGATGGCGGCGATCTCCAGATCCACCATTCGCTCTTGCAACGAGGGTGGAGCCTCCTCCGGCACCCCGTCCTTCCCGGCGATGACTTCTTTCAAGGCGTCCGCCGGGACTTTCAGCCGGATGTAGTTCGGATGCTTCTCGCCCAACCCTCCATCCTTCAGCTGCATCATCCGCTCCTCCAGATCCCGCAGCCTTCCCGCCGCCAGCTCGCGGCACCGGGCGTCCGGCATGTCCGGCATATCGGGGTAAGCCGCGTTGAAGCGGGCCAGCTTGTTGCGTTTCGCGATCCGATTCGGGTGAGCTTCTCCCAACCCGGCGGCCTCCGCGGCCGACAGCTCCAGCACGAGATCGAGATACTGGTTCGCAATTCCGTCGGTGGTGTTTTCCGATTTCTCCGAGTTCTGCGAAATGGCCGTCCCGCTGGTTTCGACCGCCGCCGGTGGAGAGGTCACCGCCTCGCCCATCGTCACATACGCCAACACCGATCCGCCGACAGCCAGGCCGATCGCGGTCACCACCAACAACAGGGCGATAACGAGCAATGCCGGGAACCGCCCTCCGGCCGCCGCGTCCTTTGGTTTTTCCGGAAACATGCGCTGCAGCACACCCATCACCGCCAGCGCCATCAGCGGGGAAAATAGCAGGCCGGCCGCGCCGCCGATCATGAGCAACACCGGCACGTTCGGCGAAATAGGGGTTTCCCGCATCACCTGCGGATCCTCATGCACGATCACGTGGTATGCGGCATTCCGCCGGTAATTCACCGCCAACGCTTCCGCGATATCGAAGGTATCCCGCATCCTGGTATGCCGCACCCTCACGCTGATCAGGTCCGTGCCACGGAGATTATCCGTGTTCACGATGCCTTTGAGAATATCGACCACCGATTCCCGCGGAAGACCCCACTTTTCCGCCAGCCCAAGCTCGTCCGCCACCGTGGCGAGTGCCGCCGCGGACTTGATCTTGTCAACCTCGGCCCGGAACAAACGGCCGCTGACCTCCTGACCATCCCGGGGTTGCAGTTCGATGAGCGACTCCGCCTCCCACTTCTTCGGTACGAGATAGGCCACTCCCGCTCCCACCCCCAGCCCGATCACCGGACCGAGCACCAGCATCACCAGAAACATCCACCACCAGCGGCGGACCATCCCGCGCTTCGGCAGCGGTGGTGGCGGCGGCACAGGTGATGGGCCAGATGGCAGTTCTTCCAGCACCGTGCGGAATTCATGCGCCGTCTGGTAACGCCGCTGCGGATCGCTGTCCAAGGCGCGCAGCACCATCTCGTCCAGACGCACATCGATGCGGACCTTCCTCGACGGTGCCTGCAGGTCCTTGCCCGGAAGCTCGCCGGTGAGCATCTGATAGAAAACCACCCCAAGCGCATAGATGTCCGCCCGGTGGTCCACCTCCGCCGGACTGCCCATTTGCTCCGGAGCCATGTACTGCGGCGTGCCGATGACCTTCTCCCCCAGGGTCGCATCCGCCTGGAACCGCTGTTCCCCCGCCCCGCCGCCACGCGACCCGTCATCGGCGGAGGCCGCATCGCCCACCACCTTCGCGATCCCGAAGTCCGCCACCTTCACCCTGCCCAGCCGGTCCAGCAGGATGTTCTCCGGCTTGATGTCGCGGTGGACGATCCCCTGGTCATGCGCGGACTGCAACGCGTCGCAGATCTGCGGGACGATGGCCAGCGCCTCGCGCGGCGAGATGCGGCCCGCCTTCATCAGCTGCGCCAGATTCAACCCGTCCACGAACTCCATCAGGATGAAATACAGCGGCTGCTCCGGCGACGCCGTTTTCCCGAACTCATGGATTGTCACGATGCCCGGGTGGTTCAACCGCGCCAGCGCCTTCGCCTCCCGGGCGAACCGTTCGGAAAACCCCGGCGTGCCACCGATGGCGGGCGGCAGGATCTTCAAGGCCACCACCCGGTCCAGCTCCTTCTGCCGCACCTTGTAAACCGCCCCCATGCCCCCCTGCCCGACGAATTCCAGAATCTCGAACTGCGGGAAAAGCCCCTCCAGCTCCCCGATGGGTGGCAGATGGAACGGCGGTGAATCCCCCGCCAGGTCCCCCGCCAGGTCCCCCGCCAGGTCCCCCGCCAGGGTGTCCGCCGCCACGCCCTGCTGCAGCAGAGCCGCGGGATCAAGCCCGGCGAGAGTCGGATGGGGAGGGTTCAGCATGGCGTCTTCGCCCGGGATTGTGTCCATACCCCCACCAGAAGCAATGCGCGGAATTCGTTACCGGAAATCTGAAACTATTTTTTCCTTCAGGCGCGCAGCCCCGCCCAACCATGCCACGCCATGTGGACCGCCAGCACCATCAGCAGCCTCGTGGCGGCGATTTCCACCGCCACGCCTTTCCATCAATCCCTGATCGTCGCGCCATTTCAAAACCGGCGTTGAAGGAAACGGGGATCGGCGCGTTGGAATACCTATTTTCGCATGAACCTCGGGGGGTGGCGATTCCGACGCTCATTGTCGGACGATCTTCAGAAACGGTTTCCGGCGAGACAAACAGATATGGATTTCCGGAATCGAGGCGAGCCCGGCGGTCGGAAGCCCGCTTTCCACTCGCCGACAGGCGTGGAAATAAAAAAAGTTTCCATCATCTTCCCGATCCGGTTTTGAACGGACCCGGGTGATCCATATGTCCCAAAAACGGACATATGGAAATGACATTCCTTGCAGTTGCTGGTGTCCGACTATACATGCTTCGCCGGATGCGTAGATGACTTGTGTTCAAATCGGAACAAAATCTCATTTCATCTAACAAGACAAACCATGGCTTCGACCGCAGCCTTCAAATTTGAATTTGACGTCACTCCGGCATTTCTGATTGCGTGCGAATGGTGAATCGCGAACCAATCTCATTCCGACTGATGCGACCCTTCACACTGCCAGGAAAATAACGTCATGGCGGACGGAAAGAAACGGAAGATTCACACCCAACCCATCAACCCACACAGATCCCGCCGCTGATCGACTCTGTTAGATAGTCAACCCCTTTGCCCTGGCACCACCGTGCCTTTTCACAACGACCCATCTCCTATAACAACCATGAAAACCACAAGCCATAATCCGTTCCTGTCCGCTGCCATCAGCCTGACGATCAGCCTTCTCATCTCCGGTCCCGCGATGGTCCGGGCGGCGGCAACCCTCAACTCCAGCGATGTCTTCGTCGTGACCGGATCCCCCGATGGAAACGTCATCCTGCCGGGCAACGTGAGCCTCGCCGGAGGCATCGATATCGGAGCGACGACCTATTCCGCGCTCCAGATCGACTATTACGGCGGATCCTCACACACGGCGGTGTTCGGCACCTCCGAAGCTAGCAACGATTTCGTATGGAAGGACAATCTCGCCGCCACTCCGAGGAACAAGATGTGGCTCAATGACAACAACGTTCTCACCCTTTACAAGGCGGACGGCAATACGAGCGGCTTCTCCTTCGAGCCCGACTCAGGCATCATCACCCTGCCGGCCACGGGTGGCAGCATCAGGTCCGGATCCACCACGGCCATGAGCATCAGCGGCTTGGGCGCCCTGTCCTTCTCTGTCGCGCCGTCATTCACCGGCGGTCTCCTGATCCCGTCCGGCCAGCTCAATGTGACCGCCACCACCGCCTCCACCTCATCCGGCACGGGAGCGCTCATCGTCGCCGGGGGCATCGGCGTGCTCAAGGATTCGTTCATCAATGGCGTGAGGATCGGCAAGGGGGCGGGGACTGGCAATGGCACGAACACCGCCCTGGGAGTGGACGCCCTGCTGAGCAATACCACCGGATTCAGTAACACAGGACTGGGTGCCAGCGCCCTGAGATTGAACCAGGGAGGATATAACAACAGCGGTGTGGGGGTGAACGCGCTCACCGCGAACACATCGGGAGCGAACAACACCGCCTTGGGCTCATATGCCCTGTATGCGAACAGCTCGGGCTACTACAACACCTCGACCGGTGTCAGCGCGCTACAGTCGAACACCACCGGCGGCAGCAACTCGGCCTTCGGCGATCACGCGCTTTATTTGAACACCACCGCTCACGGCAACTCCGCGTTCGGAAAAGACGCGCTCTATTCCAACCTGGCATACTACAACTCCGCGATGGGTTACAGGGCCCTCTATCTCAACACATCAGGCAGCGGGAACTCGGCGACGGGTGGTTTCGCACTCGCCGCCAACACCACTGGAAGCAACAACTCGGCGACGGGATCTTACGCCCTTTTCTCCAACACCGTCGGCAGCAGCAACACCGCGACCGGTGCCAATGCGATGTATGCCAACACCAACGGTGCTGACAACACGGCATCCGGCGCCATCGCCCTCTATTCCAACGTCAACGGTTCATACAACGTCTCCACCGGGTGGGGCAGCCTTTACTCGAACATCTCCGGCAATTACAACACCGTGGTGGGCTACCGCGCGGCCTACTCCAACACCACCGGCTCTCAGAATACCGCTGTGGGAAGCTCCGCCGGCACGAACAACACGACCGGCAGGCAGAACGTCTTCCTGGGCATCAACGCCGGCGCGTCGCAGGCCGATGGGTCGGCCCCTCTCGCCGACCCCTTTAACAGCGTCTACATCGGATTCAACACGCGGGGAGGAAATGACGACGATGACAATTCCATCGTCATCGGTGCCAATGCCATCGGCGAAGGCGCGAACACCACGGTTTTGGGAAATGCCACGACGGAGAAATCCCATCTCTTTGGACAGACCACCCTCACCAACACTCCTTGGAAAACACGGGATCCGCTGGTTCCCGCCGTGGAGGACCCGACCACCTCGCCCGATGACAACGGTGGCGAAGCCCTGGTGGTGGAAGGACACGCCGTGCTGGCCGGAAAAGTCACGCTCAGCGTGCCACAGGGCGACATCCTCATGGGTGAGTTCGGCAACTGATAACCACCCCGTAGGGGATCTTCGACAGGCGGGCGCGGGTCCGTCCTGCCGGGTTCCGGCAATCCACCTCCAAGCCTTTCCATTCCATGATTGGTAAAATACTTGCATCTTTCTTCCGGCCCTCGCACGGGCCGCTTCAACCCATGGGCTCTTCCAAGGGCCTTCTATCCGTCAGCCGTTTCCTTGCGGTCTTCTTCGCTGTCATTTCCTGCTCCCACGCGGCCGATCCCGCCTGGTGGACCAGGACCGCGGATGAGACCGCTTTCATCGATCCGGCCGCGTCTCATTCCATCAATGAAAACTACGCGCCCGCGAACCTCGGACAACTCAAGAACGTGGCACACAAGGCCAAGAAGTATCTTGATCTGTATGTTCCGGGCGGTGCGGGGACCGAGGTGAACACCCTGGTCCAGGGGTTCACATCGAGCATCTCGGAAACAACCCTGATGGCGAACCTGGCACCGGTCAACCTGGGGCAGGTCAAGGCAGTGGCGAAGCCCTTCTACGACCGCCTCATGGCCGCCGGATATAAAACCAAGCAGAACCTCATCAACCGGGGTTACCCGTCCGGGTGGAGTTCCGACTATCCATGGCTGGCGACCACGCCGTTGAGCGAGAACTATGCGCCCGCCAACCTGGGCCAGCTCAAGGCGGTGTTCAGCTTCGATGTGTGGGGCAGCCTGCTCATCTCTCCCCGTTTGGCACCGCTCAAGGCAGGAGTCACCCATACCTTCACCGCCATAGCCACAAATGCGTCCGGGGTGCCGGTGACTTCCCCTGCAACTGTCTGGACCGTGTCCGCCGGTGGGACCATCGGCAGTTCGACCGGAATTTTCAGCGCTGCCACGGCGGGCGTCTATACGGTCACGGCGACCAAAGGCGCGCTGACGGCCAGCACCAAGGTGACGGTTTACACGCCCGCGCTCACCGGATTCACCATCGAGGCGAACCAGTCCTTGATAAAAACCGGGCAATCCGTGGGACTCAGCGCCGAGGGTGAGGACCAGTACGGTAACAGCTTCGACTTCACCGGCACGGTCTGGTCGGTCGTGTCCGGCGGGGGAAGCATCTCCGGCACCACGGCGAACGCCACCTACACCGCCGGCAGCGCCGGGGCCACTGTCACGATCAAGGCGGTGAAAGCAGGGGTCGAAGCGACGACAACCGTGGAGGTTTACCTGCCGGTTCTCACCACGTTCTCCATCTCGGGGACCGACACCGTGCTGCGCACCTCGTCACCCATGGTCTTCACCGCCGTCGGTCTCGATCAGCATGGAAGCAGCTTCAGTCTCAGCAGCGGCATGACCTGGTCGGTGGTGTCCGGCGGAGGAAGCTTCACCGGAACCCCTGCCGGAGCCACCGCCACCTATAACTCCGGGACCACCGCGTCCGTCGTGACGATCAAGGCGAAGAAAGGCACCGTGGAGACAACCACGACCGTGGAGGTTTACGTCGCGGCGATCGACTCGCTGACCCTCGAGGGGAATTCCGGCACCATGCGGACGTCGACCAGCATGGCCTTCACCGCCGCCGGACTCGACCAGAAAGGAAAGCCCATCACCCTCAGCGGCATGACCTGGTCGATTGTGTCCGGCGGAGGAAGCTTCACCGGAACCCCTACCGCAGCCACCGCTACCTATAACTCCGGAACCACGGCGACAACCGCGACGATCAAGGTGAAGAAGGGCACGAAGGAGGCGACGGCAAGCGTCATTGTATATGTCCCGGTGATGTCGCTGACGATCACACCGACAAGTGTCACGGTCCCTGTCAGCAGCACACAGACTTTCAGCGCCACCGCGAAAGACCAGTACAACCGGACAATGACCGCCACTTTCACCTGGACACGCACAGGGGTCGGCTCCATCTCGGGCAGCGGTAGTTCCATCACCTACAGCTCCGGAGCGTCGGCGGGTTCCGCCACCGTCAAGGTGACCGTGGGAAGCCTCAACGCCACCGCGAACGTGACGGTCCAGGTGCGGCAGGCCGCAAGAGTGGAGATCAGCCCGCAAGGAGCCATCGTGCTGGCGGGCCCCGGATCGAAGCTGCAATACACTGCCGATTGCTACGACCAGTTCGACGCCAGCATATCGAGCCCGGTCACATGGAGCGTGACTCCCGCCGCAGGAACCATCAGTTCCACCGGATTGCTGACCACCGGCACCACGGCAGGCACCTACACCGTGACCGGGACCAGCGGCTCCGGCAGCGATACGGCGGAAGTGACGGTCGTCACCGGCCTGACCGCGCCAACCGGTCTGGAGGCGGAGGCCCGCTACACGCGTGTCGTGTTGTCCTGGGATGATTACTTCGATTTCGGCGATGGAACCTCATTCGACCATTACAACGTCTATCGGGCGACATCGTCCGGCGGACCGTTCACCGATGTGGCGGATATCACGACCCAGTCGCCCTCCAAGCATATCGATCGCGGGCTTACCACCGGCACGACCTATTGGTATTACATCACCGTTGTGCATAAGGATGAACACGGCAACAAAGCGGAGACACCGGCCTCCAACATCGTTTCCGCCACGCCGGTGCCGATCCCTCTGGTGGGGCCGATGGACGTCGCCTTCATCCTGGACAACACAGGATCCATGGATGACTCGATCGACAACATCCGGTTCGAGCTGCAGGACATCATCTCGGATATCGCCGCGGCTTCGAGTGGCAGCTACCGCCTCGCGCTGCTGACCCCCGACACCGAGATCTCCAATACGAGGCTTGAGTTCTCTTCCGCGAATGGCACCGCCTTTTCCGCCGCGCTGAACGGCGATCTGGACGCGGACGGAGTGCTGGCGCCGGAATCCACGGATCTCTGCTTGAAAAACCTGCTCGCCGCGGGTGTGGAGCTTTCCGGATCGCCACTTCTGCCAACAACCGCACCGTTCAGAACACCTTTCCGCACCGAAGCGAAAAAGGTGATTCTCATGATCACGGATGCCCTGCCCAGCGGTGGAAACGACATCTTCATCGAAGATGAAAACCTGGTCATGCCGACATCCGACGAATATCGCGCTCACCGATATGCGAAAAAAGCGGCTGCCCTGGGCATTCAAATCGCCTGCGTGGCCGTGGAAGGCGGAGCTTTGGGAACCCCGGCATTCGAACGTATCATGGAGGACTACTACGCGGGATTCACCACGCCTCCCGGCAAGACGCCGATCTACATCACCGTCCCTTCCAACGGGATCGGGGCCGCCTCCGCCGTTCTGGACGTGATCGAGCAATCCGCTCCTTGATTTGAAACAACGCGTGAACCCACGCGTCCTCCCAAGATGTTGCCGGGTGGTGTCTATCCCTCCCGGTGACCGGAGGACGTGTGGGTTTCATTGTGTCGCGATCACGGGAATCACCACATGGATCGCGGAGGAAGAAAGGGTTTGGATGAATCGAAACGCGGAGGAGGCCGGGCGCGCGGAGGAAGACGCGCAGAAAATATGGAAGGCGATGGGGAGCGTCAGAGTTTCGCGCCCGTGCCATGACGCGATGGATGTTTCACCGTCGCGGCATCGCGGAAGAGGGGCGATCACGTATCACGCCTCCATGGAGTCGGCCGCGGGGCGCATCCTGTTGATCCATGCCGCCCACCGGGAGCGGATCACTGCACGGCACCCGCGGGGCGTTGCGAGGGTTCGCGGATCCACATCATGCCTTCGGGCTGGGTTTTCGCCCAGGCCTTCGCGGCTGCGGGATCGATCTCCTGCCATTTGGTGTAGGCGATGACGCCGGGATGTTGGTTCTCCGGCGAGACGGGCAGCTTGACGGCCCATTTCGCGGTGCCTTCCGGATCCTTTTCCGCCAGGCGTCCGACCAATGCCGCGGTCGCGGATGGATCGTGCCCACGGTCGTTTCCGTGTTTTTCAAACCATGAGGCGGCTGCGGTGGGATCGCTGGCTGTGAGACGGCGCATCACCTCGGGCCATGCGGCGGGTTGAAGCTTGGCGTCGAGCCGGTCATAGACCTCGGCCGCCGTGGGGTTCGCGCCGGTGGAGGTGGCGAGGTCGAAGTATTCGCGGAAGCAGGCGCGGGTCGTGAGCTCGTTGTTGGAAACGGAGAGGATGGCGGCTTCCATTTGCTTCGCGTCGCCCTTGGCACTGCCGGTGATGGCGAACGCCGCCGCCGTGGCTTCGCGGAGGTCGTCCTGGGGTTGGCGTGCCCATGTCATGGCCGCTTCCGGCTGGGTTTCCAGCCAGCCCACCATGAGGCAGCGGTAGTCGTCCGGGGTATTCAGCCCGTTGAGATCGTTCGATCCCGGACGCGGCGCGCCGGTCTTGGACATGGCCAGGCAGCCCTCGGGATTGACCCGGCCCCATTGCGTCCAGAGGGAGTTCCAGACGTCCTGCGACCAGCTGTTTCCCGCGCGCTGGGCGTCCAGCAGGGTCTTGGTCGCCTCCTCCAGTTCGTCCTGTGTCATCACGCGGATGAGTCCGCAGAGGATATCCGCCTGTTTTTCCGGATCGGACAACAGGGTGGCTTTTTTCAAGAGGGCGATCCTCTCGTCCTTCGCGAGCGTGGCCGCGCTCTCGGGGGTGAGCACGTCCGGACCGGTCCTGGGTTTGGGCTTCAGGGGGCCGGGAGCGGTCGCCAGCTCGGCCAGCGCGGCGGTGGAGGACGGGGCGGTTCCGGCGCATTCGGGTCCGGCGATGCCGGTGCCTGTCAGGCAGGTTGAAATTCCGATCGATACAACGAACGACAAGGTCGGCCAATGTTTCATGGGGCGTGAGGGGGTAAAGGTGGGGGTGTGGGGGCGGGAGCCGTGGTCGGGGGAAACCAAGGCGACGCATGAGCTAGAGATATTCGGGCGGGGCTTCAATCACAAAGATTTTTCCCTTGTGGGAGCCATGTTTGATCCGGCACGCACCCCGGAATCGGATCATGATCGCATCATTTTGCCAAAATTGGGTTTTCCATGACGGCAATCCTTGGCCATAGTCCGCCCGACCTCTTCCGCATGATCACTTACACCAAGCAGCCCCACCCGCGCGAATACCGGCTCATTTTCAAAAACGTGGACCGCGAGGGCTGGGATCAGTCCATCGACTGCTACATGCGCGACGGCGGCTACGAAGACCTGAAAAAGGCGTTCACCATGCAGCCGAAGGACATCACCGAGGAGGTGAAGAAATCCGGCCTGCGCGGCCGCGGCGGCGCGGGATTCCCGACCGGCATGAAGTGGACCTTCATCCCGCCGAACAACACCAAGCCGGTCTACCTCATCTGCAACGGTGACGAATCCGAACCCGGCACCTTCAAGGACCGCTACATCCTCCACCAGGACCCGCACCAGCTCGTGGAAGGCATGGTCATCGCCTGCTACGCGGTGGGAGCGAAGGTGGCCTACATCTACATCCGCGAGGAATTCCCGGAAGCCGCCCTCATCGTGGAGCGTGCCATCGAGGAAGCCCGTGCGAAGAATTTCCTCGGAACAAACGTCCTCGGCTCCGGCGTGGACGTGGAGATCTACGTCCACCGCGGCGCCGGCGCCTACATCTGCGGCGAGGAAACCGGCCTCATCGAGTCGCTGGAGGGCAAGCGCCCCTACCCGCGCATCAAACCACCCTATTTCCCCGCGGCGCTGGGCCTCTACATGTGCCCCACCATCGTGAACAACGTGGAATCCCTCTGCCACGTCCGCCACATCGTCCGCATGGGCGGTGATGAATACGCCAAGCTCGGCGTGGCCCGCAACACCGGCACCCGCATCCTCTGCGTCTCCGGTGATGTGAAGAACCCCGGCTACTTCGAGGTCGAGGTCGGAAAAATCACCATGCGCGAGCTGCTCTACGACATGTGCGGCGGACCGAAGGACGGCCGCGAGTTCAAGGCGGTGATCCCCGGCGGATCGTCCTCCAAGATCCTCAAGTGTGACGAGGTCTTCAAGCTCAAGAACCCGGACGGCACCACCAAGGACCTGGATTTCTGGGACATCCAGATGGACTTCGACACGCTCGCGGCCTGCGGATCCATGGCCGGGTCCGGCGGTGTCATCGTCCTCGACAACACCCGCAAGATGTCCTGGGTGCTGAACAACCTGAACGCCTTCTACGCCCACGAGTCCTGCGGCCAGTGCACCCCGTGCCGCGAAGGTTCCACCTGGATGCGCAAGATTTCCGACCGCCTCGTGGCGGGGGAAGCCAGCCCGTCCGACATCGAAACCCTGGAAAGCGTGGCCTACCAGATCGACGGCCGCACCATCTGTGCCTTCGGCGAGGCGTCGTCATGGCCGGTGGAGGCGATCATCGGAAAATTCCGCGACGAACTTCTCGCCGACACCAAGGCGGAGAACGCCGCGGTACCGCACAACCCCGAGGAAGAGGCGCAACGCCGTTTCCTCCAGCCCGCGTGAGGTCGTCGCGCGTATACGGAGAGGATGGAACCCGTTTCATCCCTCCATCCGCGTTCGTCCCCCGGTTGAGAATAGTCAGCCTGAAGGTCGCGGGTTAACCCACCATGACTTCATGAAATCCCAACCCGTCACGGCACTTGGGATTTTTTTGGGAATTTTCCTGGCCGTGGCCTGCCTCACCGCCTGCTCCCCCCACCCCGCCGCCATTCCCTACACCGGGAGAACGGACGGCCCGAAAACCGTAACCGCCTACGTTGCCAGCCACGGTTGGCACACCTCGCTCATCGTCCCGGCGGCCGACCTGAACCGCCGGATCCCCGCGCTCAAGGCCCGTTTCGGCAAACCCGCCTGCTATGAGATCGGCTGGGGAGACGAGGGGTTCTATCAGGCGAAAACCGTCACCACCGGCCTCGCCCTCCATGCCGCGTTTTTTTCGTCCGGCTCGGTGGTCCACATCTCCGCGGTCCCCGATTCTCCCTACCTGTCGTTTCCCCACAGCCGGATTTCCGCCCTGCGGATGTCTCAGGACCAGCTCGACAACATGGCCTGCTTCATCTCCGCCAGCATGGCGCACGATGACCGTGTGCAGGTGATCTCTCCCGGCAAGGGCCTCTATGGTGACAGCCGGTTCTACCTCGGCACAGGCCGCTACTCCATCGTCAACACCTGTAACAACTGGACCGCCAGGGGGCTGCGCAGCGCGGGGTTGGAGATCTCGTCGTGGTCGAAATTTTCCTCAAAAAGCGTGATGCGCGCTTTGGAAAAGCCGCCGATACTCGCCGCAGCACCCACACCCGCCCCATCGCCATGAAAGTCCTCTCCCTCATCGCCAGCGTCCTGCTCGGGACCTGGTTCGTTTACAGCGGCGGATTGAAAATCTTCGGCACCGGGCTGGACCGCTTCACCTATGACGTCGCAAACTACAAGCTCGTCCATGCACCGTGGGACGCCGTCGTCGCCTACACGGTGCCTTGGGTGGAGCTGATCGCCGGGGTATGCCTCATGCTCGGCATCCTCAAGCGCGGTGCCATCGTCGCCATCGCCGGACTTGTCGTCGTCTTCGCCATCGCCATCGGCTGGGCATGGAACCACAAACTCGACATCTCCTGCGGCTGCCACGGCACCGACGCGCCGATCCAATACTGGAACAAGGTGGCCGAGTTCATCGGCTATTTCGCGGTGCTGGGATGGCTGTGGTGGGTGGAGACGCGGAGGAAGGCGTGAAGGATCGGGATCGTTGGAACGTTGCCCGTGGTGGCGATGTCCCCAATCATCACCGGCTTTCTTTATCTTCCGTCCCGGAGGGGTGACAGGTGCTTCGATGATCCGCCCCCCCCGAAACGAACCAGGCACCGGTGACGCGCACCGGTGCCTGGCTGGAGACAGGATGTTATTTGGAACGATTCACCCGGAAATCACCGGACCGTCCGGCTCAGGCGGACCTCGTCGATGTCCGCGTCGATGTTGCCGAGGGTGAGCACCCAGTCGTTCACGCGGCCGTATTTGGGCGTGGCGACGATGGTGGAGACACAGACGTTGTTGATCCAGCAGCTCAGTTCGCCGGTGGCGGAGCGGATGAAGCGCAGGTGCTGCCAGGTGCCGAGGGTGATGGCGGACTTCCACTGGGCGGTGGTGAGGATGCTGGAGCCGCCGCTCATGACGGCGGGGTTGCCGGGGCTGTTCCATTTCCCGTCCTCGGCCCCGAGACTGCTGTCCCAGAACTGGAACAGGGAGAGCACCGAGTAGTTTCCGAAGGAATACGCCCTGTAGCTGCGCGGGTAGATCCACGCCTCCAGGGTGAACGGGGTGCTGTTGGCGCTGTTCGTGCCGGGGCAGATGAGCGAGTCCGGGAAGGTGAAGGTCAGGGTGTCACCGAGATTGGTGAACCGCGCGACCTCGCCGGAGGGCGATGCCATCCAGCCGGAGTTGGTGGTGACCCGCTGGACGTTGCCGGTGACGGTGAGGTGGTTGCCGTTGCCGGAGGAGTCGTTGAAGTTGCCGTTGAAGTGATAGAGGGCGACGGTGTCGCTGTCCGGCGTGTGTTCATGACTGCCCGTGGCGAAACGGGTGGAGAAGTCGAACCTCGCGGCGACGCGGCGGCCGTCCGGCATCACCGCCTCCGCCTCGATCCACTGGGTGCCGATGGTGACGGGAGTGATGGTCCATGATGTCCCGGCGATGGAGGGTTCCGTGCCGGATGCCTCCCAGGTGATGCGGGCCTTGGTCAGGTCCAGACCGGGGCTGACGAGGGTGACGGTGACGGGTTCGCCGACAGGCACGTAGCCCACAGGGCCGGTGATGCTGGCGGGCGTGGTGCTCCACGTTTGGGATCCTCCGGAGGATTTCGCGGCCCAGTAAGCGAGGCTGGCGAGGCTGCGCGCCTGCTGCGGGTTCACGAATTCCGTGGTCGTGTTGAAGCTGTCACCCCAACGGTCGTAGAAGGGATAGGGCGCGACAGAGGCGCTGTCCCGCGGGTAGACGAGTTCGCCGAGGTCGTAGGTGTACGGCGAGAGGTAGGCGAATCCGGTCTGGATGTTTCCGAGGGGGATGCCGCTCGGTGGCAGGACGCGTTTGTCGTTTTTCGCGTACTGGTTCACGATCTCACGCTGCTGGCGCTGGCCGGAGCCGGTGATGTAGGAGACGTTCACGGGGTTGCAGCCGAGCTCGAAGTTCACGTTGGAGAGGACGGCGTCCTCGTAGGCGGGGTTCGGCGAGATGATCTGGGCGGCGGTGATGTCGAAGGCGCGGTCGCTGGAGAAATACCAGCCGGCGGTGCGCTGGCGTTTGGAATCACTCTCGAAGGAGCTGCCGTAGGCACAGTTTTTCGCCCGGTCGAGCATGTCGTTTCCGGAACCGACGATCTCGGCCTCGCAGAGCGCGAGGTAGGAAGCGTTCATCTCGGTGGGAAGGCGGCGGCCGGAACGGACGGCGAAGGCATAGGTGCGGGCGGCGCAGCCGTAGGCTTCGAAGAGTTTCCACCAGCTCCAGCGGCGGGTGTCCCGGGTGCCGGGTGCGAACCATGCCATGAGCTGGGTCTGGTAGGCGGGATCTCCCGTGGCGGCGAACATGGCGGAAGCGGCCCAGGCGAGTTCGTCATCGTGGGTGAAGATGTTCCCGTAGTGGGTCAGCTTCTGGTAGGAACCATCCTTGCCATAGGTGGCGATGGCCTTCATCAGGAAATCCCAGCCCGCCTGCGCTTTCTTCAGGTAGAGGGCGGACTCCACGGGGAACTGGGCCTTGAAAAGAGGCGAGGAGCCGATTTCCGCGAGCGCGCCCACGGCGGCGGCGGTGGCGGAGGTGTTCTTGGGCCAGACGACCTGTGGATCGCCGTTTTCCGGCAGCACGGTGTCCTCGTACTTGCGGTCCTTGGGATAGACGAGGAAGAAGAATCCGCCGTCGTCATCCTGCATTTTCGCGAGGAAATCCGCCTCGAACTTGGCTTCCTGCAGCAGGTCGCTCTTGCCGTCCCCGCTTTCCGGGATGCCGATGTTGTCCATCGCGCCGACGGACGGGAAGGCATCCACCGCGAAAACGAGGTGGTGGATGAGCTGGGCGGAATTGATGGTGTACTTGCTGTAGTCGCCCGCGTCGTGGTGGCCGCCGGACACGTCGATGGTGCCGGTTTTCACGAAGGGGTAGAGCGATGTCGCGTTGCTCGCCAGACGGGCCGCCGAGTGGCTGGGGTCCGAGTTGTTGGAGATGATGTTCGTCCACGCCTTGGGGAAATTCTCCTGGGGCATGGGGATGAAGGCCGGGGCGGTGTGGCAGGCGGCATGGGTGTGGCGGCTGTAAGGCAGCTCGATGTCGCAGCCGCAGCGCTGGTTGTAGAGGCCCAGCGCGTAGGCGCGGACGTAGTTCAGCAACATGCCGTCATCGATGCGGAAGGGCAGCGAGGTCCCCAGGCCGGGGACGAGCAGGCGGTATTCGCCGGGCGTCTGCAGGCCGCTGAAGTCCGCGATCTTCGTCGCCTGGTACGGCAGCGGGGTGTAAACGTAGCCGACGTCCGGCTTGAGGGTGAGGTTTCCGGAATAAACCGTCGCCCCGTCCGAGTTGATCACGGAAAAGGTGGTGGCGGGAACCTGGAGTTCGCCCGCGTTTCCGAGGTAGTAGCCGATGACGGCCTTCTTCGGTGAGGCGGTCTGGTAGCCCTCCTGGTTCACGTGGATCGCGGCATTCCTGCGGAGCGGATCCATGGTGACCTCGTAGGGCACCGAGGTGGGACCCTCCCAGTTGGAGGTGGTGACGGTGACCTCGTCGCCATTCACGAGAGGGTTCTGGAGAGTGATGAAAATCCGGTTGTCCACCCGCAGGTCCCGGGACGGGAGCGGGGCGTAGAGAGGCCTCCGGCGGAATCCGGAAACGGTGGCGGTGACGGTCTGTTCGTTGACCGTGACGGTGTAGCTGTCCGCAGGCACGCTGAAGGTTCCGGCGGAATCCACGAAATTCCATGAATCCGGCGCCCCTCCCGACGGCTTGCTGTTGACCCGGGCCACTTCGAGCAAGGTCGGCGTAATGACCCGGATCCCGGAAGTGCCGACCAGCGGCATCGCGAGTTTGAGGCCCTCGATATCGTCTATCTCCGTAGCCTGCACGCTGCCTAAGGCGAGCCCGAAGGCGTACAGGGAGAAGACATAAGAACTCAATTTTTTATAAAAGTTAGTTGTCTCCATCGCTGAGAAATAACTGTCATTCCGCGGTCGGTCGAGCTGAAAAAGCCTGTGGCTTAACAATTTTTTACGCATGTTTAATCTCTTATTTTAAGTCGATTGCAAAAACGGATGTTCATTATCTATGGGTTGGAACATCCGGTGGCGAGCGACCCGTTACGAGCGCTCCTGACATATGGGTTACGCCAGGGAAAAGAGACGAACCCCGGGGTTGCTAAAAAGTTTCGGGAAATTTGATTTTTTTTCAAACAGGATGGTAAAGATAGCCCGATAGTGGCTTTGGCGAAAGCTTGGAACCTCTTTTACAGGGACTTGGGAATTTGGATGCGATTCATCCGATGGATGGATGGTGGGTGGATTTCAACCATGTCTCGCGATCCCGGCCCACGCTGTCAGACGGCTTCACCGGCATGCCGGTTGGCGGTGGCGGAAAGAGAGCAACAAACAAGGTTGCTCATCAAATGACACGTGGTTGAAATCGGTTTCGTTCATTCCACCCCGGAGGTGGGAATTGGCAACCAAAGGGAAAGATACAAGCCCATGGCAACGCCTTAGGAAAAGATCCCGAAGCACAAACCGGAGCCCGGAAGGGAGCTGATCCGCCGGGAAGCGGCGTGCCACGGATGTCGTCCCTATGGGACCTGTAGAATGATCATGGCATGCCCCGGGGCCGTGCCGCGCTTGCGCCGGGCTTTCCCATTCCGCACCTTTGGTGCGGAGGAGGCTGGTTTCAGCGATGATCCCCTTTGGGGTGGAGCGGCCGGAAGCCGGTCGCTCCGTGTGGAAGCCGTTTGCGGATCACACCTGCGGAGCGTATTTCGCGAGGAGTTCCTCGGCTTTTCCGGCGGGGATTCCTTCGTGGAAATCATCGTTCACCATGCAGACGGGCGCGCTGCCGCACGAGGCGAGGCACTCGGCGAACTCGACGGAGAACTTCCCGCAGGGAGAAACGCTGATCGGGTGATGGTGGGAGTCGCTGGCGGAGCGGTCGATGCCGGTGAGCTCGCACAGGCGCTCCATCAGCTCGTAGCTGCCGCCCATGGCGCACGAGAGCGTGCGGCAGACGCGGATGTGGAATTTACCGGGGGCGGACTGGCGGAAGCCCGGGTAGAAGGTGACGACCTCAAGCACCTTGATGGGCTCGATCTCAAGTTTCGCGGCGACCCACTCGATGGCTGGCGCGGAGATGTAGCCGAACTTGTGCTGGATGATGTGCAGCAGCGGCAGGGTGGCGGAGCGCTTGCTCGCCGGGTAGTGGGAGATGCGCTCGTCCGCCTCCGCTTCAAGCTCGGCGGTGACGGTGAACGGCGTGTAGAACTGGTTGCCGGGTGTCTCGTGCGAGGCGACGGTTTCTTCGAGCGTGGAAGCGGACATAGAATGGTTCGGATTGTTGGCGCACCGGAGTGCTTACTTTTTCAACAGGGTTCCCAAGTGGTTCATGACGACGGTGGGGCCGACGTAGGTCTGGCCCTCGTAGCTGCCCTTGATCAGCTTGCCCTCGGTGTCGGTGAGCACGAGGTTGGGAATGCCGCCGCCGGGGTATTTGAATTCCTTCTTGAACTTCTCCGTGCGGGAGAGCTTGAGCTGCGGCCAGGGCATCTTGAACTCTCCGGCGTAGGATTCCATCGCGTCGTCGCTGCTGTCGCTGGTGATCAGCACCAGCTCGAACTCGTTGTTGCCGGGTTTGTTCTTGTTGTAAAACTCGACCAGCGAGGGAGTGAACTTGTGGCACGGACCGCACCAGGAGGCGGTATAATAGAAGAGGTAGTATTTGGTGGGCTTGACGAAATCCTTTTTCGCGGCGAGGCGCTTGCCACTGAGCGAGACCAGGTTTCCATCCAGCACCTTGTCGAACGCGCTCGCAACCTCGGCGGCAGGTGCCGGAGCGGCTGTGGCGGCGGTGTCCGCTGCGGCGGGCTTCCATGCGGCGAGGCGTTTCGCATCCGCCTCGGACAGATCCGAGGCCTTGAGGATGGCGGTGCGGCCGTCGCGCAGCTTGAACTCCCCCTGGGGCTGGCCGTCTGCCTGGGTGACCTTCATGAGATCAAGTTCGACGGATTTCCCCTCCTTGTTCGTCCAGCTTTCAAAGGCGGCGGAAGCGTATCCACTGAGTGAGAGCGAGGCGAGGATGGCGGGGAGTGCTTTCATGGGGAAAAGGATCTGATCAGCGGTCGCACTCGCCCATGACGAAGTCCAGCGAGCCGAGGATCGCGGGGATGTCGGAGACCATGTGGCCGGGGAGCAGCTTGGAGGTGATGGAAAGGTTGCAGAACGAGGGGCTGCGGATCTTCAGGCGGTAGGGAACTCCGCCGCCCTTGGAGTGGATGTAGAATCCGAGCTCGCCCTTGGGGTTCTCCGCCGCGAAATAGACTTCTCCGGCCGGGGCGTCGATGCCCTGGGTGGAGACGATGAAGTGGTGGATGAGCTCCTCCATCGACATGAGCACGCGCTCCTTGTTCGGCAGGATGCTCTTCGGGTCCGCGAGGTTCACCGGGCCTTCCGGCATGGTGTCGAGCACCTGGCGGCAGAGGCGGATGGACTGGCGCATCTCCTCCATGCGGCACTGGTAGCGGGCGTAGCAGTCGCCTTCATCGGCGATAGGGACGTCGAAGTCGTATTTCTCGTAGCCGAGGTAGGGGCTGTCCTTGCGGAGGTCCCGCTCGACGCCGCAGGCGCGGAGATTCGGGCCGGTCATGCCCCAGGCGATGGCGGACTCGCGGCTGATGACGCCGACGTCGACCATGCGGTCCAGGAAGATCTTGTTCTTGTCGAGAAGCTTGGAAATTTCCTCGATGGTGACGGAACATTCGTCGAGGAACTGACGGACGGTTGCTTCGAAGCCGGCGGGCATGTCGCGCAATTGACCGCCAACGCGGGTGTAGGAGGTGGTGAAGCGGGCTCCGGTGAGCTGCTCGCACATGTTGTAGATTTTCTCGCGCTCGGTGAAGGTGTAGAGGAAGACGGTCATCGCACCGACGTCCATGGCGCAGACGCCGACCCCTAGCATGTGGGAGGAGATGCGGGCGAGCTCGCAGCAGAGCACGCGGAGGGCCTGGCCGCGCGGTGGCAGCGTCCAGCCCATGAGTTTTTCCACGGCACAGGCGTAGGCGACGTTGTTCGCGAGCGGGGCGAGGTAGTCGAGGCGGTCCGTGTAGGGCACGAACTGGTTGTAGTGCATGTTTTCCGCGATTTTCTCGTCCCCCCGGTGGAGGAAGCCGACGTCGGGATCGGCGGAATGGATGATTTCCCCGTTGAGTTCGAGGATGAGACGGAGCACGCCGTGGGTCGCCGGGTGGGAAGGTCCCATGTTCAGCACCATGCGCTCGCCGACGAGATCGTCCGTTTCCGCATGGTAGCTGTCCGCGGCGCGGGCGGCGCGGGCGATGGTGTCGGGAGCTTCGAATTCTTGGGTCGTGGTACTCATGCCGGATTTGCCGCAGAAATAAGCACCCAAAGCGGGCCGATTCGCAAGGGGTTTGTGAAAATTTTCACAAGCTCCCGCGACTGTAGCGTTCGCGGAATTGGCGCAGCAGGTCGTCCACGCGGTCGGTGCCGGCGGCGTTGGACGGTGGATTTTCCGACGTGGATGGGGCCGCCGGAGCAGGCACAGCGGCTGGCGCCGGGGCTGACGCCGGAGCTGGAGCCACGGAGGGTTCCTCTTCCGTGGCGACAATCTCGAACGGCGAATCCGGCGGCAGTTGGAATGTCGGGGAAGCGGGCGTTTCAGGGGGTTGGGAAGCATTTTCCCCGGGCGCGGCGAATGCGACGGCGGTTTCCGGAGCGAGTTGCGGCTTGGAGGGTTCTTCGTGGACGGCCTGGAAGACCGGCGTGGAGGATTGGAAATAGGCGGCGCTCACAGGGGTGGAGGTGGCTTCCGGCGCGGCGGCAGCAGGCTGGGAAATGAAAATCGGCTGGATGACCTCGGCCTGTTGGTCTCGGAAAATGGGCTGCCGCTTGGGTGGGATCCACCCCGGCGGTGGTTCGTAGGGGGATGGTGCGGGTTTTTCCGCGACGGATTTTTCCTCGACGATCTTGAATGGCGAGTCCGGAGGTTCCGGAGTGGCGGCGGATTGGGAGAAATCCGGCGTGGGCGGGGTCTTTTTCTCCTGTGGAGGCGGGGTGGCGAAAGTGCCGGAGTCGGCGGCTCCGGTGATGGTCACCGTTGGAGCGGAGGCCGCCGGAGCGGAAACCTTGGCATCCTCGTATGGAGGAAGGGGCGGCGGGCATTGGAATCCAGTGGCCGCTGGAGCAGGGGCGGGCTCGAAGACCGGGGCCAGCACCGGAATGGAGGCAGGTGGCTCGGGCAAGGGAGGAGGGACCGGCGCGGGCTTCGCGACGAGGGGGGCATTCACAGGAGCGGGGGTCGCGGCGACCACGGGTTTGCCGGCGGAGGGGGCTTTTGCCTTCAGCCAGGCCTGGCCTGCCGCGCGGATGAGGCCGCGCGGGTGGGTGCCGGATTTCGCGAGGTCGATGCCGCCGAGCAGTTGTTTCCCCATTCCTGGCGCGCGGGAGTCGAGCAACGCCGCCATTTCCGTTTCGCCGAGCGGTTCGAGTTCCACGACGATCTCGGACAGGCGGTCGGCGAGTCCTCCGCTGAGGCGGGGGATGAAGGCGCTGTGCCAGATGTCGTCATTGAGGGAGAGGATGACATCGACGCGGCCGACCGAGTGGCGGAGCGCACCGAGGAAGGCGGCGAGCCGGAGGGCGGCGGTTTCATCGGTGGAGAATCCTTCCAGGTCGTCGGCGACGAGCACCACGCGGACCAACAAGGTGAGCAGGCCGAGCAGGGCCTCCAGCCGCTCCATTTCCGTGCCGGTGGCGGGCAGGATGCTCTCCGTGAGCACGTGGACGCGGTCCGGATTGTCGAGGGCGGAGGAGGAAAAGCGGAAAAACACGCCCACCCAGAAATCCACCTCGCGGACGGCTTGGCCGCTGCGCTGGGCGAGTTCGTAGCTGAGGCGCTGGCTGAGGAGCTCGAAGTTTTCCTTCGCCCAGTGGGCGGTGGCGGCGTAGGGGTGGTGGAAATCGAAGGTCTCCACCGGGCGGTTCCGCAGGGCGGCGAGCGCGCCCACGCGGTCCTCGGACGGCACTTCTCCGGAGCTGACGAGCGGCTCAAGCGAGGAGGCGAACAAGCGGCGCACCAGCAGGTCCAGGGTGGTCAGCCCGCCCGAGGCGGGAAGCTGGCGCACCAGCCGCCGCAGGATGTCCGAGGTGACGGTGGCGGCATCGATCCTGAAGCCCGAGGCGGCGTGCAGGGGGATGAATTCGTTCACCGCGCCGAGCCGGTGCTGGGTCCGGGAAAGGAGGTGGGTCTTGCCGTAGCCGGCCCGGGGCGCGCGCAGCAGGATGCAGCGGCCCGCGTGGTCCAGAGGGACGGCGAGGATGTCGGCGAGGATTTCGGAAGCCTGGCGGTTCACCGTTTCCGCATGTGCGGTCGGGACACGTCCGAGGGTTTCAAACAAATTCTGGAACGGATGGTCGTTTGCCATAGGGCTTTCTGGTCAGATCGAGCGGGAGCCTGCCCCACTTTTTCCGACTTCACAAGGCGGCAGGCCGGAAATCGGATGGGTGCGGAAAGGCGCGAAAACGTCTCGCATTTCACGGTGGCTCTGCTTGTTTTCTGTCATGAAATCCTACCTCGTCATGACGGTGCTCGGCACCGACCGCCCCGGCCTCGTCAGTTCGCTCGCGGACACGGTGTCCGCCCACGGCGGAAACTGGCTGGAAAGCCGCATGGCCCGTCTGGCGGGACAGTTCGCCGGGATCGCACGCATCGAGTGCGATACGGCGTCCGTGGATGCCCTCATTTCCGAACTCCAGGCACCCGGGAATTCCGGCCTCACCATCCTCGCCGTGCGCGAGGAGGCGGAGGAAAGCGCCACCCGCCGCACCGTGGTGGTGGATGTGGTGGGGAACGACCGCCCGGGCATCGTGAAGGAGCTCTCCGCCGCCGTGGCGAGCGCGGGCGGGAACATCGAGGAACTCACCACCGGCCTGGAAAGCGCGCCGATGACCGGCCAGCCGATGTTCCGGGCGCATGGCATCGTTTCCATTCCAGAAGATACGGAGAGCGCCACGCTCATCGCCGCCATCGAGGGCCTGGGCGGGGATCTGACGGTGGATCTTTCGATCTGACAAGGGCTTCCTGGAGTGCCGCGTCGACGCCGCGCTCCGCGACCTTCGGTTTTGCGGTCCCCCGCCCCATCATTTGTGGAACGGCCAGATCCAAGGGATCAGCAGGCACGCGATGACCCAGCAGATGAGATTCAACGGAATGCCCACCCGCAGGAAATCCCGGAATTTATAGCCGCCGGGACCATAGACCATCATGTGCGTCTGGTAGCCCATCGGCAGCGCGAAGGCGGTGGAGGCGGCCACGGTGACAGCCATGACGAACGCCCACGGATTCACGTCGAGCTCGTGCGCCATTTTCACCACGATGGGCACCATCATGACCGCCGTCGCGTTGTTGGACAGCACTTCCGTGAGCAGCAGGGTCATCAGGAAAACCATCCAGAGCAGCGCCAGCGGCAGGTGCTCCGGGGAGATGAAACCCTTCGCGGTGTTCACCAGCGTCTCGGCCAGCCATTGCGCCGTGCCGGTGTTCTGCATCGCCATCCCCAGGCCCAGCAATCCGTATAGCATGATGAGAACCTGCCAGTCGATGCTGGCGTAGGCCTGGCGCGGCGTGAGCACCTTGAGCCAGAGCAACAGCAGCGCGCCGACCAGCGCGCAGAAATGGATCGGGATATCCGGCACCCAAGGATAGACGGGGTGCAGCAGGTCCGAAAGCGTCGCGACGAGCACCACGCCGATCAGGCTCGCCCAGGACAGGATGACGTGGCCGTTCGGTTTCGCGACCTCCCCGGCGGCGGGCTGGTCCTCCGGCGAGTCCGTCAGGATGAAATCCCGCGTCTCCTCCAGCGCGGCGAGGTTGTTCCGCGCGGTGATGACGAGCAGCGTGTCGCCGGGATCGAGCGGAAGGTCCGCGATCCGGTCGGTGATGTTCACCCCGTTCCGGTGCACCGCGAGCACCACACAGTTGTATTTCTGCCGGAAATCCGAACGCGCCAGCGTGATGCCGCCCAGCGAGGACTCGTCGCAGATGACCAGCTCGGACACGATGCCGTCGACCTGGGAAATCAACTGCGCGCCGATGCTGGCGAAGAACGCCTCCGGCTCGGCCGCCCGTCCGCCGCGGCGGTGGAGAGCCATCATGAAGCGGTCGTTTTTCTCCACCACGATCTTCGAAAGCGGCAGCATCACGCGCGTCCCCTTGCGGCGGACCTCCATGACGTGGATGCCGGTGGCACGGTCCGCCAGCGGTGTGTCGACGAGTTTTTTCCCGATCAGCCCGGAAGTCTCGGAAATGAGCACATGGTAGAGCGGCGTGGTCCGCATCTCGATCTCCATACTGCCGGTGATGGACGAGCGGTCAGGAATCAGCTTCGGCCCGAAGATGGCCAGATAACCCACGCCAGCGATGGCCAGCGGGATGCCCAGCGGCGCGAGCTCGAACATGCCCATCGTCGGCTCCCCCAGATCCCGCAGCGCGCCGTTCACCAGAATGTTCGTGGAGGTGCCGATGAGCGTGCAGCAGCCTCCGAGGATGGAGGCGTAGGAAAGCGGCATCAGCAGCTTGGAGGCAGCGATGTTCTTGGACCGGGCGAAACCGAGCGTCACCGGCAGCATGATGGCCACGATGGCGGTGTTGTTCATCCACGCGCTGAAGAATACGCTCAGCAGCGAGAACGAAAGGATCGCCCAGCGGACATTCCCCGAAAGCCGGTCCCGCAACAGACGCCCGATGTGGTCCACCGCGCCGGATTTCTCCAACGCGCCGCCGATGACGAACAGCGCGGCGATGGTGATGGGGGCCTCGTTCCTGAAGACATCCGTCATCTTCGACGCGTCCACCAGCCCCAGCGCCACCACCAGACAGAGGATAGAGAGCGCGATGACATCCGGTGCGGCCCACTCCCGGATGAAGGCGACGAGCGTGATGAGAATGACGATCAACGTCAGGATGATCGGGAGATCTGGAATGGACATATCAATGGGTTCCCCACGTGAGGTGCCGCTCCCATGACCGCGCGGTGGGATATTGGCAAGCACTGGATCAGAAGGCGGTGCTTGCATTCCCCGTGCGGAACGGGTGCCTTGGCGCATGGAAAAACCATGGATTTCCGTGAACTTCGCGATCTCTGCCGACGGAAAAATCTCCTCCACCGGCAAGCGCCCCAGCGGTTGGACGTCCCCTGCGGACCACACGCGCCTGCTCGCCCTGCGCTCCACGGCGGATGCCATCCTCGTCGGGAAGGGCACGCTTGTCGCGGACCGGATGACCATGACCGTCCCGGGAAAAACCGTGCAGCCGCTGCGCTGCATCGTCACCCGCGGCGGCTCGCTGGATCCCGATCTGCCGGTTTTCCAGAAACCGGGCGGAGCGATCCACCTCTGCGTCACCGGAGACCGAGCCGGGGAAATCCCGGGAGCGACCGCGCACCACACCACCCTGCCGGCATTCCTCGGCACCCTCGCCACGGACCTTGGAGTGAAACACCTCCACTGCGAGGGCGGCGGCGAACTGGTCCGCGCGCTGGCGGAGCTGGATGCCATCGACGAATTCCACCTCACCCTCGCCGGACACACGCTTTTCGGCGGGCTCTCAGCCCCCACCGTCACCGGCATTCCGTCGGAATTTCTTCCCAGGTCGCTGGATTTCGAGATCAACCACTTCGAGCCACGGGACGGAGAATGTTTCCTGAGCTACCGGCGGAAACCTTCGGAGGGATGAGCCGCGCTGGTTTTCAGACTCAACGCAACCTGACACCTCTTCCCCCCAACAACAAAAACGGCGCCGGCCTTCTCGTCCCCAGCGCGCCGTATCTCGCCACCCGCCACCCGTCCGCCGTCTTCCCGGCCATCCATTGTTCCACCGCCTTCGCCTCGACCGCTCCCGCCGGGTGGCCGGGATAACACACCACCGAGAGCACCCCGCCGGATTTCAACAACCGCGCCGCCGATTCCAGCGCCGCCAGTGTTTCATCCGCCTCCGTCGTCAGCGCGTGATCCTCACCCGGCAGGTAACCCAGATTGAACATCACCGCCGCCACCGATCCCGCCGCGGCACGCTCCTCCATCCGGCCATGGGATTCGTGGAAAAACGACACCCGTTCCGCCAGCCCGGCCCCGCCGAGCAACCGCCCCGCCGCCGCCAGCGCCGCCGCCTGCACATCGAACGCCAGCACCCGTCCGGACACACCGACGCACTCCGCCAGGAAAAGCGTGTCATGGCCGTTGCCCGCTGTCGCATCGATCACGAGGTCCCCCTCAAAAACCAGCGGACGCAACATCTCCTGCGCCAGCGCCGTCGGTCTTGGTGGGAACTGCGCGTCACTCATGCCCGTCAGACTGGGAGGAAAATTTCCTGAAGTCCACCTCCGGCTCGGGCTCCGTGCCATCCACCAGCCATGCCGCCAACCTCGCCGCCATCCCCGGCGCGTAGAGCGAGCCCTTCGACCCCAGCGCGTTGAACATCCATCCGCCATCCGCCATCGGGCCGATCAACGGCTGGCTGCGGCGCAGGATCGGCCGCACCCCCGCCTCGTGGCCGATGACCTCGAAAGCCCCGCCCCCGAGCCGGCCAGCGATCTCCTCCACCCGCGCCCGGCCCTTCGCCGTCGGCAGTTCGTCCAGTTCGTTCCACTCATACGTCGAGCCCGCCTTGAAAAGCCCTCCGCCCAACGGCACCAGCCAGCCCCCCGCGCCGATGCGGATTCGCGTCTCATCCCAGTCCTCCGCCCGCACCGTCAGGATCTCCCCCTTCGCACAACGCTGCGGCCCGTAGCCACCGCCCAGCAGCCCTGCCGCGCCCTCGCAACGGATCGTCCGGGGCGACGGAGCGTCCTTAAAATCCCCCGTCCGACAGCATCCCAGCTTCTCAAAAAAATCCCGCGATCCGTCCATGAACGCCCGCGTGTCCAGCCTGCCGCCGCCCCGCAGTTCAACCGCACCCGCCCAGCCATCCGGCGGTGCCACCTGACCAGCAACCCATGGAGCCACCTCCGGCGCATCCAGCTTCGAGACTATTTTCCGCCACTCCTTGTCATTCCCCGCCAACCGCAGCACCGGAAATGGATTCCACACCCGCCTCCCGATGCGCCCCTCCACCGCGGCATAAAACGCCAGCGCGTCCGGCAGGAACTCGGAGATCCGCCAGCTCGGTTCGAAATTCTTTCCCGTGACCGGATTCACCATCCCCGCCGCCACCCGTGAACTGCCGCCCTCGCCGCGATCGATGATGCGGAACTCCTCCCCCCTCTCCCACAACGCCCACGCCAGACAGGTTCCCGCAAGCCCCTGGCCGACGATCGTCCAGCTCGTTTCACCCGCACTCATGATACCATCCCTCCCGGGCTACCACAGACCATGCCGGAAACCTCCGCCATTCCCGACAATCTGGCAATGCTATCCTCCCCCACCCGCCCCCGGAAGATCCACAATTCTCCAAAAAAATCATGTCAGGAACCGCACCTCGCCACCAGCCGCCGCGCTTGCGTAAATCGCCTCGATCAGCTCCACCGCCTTCCTCGCCTCACCGGCGGAGGTGCTCGGTTCGCGGCCCTCGCGGATGGCGTTCACCACCTCTTCGAAGTTCCGCTGGTGCTGGTGGAACTGGATCGCCTTCGGGTCGTTGCCGCCCAGCGCGGCCTGGTTTCCGCGCATCAGGGTGGCGCGGATCTCCTCATCGTGTGGTTGCCCGTGTTTGAAATCCCACGCCTCGAAAGTTTCATCCGCCAGGAAGACCGAGCCCTCCGTGCCGCAGATCTGGACGCGGGCGGGGTGGCCGGCTTTCGACCACGAACAGGTGGAGCCCTCGATCACGCCGCGCGCCCCATTTTCGAATTCCAGCAACGCCACGGCCATGTCCTCCACCTCGATGCGCTCGTGCGCGAGGCACGCCGTGTTCGCCCGCACGGATTTCACCGGACCGGCGAGGTGCAGCAGCGCGTCGATGCTGTGGATGGCCTGGTTCATCAGCGCGCCGCCGCCATCGAGCTCCCAAGTCCCACGCCATTCGGCGGAGTCGTAGTAGGCCTGGTCGCGGAACCATTTCACATAACACGAGGCTGAGGTGATTTTCCCGAAACGGCCCGCGTCCGCCGCCGCCTTGAAGGCGGACATTGCCGGATTGAACCGACGGTTGAGGATCGCCGCCAGGGTCCTGCCGGCGTTCTTGGCGGCTGCGGACATTTCATCGATGCGGGCCGCCGTGATTTCCAGCGGCTTCTCGCAGACGACATGCTTGCCCGCCGCAAGCGCCGCCAGCGCCGGCTCGAAATGGGCGCCGGAAGGCGTGGCGATGGTGACGATCTCCAACTCGGGATCCGACAGGAACTCCGCGAGATCCGAATACGACCTCACCCCGTAGTCCGCCGCATTTTGCGGATTCCGCTGGAAAACCGAGTGCAGCGTGCCGCCGTCCATCGCCCGGATGGCCTCCGCGTGAAAACGTCCGATGCTCCCGGTGCCGATGATGCCGAAGTTCATGCCCGCGAGTCTGGCGGTGCGGAATTTTCCGGAAAGCGAAAAAAGCCGGGCAAGGGGAATTGACAGGACGGGGCCGACCAGCGCGTGTTCTGACGCAGCAACCCATGAAAAACCTCCACACACGCCGCCACCTGCTGAAGACCATGGGCTCGGGCATCCTTGCCTGCGGACTGTCCGGCAGGAGCTGGGGGCAGTCGGCGGAATCCGGCGTTTACGGCAAGCGGGCGGCGGAGGTGATGGCCCACACCCACGAAAATTTCTGGCTGAAAAAGCGCGATCTCTACAAGGGCGCGATCGACAAGGACGATCCGGACTTCATCTGGGGCGGCGGCGTCATGTTCTCCGCGGTGGTGGCCGCCACCCGCCATGATCCGAAATACAAATCCATCATGCGGAAATATTTCGAAGGCATGGAGGTTTACTGGGACACCAAGGTGAAGATCCCCGGCTACGAACCTTCCCCCACCGCCGGAGGCGGGAATGACAAGTATTACGATGACAACGCCTGGATGGTCATCATGTTCCTCGAGGCCTACGAGATGAGCGGGGAATCCCGCTACCTCAAACGCGCCACCGAAGTGCTCGAGTTCGTGATGAGCGGCTGGGACGAAGTCGGCGGCGGCGGCATCTGGTGGCATGAAAAACACACCGGCGACTCCAAGAACACCTGCGTGAACGCCCCGGCCGCCGTCGGTTGTTTCCGGCTCTCGAAATTCTGCGAGCCCAAGGAGGCCCCGAAATACATCGCGGACGGCGGCAAGATCGTAAAATGGACCACCAAGACGCTGCGTGGGGGCAACAGCCTGTTCGGCGACGCGATCAACGTCGTCACCGGCCAGGTGAACGGCGGCCAGCTCACCTACAACAGCGCGATGATGCTCCGCGCCTACACCTGCCTCTATTCCCTCACCGGCGAGGACATCTACCTGGACGAGGCGAAGAAGATGGGGGTCGCCGCCAAGGCCTTCACCGACAGCAAGACCGGCCAATACCGGGACTCCATCAAGTGGTCCCACCTCATGGTCGAGGCGGATCTGGAACTCTACCGCTGGACGAAGGAGGACTACCTCCTGAAACGCGCGAAGACCGACTGCGACTTCCACTACGAGGCTTGGAAAAAGGAACCCGCCAAGGACCTCATCACCAACGGCGGCCTCGCCCGCCAGTTGTGGCTCATGGCGGACATGGAAACCGCCGCCGGAAGGGATTTCTGGAAAAAGTCCGACAAGCTGAGGCGGTGAGGCATGTAGCCTGCCCCTTCGGCGTGTCTTCCGTGCGTACCCTGACCCGATCTGCTTTCACGGATTTTCCCACCTTTTTTGCGGCTGGAAAAGAATCCCCCCGCCCATCCCTGAAATCCTCGACTCCCCCGCGAACCCGCCGCAACATCCCTGCCGATGCGTCGCGTGGAAACCGTTCATACCCAATTCCAGTCCCTTGAGGTTTGGAAATCGGATGTGGCGACGGAGTTCCGCGTGGCCGGTGCCATCCATGCCTGGCACCACAGCAGGCGTTTCCTCACGGGACTCGCGTGGGACCTCATCGCCGCCTCCGTGCTGCTCCGCAAGGACGGGCCACCGCGCTCCATCCTCATGCTGGGCCTGGCAGGCGGCACCGCCTACCGCGTGCTGCGCCACCTGCTGCCGGATTGCCAGCTGACGGCCATCGACATCGACGGCGAGATCGTTTCCCTCGCGCGGCGGCACATGGACCTGGACGAACTCGGTATCGAGATCCACACGGCGGACGCCTATGAATGGCTGGCGAAAAACCAGCGGCGGTTCGACGTCGTGTTCGACGACATCTACCTGGCCGGCAAAACCGACGTCTTCCGCCCGCGCGCGTGGAATTCCGAACTGATGGACCACCTGCGCCGCGCCGTGGCACCGGGCGGCCTGCTGGCGGTGAACCTCGTGGTCGGCCCCGGCCACCGGACCATGCAATCGCTCACACGGAAAATCCTGCGCGGTTCATTTCCCACCGTCAGGAGCCTGACCACCCTGCAGAGCATGAACGAGGTGCTCGTCGCCGGTGATGCCGTGGCCACCGGACCCCGCTTGGAAAGCCATGGGGAAATGTTCCATGATTGGCGCGACCGGATGTACTGGGACCGCATCAAGGTCCGCCGGATTTCCTGAAAAACATGTCGGACGTCATTCACCAACTTTACCAGGAACAGGTTTATCCGCCGATGAGCCATCCCCTCTCGGATCCCGCGATGTCCGCGGTGGCCGCCCGCATCGGCGGGCTGGACGTGAAGCATCCGCGCGGTGCCAGGATTCTGGAAATCGGCTGTTGCTCGGGACACAACCTCATCCCGCTGGCGATGCGCTGGCCGGAGAGCGACTTCATCGGAATCGATCTGGCCGAACGCTCGATCGACGAGGCTAACGAACGCGCGGTCGCCGCCGGGGTGACGAACGTGGTGTTCCACGCGGCGGACCTGACCACCTACGAACCGGAGGGTGGTCCGTTCGATTTCATCATCGCGCACGGATTTTTCTCATGGGTGCCGGATGCGGTGAAGGCCGCCCTGCTCGTCTTCTGCCGCAGGCACCTCGCGCCCTCGGGCATCGCGACCGTGAGCTTCAATCTGGAAAGCGGTTGGAAACCCCGCAGGCCGGTGATCGCGAAGGTCCGCGCCATCCAACAGGCGGGCGGCGGGGATCTGGTTTCCTGCCTTCTCCTGTTGAAGGAACTCACCCCCGCGGGTAATCCGGAAGCCGCCATCATCGACGACATGCTGGCCAAGGGACCGGCGATCCTCGCCTTCGACGACTTCGGCCCGGTGAACGACGCCTGGCCGCTCGACCGCTTCGCCCAAGCCGCCGCGAATGCCGGGCTGCGCTGGCTCGGGGAAACCGATCCCGGTGGCAATATCCCGTCCAACCTCGGCGCGGAAACCCTCGCGAAGCTGGAGGCCCGCGCGACCGATCCGCTCGATTTCCAAATGGCGGTGGACGAGGCGGCGGGCAGGACGTTCCGCTCCGGCGTGCTCTGCCGGGAGGACGCACCCATCGCCCCGCGCGTGCCGTCCGGCCTCATGCTGGATCTGGCGGTCCGCGCCAGCCACCCGCCGGACGATCCGGAGGAGATCGAACTTTTCCAAGTGATCGATTCATTCGCCCCCGCCTGCGTGGAAATGGAAGAGGTGCTGCATTGCCTGCCCGGGCGCGATGGGAAGTGGATCGCCCGGCAGCTTTTCACCGGCATCACCCGAGGATGGGTGAGCCCTCGAATCGAGTCCCTGCACTACGATCCCGAGCCACCCGCATTCCCCGGACTCGACGCCTTCCGCCTGCTTTGCGCGCGGAACCACCTGCCGCTCGTGGACGCATGGCACAAACCCTGCGCGTTTCCCACCGCGCACTACCAGGTCCTGGCAGCCATGGACGGCGGCCGCAGCATCGAGGAACTCGCCGCATTTTCGAAAACCCGTTGCCCGGAACTCGCGTTCGCCCCCTGGCTCAGCCACCTCGCCCGGCGCGGCATGTTCGCCTGAGAAGCGGAGCCTTATGGAGCGCGGTGACGGAAGGTTGAACAGGATTTGCGATTGTCAGCCGCCGGTCCGGGTGTTTTGTTAGATCATGTGCGGCATGGCTCCCATGCCCTCCGCCGCTCCATTGATCCACATGAAACATCTCTTTCTCCTCCGGGCCGCTTTCACTATCGCGATGGCGGCCGGCTTCCCCGCCCATGCAGCCCTGGAAAACCGGGTGGAATCCCTCGGCCCGCTCAAGCGTTACGATCCCAATGCCCAAGCTCCGGAATTTCTCACGAAAATCCACGGAGACCCCCGTCTCGGCCTACCGGCCGGCGTCGGTGAGCAGGTCCAGAGGCTGTCCGACCAAATCTGGTATGTGGAAACCGAACGACGCATCACGCGGATGACACCGAACTACCCCACCGGCCAGGTGATGACGAACGAAGTCATCGAAGCAGGCACGGAATGGTCGGTCTCTCCGGATGGCAGGCTGCTGTTCGCCTGCCGCCTCTCCGAACAATCCGCCTTCATCGGCGAGTGCTTTGATCTGGCAACCGGTGAGCCGAAGTGGGCCTTCGAAAAAAGAATGGGGATCATCGACGTCCGTTTCACCCCTGATGGCAGCCAGGTGGTCATTCTTCACAATCTGCCCGGCACGCCGGCGGTCATCCCACCCCCAACCGACAACGACCCCGAAAGCCTCGAAAAATACCACGAACGGCTGCGGGAATCGACCCCTTCCAGACCGGCTGCGGTATCGTGGTATGATGCGGAATCGGGAGAACTGGTCCGTCGCGTCGATCTTCCCGGCAATGGTTCCGGCACAGAAGGGGCGGTGAGCGATCACCTCGCGTTTTCAGGCGACCGCTTGTACGTCACACGTCCTTGCGACAAATCTCCCAATGAGTGCCTCGTCATCAAGGCCGGAGCGGAGACGGCGGAAAAAATCGATGTGGGCCCGGTGGCTGAGGAAAAACAAGCCTGCGTCTGGACCGGAGGCGTCCGCAACGAGTTCGTGGTCTTCCACAACGGCTATCACGCGGTGCTTTTCCGACAGGAAACGGATGGCGCCCTGACCAGGCTCAATGAATTGAAACTCGAAACCTCTCCCTCGGGCAGGGACTACAAATGGACAGCCCGGTTCACCCCGGACGGAAAGAAGCTCGTCCTTTCGAGCTGTATCCGGACCATCCATCTCCCCACCGCCGGACCGGCAGGAGAGCGCCGGGTGGAATACACGGGTGGTTCGCATCTTGCGGATTTTTCTGAAAACGGCGCTTTTTTCGTCACTTTCGACAACGGAGGCGGGAGGGTCCGCAATTCCTCATCGTGGGAGACGATGGTGGCCTTCGAAACAAAGCTGCGTCCGCCCCACTGTTGCCCGGTCACCGAGGCCGGATTTTCCATCACCGGCAACTACATCATTTCCAGCGATGAAAGCCGCCTCCTGCTGTGGTCGAAGGAAGGTGAGCAGATCGCCGAGCTCTCGTCCCCGGCAAGTGATGACGGCCTGGAAGTACGGATGCAGTCGCCCGTCATCGTGGAGGAAAAGGCGAAGGTTTACGCCGCGGACGGACATCATTTCCTCATGTGGGATCTCAAGGGCATCCGCGGCAGGGTCTCCCGCAAGCCGGACAACATTCCCCGGGTGAAGGGCCAGATCGTCTTCAAGGAGGACGGGCGGAACAACAAGGAACCGATGGTCATGAACATCCGGATCGATCCGAAGGGCGAAAACATCATCACCGCGACATGCTGTGTCGTCCGCTACCGGCCGCTCGATAATTCGGATCCCGTCAATGTGCGGGTTCCCGGCGACATCAACATGAACCCGCGCACCTTCATGACCGGCACGACCCCTTTCTCGGTCTTCGTCAGGGCCGCTTCGGGTTTCTACAGTCTGGATCTGACGGGCAGGAAAGACTCCGAGAAACTCGGATCGGACATCATTGCGGCGGATTCGACCGGCGACCGGTTGTTCGGCATCCCGTTCGGCGCGAATCCCCGCATGATCTGGACCCTTCCAGCAGGCAACAGGGCGGGAGGCGCGGCGAAAGGCACTCTCTTGGCAACCCTGCCGGGCAACTGGGAACTGCAGGCCACGGGCGCGCTCCTCAGCTCCGACGAACGATGGATCGTCGCCATTCCCACCATCCGCGGCAAAGGCTCCGTCATCGCCGTAATGGCCGTATCCTCGCAGAAACCCTTCCAATCCATCTCCGTACCTTGGACCGCCACATCGCTGTCCTTGTCGGAAGATGGCAAAAGCCTGCTGGTGGGTTCCTCGAACCGCGCCGTTTACTCCTTCGATTTCCAAAAAATGACCGCGAAACCGTGATGCGCCGGACCACCTGCCTAACGGAGCATCGCCACGGAGCGGCCCACCGCCTCCGCCAGGGCTTCCACGTCCTTATCGGTGTTGTAGACCGCGAATGACGCACGCACGGTACCGGTGATGCCGAAGCGGGCCATCAGCGGCTGGCAGCAATGGTGGCCCGTTCTCACCGCGACGCCCATCTGGTCCATCAGGGTCCCGAGGTCGTACTGGTGCACCCCTTCCACATTGAAGGAAAGCGCTCCCGCACGGTCATCCGGCCCGTAGAACCGGATGCCGGGAATACTGGAAAGCGCGTCGGCGGCGGAGCGGATCAGCTCGCGCTCGTGTTTCTGAATGGCGCTCAGGCCCGTTCCATTGAGGAAATCCAACGCGGCGGCGAGGGCGATGGCACCCTCGATGTTCGGCGTGCCCGCCTCGAACTTGAAGGGAAGCTCGTTGTAGCTCGTTTTTTCAAAAGTGACCTCCTTGATCATTTCCCCACCCCCGCGCCATGGTGGCAGGGAGTTCAGGACATCGGCCCGCCCCCACAGCACGCCGATGCCGGTAGGCGCGTAAACCTTGTGGCCGGAGAGCGCGAGGAAGTCGATGCCGAGGGCCTGCACGTTGATGTGCATGTGCGCGGTCGCCTGCGCCGCGTCGATGAGCACCAGCGCGCCGGCATTTTTCGCAGCGGCGGTCATCTCCGCGATGGGATTGACCGTGCCGAAGGAGTTGGAGATCCAGGTCAGCGAGAGAATCCTGGTGCGCTCGTTGAGCAGCGCGAGGAACGCTTCCTGATCGAGCGAGCCGTCCTCATGGCAGGGGATGATTTTCAGGACACCGCCGGTCCGCTCGCAAAGCATCTGCCATGGCACGATGTTCGAGTGATGCTCCAGGGTGGAAATGAGGATCTCATCCCCGGGCCGGATGCGGCCGGACAGCGCGAGCACGTTCGCCACCAGATTGATGCCATCCGTGGTGCCGGAGGTGAAGATCACCTCGTCCGGAGTGGCCGCGTTCAAATGACCGGCCACCGTCTGGCGCGCCTTTTCGAACGCCTCGGTCGCCAGCCGCGCGAGGTAGTGCGTGCCGCGGTGGATGTTCGAATTCACCGCCTCATAGTAGTGGCGCGAAGCCAGCAGGACCGCCATCGGCTTTTGCGTGGTGGCCGCGTTGTCCAGGTAAACGAGGCGGCGGCCCTGGATCGTTTGATCGAGGATCGGAAAGTCGGAGATCAGGGAATCGAGCTGGAACATGGCGAATTTTCCCACCGGAGGGGTGTGCCGGAGTTTGGAACAGCCGCCGCTCCGCCGCAATGCCCGAATTATCTGCCCTTGCGGTAAGGGGATTGCGAGGCTTGAATCCCGCCCCCACAAGCATGTACCTGCTGAAAAAAGCCATCCAACTCCGGGAGAACTCCCATCCGGATCACGAAAAGCCGTTTCTCGAGCACCTGGAGGACCTGCGCGTGATGGTCACCAAGATGGTGGTGACGCTGGTGATCGCCATGGTCGCGTGTTTCGCCTACAATCCCCAACTCATGGAATTCTTCCGCCTGCCGGTGGAGGAGGTCCGGACGATCCAGATCCAGGAGACGCTGCCGACGGACGCCCCCCACCTCCTCACGGTGGACAAATGGACGGACGCGCGGAAGGTCGAGAACGTGGCTCTCTCCCTCACTCCGGAGCAACGGGAGGTTTTCTACCAGTCACTGCCGGAGAAGGACCTCGTTTTCCATGCGAAGTCGGTGAGCATCCTGCGGGCGGCGATGTTTCTGCCGGAGGACAAACAAGCGGATTTCGTAAAAGGCCTGGGGGAAAGCGACGATATGAAAAAGCAGGTCACCGCCCTGCTTCAAACCAAACCGAAGACCGACGGCGACATCGAGGGGAACCTGAAGATGCTGTCATCGCTGAAGCCTACCGAAGGCTTCATGCTCTCCATGAAGATCTCGTTCTTCGCCGGCATCGTGGTTTCCTTCCCGCTGTTGCTCTGGTTCCTCCTCCAGTTCGTGCTGCCGGGCCTGCACAGCCATGAGAAGCGTGTGATGTGGCCCGCCATGGCGGTGGGCTTCGGACTGTTTCTCGCGGGCGCGGTTTTCGCCTACTACATGGTCCTGCCCCGCGCCTTGCTGTTCTTCGCGCAATGGAGCAAGGACATGGGAATCTCCAATGACTGGCGCATCACGGAGTACATCGACTTCGCCATGCAGTTCACCCTGTTGTTCGGCCTGTCTTTCGAACTGCCGGTGGTGGTGATGGTGTTCGTGAAACTCGGTCTGCTGAGTTATGAAACCATGTCGAGAACCCGCAGCTACGCCATCGTCGGCATCTTCGTGGCCGCCGCGGTGCTCACACCGACGCCGGATGCCTTCACACTGATGCTCATGGCCCTGCCCATGATCGTGCTCTACGAAATCTGCATCTGGCTCGCCTATTTCGACCGCAGGAAAAACCGCCTGCTGGAGGAACAGGAAGCCCGCGAGCGCGTCGAGCGCCAGCTTCTCCGCGAGCAAGAACTGCGTGCCGAGGAAGAGGAATACGCCGCGAAAAACGATACGTTCCATGACGAATCCGCCCGTCACGACGAGACCCCGCCTCACGACGGTCATGAGGCCCAGGTCGAGGCCGGTGACGATGGCTGGCAAGAGGAATACCCGCAGCAGGACCACCACACCAGCGACGAGCTGCCGGACATCGACGACAAACCGCCGCACGACATTCCGGAAGACGGCGAACGCCGCCGCATGGATCCTTGAAACCGCCTCCACCTATTTCTGATGAACGATTCCAAAGTCATTAAAGACGACAGCGCCCGCTCACCCTTCGCCGGGTGTTTTATCTTCATCGCCGCCATGCTGGTGATGGTGTTCCTCATCGGTTTCTCGGTGCTGACTCTTTTCCGGCAGTTCAACGAGATCGCCAAATTCACCGGAGAACAGCCCGTGCCCATCGAAATCACCTCGTTGGAAAACCGGGAGGCGGAGATCAACGCGCTCTCGGAACGTGTGGAACATTTCCGCCAGCAGCTCGACGGCACGGAGGAAACGTCCCTCGCCCTCTCGGCGGACGACCTCAACCTCGCCATCGCGGCTTACGAACCCTTCAAGGAACTGAGGGGAACCTTCCGCGTCACCAGCATCGACGACAAAAACATCAACGCCACGATTTCCTTCCCGCTCAATGGCAAGCCGCGCCTCACCCGCGAGGGCGAGAGCGGCACCATCACCTCCGACTCGCGCTACCTGAACGGCACCATGGTCGCCGCGCCCCACCTGCTGAAACGCGAGATCGTGCTCTCGCTCGACCGCATCGAGGTCCCCGGGAAAAAAGTGGCGCCGGAGTTCACGAACCAGATGTCGCCCTACCGCATCACCGAGCGCTACCTGAAGGACCCGCTCATCGGCCCGGCGATGGCGAAGCTCACACGGGTGGAGCTGTCCGGTGGCAGGGTGATGCTCATCCGCAAGCCGGGTGAAAACCCCGTCGACCTGATCACCAACGACCAGGTGGACTCCGCGAGCGGCCGACTTTTCAAGACACTTGGCATCGCGGCAGCTTGCTTCCTGGCGTTTGCCGGGATCATCGTGCTCATCGGAGTCCGTGCGAAAGCACGAAAAGCTCGAAATCCGTAGAGTTTCCGAAACAAAGGCAGGCTCCAGAAACGTTTTAGTCCAGAACCATGAAAAACCAGTCTACCCGCTCCGCCCTGCTCGGCCTCGCCCTCACGACTTGGCTGCCAGCCCAGACTCCCGCCCTAGCGATCGCACCGGCTCCGGCCCCTCCGCCACCCGCATCCGCCACTCCACCCGCACCCACTCCTCCTCCTGCCGAGGAAAAGGACCCCGCGCTGGAGGCGAAAAAGAAGGAACAGGAAGCCCTCGCCATCGACAACAAGTTGGAAGCCGAACGCCTCACCAACGCCACCAACGCCCTCCGCGCCGAGGTCACCAAATTGAAGGCGGAGCGCGAACTCATGGCGGAAAAGCAGGCCATGGAAGCCGCCAAGCGCCAGGTTTCCCTCCAAACCGAACTGGCCAAGGTGCAGGCCGAGAAGGAAAAGATCGCCAGCGAGGGCGAACTCTCTAAGGCCCGTGCGGAAAAGCTCACCAACGACCTCAAGTCCCTGCAAACCGAGTCCGCGCTTGAAATCACCCGGCTGCAGAACGACATCGCCCGCATCGAGACCTCGGACAAGCGCTCGAAGTTCGCCGACTCCAAACCGGTTTTCCTCAAGACCCCTCTCAAGGAAAACGGCATCGTCGTCGTCTCGGACCGCCGCATCCCGCTCAACGGACTCATCACGAACAATACGGCGGATTTCATCACCAGCCGCATCCAGTATTGGAACAACAAGGACCGCGAACTGCCGATCTTCATCGTCATCGACTCCAGCCCCGGCGGCTCCGTCATGGCCGGCTACCGCATCCTCAAGGCGATGGAATCCAGCGACGCGCCCGTCCACGTCGTCGTGAAATCCTTCGCCGCCTCCATGGCCGCCTGCATCACCACGCTCGCCAAGGAATCCTACTGCTACCCGAACGCGGTGATCCTCCACCACCAGATCAGCTCGACGGTCTTCGGCCAGCTCAACCTCACCCAGCAACGTGAGTTCCATGAGGAAAGCCAGCGCTGGTGGGTCCGCCTCGGCACCCCCGTCGCTAACAAGATGGGCATCACCACCGACGAGTTCATCAAGCGGATGTATTCCCATTCCTCAAACGGGGACTGGAGCGAATTCGGCGAGCAGGCGAAGGATCTGAAATGGGTCAACCACATCGTCACCGGCATCGACGAAACCTCCTTCACCAAGGATCCGGACACCGTGGATGCCCCCGCCGGAGCGAGAGCGGCCGTGGCAAAGGAAGAAGTGGACGCGTCTGGCAGACCTTTCCAATGGCTGCCGCGGATCGAGCCGCTGGATGTCTATTTCATCCACAATTCCGACGGCTACTACCGCACCCACTGACCGGACGCCGGCCATCTCATGAATCCTCCAGCCCGCCCGGTCCGATGACCCGGCGGGCTTTTTCCCGCCTGACATCAGAAGCTGAACCGGTGGTCCGATACGCCACGTTCCGGTGTCGTTGGTGAATCTCGCCGGACTACCCGCCATCAAGAGCCAACCAGAGGATGGGATCGGGAATCAGAAGATTCCCTGGATTCAAAAAAACCGAGGCGCGAAATCCTCAGAAATCCTCAGAAATCCTCAGAAATCCTCAGAAATCCTCAGAAATCCTCAGAAATCCTCAGAAATCCTCATCTTCCTCGTTCTCTTCCTGCTCTTGCTCTTCCATTTGATCCCCCAGTTCGTCGAAGTAGCCATCCAATCCGGTGATCCACACCCGGTTGTTGTTCAGTAGGAAAAGGCTGCGGGCGCCCATCGCGGAGATGGCCCGGACTCCCGTCATCACCTTCACAGGCTTGGAGCGGGAGGCGTCCGAGCCGTCCGCGAGCTGACCTTCCGCGTTACGTCCCACGGCCCAGACGCTGCCGTCTGTTTTCAAGAAAAGGCTGTGGTCTCCTCCGGCCGAGATCGACTTCACCCCCGTCATCACCCGCACCGGCTTGGTACGCGAGATCGTCGTGCCATTGCCAAGCTGCCCGAAGGAATTCCAACCCGTCGCCCAGACGCTGCCATCCTTCTTGAGGAAAAGCGTGTGACTGTCTCCTGCGGAAATTTCCTTCACCTCCGTCATCACCTTCACCGGCTTGAGGCGGTTGGTCTTCGATCCATCCCCCAGTTCACCACTTTTGTTATAGCCCGTGGCCCACGCGCTGCCGTCCTTTTTCAGGAAGAAACTGTTGGAACTTCCTGCCGTAACGGCGGTCACCCCGGTCATCACGCGCACCGGCACGCGGAGGGATTTGGTTTTGCCGTCCCCCAGTTGGCCGTATTTGTTGTATCCCGTCGCCCAAGCGCTCCCATCCTTCTTCAGGAAAAGACTGTGCTCGCCTCCCGCCGAAACCGCTTTCACGTCCTTGAGCACGCGCACGGGTCCGCGACGGGTCATCGTGGTGCCATCGCCCAACTGGCCGTTGTTGTTTCGTCCGGTCCCCCACGCGGTGGAGTCGGTCCCCAGGAATAGGCTGTGACTGGTCCCTGCCGAGACCGCCTTTGCTCCCGTCATGGTCAGCAACGGGAACCAGCTTCCTTCCTCGTCTCCGGCACCCAGCTGCCCGTAATCATTATATCCCAGCGAGAGCACCCGGCCGTCCTTTTTCAGGACAAAGCCGTAGTCATAACCCAGCGATATAGCAGCCACCTCTGTCGACAACGGCATCATACGGACCGGCCTGACATGATCGGACTTCGTTTCATCACCCAGTTGGCCGTAATTATTCCATCCCACCGCCCACACGCTGGCGTCCTTCTTCATGAAAAGGCTGTGCCCGCTGGCGGCGGAAATCGACAACACATCCGTCATCACTTTCACCGGGATGTTCCGCTGGGTCCAGGTTCCGTCACCCAGTTCTCCATCGAAATTCCATCCGGATCCCCACACGGTGCCATCCGTTTTCAAGAAAAGGCTGTGATCGTATCCTGCGGAAACCGCACGAACTCCGGTCATCACCTTCACCGCCGTGCGTCGCGACGTGGTCGTCCCATCGCCGAGTTCTCCATCGTTGTTTTCTCCCGCAGCCCACACGCTGCCGTCCGTTTTCAGGAAGAGGCTGTGCTCATACGCCGCGGAAACCGCCTTCACGCCTGTCATCACCTGTACCGGCGTCATCTGGTATTCTTCCCCACCAACACCGAACTGGCCTGAAGAATTGTTTCCCGACGCCCACACGCTGTCGTCCGTTTTCAGGAAAAAGCTGTGCCGGTAACCTGCCGAGATCGCCTTCACTCCCGTCATCACCAGCACGGGGGAATTGAGCCGCATTTCCTCATCCCCGTCATCTTCATCATCCCAGTCATCCTCCCAATCGTCATCCCAGTCATCCTCTCCGTCGTCGGTTTCTTCGTCAGCCGGTGCGCCAATGCCCAACTGCCCGCTGCCATTGTTTCCCATCGCCCACACGCTGCCGTCGGTTTTCAGGAAAAGGCTGTGGTAGGCACCCGCCGAGATCGACCGCACACCGGTCATGATTTTCACCGGCGTCACGGAGCTTCCGACATCACCAAAAAAGTGATCCCCGGTGGCCCACACGCTGCCATCTTTTTTCAAAAAGAGGCTGTGGGCGTTCCCCGTCGAAATCTCCTGAACATTGGTCATCACCTTGACAGGGGACCGGCGGTTTCTGGTGGTTCCGTCGCCCAACTGGCCGTCGTGGTTGCTGCCGGTTCCCCAAACACTTCCGTCGGACAGCAATACAAGACTGAAGCCGATCCTCGCGGAAACGGAAGCCACTCCCAAGGGGGATTCATGGGGAAGAACGGTCAAAACGGAGGACCCGCTCGTGGAACTGCCTGCCTGATCGCTCACCACACAACGGAAACTGGCGCCCGTATCAGCCGCAGACACATTCCTGAGCGTGTAGCTGGCCGCCGTGGCCCCCGGAATGTCCACTCCGTTCCTCTGCCAGCGGTAGGCCAGGGGAAGCTCGCTCGTCGCCGTCACGGTCCATGTCCCGTCAGTCCCCGTCCTCATCCACTGGTTTTGAGGATGAGCGGTGATGATCAGCCTGGTCTCAAAAATCCGGACCGGTGTCCGGCGGTTCACCACGGTCGTTCCATCTCCCAGTTGTCCGTAAGCATTCCATCCCACCGCCCACGCGCCTCCGTCGGTCCCGATGAACAAACTATGGGTTCCCCCCGCCGAAATGGAAGCCACTCCCGTGGTCATCTGGAGCGGAAAAGGGCTGGTCGTGATCGTACCGTCGCCCAACTGGCCGGAGCCGTTGTAGCCCGCCGCCCACAGGCTTCCATCCGTCTTCAGGAAGAGACTGTGAAGTCCTCCCGCGGAGATCGCCTGAATTCCGGTCATAACCTGCACCGGAGTGCTGCGGCTCACCAAAGTGCCATCACCCAATGAGGCGTAATCGTTCCGGCCCACCGCCCACACGCTGCCGTCCGTCTTCAGGAAAAGTCCGTAGTGCTCTCCCGCGGCGATCGCGGCCACTCCCGAAATACCGACCTGCACCGGCGTACTGCGCGAAATCTTCGTCTTGTCCCCCAACTGGCCGTAGGTATTGTCTCCCGTCGCCCACACGCTTCCATCATTCTTCAGGAAAAGGCTGTGATGATATCCTGCGGAGATCGCCTTCACGCCCGTCATCACCTGGACCGGAATGGCCCGCGCCGTTTTCGTTCCATCTCCCAATTGCCCGGAAGCATTGTCCCCCGCAGCCCAGACGCTGCCATCCTGCTTCAAAAAGAGGCTGTGGTTGCGTCGTGCCAGGATCGCCGTCACTCCCGCGATCACCTGCACCGGAGTGCTGCGGGACACCATCGTTCCATCGCCGAGCTGGCCGGAGGTGTTCAGGCCGACCGCCCAGGCGGTGCCGTCATCCTTCAAAAACAAACTGTGCCTGTTTCCCGCCGAGATGGCCGTCACTCCCGTCATCACCCTCACCGGGAGGGGGCGGTTCGTTGTCGTGCCGTCGCCCAATCCACCACTGGTATTCTCCCCCCACGCCCATGCGCTGCCATCGGCTTTCAATACAAAATTATGATTGCTGCCGGCTACCACGACCGGGGTGACGGCCTGAACCCGGGCCAGCGATGTCCATGAAAACAGGGCGAATACCAGAAGCCATAGGCTCCTGAAACGGGAGGAGGGGGGAGGGATGATCATCTGCGTGACGAGATCTTTTTAAAGAAGAGTTCCAGCGATCATACAAGAGATTTCAACAAGCCGCCGGTGGTGTGAAACAACCGGCCCGGGGTCCGGTGCGGGCATCACATCTCCGCCAGCAAACGATTTCCATTGGCTTCCACGTCGCCATCCGTTAGGGCAACCACAGTCGTTCCAGTCATGAAACCGTTTCGCATCCTCCCGTTTCTTGTCCTCATCGATCAGGCGATGGCGGTTCCCCTGCCTGAGCCACGGCCTGTGAAGACGGATTATTTCGGTACGGTCATCGAGGACCCCTACCGTTACTTCGAGGAGAAGCACCAGCCGCAGGTCGCCGCATGGGCCCGTGCGGTCTCCGATGAGACCATCGGAAAACTCTCCAAGCTGCCGGACAGGGAACGCATCGCGAAATGGATCGCCGAGGCGGACCAGAGTCAGGGTGACAAGGTCGGCTGGGTGTCGGAACCCTCGCCGGGGGATTACTATTTCCTCATGCGGAGGCAGGACGATCCCATCGAACTGCTGTTCCACCAAAAGCCCGGCGGCAGGCCGGAGTTGATCCTCGATCCGCGCCAGGTGGTGAAGGGCGACGGATCTCCTGTCACCATCAAGGCGTTCACCGTCTCTCCCGATCTCAAACACATCGCCGTCACCATCACCGCGGGTGGTGGTGAAATGGCCAGCCTCTATGTCTACAATCTGGCGGAGCAGAAAATGGTGGAAGGCCCCTATGACCGCGCCCGCTGGGGAGCGGCGGAGTGGCTTCCCGACAGTTCGGGCTTTTTCTACACCCGGTTGCAGAAGCTCGCTCCTGATGCCGACCCATTGGAAACCTTCCAACGCGGTAAAACCTGGTATCACAAGCTCGGCACTCCGGAGTCCGCAGACAAAGCCATCTTCGGCGAGGGGGTGAATCCCGACGTGCTGGTGAAACCGGAAGACATCGTCTTCGTCAGCCCCCTGGCCGACACCGGCTGGGCACTGGCCACGAATGAAAGCGGTGTCTCCGCGGACTACATCCATCATCTCGCACGGGTGGACGAGATCCTTTCCGGAAAACCCCGCTGGCGGAAGATCTGCGATCGTCCGGACCTCGTCGGCTCCATGAGCGGCGGCGGATTCGCCATCCATGGGGATGAGATTTTCCTCCTCACCCGCAAGGATGCGCCCAACGGAAAAATCATCCGCCGTAAGCTGACGGAGGATGGCCTCGGAGAAATGAAGACCCTCTACACCGCACCGCGCGGCTCCATCCAGAATCTGTCCGTTAGCAAGGACGGGATCTATGTCCGCACGTTGGACGGCGGTCCGAGCCGGCTCGTCCGGCTGCCATGGGATGCCCTCGACAAGCCAGAAACCATCACCACCGCCGAAGAGGGACGCATTTCCCTGCACGATTCCCCGGCCGGTCATCCGTCGCGGGAAGGTGTCGGTTTCACCTTGGACTCATGGACCCGCCCGGCACGGTTTTATCACACCACACCAGGCAAATCCTTGCCTGAGCCGAGCGCGCTCCCTCAGCTCCGGGAACCCGGGATCTCCGCGAGGCTCGTCAGCCGCGAAACGATGATGCCCGGCCACGACGGCGTGATGATCCCCGTATCCATCATCCACCGGAAGGATCTTCCCCGCGACAAGACCCATCCCGTCATGCTCATCGGCTACGGCGCATATGGCATGTGCCTGGAACCGGGCTTCCGTGCGGCTGAGACCGCCCTCTTTGAAATGGGTGGCATCAAGGTCGTCGCCCACGTCCGTGGCGGCGGAGAGCTTGGCGAGGAATGGCGTCTCGCAGGCTATCAGAAAACCAAGCCGAACACTTGGAAGGACATGATTTCCGTGGCGGAGGGACTCGTTCGCGATGGACTGACCACTCCCGGCCAGATCTGCATCCACGGTCGCAGCGCGGGCGGAGTCACCGCGGGGCGCGCACTTACGGAAAAACCGGAAGCCTTCGGCGCGGTGCTCATCGGCGTGGGCCTGACGGATGCCTTGCGCGCGGAGAATTCTCCGAATGGAGTGCCGAACATCCCCGAATTCGGCACCACCAGGACGAAACCCGGTTTCGAAGCCCTGCGGGAGATGAGCGCCTACGAGCATGTGAAGCCTGGGGTGAAATATCCACCGACACTGCTCTATCACGGTGCGAACGATACCCGCGTGGAACTCTGGCAATCGCTGAAAATGACCGCCCGCCTGCTCGCGGCAGGTGGGGAAAACTCGAACGTCGGATTGAGGATCGACTACCAGACCGGACACGGCAGCGGGGCCTCCCGCGAACAGGAAAACTCCCTGCAAACCGATCTGCTCTCGTTTTTCTTCGCGAACTGCGAGTAGGAGACTCCCCTTCCTGACGCCTCATTCCCCATTCTTGGATGGCGGCGTGTAATTCACATTTCCGAGCGTGTCCTCGGCCAGCTTGTATGCGTCCAGCAACTTCTCCATCGTGAAGTCTTCCTGATTCTTGTAACGAAGAAGGGCGGTTTCCAATATCCTCCACGCGGCCCTGATTTCCGCGGCTTTGCCGCCGAGGTTGAAATTCGTTATGAATCCGAGGGCCAGCGATGATGAAAACGCCAGACCGGCCAAAACCCATTTGTTATCGATCAGACCGGCAAATGCCGTCACCCCAAGTGAAAGTGCCGTTGCGACGATGCCCAAGGCAACGAAGGTCCGGTTCGTGGAAACCGCCATACGGTGCCAGACTTCGAGCCTCCGGGCGAACTCGGGTGGGGGTGGTTGTTTTTCAGCCATATTGATAAACACGCGGGGTTGATTCCAACAAAACAATGTGGTCGATTTCACGACTGAATATCAAGAGGGAAACCCGGCGGACGCCTTTATCATCCCGCAATCGCAATGATCCCTCAAAGCCAGCCCCTCCGCAACGCCCGCCGCATGCAGCATTGCAAGTCTGTCAAAAATCAGGTCCACTCGTCCATGCACGACCTCCACATCCACCTCGGCGGAGCAGTTCCATCCTCGGTGCTCTGGGAAATCCTCTGTGACAACGGGCTGCGCACCGAGTATGTCGATTTCACCAGTTTCCACGATTCACTGACCGCCCGCCCCCACGAGGTGAAATCCCTGGATGACTTTCTGGGCCGTTATTTCCAAGTGACGGAGGAAATCCAGTCCTCTCCCTCGGCGGCCAGCGTTTCCGCCTATCAGGTCGTAGCGAAAGCCTACCGCCGCGCCCAGGTCCGCGCGCTGGAGCTGCGCTTCAACCCACAGAAGCGCATGCGCCACGGACTGCACACCATGGACGCGATCATCCTGGCCGTCATGCAGGGGTTGGAACGTGCCTCTCTGCACTACGGCGTCGCCACAGGCATCATCCTGTCATTGGGCCGCGATCTTTCCCTGGAATCAAACTGGCTCATCATCGAGGCCGCCATCAAGTGGCGCAGCCGTGGCTCGCTCAATGGCGCGAACGGTGTCGTCGGCATCGACATGGCCGGCCCTGAGTCCCGCTCGCTCGAACTCAGCAAACCCTGGATGAGCGAGGTGTCCGCCATGATGGAGAAAGCCCGTGATTCCGGACTGAAGATCACCTATCATGTCGGCGAAAGCGAAGCCACCGGGCCGAAGGGCATGCTGAACGTGATCGAGTCCATCCGCCCGGACCGCATCGGCCACGGCATCGAACTGCGGAACGCGAAGGGAAAGGTCAAGGACGCGCTCGTCACCCGGTTGCGTGAAAACTCCATCTGCCTGGAGCTGTGCCCCACCGTGAACCTCGTCACCCGCGTGGTGCCGGACTACGCGTGCGTCGCGGATTTCGTGAAAACCCTCGCGAAAAACGAAATCCCTTACTGCATCAACACCGACAACCCCTACCTCATCCACACCAACCTCAGGCAGGAGTATGAAGTCGTGGGCAAGGAACTGGGAGACGACGCCAGGCCGTTGCTGGACCTCAGCAGGAGCCACGCGAAGGAGCACCGGTTCCTGAGAGAGTGAGATTTATCGCACAAGATTCATGCACGTCACACCGTCACAAGAGCGGATGAAAAAGATCACGCTCTCCGTCACCCTTCTGGGCATCATCGCGGGAGTCTGCATCGGCTGCAACCAACTTCTGGTTCCTTTGGCCGGGGTTTTCTTCGGACTTCTCATGATCTCCCCGCTTTTCTTGACCCTCCTGATTTCGAATTCAATGGTGGGAACCGCCACACAAGTGGTCCTTCTCGGTTCCACCCTTGGTTATCTGACCAATCTGATCTATTTGATTTACTTCAGTTCGAACCCGGACAATCCCATGCGGTTGATATACTCGGTTCCCGTAATGATCGTGCTATGGTTTATCGCGGCATATCTGGGACTTACCCGTTCTGAAATCAAACGCCGCCAGAAGAGAACCAGTTGATATCCGGAATATAAGAACGGCTTCCGCCCCATTGGACACGGATTTCCCCAACCGTTGCTATCCGGCAAGAGTCTTCACGCGCATCATCGGCAGGCCTCCGGCACTCCATCGCAAGGAATGCCCCATGCGGAACCGGTAGTCTCAGCCATACAACTCCGCATTATCCAAAACCCCGGATCCCGTGCATGCTCCGGACATGAAAACACAACAACCCGTTCTTCATGGCCTCCACCACGTCACCGCCGTCACCGCCCAGGCGCAGCGGAATCTCGATTTCTACACCCGCACGCTCGGCATGCGCCTGGTGAAAAAAACGGTGAACCAGGACGACGTCTCTGCCTACCACCTGTTCTACGCCGACGCCGTTGGCAGCGCGGGATCGGATCTCACCTTCTTTGACTGGGCTCACACTCCGACCGTCCGGATCGGCGCGGGCACCGTCAGCGAAACCGGCCTGCGCGTGCTCGGCGGAGAAGCTTCCTTGGAGCAATGGATAAAATGGTTCGACCAACAAAAGGTCGGACACGGAGCCATCGAGGTCCTGGCGGGCCGCCCCACGCTCGCCTTCCAGGATGGCGAAGGACAACGCCTCCGCCTGATCGCTGACGATGCCTCCGGCACGGAGGTGCATCCATGGCACGGCAGCCCTGTCCCTCTGGAAGCGGCCATCGTCGGACTCGGCTCCGTCAGCCTGACGGTGGGCGATGTGGACGCGACCTCTCAATTCCTCACCGGAGTGCTCGGTTTCAAAAACGACGGCGACCTTTTCGAGACCGGCTCCGGTGGCACCGGCACGCAACTCCGTTTGGCGGGCTCCACCAGCCGTGGCCAGGACGGCGCGGGCGGCGTGCACCACGTGGCATGGCGGGTGAGAGACCAGGCGGAATTGCTCGATTGGCAGCGCCACTTGGAAAGCCACGGCCACCGCACCTCCGGCGAGGTGGAGCGACACTATTTCAAATCCCTCTACTTCCGCATCCCCGGCGGCATCCTGTTCGAGATCGCCACGGACGGCCCAGGCTTCGCCGCGGATGGAGAGGATCCCGCTCATCTCGGGGAAAAGCTCGCGCTGCCTCCTTTCCTCGAACCCCACCGTGCGAAAATCGAGGAGGGAATCAAGCCGCTGGACTATCAACCAAGCAAAGCGAAAGGTTGATCGTTGTTTGTCAGAAAGAAAGAAACCACCACCATGACACCTGACTTCATCCATCGTTTTGTTCCGGCATCCGGCGGAAACGTCGCCACCTCCCCCACCCTGTTGCTGCTCCACGGCACGGGTGGCAATGAAGACGACCTTCTCCAACTGGGTCATTCTCTCGCGCCGGGTGCCAACCTGCTCAGTCCGCGTGGAAAAATTCTGGAGAACGGCATGCCGCGTTTTTTCCGGCGCCTCGCCGAGGGCGTGTTCGACGAGGTCGACCTCCTGCGCCGCACCCAGGAACTGGGAGATTTCGTCATCGCCGCAGCCAAAGAGTATGGCTTCTCACCGGAAACCATCACCGCGGTAGGCTACTCGAACGGAGCGAACATCGCCGCGAGCCTGCTGTTGCTCAGGCCGGGGATCTTGAAAAACGCGGTCCTGCTGCGGGCGATGGTTCCGCTGACACCGACGAAAGCTCCCGACCTGACAGGCACCCGGGTGTTCCTCGCCAGCGGTCTCAGCGATCCCATTCTTCCCATCGACAACGCGCGCACTCTCGGAAAGATGCTTCGCGATGCGGGTTCGGAGCTGACTCATCTGGAAATCAACACCGGCCACCAGCTCACGTCCGGAGAACTGGACACGGCGAGGACATGGCTCGGTGACGGTTCCTGATCATCCCTATCACACGCCGCCTTTATGAAACTGGAGCGCGGAATTCATTCCGCGCGAAAGTTTCCGGCATGGTGCCGTCCGATAACGGATCGGTTGACGCGTTTTGTAAAAGAGTGTGGCCGCCGCGGATTGTAAAATCACCTGATGGTTGGAACCCGGCACGATCGTGCCTGTCCGGCGGCGATGATATTTCGAAAAATATGTCTTAGAAAGACGCGTGTCCGCAATTCCTCGAAGGCGTGTGATGACACTCCATGACACGTGGGTAAATGCCGCAACCTATGAGCGGCCCTTGTCATCCGCCACAACGGAACTTTCGCGTGGAATGAATTCCGCACTCCAGTTTGACCATTGCTCCGGAGCCATCATCCCCTCGCAGATCCAACCGGATGATCCTTGCAAATGGCCACCACTCCGGTTCCTGAGAGGTTGGATCAAGGAAACGATGCCACTTGAAAGGTGGTGGCGCACAAAACCTCACCACCGGCGAATCACCCTTGGCGGTGAAAACACTCAAGACCACGTGACCGCTTACCTGTCGGAGTCCGTATCCATCTCCGCTTCTTCCTCCCCGCTCCCGCGTCTTGCTTCCGCGTTTCCGTTCTCCCCATCAGCCATCTGCAAAAAAAGCCGCCCCGGTTTCCCGGGGCGGCTTGGAATCATTCGTCGAGCGTCAGAAGATTACTTCTTCTTGGCTGCCGCGGCAGCGCGCTTCTCGAGAATCGCAGCCTGGGCGGCGGCGAGGCGGGCGACCGGCACGCGGTATGGCGAGCAGGACACGTAAGCGAGGCCGACGTTGTGGCAGAAGACCACGGAGTCAGGATCACCACCGTGTTCGCCGCAGATGCCGAGCTTGATGTCGGGGCGGGTCTGGCGACCTTTTGCGACAGCGGTCTCGATGAGCTGGCCGACACCGGTGGTGTCGAGCGTGGCGAACGGGTTCTTGGCGAACACGTCGTTCTCAACGTAGGGCAGCAGGAACGCGCCCATGTCGTCACGGCTGATGCCGAGCGCGGTCTGGGTGAGGTCGTTGGTTCCGAAGCTGAAGAACTCGGCGTTTTCTGCAATCTGGTCGGCGGTGAGAGCACCACGTGGGACTTCGATCATGGTGCCGACCTGGTATTCGAACTTCACCTTCTTCTCGGACATGACTTCCTTCGCAACGCGATGGACGATCTCGGCCTGGAGATCGAACTCCTTCTTGAAGCCGACGAGCGGGATCATGACCTCAGGCTTCACCTTGATCTTCTTCTTCGCCACGTCAGCGGCGGCTTCGAAGATGGCGCGTGCCTGCATCTCGGTGATTTCCGGATAGGCGATGCCGAGACGGCAGCCGCGGTGGCCGAGCATCGGGTTGAACTCGTGAAGGTCGGAAACGCGTTGGATGATGGTCTCAACCTTGACGCCCAGCTTCTTCGCGAGGTCGTTCTGCTGTTCCTTGCTGTGAGGAAGGAATTCGTGAAGCGGTGGGTCCAGAAGACGGATGGTCGCTGGCAGGCCCTTGAGCACGGTGAAGATGCCGGTGAAATCCTCACGCTGGTATGGGAGGAGTTTCGAGAGGGCGGCCTTACGCGCTTCGAGCGTGGTGGCGAGGATCATCTCGCGCATCGCGTCGATGCGGTCGCCTTCGAAGAACATGTGTTCGGTACGGGTGAGGCCGATGCCCTTCGCGCCGAACGCGAGTGCGATGCGGGTTTGCTCCGGAGTGTCGGCGTTCGTGCGGACGGACATGCGGGTGGCTTGTTCGCACCACTTCATGAGCTGCTGGAAGCCCTTGAACTTCTCGGTGGCCATCGCTGCCTTGTCACCGCTGACGATGCCGGAGATGATTTCGGAAGGAGCGGTTTTCAACTCTCCGCCGAAGACCTTGCCGCTGGTGCCGTCGATGCTCATGAAGTCACCTTCCTTGAACACCTTGCCGGCCGCGGTGACGGTCTTCTTGTCGTAATCGATTTCCACTCCGCCCGCTCCGCAGACGCAGACCTTGCCCATCTGGCGGGCAACGAGAGCGGCGTGGGAGGAAACACCACCCTTGGAGGTGAGGATGCCTTCGGCGGCGATCATGCCGCGGAGGTCTTCCGGGCTGGTCTCGGTGCGGACGAGAAGGACCTTCTCACCGCGTGCCTCGGCGAGCACGGCGCGCTCGGCGTTGAGATAGATCTTGCCGGAAGCGGCACCCGGGCCGGCGGGAAGGCCGGTGGCGAGGGTCTTGGCCTTCGCGACGTCCGCGAGGTCGAAGATGGGAGCGAGGAGCTGCTCGAGCTGCTCGGCGGGGTTGCGCAGGATGGCGGTTTCCCAGTCGATGAGCTTTTCCTTCACCATGTCCATGGAGAACTTGAGGGAAGCGGCGGCGGTGCGCTTGCCGTTACGGGTCTGCAGCATGAACAGCTTGCCTTCCTGCACGGTGAACTCGATGTCCTGCACGTCCGTGAAGTGTTTTTCAAGGATGGTGCGGACCTTCATCAGCTCCGCGTATGGCTTCGGCAGGGCGGCCTTGAGGGTGCTGACGTTCTCAGGGGTGCGGACACCGGCGACGACGTCCTCACCTTGTGCGTTGATGAGGTATTCACCCCAGAATTCGTTTTTGCCGTTGGCCGGGTCACGCGTGAAGGCGACGCCGGAGCCGGAGGTTTCGCCGGTGTTGCCATAGACCATGGCCTGAACGTTCACGGCGGTACCCCATGCGGCGGGGATGTTGTATTTGCGGCGATACACGATCGCGCGGTCGTTCATCCAGGAACCGAACACGGCGCCCGCGGCACCGCGGAGCTGGTCCCAGGGATTGGTTGGGAAACCCTTGCCGGTGCGCTCCTTGACGAGTGCCTTGAAACGCTTGACGAGTTCCTTCTGGTCGTCGGCGGTCAGGTCGGAATCGATGATGTCCTTGTGATAGGTCTCGTGTTTGAAAGTCTCGATGACAACTTCGAACGGCTCGTGGTCCTCGCCTTCGGCCTTCTGCACGCCGAGCACGACGTCGCCATACATCTGGATGAAACGGCGGTAGCAGTCCCATGCGAAGCGCTCGTTCTTGGTGGCGGCGGCCAGGGAGAGAACGGTCTCGTCATTGAGTCCGAGGTTGAGGATGGTGTCCATCATGCCGGGCATGGAGTCGCGGGCGCCTGAGCGGACCGCCACGAGAAGCGGCATGCCCTTCGCATCGCCGAACTTGGCACCCATGATCTTCTCCATGTTCTTCACACCGGCCTCCATCTCCGCCTGGAGGGAGACAGGGTAGGTACGGGAGTTGTCGTAGAAGTAGGTACAGACCTCTGTGGAGATCGTGAAGCCCGGAGGCACCGGCAGACCGATCCTGGTCATTTCAGCGAGGTTCGCACCTTTGCCGCCGAGAAGCGCCTTCATGCCGCCGTTGCCGTCAGCCTTGCCAGCTCCCCAAGTGTAAACGTATTTGACCTTCTTGCTTGAAGCGGTCTTCTTCACTGCCGATTTTTTGACCGCGGACTTGGCGGCTTTCGGAGCGGTTTTCTTGGCGGCTGGTTGCGCTGCCTTCTTTTTGGTTGCCATCGTTGTGGTTATATCGAGTTAAGAGAGCGTTGACTGCTGGAAATGGAGGGAGATGGTTCGCCCGGCCCAGCACAAGGCGCGGGAGGCTATGCACCTGTCCTAGCAGTGTCAATGAAGCAGTTGCGGGAAAAATGGAGTCCGCAAGCCTCAAATCACACTGTTTGGAAAATGAATTTCAACCGGGAATCCCCCCTCAGCGGAGTCCGCGCAGCAGGAGTTCCGCGTTGGTCTTGGTCGCCTTCAGATTCGCCAGCAGGGTCTCGATGGCATCGCCGATGGGCTGCTGCGCGAGCTGCTTGCGGATGTCCACCACCTTGAGGAATTCATCCGGGTGGTAGAGGCGGTCGTCGTTTCGGGTGCCGGACTGCGGGATGTGGATGGCGGGAAACACCCGGCGCTCGGCAAGCTCCCGGTCCAGGCGGACCTCCATGTTTCCTGTGCCTTTGAACTCCTCGAAGACGACATCATCCAGACGGCTCTCCGTCTCCACAAGCGCTGTGGCGAGGATGGTGAGCGAGCCTCCCTCCTCGACGTTGCGCGCGGTGCCGAAGAACTTCCGCGACTTCTGAAGCGCCGCCGGGCTCACGCCGCCGGAGCCGATCGGGCCGCCCTGCATCGCCGAGTTGTGGCCGCGGGCGAGGCGGGTGAGACTGTCCAGCAACAGGATCACGTCCTTGCCCTGCTCGACAACACGCTTCGCACGCTCGATCACCAGGTCCGCGACCTGCGCGTGACGCCGTGGAGACTCGTCGAAAGTGGATGCGTAAACCTGCGCGCCAACGGTCTCTTCAAAATCGGTGACCTCCTCAGGACGCTCGTCCAGCAGGAGGATGATCAGCTCCGCGTCCGGATGGTTTTTCCGGATCGAGCGCGCGATCTGCTTCAACAGGATCGTCTTCCCGCCACGCGGCGGAGCCACGATGATGCCGCGCTGCCCCTTGCCGAGAGGGGCGATGAGATCGATGACGCGCACACCGAGGAAGTCATTCCCCTCCCCTTCCAAATGGATGCGCTGGTCCGGGAAAAGCGGTGTGAGCTTGTCAAACTCCGTCGACGCCTTGAACTCCGCGGCGGGTTTTCCCTCGATCTCGATCACCTCGAAACCCGAGAGCAGCTTGTCACGCTCGCGTGGCGCACGAACCTTGATCTTCACCTTCTGACCGGTACGCAGTCCGAAATCGCGGTTCAAATGACCGGCGATGTGGATGTCATCCGGACCTGGACGGAAACTGCGCACCGGATCCCGCAGGACCGAGACATTGTCCTTCGTCTGCTCGATGATGCCCTCGCAAACCAGCTCCGAGCCTTCGTGGCAGAAAAACGTCAGCAACTCATAAACCAACTGGCTCTTGGAGATCCCGCCCTGGATCTTCGCGGGCACGGCCTCGGCCATCGCTTGCAACTCCGCCAGTGGCTTGAGACGGAATTGATTCACGTCAATGAACGCAGGCGGCGGCGTGGCGGTGGCTACCACGGCGGGAGCTTGGGATTCCGGAGATTCGGATTCGTTTGGAGGGATCATGAGAAATGGTTGGACGAAACGTCGGATTTGAAATTTGAGTACCGCAGGCGACCCCTCGTTCCAAAAAACCACATCCGCGAGGGACATTTTTTCCTGAATCGGGAGCTGTGCGGCAAGGATGGACTCGATGAGAGGATCGTCGAAACCGTTGCGCGCCTTGAGCCGCCGGACTTGTGTGGAACGGGAGGAAGCGACGACGAGCACCTGAGTCTGGCCGAAATCGAAACCCTTCTCAAACAGCAGCGGAACGTCCGCGACGAATAATTCCGCCCCCCGTTTAGCAGCCTGCTCCAGGGAATCAAGACATTCCTGCCGAACCCTCGGGTGAAGGATACCCTCCAATCTGCCCCGGGCCACCCCGTCGCCGAACACCCGCCCACGCAAAAAACCGCGATCTATCCTCCCCTCCCCATCCAAGGCAGCCGGACCAAAAACCCCGGCCACTTCTTCCGCCACTTCGCCGTCCGAATCCATGAGCCGGTGCACCGCCGCGTCGCAATCAAAAATCACAACGCCCGGCAACAGCTCCTCCAGCAACCGGCAGAAGGTTGTTTTCCCCGATGCGATCCCGCCGGTCAGTGCCATCACCCGCATGGAGGGAGAATCGTGGGATACCGCGAACAGGGCAAGAAAAGAAGAAACACCCGCCCGTTCGTCGGAAACGACTCTTTCGACGACAATGTGCCAAGCGGCGCTTTTGGATGGAATTCTCCGGAATCAGGGCGCCGGTGTTCGGTGCCGATCCAACTGGACGGATTTGCTTTTGGCAGCATCCCCTTTTGTCGTCCGGTGAGGGTACTTCTGTCGTCCGGTTGGTTCTCATACCACGGATCAGAACTCCCGGACTTCCCGACACCCACCCGGGAGGTCCTCGCAGGACAGGATGTTCCGCGGAGCAGTCGTCGGGATGACGAGGTTCTGCCGGCTGCCGCCGAAAGGAGCGCGTTCATCCTGAACGCTACGCGCCGTGGACATCCTGTCCACCGGCAGGCTGGGACGTGATCCGAAAGCAACCAATCCGGTAACTCCAGAAGCAACGACATCTTGCGATCATCCCAAGACCTCGACGCAAATTCAAAACCAACACAAAAACATATCCCTCATCCATTTGCGGCAACCACCCACTCTCAAAACGCAAAACGGGCGAAGGATCGCTCCTTCGCCCGTCAGTGAATTTTTATGGATCAGTTGGCGGGAGCCGGAAGGTCCGGAAGAACGCCACCATCGAAGCCGCCGCCAGTGCTTGCCGGGGCCGAAACCGGCACCGTGCTGCCTGCGTCAGGTCCGCGAAGCGGGCGTCCGGTCGCATCGATGATCTGCGCCGTGACGAAGATGATCAGGTTGCTCTTGATCCGGTTTTCCGACTTGCTCTGGAACAGGCGGCCGATGATCGGGATGTCACCGAGAATCGGCACCTTGTCCTCGACGTTCTGCACATCCTCACGCATCAGACCGCCGACCGCAACGGTGTAACCGTCATAGATGGTGAGCTGGGTGTTGACACGGCGGGCGGAGAAGACCGGCATTTCGATGCGGTTTTCGGTGATGACCGAAACGACCGGGTTGCCGAGGGCGTCCGTGGATGGCGACTGGATCGGGCTGCCGTAGTTGATGAAACCTTCGAATTCGACGATTTCAGGAACGAAGCGGAGATCGATCACGAAATCGTTTTCACCGATGGTGGGTTCGATTTCGAGCGTGACACCGGTGTTACGGGTATCGAACGCGGTCGGCGTCGCAGGAGTGACCGGGAAGCTGGCGCCACCGCCGCCACCGAAGCCACCGCCGAGACCGAAGCCACCAGTGACGGTGCTGCCGGTGCTGTTTGGAAGTTCGGGGGGCTCGTATTCGGTCGGGTAGATGAATTCACGGATGATCTCGATCGTCGCCTTCTGTTGCGACTTCGCGGTCACCGATGGAGCGGTCATCAGGTCCGTGCCTTTCTTCTGGGCAAGTCCGCGCATGATGAGCTGGACCTGGCCGTCGGAGAACAGACCGGTGAGAGCGGCGATACCAGGAGCGACGTTCGCAGCTTGTGCGGTGCGGCTCGGGTTGTTGAGGATCGCGTCGATGTTGTTACGGTTGATCGCCTGGTCACCGCTGCGGAGACCATTGGTCACGCCGTTGGTGGTGCCTTGGGAAGGATCGGCAGGGATGCCGTCCACCGAAGTTCCGTTGACCGGGCTGATGAAGTCGCCACCGGTGCGGCCGCCTTGGTTACCTTGGGTACCACCGCTGCCGAAGACCGTGTTGGAAAGACCGAATGGATTGACGATCCAGTCGAAGCCGAGCTCGTCGTTGTTCTCTTGGGAGATTTCAACAAACTTGGTGGTGATCTTCACCTGCTTCGGAGCCTTGTTCATCGATTGAACCAGCTGCTCGACCTTGTCGAGTTCCGAAGGGGTGTTGGTCACCAGAAGCGAACCGCCGCTGCTGAGGGTTGCGGAGCTGCCTTCGCCGAAGACGATTCCGTTGGCCTTCAGGAGATCAAGGATCGGCTTGCGGGCAGTCAGTCTCTTCGCACCGCTGCCGGAAGCCGATTCCGCGAACGGATCCGCAGCAGCACCGCCACTACCGCCGTCCTCACCACTGTCGAGCGAGGATTGGAAGTCAGGTGGCACCGTGAAGCTGCGGGTGAAGATTTCGTCGCCAGCTTCGGTCGCAGGAACGAGCGTCACCGCGAAGTCGTCAACCTTGTAACGAAGTTTGGTTTGATCGCAGATGTATTTGAGAGCTTGTGCGAGAGGCAGGTTGCGGACGCGCAGTTCCTTCACACGCAGGGTTCCCGGATCAGCACCGCCAAGAGGAAGGTCGGCACCACCTGGTGCGGCCGGATCGGCCGGACCAGCGGAGGCTGCGGCACGAGGACGACGGATCACGAAGTTGATTCCCTTTTTCGCAGGATCCGTTTCGGTCACATCCAGTTCGGATGCGCGGAGACGGAGGAAATCGATCGCTTCTTCCACCGTGGTGTCTTCGAAGTCGATGCGGGGAATGATGATTCTCTCAAGCTTTCTGGAGATATAAGCAACACCTTCGGTCGGGCCGTCTCGTCCGATGGTGGTGTTCGTCAGTTCAGGAGCATCGGGGGGAACGGAAAGTTCCCATGCGGCATCCACCTGCGCGAGAAGCTCGGCGCGTGTGTGGTCATAAGCGGCACGATAGTAGTCGGAACGGGCGGCGGCGAGTTTTTCAAGTCCGCGGCGGGCGGCGCTGTTGTAAGGATCGAGACGAAGCACGTCCTCGTAATTGCGCTTGGCGTCGTCATACTTGCCGAGGTTGTAGTTGCCTTCGGCGGTGTAGAGCGCGCGGCGGACCTGATCGACGTTCTTGGTGTGTTCGTAGGTGAGAGCCGGGTTGGTGCGGATCGGATCATCGAGGTAACCCAGTTCGCGCTTGGCATCGACATTGTTCGCATCGACGGCGATGACGCCCTCGAGAAGCGTGCGGGCTTCGGAATATTTGCCGACCTTGCGGTTCTGCATGGCAAGAGCGACGCTCGCGTCACTCAGGTGCGCAATGTAGCTTTGGCGGCGGTCGGAGACCATCGGCGCATCCGGCAGGCCGTCCAGTGCCTGGCGATATTTATCAACAGCTTGCTGATAGTCTCCCTTTTCATAAGCGGCACGACCTTCGATAAGAAGCGCGTCGCCCTGGGCGACAGCGTCCTGACGACGGATCATTTCACGCTGGGCGAGACCGCTGAGGCTGGAGCCTTCGCCGGCGTTCGCAACCGTTACGGTGACGGGCATGGAGGATGCCACGGCCATCAACGCGAGGGCGGTGCGACTGGTTCGATACATTGGCGTTTTTTGCATAGTGAGCTGAGGTTTTCTGGCGATGTTTTCGAGTTTTGGAAAGCGATTTTTTAGGGGATCTTATTCGGTGATCTGGGGCATGCCACCCTTGCTGATCTGGACCGATTTCTTCTCACCGGCGGCATTGGTGTATTCGATGGTGACCGATTCCGGTGTGACGACTTTTGCGAGGTAGTCCTTCTTCGGACCATCCGGAGGAAGGGCGAACGTGGTGTTCTCCTCGACTTTGAATTCCTTGCCGGCATAGCCGACCGCTTCCAGAGAGAGGATGGCGGTGCGGTCATACTTGGCATGCTCGTTCATGCGCTCTTCCGACAACGGCGCGGGATATTCGTAAACGGTGCCCTTCTTGTTCGGGCGCTGGTCCTCGATGCGGACGTAGGTGATCTCCATCTCGACGTTGGTCTTCGGATTCATCTCACGCCTGATCTCTGAACCGAGAAGTTTGAAGCGGTTCAGCATGACACCCTTGGTGAAGAACAATCCACCTGGCGGGATCATGTCGGCCGCACCGGTCTTGTTCACGCCACCCTTGCTGTCGAAGAAGTTGAAAGGGAAGCTTCCGTTGTCACCATAGGTGGGGCGGAGCACCCACTTCAGGCTTTCATCACGGGAGTATTTGAGCTTCGCGATGAGGGAAGGAACCGATTTGGCATTGTTGGGATCGGTCTTTGCCTCGTATTCCTCCTTGTTCGAGAATCCATCCTGGTCGGGATCCCGGTTCGGTGAATCGGCGAAGCCCGGATCGAGGCGGTTCTCAATCCACCAAGTATTCGGAATGGGCGGATGAATCGGCTGGTCGTTGGTTGGGTCGATGGCCACTTCCGGATTGGCGCTGGCAATGAAGAGCGGGATACCGGTGAAAAGATCCACCGGGCGTTCGCCTGCCGCGAGACCCTGACCCACCGTGCGGTCAAGCTGCATGGAAGACTTGGCCTTGGGAATGAGATCGGCATCCTTCACGGCGGCGCTGGTCGCACCAGTCCCCTTGAGTTCGGATCCGAATTCTTCTTCGACCCCCCCGAGTTTGGACCATCCCAAATAGGAAAGGCCTAAGGCGACGGCAACGGCTCCGCCGAGGGCGGCTTTTTCGTAATTCTGTGAAAACCAGGACATGGTTGGAAAATGGGCTTTTGTCTGGATTAAGGAAGTTTCTTCGCAGGAAGGAATTCGAGGAGGTCCAAGCGGAGAAACACTTGCAGCTGCTCGGTTCCAAGCACTTGGGAAAGGATACGGCTGGAATCGGCCGCCGCCGGAGCGGCTGGCGCGGAAGCGTCCGCGGCTGGAGCGGCAGCATCATCACCTGGCAGGACGAAGCCGCCGGAGAATGCCTCACCGCCACCGCTTGCCGGTTTTTCCTCGCCCGCAGGCTTGTCAAACTGGGCATCGGTAGTGCGTGGCGGGTCTTTCTTGATGTTGCCGATGCGCAGGGCGCGGATGACAACGTACTGCTTGTCGATTTTCGAAAGTGCCGACAAGAACTCACGGACTGACTTTTCAGCTCCGGTGAAGGTCAGCTCCATCGGAAACGCCCTTGCGACCGACGCATCAGCCGCCGCGAACGTTTGGTTGTCTTCTTCCGGAAGCGGCTGACGATAGAAGTTTTTCAGCTCGGTGGGTTTTGCTTTCGCGAGGGCGAGCAACAGCGACTTGATGGCACCAAGCTGATAGTTGAGGACACCGGTGTTGTTACCTGAGGCGAGGCTGGTCTTGTATCGCTCGAAGCCCAGGAAAAAGGGCTCGGGAACGACAGTCGCCCCCTCTTCAAAAGCCTTGCGGACTTCCGAGTTCGCCGCGAGCAGCGAGTCGGTGAACTCCTGGGGGCTGACGTTCTTGATTTCCTTCGGGCGGAAGGGTTCGAAATCGGTCTGAAGCGCCTCGACCAGCTTGACATATTCGCCGAGCGCCTTGTTCTTGGCATCCTTGTGCTCGGTTTTCGGGTAGAGCGGAAGCTTTTCAAAGCCGGACGCTTCTTCATACGAAGTGTCGAAATTCTCCTTCGCGGTGTCATATTTGCCCGAGCCGAGCATACCGACAACGAGGAGCACGATCGCTCCGCCGAGGGTTCCGCCGGCGAGGCCTGCGAGAAACTTGTTTTCCTTGATCCAATTCATGATTCAAATGGCAAATGGGTTATCGGGTCGTGATTACTTGATGACGACCTCGCGGGCCAGCGGCAGGGTGATTTCAAAAGGAAGTGCGAGTTCGCCTGCGGCGCCTTGGACGGTGATGTCGAGGATCTTGTTATCAGGAAGCACGGTTTCAGCTCCCTTGGTGTCCTTGGTCTTGAATTGGAACAGGGCCGATTTGTCGCGGAGGTTCTTCAAGAGTTCGGAAACCACGTTCTGACCTTTCGGAGTCTGACGCCAGAAGCCACGGATGCGGACGGCATTGGCGGTTCCGGATGGAGCCGCATCAACCGGCTTCGCGTTACGGGCGGGCCTTTTGCCGGCCTCGGGTTCGTCGGCCCTGACGTCCACCATGGCGGTCTGGCCATAAGCGACGGCTGCGAATTCCGGCTTGATCACCGACTTGCCGCTTTTCGCCTTGGCGGCTCCGGCTTTTCCTGTGGTTTTTTCTACCTCGGCAAGTGGATCGTAACCGCTGAGTGGTTCGATATCCGTCACCCAGACAGCATCGCTGGCGAAAGCACCGCGGACTTCGGCGAGCAGATCGAGCCAGAATGCGTGATCCCTTTCGGCATCGGTATATGCGGTGGCGATTTTACGGAGCGAGTCTTCCCTTTTCAGGAGGGCGGCGATGTCGTTCTTGATGGGAGCCAGGTTGTCCCGGCTGTCGGACATCCGGGTCGCCTCTTCGGCAGCCTTGGAAGCGGCGAGGTTCTGGAAGGCGGCCCAAGCGGCGAAACCACCGAGAAGGATGACCGCCGCGCCGATGAGGAACGGCTTGCGCTTGTCCGCCGCGCGGGCTTGCTCGACCACTTGTGGCACGAGATCGATGCTGATGGCGGCCTTGCCAACGCTACGGAGCCCCAAGCCGACGAGCTCACCCATGAGGTGGCCTTCGCGCTGGATGACCGCGGCATCGACTCCCTTGCCCACCGTGACATTGCGGACGGGATTGAAGTATTCGACAGGCAGGTTGAGCTTCTCCTGGAAGAATTCCAGTGTGTAAGGAAGGTTCGCACCGCCACCGGCGAGAAGGATGCGGCGTGGCGCGCTGCCGCCGTGCTGGCTGCGGTAGTAGTTGGTCGTGCGGGCGATTTCCGCAGGAAGACGGGTGAGGGCGTTGCGGATGACCATCGCAAGAGCGGCGACGGTCTCATCCAGTTGCTCGGTGTGGCCGCCGCCGAGAGCGACGAGTCCGTTGGCGATCTTCTGGTGCTCGGCATCCATGAAGGAGATGCCGTATTCTTTCGCGATCGCCGCGGTGACCGCGCCACCACCGATGGCGATGCTGCGGGTGAAGAAGCGGCGTCCCTCGATGTAAAGCAGGTTGCTGGTTTTGGCTCCGATGTCGATCAGCAGGATCGGCTCATCCGGATTGCCATAGGTGGCGCGGAAGGCGTTGTAGAGAGCCATCGGCGCGACATCGACTTCGGAGGTGCCGAGGCCGCTGTCGTTGACCGAGGTGTTGATCTCATCCAGCGCGTCGGCCTTGATGGCGACGATGACGACTTCCTTCTCATCGGCTCCTTCGATCAACTCGTAGTCCCAAACGACTTCGGCGAGCGGGAAAGGAACATGCTGCTGGGCTTCGAAAGTAACGAGCTGCTCGATGTTGTCATCCTGCAGCGGCGGCAGTTTCACGAAGCGGGTGAAAACCGATTGGCCGGAAATGGCATAACGGGCCTTGGTCTTGCCAACCTTGAGGCGCTGGGCCAGGTCCGCGATGGCGATCCGGATCTGGGATGCCTTCGCGGCCTCCATCGCAGGATCAGCCACGATGGTTTCCGAGTCGTAGGACTTGAGGACTAAGCCGCCGTTTTTCGAGCCTTCGAAAACGGCCATCCCAACGCGTTGAGATCCGATATTAAGTGCGACGGTGGTCTGATTGTCAGCCATGATTCAATGAATGAAGAGAGGAAAATGCCTTGCCGGGTGAAATAACAACAGTGCTCTGCTCAGCGGCGTTCCACGCCCACTTCCGCATAGCGGTCCCACCACATGTTGGCGAACGGTGTTTCCAGCTTCGAGAGAAGCGGCACCGATTCGCTGCGGGAAATCTTGTCCGAGGCGGCGTTCCACCAACCGGCTTTCCCCTTGTTGGTCTCCTCCGCTTTCTTCTCCCCGTTCACGAGCACTTCGTAACCGACGAACTCGACCGCGTTCTTACCGCCTTTATCGGAACCGGTGAGACGCTTGATCGAAGCGGGCGAGAGGTATGCCGAGCAGTAAACTTCCTGCTCCAAGGGGACGTTGACGTGCTCAACCGTCTTGGTGAGAAGCAGGAAGGTGCCCGCCTTATCAGGGTTTTTGACAGCGATATACCACTTGACGGTGATTTTTTCGGCGGTCTTGGAAGGTGGCTCGGGAGCGAGCGAGACTTTCAATTTCGCTTCCATTTCAAGCCAGTCACCCGGCTTGAAGGACTTCTGCTTGCCACCGGAAAATTCAGGGGAAGGAAGATCGTCGAACACAGGCTTCTCGACAACAACCTTGGCGGCTTGGCCAAATGCACTACCTACGGAAAGGGCTGCGACAACTGCAGAAGTGGCGATAAAGGCGGAAAAGCGGGGTAAAATGTTCATGCGGTTCAGGTTTTGAAGGAACCTAGGGAATTCGATTTCGGGTTGACCAGAGAAAATCACGATTTCTCGCAAAATTCCGAACGAAGTAAATACAAGGAGACCTCCCGCAAGCCACAAGCGGTTGACGAACCGCCGTTTGGCACGCATCACTTCTTTCATGGCGAGCGCGAAAATATTGCTGGAAGACGGTCAACCGCGGGTTGTGGGAAGCTTCGGAAGTCTTTCAGATTTACAAAATATTGACAATCACACGGCTCATGAAGCCTGCGATCTCGCGGAAATCCGGCTCGATCTGCTTCAAGCGGATTCTCCAACCGTCCGACCTGAAATGTGGGCACACCTGCGGGGGATTCCGCTGTTGTTCACCGCACGCAGAAAGGAAGAGGGAGGGGCGTCGGACCTCTCGGCCCGCGAACGCATGAACTTGCTGGAAACTTCCTTGGAATCAGCGGCTTGGGTGGATATCGAGGTCGCCAGCATCGCCGAATGCGGAGACATTCTGGCAGAACTCACGGCCAGAAAAATTCCATGGCTGGCTTCTTATCATGATTTTGAGAAACTCCCTGAGACAGCCAGGCTCGAAGAAGCCGCCGCAGCGGCGAAGGCAGCAGGTGCGGCAATGTTCAAGGCTGCGGCGAAAATGGTAACGCCAGCGGATCTCACACGCTTGTCAGAATTCCAGTTGGCCGATCACGGCATCCCCGTCTCGACCATGGGCATGGGACCACTGGCCCCCGTTTCCCGATTGCTTTGCGCCCAGTGCGGCAGTCATTTCAACTATGGTTTCCTCGGAAACACCGCCACCGCACCGGGCCAGTGGGACAGCGCGTTGCTGAAACAAGCGGTTTCCCGGCTGTCGCAATTCCGGATCTAACAATCTCTAACCGATCACCTCCACCGGAGCGTCCGGCAGTGCCTTGAGGAATGCCTGTCCGTAACGTTTGGTCAGAATCCGGTTGTCCAGGATGCACACCAGCCCCTTGTCGCGCTCCGTGCGGATCAGGCGTCCGACCCCCTGCCGCATCTTCAGGATGGCCTCCGGCACCGAATATTCCATGAACGGATTTCCGCCCGCGGCTTCAATGGCTTCCAGCCGCGAGGCGGTCAGCGGATGATCCGGCACCGCGAACGGCAGGCGGGTGACGATGACGTTTGAAAGCGCCTCCCCCGGCACGTCCACCCCTGTCCAAAAGCTGTCGGTCCCAAATAAAACGCTGTGCACGTCGTTGCGGAATTCCTCGATCATGCGATGCCGCGGCATGCCGTCACCCTGAATGAAGATCCGCCAGCGCTGCACCTTGAAAAAATGCTCCAGCCGTTGTGCCGCGTCGCGCATCGTCTTGTAGCTGGTGAAAAGCACGAACGCCCGGCCATCACTCTCCAACAATGAAAGCCTGATGGCTTCGGCCAGAAGTTCGTCATACTGCGGCGTGCCCGGGTCCGGCACGCTCTTGTAGATGCGGATCTGCATCTGCCTCTGGTAGTCGAAAGGACTGCCGATGCACAACGCACGCGCGTTGTCCGCCCCCACCCGGCCACGGAAATAGCCGAGTTTCGGATCGCCCACGCCGAGTGTCGCACTGACCATCACCAGGCTTTTTTTGCCGGTGAAAAGCAGCGGGCGCAGCTTGTCCGCGACTTTCACCGGAGCGGCGTGAAGGCTGAACTGCTGCTCGTCCCTGCCACTGCGCTCCACCCAGTAGACGCTGTCGTCCGCCGCCTGATCCAGAAATGCTCCTACTGATCCATGCGCCTCCCGCAACCGCCGCGACGCATCCTGCAGTTCGGACCGGGTCGTCTCGGACTCCACCTCCGCCGCGAGATTGTCGATCTCCGCCCAGAGATTCCTGAGGGGTGCCGCGAGCGTGTTCGCCACCAGTTCCGGCTGAAGCACGCGGAACTCTTTCGAGAAATTTCCGAACTTCGCCACGTCCCCCACCTGATGGAAAAACCGGTCCGCCGCGACCAAGGCCTCCTCCACGGCCGTCAGGGCCGTTGCCTTCCGGAATGCTTTCAGTAGTCCCTTGCGGGTCCGTGGATGGTAGAGCCGCTGCAGGTCGAAACGGAGGCCGGATTGAGAGACCCGCAGTCCGAGCTGGATCGCCGCGACCTGCTCGATCGTGTGCGCCTCATCAAGCACCGCGAAATCGTTGGGAAAAAGAAAGCCTCCGGTTTTTTTCGCGTCTTCCTCACCGTCCGGCGGCTCGTCCGTATTCAGCAGCGCGAAGAAGAGCGTGTGGTTCACCACGATCAGCTTCGCGTCCGCCGCCGCCTTGCGAGCTTCCTGGAAAAAACAGTTTCCCCGTGGTCCGCAATGCCGGGAAGTGCACAGGTGCGCCTCGCTGCAGACCTGCAGCCACACCTTCATCTGCGGTTGGAAATCCAGATCGCTGAGGGTCCCGTCACGGGTGCCTTCCGCCCACCTGCTGATCGCTTCCAGCTCGTCATTTTCCGAAGCGGTGAAAAGATCCCCCGCCTGCTCGAAAGCACGCCGGAGTCTCAGCGGACAAAGGTAATTCTGGCGGCCTTTCAGCAACACCGCCGGCAATTCCTCGCCCAGGATTTTCCTGACGATCGGAATATCCTTCCTCACCAATTGTTCCTGCAGATTGATGGTATGCGTGGAAATGATTCCTTTCCGCCCCGTCTCCAGTGCGAATCGGGCGGCGGGCAGCAGATACGCCAGGGACTTCCCTACTCCGGTTCCGGCCTCCGCCACCAGAGGATTCGCCGCGATGAGCGACTCAGCCACCGCCACCGCAAGTTCCTGCTGCTGTGGGCGATATTCAAAATCCCTCGATTTCGCCATGGCCCCCTTGCGCGAAAATGCGTCACGCACCGACTCGCTGAAGCCGGGAATGGGGGTGCCTTCGGTGATGGAAATCATCTCCCGGCCATCGCATCCCGCATTGACCCGTCTGCCAAGCACCTTTCACGGCGCGTTCGATTCCCTTTTTTAATTTCGAAAAAATTTATCCACAATTGTCCTGAACGCGACGTCCCGGTCGTCGTATGAATGAAACCTACCCAACCGTCATGGAAAACACCGCCCCATCCCTTGCCGAACGTGAGCTCGCCATCAGCCGCCACATCGCCGCTCCACGTGCGAAAGTCTACCAAGCCTGGACCGATCCCAAGCTGCTCGTGCAATGGTTCACTCCCCCGCCCTATCTCACCGTGCATGCGGAACTTGATGTCCGCCCGGGCGGCTCGAATTACATCGTGATGCGCGGTCCCGATGGAGTGGATGTTCCGAATCGCGGCATCTATCTGGAAGTCGTCGAGAACGAGCGCCTCGTCCTGACGGACGCCTACACGAAGGCATGGGAGCCTTCGGAAAAACCTTTCATCACCATCTGCCTCACCTTCGAGGACGAGGATGGCGGCACCCGCTACACGGCACGGGTGCTCCACTGGACCGCCGCCGACCGCGAGACCCATGAGAAGATGGGCTTCCATGAGGGGTGGGGCATCGCCACCGACCAGTTGGCGGCGCTCGCCATGAAGGCATGAACCATTCTCCATCCACTCTGTCATGATTGCCAAAATCCTGATCGCCCTCGGCGTCATCATTCTCATCTTCGTGATCGTGGTGGCCTCGCGCCCCGCCGATTTCAGCTATCGGCGGACCGCCACCATTTCCGCCCCGCCTTCCGCCGTGTTTCCTCATGTGAACGACCTGCACAAGTGGCAGGCCTGGTCGCCATGGGCGAAGAAAGACCCGGCGGCGAAGAACACCTTCGAAGGTCCGCCCGCGGGCGTTGGCTCATCGATGAGCTGGGCTGGAAACAACGACGTCGGGGAAGGCACCATGAGCGTCACCGGCAGCGAGCCTGACGAATCCGTGCGGTTCAAACTGGAGTTCAGAAAGCCCTTCGCCGGGACGAACTTCGCGGACTTCACTTTCAAGCCGGAAGGAGGTCAAACCGTCGTCACCTGGACGATGACCGGAAAAAACACCTTCTTTTTCAAGGCCTTCAGCCTCTTCGTTGATTGCGACAAGATGATAGGAGGCGACTTCGAAAAGGGGCTGGCGGACCTGAAGAAGATCGTCGAAACTCAAGGTGCCAATTAATCAACCATCATCATGAAACACATAACCAACATTGCCGGAGGATTGCTCGGCGCCGCCTTCGTCGCTTTTTCACTTTTATACTTCTTCAAATTCAGGGGCATTCCTCCCCAGGCGCCGGAAGGATCTCCCATCATGCATTTTTACCAAGCTTTCGGCCCTACCGGCTATATGGACTTCGTCAAGGTCTGTGAACTTATCGGCGGAATATTATGCGCCATTCCCCTTACGCGGAACATCGGGCTGTTGTTCCTGGGACCGGTCATCCTGAACATCATCGCCTACCACGCCTTCGTCGACAGTCCCGCAAGCCTGGTCAATCCGGTCCTGATCCTTTTCTGCCTCCTCGCCGCCTACCTGCTCTGGGCCGCCCGCGCGAAATTCACCGCCCTTCTCAACCACTGAACCACCAACCAAAACCTGATATCATGAAAAACTACGTAGATGGATTTGTCATCCCGGTCCCGAAGGCCAATATCGAGAAATACCGCGTCATCGCGGAAAAGGCCGGAGCCCTCTGGCGCGAACACGGAGCGATCGATTATTTCGAGTGTGTCGGCGACGACCTGGAAGTGGAGAACATGGTGTCGTTCCCCAGACTCGCGAACGCGGGCCCGGAAGACACCGTCGTGTTCGCATGGATCACCTATAGTTCCCGCGAGCATCGTGACGATGTCAATGCCAAGGTCATGGCGGATCCCCGCATGCAGGAAATGATGGATCCCAACGATTCCACCTTCGACTGTTCCAAGATGTCTTACGGAGGCTTCAAGGTCATCGTGAACGCCTGATCAAAACCAAGACCATGAGCACTTCACCCGCAAAATCCCAATACCTCCTGCTTTTCCGTGGCACGAACTGGCACCGCGAGCTTTCCGCCCAGGAGATCCAGGAGATCATGGGCCGCACCAACGCATGGTTCGACGGCCTCGCCCGCGAGGGAAAAGCAAAGGGAGCCCAGCCTCTCGAAGGCGAGGGCAGGACCATCTCCTACAAGAACGGCAACGTCGCGGACGGCCCCTTCACCGAGTCCAAGGAATCCATCGGCGGCTATCTGCTGCTTGAAGTGGAGGATTTCGAGCAAGCAATGGCCATCGCCCGGCAGAACCCGATGATCCCATACGGACTCACCGTCGAGGTCCGCCCTGTCGCGGAAGCCTGCCCCGCGAACAAGATCTACCGCGAAATGGAAGCGGCGGTCTGATGTTTCTCCCTGGAGTGCGGCGGCCGGGTCCGGAACCATTCCGGATCGAATCGCCCCCCGCCCATTGTCTCCCGCCGCCGCACTCTCCCATCAGCAGCATGACCTTCTCCTCATCCTCCCAGGAAATCCCCCGGCTCACCGAACATCTTTTCCGCCAGGAGGCGGGCAAGCTAGTCTCGGCGCTAACGGGCCTCTTCGGCATGGCGCGGCTGCAACTCGCCGAAGACGTGGTGCAGGAGGCGATGATCCGCGCCTTGCAAACCTGGCCCTACCACGGCATCCCGGAAAATCCCGCCGCATGGCTCATGCAGACCGCACGCAACCGTGCGCTTGATATCATCCGCCGGGAAAAATCCTTCCACACCAAGCAACCGGCGATCATCGCCACGCTTGAAAACTGGTCCGGTGATTCGTCTGTGGATTCTCAGCCCCGCTTCGATGACGAGATCAAGGACGACCGCCTGCGTCTCATATTCGCCTGTTGCCACCCGCTGGTTTCCCAGGACGACCAATCCGCGCTCGCGCTCAAAACTCTCTGCGGATTCAGTCCCGGAGAAATCGCCAAAGCCTACATCACCAGCGAGGCGGCCATCGCGAAACGGCTGACACGCGCCCGCCAGAAGATCCGCGACCTCGGGATCCCTTTTGAAATCCCGTCCGGCCCGGACCTCGCACCCCGGCTCGAAAGCGTGCTCCATGTGCTCTATCTTTTGTTCAACGAAGGCTACAAGGCCTCCAGCGGCGACAACCTCATCCGGGAGGATCTCTGCGCCGAAGCCATCGGTCTCACCACACTGCTGGCGGATCATCCCGCCACAAGCCAGCCCCGCACGCACGCGCTGCTCGCCCTGATGCTGCTGAATGCCGCGCGCCTCCCCGGACGTCTGGACCCACAAGGCGGACTTCTCCGCCTCGCCGATCAGGACCGCGGCACCTGGCACCGCCCGATGATCGCGCAAGGGCTTCACCATCTCACTCTCTCCGCCGAGGGCGACAGCCTGAGCGAATACCATTTGCAGGCCATCATCGCCGCCAGCCACGCCACCGCCGGCGACGACGCGTCCACCGACTGGCCCGGCATTCTCAACCGCTACGACCAGTGGCTCGGGATCAACGACTCTCCCATCATCGCCCTGAACCGCGCGGTCGCCGTCGCGAAGGTCCGGGGCCCTGCCGCCGGAATCGAGGCGGTCGAGGCCATCCGGAACCGCAAACCGTTGGAAAACTATTATCTCATCCACGCCGTGCTGGGTGAATTCGAGGCCCAGCTTGGAAACTACCAGACCGCCGTCCGCCATCTCCAGAAAGCGCTCGATCTGGCCGAGGTGAAATCCGAACAATCCTTTCTTCTGAAACAGCTTCAAGGCTACGAAGCCCACCCCTCGTGACCCCGCCTCACCCGTTCAGGGTATCGACACGAGATCGTCATGCCGTGCTTGTAGTGGAGGTTCAGAACCATCCGTGCCGCGACGACCGATGCAAGCGGCGCGGAACACGGTCATCCGTTTTCCATATCACCGTGCCGCACCGTTTTTCCATCCTCCTGATTCTCGCGCTTGGCAACTTCGCGCGTGCCCATGTCGGATTTGAGAACGACACGGAAATCCGCGTTTTTCCCGACAACATGCGGGTGGTCGTCCGCACGTCGATCCCGTTCGCCCAAGCCTTGCTCGGAAACGGCATCCCTCCGATCACCGACGAGGCCGGGCAGGCGGCTGCCAAGGCACTTCTGGAACAATCCCCCACCCATCTGATTTCTATCATCGCGGGTGGAGACCCCTTGCTGCCGGATCAGGTGGAATGCCTGTCCGAGGTGCAGGATGACATCGCCTTCATCCTGACCTACCCACGGCCCCGGATCTGGCCGGTCTCGGTGAAGGCGGAATTTTTCCCACGATTCGGCAATCTGGAAAGCGGAGCCATGGCGGTGTTCGATTGCACCGCCTCCCGCTTCAACCGTGATGCGGAACCGCTGGAAAAGAAAACCGTCGATGCCCGTGATCCCTCGCTCACGTTTTCACTGGCCCCGGTGGATCATACGATGAAACCGAAGGAAGTTCCGGCGCCCGCATCCGAAGCCGGGTCTCCGGATATTGAAAAGATCGCGGGCATCGGCCTGTTCATCATCACGGCGGGCGTGGTCATTCTCCTCGCCCGACGGAGCTGGCGAGGTCTCGACGAAGGGGCTTAACCCGTTCGTGTGATGGACGCCGTCCGGGTCACCGCAGACCTTTCGCATGACAGGGCGGGATCATCCCGTCCTCCGGCTGCAAACCCATGAACCGCCTGCTTCTCAAATCCACCATCGCCTGCGTCACGGCGTTGTTTTTCACCAACCCCGCCTCAGCCCAAAGGCAGATGGAACGCCTGGGCCGCGGCATCGTAGCCGTCAGGACGAACAGCACGCAGGTTTACATCGGCTGGAGGCTGCTCGGAAATGATCCTCCGGATGTCGCGTTCAACCTCTACCGTTCGGCCAATGGCGCGACTGCGGTGAAAATCAACGCCACGCCGCTCACCGCCACCAGCGACTATCTCGACACCCCGCCGAACCTGGCTGGCACGGGTTATTCCTATTCCGTAAAACCCGTTCTGTCAGGAGTGGAGACGCAGGACATATGGGCACATCCCTCCAGCACACCATTCACGCTTCCGGTAGCCCCTCCCACCCGCCAATACATCCCCGTCCCCATCCGACCGACTCCGGACGACACACCGACCGCGTCCTACCGGGTGAAATTCTGCTGGGTCGGCGACCTCGATGGTGATGGCGAATATGATTTCGTGGTGGACCGCACGAATCCGAATGTGGAGGCACGCCAGTGGCTGCAGGCCTACAAGCGCGACGGCACCCTGCTCTGGCAGATGAACATGGGGCCGAACAGTGTCTATCACTACAACATCGAACCGGGTTCGTCCGCCATCGGCATCGGACATGGAGACAACGTCACGGTGTATGACATGGACGGTGATGGAAAATCAGAAGTCATCGTCCGCACTTCGAACGGCGTGGTCTTCGGAAACGGAGCCGTCGTCAGCGGCGGTGCCAGTGACAACGCCCAGTTCCTGTCCATCGTCAATGGCATGACAGGCGCGGAGATGGCCCGCGCCCCCGTGCCGAATCCACGTCTCGCGGACGGCCCGATGAACGGTCACATGGGCATCGCCTATCTGGACGGGCTGCGTCCTTCGGTCATTCTCGCCGCGAAAAACCGTGATTCGAACAATGACTTCCACGGCGTCATCACCGCGTGGGATTGGCGCGGTGGCGCGCTCGGCCAGCGTTGGTCATGGATGGACTCCGGCGCCCTCCATGCCCCGGAGGGACATCAGATCCGCATCGCCGACGTGGACAACGACGGCAAGGACGAGTTCGTCGACATCGGCTACGTGCTTGATGACAACGGCACCCAGTTGTTCAACATCGGCGAAATCGTCCACGGCGACCGCTTCCATCTGACGGACATCGACCCTGACCGGCCCGGCTTGGAAAACTTCGTCATCCAGCAGAACAACGGCACCGGACTGGCCACCGCGCTCTTCGATCCCGGCAATGGCAGAATGATCAGGAAATGGTATGCGGGCGGAGTCGTCGATGTCGGACGTGGCGTGGTCGCGGACATGGATCCGTCATGGAAAGGGTGTGAATTTTTCTCCACCCAGCCGGGCATTTACAACTCGAAGGGTGTCCAGATCTATCCGAGCCAGCCGTTCCCGCCGGAAGCCATCTGGTGGGACGCCGACCTCAGCCGCGAGTTCATCGCCACCGTCGGCAGCACGGCGGAGAGTCCGGCCATCAGCAAATTCAATCCGGCGAATCCCGGAGGCTTCTCCCGCCTCTACACCATCTACAACGAAACCCCTCCCGGCGTCTATCAGGCCTACGGCGGCCGCCCCGCCTTCTGGGGCGACATCCTCGGCGACTGGCGCGAGGAGCTGCTGTGCGTCGCGAACGACAATTCGGAACTGCGGATCTACACGCCGAAGACCGGTTCCGTCACCCGCATCTACACGTTGATGCACAATCCCCAGTACCGCATGCAGGCCACCACCAAGGGTTACGTGCAGGCGAACTACGTGGATTACTACCTCGGCACCGGCATGACACCTCCACCACCCGCCCCGATGGCGGATGCGAAACTCACCTGGCGCGGTGGCCCGGGTAACACCGTTTGGGACACCACCACACCGGGCTGGCTGAATGGCAGCTCCAACAGCACGTTCACCAATGGCGACAGCGTGCGTTTCGACATCGGAGCGAACAACACCACGACCATAGCTCTGAGCGGCACGCTCCAGCCGTCTTCCCTCACCTTTTCCTCGCCCAAGTCCCACGTCTTTGACGGCAGCGGAGGAAGCCTGTCGGGCACGATGCCGCTCGTGAAAAACGGAGCCGGAGGCATGACCCTCACGGGAAACCACAACTACACCGGCAGAACAACCGTCTGGGATGGCGCGCTGATCCTGAATGGAAATCTGCAACAAAGTCCCGTCACCGTCTGGGGTGGCATTTGGGGTGGAGCCCCCGCCGCGGGTCTGACGGGCGGCAGGATCGGCGGCACCGGCACCTTCTCCCAACCCGTCACACTCGGCTACCGTGGAGCGATCACTCCGGGTGACGGCATGGGAAGTGCGGGCACGTTGAATTTTACCAACGGCCTTACCGCCCAGGACGGTTCCTATTTCGCCTTCGATCTCGCGGCCGGCCCCGCCGGAACAAGCGACCGCATCGCCATCACGGGCAACCTGAGCTTGGCCGGGAAGGTGGGAATCGTCATCAAGGCTCTCGAAGGCACTCTCTCCCCCGGCACCTACACTCTTGCGACCTATTCCGGCACGCTCACTGGCAATGTCTCGAACTTCGCCGTCACCGTCCCGCCCGGCACACCCCATACCCTGACGGCGGGATCAGGTCAGGTGAATCTCATCATCCCCGTGACCCGGCCACCCGCCAGCGTCGTCTGGCGTGGCAGCGGCGGGGCCTGGGATCTCGCGGGTTCCGCGAATTGGCTCGCTGAGGGAGAACCCGATGTCTTCGTATCCGGCGACCACGTCACCTTCAACGGCAGCGGTTCCGCCTCCCCCATCGCCACTCTCACCGGAGCCCTGCCCGTCGGCAGTCTGACGGTGAACTCCGCGTCCGACTACACGCTCACCGGCAGCGGCTCCATCAGCGGGAGCGGCGGTCTCACCAAGTCGGGAACCGGAACACTCACCATTTCCACCGTCAACGACTACACCGGACCCACCCTGCTCAATGGCGGCGTGCTCGCCATCGATTCCTTGGGCGATGCGGGCACGCCCGGTTCCATCGGTGCCGCCACCGCCGCCGCGGGCAATTTCGTCATCAATGGTGGCACGCTGCGGCTCACCGGATCGCAGACGAACACAAACCGCAGCCTTACCCTCGCGGCGTCCGGCGGCGGCTTCGACATCGCGACGAACGGCAGCTCCATGCAGATCAGCGGAGCCATCGGAGGCAGCGGCGGCCTCGTGAAAACCGGTCCCGGCACCCTCATCCTTGCCAAGGCGAACACTTATACCGGCGGCACCACCATCAACCAGGGCACCATCTATCTGGCAGGCTCCAGCCCCAACAGTTCCGGATTGGGCAGCGGCTCCGTCACCCTGAACAACGGCACGCTCACCATGGCGAACGTGCAGGCCAGCGAAACCGCCGCCTGGAATGTCGTCGTCCCGACGGGGGCGACAGGCCGCTTGAACGCTGACGGGCGCTGCTCGCTCACCGGCTCCCTGACGGGCGGCGGCGTCTTCAATTTCTACACCCCGTATGTCCGCACCGATCTCAAGGGCAACTGGTCAGCCTTCTCCGGCCGGATCAATCTCATCGGCGGGGCGGATGGCGGGGAAATGCGTGTGACCAATACTTTCGGATTCGCAGGATCGTCGATCAATGTCGGTGAGAACGGATTCGTTTACTACAACATTTCCAGCAGCAGCCCCACCCTCGATATCGGCGAACTGACCGGCTCCGCCACCTCCGGCATCGGTGGTGGTCCCACCGCGGGACGCACGGTCACCTGGCGCATCGGCGGAAAAAACACCGACGCCGCTTTTGCCGGAGCCATCGTGAACAGCACCGGCACGACCGCCGTCACCAAGATCGGCAGCGGCATCTGGACACTGTCGGGAGCATCCACCCATACCGGCGCGACACTCGTCAGCACGGGCACTCTCCGGGTCGACGGCAGCACCACCGGCAGCAATCTGACGGTGTCCGCCAACGCGGCCCTCGGCGGCACCGGCATCATCACCGGAAATGTAGTCTTCCAAAATGGAGCGGTTCTCGAACACGGGACACCCGGAGCGACACCACCTTCCATCAAGGGAAACCTGACGCTCGGCACCACCCTGATCGTCCGCCCGATTCCTGGCACCGCTCCTGTCGCGGGAACCCACACCTTGCTGACCTATACCGGCACGCTTGCCGGGACGCCCGCGTTGTCGTGGCAGGCTCCCGCCGACACGAATCTTGTCGCCACATTCGACATTTCCACGCCCGGCACCATCATCATGACGCTTGCCAAGAAGACCGGCACCGCCAACCTCGCGTGGACCGGCGCCACCAGTTCAAACTGGGACACCACCTCCGCCAATTGGACCAACGCCGGCAGCAACCTCGCCTTCTCGAACGGCTCCATCGTTTCCTTCACCGATGCCGGAAATGCGACGAATCCCGTCAACATCCCGCTCGATGTCGAACCGGACGAGATCATCGTCAACGCGACGAAGGACTACACCTTTTCCGGAAACGGCAAAATCATTGGAGAAACCGCGCTCGGCAAAAGCGGAGCAGGTGTTCTGAACATCGCCACAGCCAACACCTACTCGGGAGGAACCATGATTTCCGGAGGAACGCTTTCCATCGGCAACGCCGCGGCCCTTGGCAGCGGTCCGGTCACTCTCGCCGGAGGAACATGGGCCACTGGCGCGCTCACACCGGGCAACCCCATCATCGTTACCGCGAACTCCACCATCACCGGTGGCAGTGGCAGCGGTGCCCAGGGAATCAAGGCCGTCAGCGGCAGCCACACGCTCACGCTGACGGCCACGAATGTTTTCGACATCGAAGGCAGCCTGACGGATTTTTCCGGGACGATTTCCCTCAACGGCAGCGGCTCGTTCCGGTTGTTCGGCAGCGCCGGCAGCCCGAACGCGGCGTTCGATCTCGGAACACGGGGACTCGGAAGCAGGTCGGGCAGCGCTTTCGCACTTGGCTCGCTCACCGGTGCGGCGGGTTCCACACTTGGCGGAGCGGGTGGATACAACTCCGCGGTGACCTATGCCATCGGTGGAAACAACACCTCCACCACCTTCTCCGGAAGCATCAACAATGGCAACACCGCCGGCAACGCGGGAAACATCACCCATTTGCTCAAGACCGGCGGCGGATCCCTCACCCTGGCGGGAACCAACAATTATACCGGCAACACCACCATCAACACCGGCAGGCTCCTCGTCACCGGATCGCTCGCCAACACCGCGGTGACCGTCGCCGCCACGGCCACCCTCGGTGGCAGCGGCAGCATCGCCGGAGCGGTCACCTGTCATGGCACGCTGTCACCTGGTGCTCCCATCGGAACCCTGACGCTTGCGAACGGACTCACCCTGTCCCCCACGAGCGTGCTCCACTATGAACTTGGCAGCAGCCCGGACAAGGTGGCGGTCACCGGAAACCTGACACTCGCAGGGACCCTCAACGTCACTCCCACCGCCGGCTTCACCGCCGGAAACCACATCCTCATCACCTACACCGGCACCTTGACCGATGACGACGGACTACAAATCGGCACGCTCCCGGCAGGCTACGAGGCCACCATCAGCACGACCACGCCTGGCGAAGTAAGACTCATCGTCACGCAGGACCGTACACCTTTCGAGGAATGGCAGCTTGCGAATTTTGGCAGCACCTCCGATCCGAACGCCGGCCCGGCCGCCGATCCGGATGGAGACGGCACCCTCAACGAAACCGAGTTCCGTCTCGGGCTCGATCCGAAAAGCGGCGCGTCATCCTTCAAGGCCACCGGTGCCATCACACCTTCGGGTTTCACGCTGACCTGGCCCTCCGCCGCCGGACTGGTCTTCGAAGTCCGGCGCGGCGCCGATCCCGCCGGGCCATGGGAACTGCTGGAAACCCTCGCACCGATCACGGACGGCCCCGGACATTTCACGGATAGCGAACCACCGCCGACCGGAGCGTTTTACCGGATCATCCTGCTGCCGTGAATCTTCCGGAGAGGGACCGACGGGCTGAAAAAATCTTCACCCGTCGACCATCCCTCGCCTGTCGTCGATCGCGTCCGTCAGATCCCACCCGATTTCAGAAGAGCGGCGATGTCGAATTCGGCCTTGCGGGCCTTGCGGCTGCAAAACGCGTTGGCTTCCGCATCGTTGCCGAAGGACTCGGTCTTCACATCCCATGTCACCTTGCGACCGAGTTTCATGCTGATCCAGCCGGCGCAACACGCCTGCACGCTGCGGGCCGCTTCATCCACCGGGGCGATCGGATCCTTGTTCGCGACAATCGCCTCCAGCCAGTTCCGGTATTGATTGCTGCTGGGCGCGAGACGTTTGGCATCGGCACCGAGCGGACTGATGAGTTTCGGATCGCTGGCACGCAGGGCGCTTTTTCCATCATCCTTGGAACCGTTCCCATCGCTGGCGGTGACTTTCACCGCGCCACGGGTGCAGAAGATCCAGCCTTCCTCGCCTTCGATTTTAAGACCGTTTTCAAATTTGTTATCCAACACCACCTTCACGTCGTCCGGATAGAGCATCTCGATGTGGTAGGTGTCGTGCACGGTCCATTGGTCATCCTTCATGAATCCCGCCTTGGCTTCGACCGTGCTCGGGCCGCCGAGCTGCTGGCCCATGACGAGGTGGGCGATGTCGAGGTGGTGTGCCCCCCAGTTCGTGATCATGCCGAGGCCGAAATCCTCGGTGGTGATCCAGCCGGGACGACCGCCGAAGCTGTCCTGCGGATGAACGCGGCCTTCCATGTAATCCTGCTGCGGCGCGGAGCCCAGCCAGGTATCGAAATCGAATCCCGCAGGGATCGGCATGGCCTGCGGTTTCCTGCCGCTCGCCTTGTCCAGCCCCACGCCGATCTGGATGGACTTCAGCTTGCCGACACGGCCGTTCCAGACCGATTCAATGGCGGCGCGGAACGCGGTGAAGGGATTCTCCGAACGTTGCTGGGAACCCGTCTGGAGGATCACTTTCTTCGCCCGGACGGCGGTGCGGAGGGCGATGGACTCCTGGATGTTATAGGTGAGCGGCTTCTGGCAATAGATGTGTTTTCCTGCGATGGCCGCGGCGGAAGCGGCCAGGCCATGCCAGTGGTCCGGCAGGCTGACGACCACGGCGTCGATGGTGGGATCCGCCAACAACTCGCGGTAGTCGGAATAAACCTTCACCGAAACGGAGGACTCGCCGTCCTTCTTGTATTTTCCCTCGATGCGGCGCTTGCCCTCGGCGGCGCGTTTCGGATCAAGATCACAAACCGCGACGACGCGGGCGAGCTTCTCAGACAGGATCGATTCCATGTCCGCCAGCCCCATGCGGCCACAGCCGATCTGCGCGACCTGGATCCGCTTGTTCGGAGAATCCTGCGCGAAGAGAGAGCCGGAAAAAATGCCGGGGACGGCGATCAGCCCGGCACTTGCGCCGAACGTGGTTTGAAGAAAATGACGACGGGTATACATGGTAAAAAGAGTTATGTAAATATGATTCAACAACGAAGCCGGCAGCCACGAAACATACCGGCACACGAATGAAAAGAGGGAGATCAGAACTCACGGATCCTGATCCGGATCTTCCTCCCCACTTCCGTGTATTCCGAGTATTCCGTGGTTCCTTTCGAATCGATGATTATTTCGAAAGATCACGGATCTTGATGTTCTTGTAGAACACCTGGTTTCCATGATCCTGGAGCAGGATGTGGCCTTCCGGAAGCTCGCCGAAGTTCGGCCACACCTTGTATTTGCTGATGGCGACGAGATCGCGCCATTCCTTGCCACCGCGCTCGATGTCGATGGTCTTCACACCGTTGAGCCAATAGGTGAGCTGTTTGCCCTTGGCGAGGATGCGGGCGTTGTTCCACTGGCCCACGGGATTGACCTTCTTGTCGGCGGGCGCGGTCTTCATGTCGTAGAGCGAGCCGATGGTGCGGTTGCCGTCGCGGCCGAGCTTGGCGTCCGGGTGGCGGGCGTCATCAAGGATCTGGAATTCCGGCCCGATGGCGGAACCCTCTCCCTTGTTGATGGAGGGATCCACAAACGTCTTGATCCCGCTGTTCGCACCGGCGGTGATCTTGAAATCCACGCTCAGCTCGAACTCGGAATACTTGTCCTTGGTGATGATGTCACCCGCCGCGGCGGATTCGGCACCGCCGGTTTCGTTGATGGTCAGGATGCCGTTATCCATTTTCCAGCCGGCCTTGGGGAAATCCGGTCCCTTGGCGCTGCGCCAGCCATCGCTGGTCTTGCCGTCCCACAACAATTTCCAGCCCGCGGATTTCTCCTCATCCGTGAGGGTGTTGACGGTCTTGTCCTCGACCTCCTGGATTCTGAGATTCCGCCAGCGCACCTGGGTGCCGTCCTTTTCCTTCTCCTTGCCGATGCCGTGGACCTGCAACGCGATGAAACCGGACGGCGTCACCGAGTCCTTGATCTCCGCACAAGGCGTGCCGTTCAACGTCGTCTTGATGGAGTCGCCGATGGCTTCCACCCGCACCTTGTTCCAATCCTCCTGTTTGAAAATCTTCCTGCCCTGGTCGGTGAATTCCTTGCCATTTCCGCCGAGGATGCCGGGATAGAGCCAGCCACGGCGCCCTTCTTCATAGATGCCCGCGGCCCACCAGCGGTTTTGTTTCGGATTCGGGTCGATCTCGATCTGCAGGCCGTGGACGACGTTCGCGCCGGTCTTGTATTTCTTCCCCTGCCACTCGAGTTCGGTTGCGGTGGGGTAGCTGTTGCTGCGGATCTGCACGCCGGAGTTCAGCCTTGGATCGACCTTGAATTCATATTCCAGAATGAAATCGCCGTAATCCCGTCCGGTGCAGAGGAAGGAGTTCGGCGTGTCCATGGTGGAGGTGCCGACGATGCTCCCGTCCTCGATGGTGTACTTCGCCTTTCCACCGCGCTGGACCCAGCCTTCGATGTCCTTGCCGTTGAAAAGATTCGTCCAGTTGTCGGCGGCGAACGCGCTGCCGAAGGTGGCGATGAAAACGAGTGGTGTGAGGAAACGGTTCATAGGTTTTGTCATTAAAAAAAGACTGGAGTGTGGATACGGAAGCTGCGGACGATTCTTGCGGATCTAACACTAAAAGGGGACATCTCCGGATCCCAGGAAGCCATCTTCCGGGGCGGGTCTTCTGTAAGTTGGAAACTGTTTTCCGGCTCCCGCCCTGTCAAGGTCGCGCTGGCCATGTGTCTGAAGCGAGGTGGCGAAATCATGAAAACCCCTCATTTGAGCATTTCGACCCCCAACCTGCAGAACAGGCTTGTGGCGTCCCCGGCGATCGGAACGTCGGTGCGGATGGTGCACATTTCAGTGATGCCGTCCCCGGTGGCGACAGGAGGAGCGACCTCGGAGGCCGACCGGGCGGTCCAGCTTCCGGCACCGAGGGTCGATGATGTCTCCACGCTGAACCGGAGGCCCCGCGCGGCGCTGTCGATGCGGCGCAGGTAGGTGAACTGAAGATAGCGCACGTCCTCCTGTTCGACGATCTCCATCTGCGGAACCAACGAATGCGCGCCTTTCTTTCTTCCGGCGGTTTTCGGGTCCGAACCCATCGCATATTCCCAACGGTTGCTGATGCCGTCGTTGTCGCTGTCCGCGTCCGGTTCGGTCGCGATGATGCCGTTGTCGGTCCGCCAGGCGTCCCACTGTTGATCGAAAGTGTCCGCGGGCATGACCCAGATGTTCCTGAACTGCACCCGGCCGATCGCGGCGGAGGAGTGCGCCTGGAGCAGGAGGGCATGCAGCCCGGAAGACTCGGCGGCGGAGGCACCGGTGCTGTCGGGAATCTCCACATCATCGTGTACCAGCATGCCGTTCCACCTGACCGTGGCGCGGGCGTTGCTCACCTTGGTGTCTCCGCTCCAGCGGGCGGCGGTGAACCAGATGTCATACCCTTGCCAGGCCCCGGCACCGAGGCTCGCGTTCTGCGAGGCAGGACGCTGGAGGTAGAGGGCTCCGGCGTCGTTGTTTGCCAAGGTGGCTCCTGCGGGTGTGTTGAGAATCTGGATTTCATAACTCCGCTGGAGCTTGATGCCGGAGTTGCCCGCCTCCTGGCCAGTTCCTCCGGCGGGTGACAGCCATTCCGCATGCAATCGGAAATCCTTGAACCGTTGCACGGTGGAGATGTCGTTGGGCAGCGAGTCGGAGTCCACCGCCATCGCGCCGTTCGTCACCGGCCAGTTGGGCGAGGTGCCGTCCGCATCGCGTCTCCACTGGGCGTCGCGGGTGGCGGTGGTGCCGTCGAAAAGCACCCAGGCATTCGTCGGCGGCGCGGGAGGACCGCTGAGCGCGAGGTGATCGACATTCGCACCACTCGACCCGGTGGAAGTCGCACGGATGGTGTTGATGCCCTTGTTGAGCGTCACCGCCAGCGGCGGGGTCATGACGTAGTTGGTCCAGCCGCCCGTGAGGCTGAAAGGCAGCGTCACCCTGGACCCCGCCTGGCCGTTCGTCTGGATTTCGAGAGGCCGGTTGCCGGTTCCGTTGTTGGCATAGCGGAAGGAGATCGTATGCGCTCCCGCGTGGGCCGCGTTCACCGTCCATTCGACATATTCCCCGCTGTTCGCCACATAATCCGCGAAACCCGTCCCGGTGAAACCAAGGTTGTCCGTACCGACCCGGACTCCCACCCGGGTGGCATCCTCCGCTTCGTAAACGATCGTCTGCACCGGTGCGACCGGAGAGGTTGGCTCGGTCGGAGGATTGAGCGGGACGAAATCCGGTCCTGCGGCGGCGGGCCGTTGGTTGAGCGTGTACCAGGCCTCGGTGGCCCAGGGCGAGACGTTGTTGTCGTTCTTGAAATTCCGGATCCGGAAGTAGGCGACCTTGCCATTCTCCAAAGACGGGATTTTCAGGAAAACCTTCCGGCGGTCCTGCGACACGCCGATGTCGGTGACGCTGCGGGTGACGGTGCCGACTTTCGGTCCGCCATAGCTGATCGTCGGAGTGTATCCATACTGCTGGACCTGGTAGTTGGCGGCCTGCGAGGCGATCGCATACGGCACCGGCTGGGTGAATTCCACGATGAAGCCGTCCGCCCGCGCGCGGATGCTCTGGATCTCGAAGGTGGTGAGTCCGTTCGGCTGGAGCTTCTGCAGGCCGAAGGTCTTGTTGTTCCAGTTCCAGTTCCCGCCCGCGCCGAGTCCTCCGGCATAGAGCGAGCCGTCCGGTCCCCAGACGAGGCGGTTCATTCCGGTCTCCAGACCTTGGGTGAATTGGAAGACCACGCCCTGGTATTCTCCGTTGATCTTTTCCATGAAGACACGGTTGATGCCGCCATGGGTGAGTTCCGCGAAAAGCATTTGTCCGGCATACGCACCACTCGGAATAATGACCGGTTGGGCGGGCGAGTTGGAAATCTCGCCGTGTGGCAGCCAGAGAGCCGGGGCCTTCGCGGCGGTGGTGCCCGCGGGATTCACCTGGTGACCGTAGAACTCGCCGGGCCTGATGTGGTTGATCCGCGAGGACGGCAGCCAATCCCCCTGGTTGTCACCGCCGAACAACTCGCCATCCATCCCGATGCCCAGTCCGTTCGGCGTGCGCAGGCCGCTGGCCATGATCTGCCAGGTACGCGTGGCCTCATTGATCCTCAGCAATGATCCGGGACCGTTCGGCACCGGATAGGCAGGCTGGGAACCCGGCAGGTAGGCGGTGTCCCCACCCTTCAACGGAGTGGAGGTGGTGACCCAGAAGTAACCGTCCTTGTGGACGAGGTTGAAGGCGAACTCGTGGTAATTGAACGACGCGGGCCAACCATGGGCCACCGCGACGTATTCGTCGGCCATGTCGTCCCCATCGAGATCGACCAACCGGGTGACTTCCTGCTTCTGGGTGACATAGATGCTCCCGTTCACCACCTTGAGCCCAAGCGGCTCACCAAGACCTTCTGCGAATCTTTTCACCGTCACGGCACCGGGCCCGTTGAGATTTCCCAACAGATAGACCGCCCCCACCGTATCCCATGTACAGATCGCGAGCCGCCCGTCCGGCAGGAAGTCCATCCCACCCACGCGCGGCTGGAACCCGGCGGGGCGGAAATTCACCAGCTTGAACCCGGGGTGCACGCCCGTGAGCGGACGACCGTCTCCCGGTCCCCCGGCGGTCCCCCCCTCGCCGTCCTCATAATAGAAATTCTTGGTGCCTGGGGAAGTCACGTGGATCTGGCCGTCTTCCGTCTCGAAAGCACTGGAGGGCATCTTGACGAACTCCGACGCTCCCGGCGGTTTCCACTCCAGCAACAAACGGGAGCCACCGGTATTCTGATAGAAATCCAGGTAGAACGGATAACTCCCCGCGAGCAGGCTCAGCGTCGCCTGGCTGGAATGGAGATCCGGCTGGTCGTTGTCGATCACCAGCGTGGCGCTCTCTCCGACGAAAAATTTCGCGCCGTCATCGCTGGTGAGGCGGAATTCATAAGTCCCGCTCACCGGCACGACGAGTTTTCCCCACACGTGGCCCAGATAGTATTGCGAAACCGGCGCACCGTAGCCGGTGGGCCAGCTTCCGGTGAAGTCCACCGCCGGATAGTCCTCCGCGGCGTTCGGTGTCTGGCCATCCACCAGCACGGGGATCTCACGCAGCGACTGGCCCAGTTCATAGACCCAGACCGTCACGCCGGGTTTCATCGCCGGACCTTGGGCGTGGGCGAGGCCTGCCAGCAAAACAGCCGCGACAACTGAAAAAAATCGTCTCATGGGGTCCAGGTCGTGTTCAACGTGCATTCGCCGTTTGATGTGAAATCGAGGAAGGTGTCCCCTCCCGCCGTGCGCAGGGCTCCCGCTCCGGAAAGCGTGCGGGCGGCGTTGTAGCCGGTGCCGTCGAGTTCCAACGAAAGCACCGCCCCTGCGGGCAGTCCGCTTACCGTGAATTTCCGGGTCATCGCCGCACCCGCGAGCGCTTCCGGCGCCTCGTGGACGGCCACACGGACATCCCCCGGGAGGACGATGTCATATTTGATGACGATCCCGTCCGTCTGGTTCACCAATTGGTAGCCGCGCCAATCCACCCGGGCGTTGACCGGCGAACCGTCCTGCCGCGCGGACCATGCCTGGTAATCCCCGAACAAGGAAACGTTCTGCAGACCGGTGGATGCGCCGGTCGTGGGAATGAACCGCAGACGGACCTGGCTGCCGTTCACGGCAAGCTGCTTCTGGTTCCCGTCCTCCGGAGGCGAGGAAAGTGAATCCCAGTATTGGGCGTCCCAGGTGGCTCCGTTGTTGTTGGAAACCTGCACGCGCAGGACGCCGCCGGAGCCGGGAGTGAAATAGTTGAGCATCACGTTCCCATATTTCGTGAGGTCCAGTGCGGGCGACGTCAGGACGGCGGAGCTGCTTCCGAACGACCACTGGCCGCCCGTGGTGACACCGGAAGACGTCCACCCTGCCGGAATCACCGTTTCATCCAGATTTCGGAAAACAAACGCGTCCTCCAACTGGTGGTAGGTCGTGCCGAGCGTGACCGAGTTCTTCTGGCTGAAATCCCACACCTTGCCTTGGAACTGGACGCCTCCGTTCCAAACCTTGTGCAACGTCCCGTTCGCCGGGTTGTAAGACGCCCAAAGGTCGGATCGCAGCGCGAGCACCAGCATGCGTGTCTTGTTTTCCAGAATCATCCGGAACGCCCACGGCTCGCGGCCGCGGGTCGCCGCATGCGCGTCGCCCGCGACGAGCGCCGGCAATGCGAGCAGACAAAGTCTGTGAACCATCGGGCTTTTTTTCATTGTTCAGGTGAATTCACACTGCGAGACCTCCGGCAAAGCGGGACAAGTTCCCGATAACTACCGAGAACACAGGAAGTTTCATGGGGTTTTGAAAGGAGAAACGGAAAAACGTCATCAAACCCGACAGGTGGGCGGCACGGTTTCGTGGATTCCTCCACAGGAATGCGATACACCCTCGACTCCGATCATCTTCCTCTCTTCCACAATTCCGCATCGATCTTCTCCCGGTCCTCGCGAGGAAGCCTCAGCTCATCCATGAGATTCGTATAAAACCTGATCTCTTGGGAGGAAACATCTCCGGCGTGGCGTGACACGGATCTGAGAAGAGTCGAGACCTGGCCAGCCGGAGAACCGATGGAGCGAAGGGCTTCAAGCGCCCACGGACTGGCTCCATTCGGATTGATCACTCCCAGCGCGACCACTATCCTGTCTTCGTCACCGGGCAGCTCCGCCATCACTTCCGCAATCGCCATGCGGGGTCCCCAACTGTCGTTGAAGAGATCATCCAGAGCCCTGTTCCGGTCATCCTGCGAAAATTCAGCCAGCTTGGGGAGCAGCCAGCGGATCGCCTCCTTTTCCTTTCCTCCGACTGCTTTTCCCGCGAAAAGGGCTCCCATATACATCGCGGCCTGTTGCCCTTCGGTCTGGGCAAGCTCCCGCACACCCGCCCATGCGGCCTCCGGATCCTTCGCGGCCCAGTATTGCACTGTCGTCCGGGAATCCGGCTCTCCTGCGGAGAAGTTATTGATGAAAAGCCGGTAGTCGAAATCGTCCGGCAGCGGGCCGATCGGCATGCCGAATAGCAGATCGTTTCCAAAAATCTTTTTCAGTTCGATCATATCCTCCACCCCACGGGCGGTTGCTCCCCGGATCGCGGCGGCGAGGATGGAGCTGCTGCTGCTTTTCGCAAATTCCAACCGGTAGTGATCATACCACGATTTCGCGAGCGCGGGATCATTTCTGGCAGCACTGCCGATCAGGGAATGAAGGATCGTCTCCCGTCCGCCCGCCACATCAAGCGCATCCGCCCATCGCAGGGCGTTTTCCCCCTCCCGGCGGAAAAGCTCATCAGCAGCCTTGGACAGCAGGGAATCGATTTCCTCCCATCCCTCCTCGCTCATCGAGCGGACCAAATTCCCCATCAGACTGCGGATCTCCGCGCCATCCATCCGCCCCAACTGCATGGATTCCTCCGATCCGCCGGATTCTTCCAATATCCACCAGCGTAAAAGCGATTTGATGTCATGCGCATCCGCCGCAGGGGTCAAAACCTTGCGTGCGGGACGCCCGTCAAGTGTTGCGGAACCGCCCGCGGAGCCATGATCCATCGACGGGCGGGCCCCGGCATGATCCGCGACGAATCTTCCGCCGAAGACTCCTGTTAGAATACCGGCCAGAAGCAGGCCGAACAGAGGCAGATAAGATTTCATCATTTGAAACGGTTGATAATGTTCTCACTGCGACCCTGCGGAGCACCCCACTCGGTGAGCTTCTTGAGGAGCTGATCCTCATCCACCAGATTGAAACGAGGCGTGGCATACCTGCTGTCCTCCTCCGACATCATCGGAGTGTTTTCCAACAGATCGATCCGCTTGCCCGGATCATCCACACCTTCCAGCAGCCGCATCACCTCCACCGAATTCCCCGCACGGATGCTCTGCACGCCAAGCACGAGGAGTTCGTCCAAGGTGGCGGGATCCGTAATTCCCTCAGCAAAGTCACTGATACCGCTGGACGGACTCAACCACCTCCGGCGGTTCAGTCTCACATATTCGGCACGCTCCGCCGGATCAAGCGCGTCGATTCTACCGCCAAGCCACCTCATGTGTTCCGTTTCTTCCTCACCCGGCGCGGGGATCACAATATTGGATGTGATCGACGCCACCCCATGGTTTTCCAGCAGCCAGTCGAACAGCCCGTCCTTGTCTTGGCTACTCCATCCTCGCAGGAACATCGTCCCCCCTTCACGAGGACCGAGCGCCTTGAATTCCTCACTGCCCGCCAACGACCGAAAATCGAAACCTTTCGGAAAATCAATGGGCCGGCGGAGTTTGAAATCGATTTTTTCCTCTCTCATGCTTTTCAGCAGCGCTTCCACCGCCGCCGCTCCCTGTTGCGCACGCCGGCTTAGTGTGAGAACGAGGATTTGATCATAATTGCCGATCAATCTGCGGTGGGAAAGGATGAATGCAAGCCCCTCCTCCGGCTTATCGGCCGGCCAATAATCGCAAAGTCTGAGGCCCAGGCTGCCTTGCAGGCTGGGGGAATCGAGCTTTTCGAACCAGGCGATGGCGGCGGCGAGATCCCGACGCATCCATTCGGCGAAAAGGAAGTTATTCAAGCCTTTTCCGGCCCCGGCGGCCAGCATGATGTCCGGGTTCGACAAGCTCTCATTGAGGGCTTCCCTGATTTCCTCATTCGTCCACTCGGCCAATTTGCCGGAAATCGGGGTACCGCCGGCCTTCCTACCTTTGGCTGCACGATCATGGACCGACTTGAAAAAATCGTCTTCCTTCCAACGGAGCGAAGAAGCGTCTCGCCCCTCGGTTGGTCTGCCGGGTGCGGCTGGAGTCGAAGAGATTTTTTCCACGGATCTCCAACCGATGAATCCTCCCACCAGTGCCGCTCCACAGAATATGACAAGCCCCCTCTTGAACATGATTCCTAATAGGAAAAGGGAGGCAAAAACGTCAACAAGATTTCACAACCCAACAAACTGAAAATCAGTGAATGCCGCGCGAACCCCTTTTACATCGTCTGCCATCAGCCTCCCAAATAGCTCATCTCCGCCTTGGGCCGCGATACACGCCCACGCTCTTCCGAATAACGATCCGAGCGCACCTGCCAAACCGAACGCACGGCTTCCCGCAAGACATCCCCGTTCATCCCGCTTCGCAGGATACCGCGCAGGTCATGTCCGTCCGCGGCGAAAAGGCAGGTGAAGATTTTCCCGTCCGCCGACAACCGCAGCCGCTGGCAATCACGGCAGAACGGTTTGGTAACCGACCGGATCAACCCGACTTCTCCCGCTCCACCAGCATGTTTCCAGTGCGCGGCCACCTCGCCCCGATACGCGGGATCACGCGGCACCAAGGGAAATTCGGTTGCGAGAATCGATAGAATTTCATCCCCGGAGACCACCTCATCGAGTTTCCAACGGTTGGATTCCCCCACGTCCATATACTCGATATAACGCAGATCCACTCCGGTCGATTTCGCCCAACGGGCGAGCGGCAGGATCTCCCCTTCGTTCACGCCCCGCTGGATCACCGCATTCACCTTCACGGGCAGGCCGAAGGCCCGGGCGGAGGAAATTCCCGCGAGCACGCGCTCCACCTTCGCTCCGACGCCATTCATTTTTGCGAAAATCACAGGATCCAGCGCATCCAGACTCACCGTCACCCGGTTCAAACCCGCGAGTGCCAGCGCCTCCGCATGGTGGGCCAGAAGCACCCCGTTCGTGGTGATGGCGATGTCCCTCACTCCCTCGACCGTCGCAAGCATGGCGACAAGATCCTCCAGCCCCCGCCGCATCAGGGGCTCTCCCCCTGTCAGCCGTATTTTCCCGATGCCCAGGGGAACGAGTGCCCGCACGAGGGTGATGATCTCCTCGAACGTCAGCAGTTCCTCACGCGGCATGAACGCGTATCCCGGTCCGAAGACCTCCACCGGCATGCAGTAGCGGCAGCGGAAATTACAACGATCCGTCACCGAAATGCGCAGGTCGCGCAAGCCTCGGCCCAGTAGATCGGTTGGCAGTTCCATCGCGGGAAAGATGGACACGCCGCCTTCCCTCCGCAATGGGAACAATGGGATTTCCGGAAAAACAGGAAGGAGTTGTTTTCATGACTCCCATCAATCCCATTCCAGGCTAGGCGAGCACCTCCCTCACCACCCGCGCGGGTTCGACCCCTGTCAGTTTCTGGTCCAGTCCCTGGAACTTGAAACTAAGGCGTTCGTGGTCCACGCCGAGAAGATGGAGGATCGTCGCGTTCAGATCCCGGATGTGCATCGGATCCTTGACGATGTTATACGAGAAATCATCGGTCTCGCCATAGACCGCCCCGGCTTTCGCCCCGCCACCCGCCATCCACATCGAGAAGCAGCGCGGGTGATGGTCACGCCCGTAATTGTCCGCCGTGAGCCCGCCTTGGGAATAAACCGTGCGACCGAACTCCCCTCCCCATACCACGAGCGTGTCGTCCAGGAGGCCGCGCTGCTTCAGGTCCGCCATGAGCGCGGCGGTGGGTTGGTCGATGTCTTCCGAGAGGGTTTTGATGTTTGTCGGCAGGTTCGTGTGATTGTCCCAACCGCGATGGAAGATCTGGGTGAAGCGCACCCCCCGCTCGGCCAGACGGCGGGCCATCAGGCAGTTGTAGGCATAGGTGCCCGGCTCCTTCGCCTTTGGTCCGTACATGTCCCAGATGGACTGGGGTTCGTTGGAAAGATCCGTCAGCTCCGGCACGGAGGTCTGCATGCGGAACGCCATTTCATACTGGGCGATGCGCGCGTTCGTCTCGGGATCGCCGATGCGTTCGTAGAGCTGGCGGTTCATGTCGGCCACGCCGTCGATCATCGCCCGCCGGATCGCCGGAGGGACGCCCTTGGGATTGGACAAATGGATCACCGGGTTTCCCCCCGAACGCAAGGCGACACCCGCGTGATCCGGAGAAAGGAATCCCGCCGACCACAGGCGCGATGAAAGCGCCTGGATGTTGTTCGTCGTCGCCAGCTTGGAAGTGAGCACGACGAAGCTCGGCAGATCGTCGTTCATCGAACCGAGGCCGTAGGAAATCCACGACCCGATCGAAGGCTTGCCCGGATTCATGTTTCCCGAGTTCGCCAGCAGGATGGCGGGCTCGTGGTTGATCGCATCCGTATGGAGGGACTTCATCACGGCGAAGTCGTCCGACACCTTCGCGAGATGTGGGAAAAGCTCGCTCACCCAGTGGCCCGCTTTCCCGTGCTGCTGGAATTTGAAAATGGAAGGAGCCACCGGGAACCGCGTCTGCGACGCGGTCATCCCCGTGAGCTGCTGGCCACCCCTGACCGACTCCGGCAGATCCTTGTCGAAATGAGCGGAAAGGTTCGGCTTGTAGTCCCATGTCTCGATCTGGGACGGCGCGCCGGCCATGAAAAGATAGATCGCCCGTTTCGCCTTCGGTGCGAAATGCGGAAGCAGCGCCGCCTGCATTTCCGCAGCCTGGAGCGAGTTCCCGTTCTTCGCGAAAAGCCCTGCGACACTGGCCCACGCCAGCGATTTCCCAGCCCGGGACAAAAACTGCCGCCGTGAGGCAAGCGCGTGCCACTCGGCCTTGAGCTCGGGCGGAATCGGAAGATCCATTACGCTCGGACCTTCGCCACCGTGATCGGAGCAGAGTTGGATAGAGGGAGTTTTCATAAGATAAAGTGATCTATGAGAGATGATGGATGATCAATGATCGACGAATTGAAGAAAAAGAGAGCCATGAAAAAAACACGATCAGAGAGGTGGACGGCGTTTGGATTTAAGACGGGCGGTCTGGATGGAAGCATAAAAAGTCCTTTGAAGCTCGTCTGATTCCTTGAGGATTTTTGTCAATGGTCCGACATCTTCCAGCATCGGCACGCGGACAATCAATTGTAACCAACGTTCGGACTCCCGAAGTTCTTTAAGCGCGATGGACATATTATGAATGAAATCATCAGCAGATTCGCCACCTTGGGCCTCGCCGTGATGAGCCATGGGAGCCGTCCCCGCGCGGATCAACTGTCCGCAAACATGCCTACCTGCAGTGCTTCCCGGAAGCCTTTCGGCGCTGCGGATACAAGCGGCGGCATATTCGAGCAAACGTTCTTCCAGAGATTCACGCTTTCTCTCTTTCTCTACTTCTTCACTCATAGATCTTTGATCATCCATCATCCCTCATAGATCATTTCGTCAGGGTTTCGTCGAGGTTGAGGAACTGGTTGCACATCATCGCCCAGGTGGCGACTTCGATGGGGTCGAGCGAGGGGTTCGCCGGAGCTTCACCGGTGGTGAGGACGTCCTTCGCGTCCTGGGCGTTCTCGCGGTAGTGCTTGGAGAAAGCCTCCAGTTGCTTGGTGAGTTGGTTCACCTCCTTCTGGGCAAGCGGACGGGCCATCAGGGTTTCCGAGAGATAATTGAAGCGTTCCGCCGGTTGGCTGGAATTCTGGATCGCGCGCTCCGCGAGCTTGCGGGCCGCTTCGAAGAACTGCGGATCATTCATGCTGACCAGCGCTTGCAACGGTGTGTTGGTCCTCGCACGGCGGGAACAAACCACCTCGCGGGCGGTGGCGTCGAAGGTCTCCAGCGACGGCGGCGGAGCGAACCGTTTCCAGAAGGAATACATGGACCGGCGGTAGAGCGCCTCGCCGGAATCCTGCTTGTAGTGCAGCGTGTTCGACTCGGGCATGGAGACGGCCTCCCACAGACCTTCGGGTTGGTAGGACTTCACCGGCGGTCCGCCGACCTTCGTCGCAAGCAGGCCGGATGCCTGAAGGGCGGTGTCACGCAGCACCTCGGCATCCATCCGGAAACGCGGACCACGGGAGAGCAGACGGTTGCCCTGATCCGCGGCGAGCGCCTCCGGTGTCACCTGGCTGCTCTGCCGGTAGGCGTGCGAGGTGAGCAGCAGCTCGTACATATGCCTTACATTCCAGCCGGACTCGCGGAATTCGACGGCAAGCCAGTCCAGCAATTTTTCATTGGAAGGGCGCGCGCCCATGATGCCGAAGTCGTCCGGAGTCTCCACGAGGCCGGTGCCGAAGACCTCCTGCCAGATACGATTCACGGTGACGCGGGCGAAGAGCGGATTCTCGGGCTTGAACAACCATTCCGCGAGTTCGAGCCGGTTCGAGGATTGGTTCGGCAGAGGCAGGAAATCCGGCGTGGCGGGTACGACCATTTCCTTCCGCGCCGAGTAAACCCCGCGATCCAACACCCACGCGGTTGCCGGAGTCTCACGCTCGCGCGTGATGAGGGTGGCCATGCCATCCTTGCCAAGGCGCTCGATGTCGGCGTCGGCGGCCTCCATTTCCTTTTTGAAACGGGCGGCCTCCGGATCGGCGGATGGCAGGAAATACTGATCGAGGGCGACGAACCGCTGGCGGGCCGTCCATTTCTGAGGATCTGGTGAGGCGGCGAGGATTTCGGCGCTGAGATCCTCATAAGGCAGGCGGGCGAACTCCGCGGCATCGAGCTTGCGATGATAGAGGCGCACGTCCTGATAGGCCGTTTCGCGCATGCGCTCGCCACCGGCCCGCACGCCGAGTTGCAGCGGCAGCTTGTTCCTGATGGTCAGCCCGGGCTTGAGGGTGTTCGTCGGAGTGCTCGTCGGGCGCTCTTGTCCATTCACGTAGAATTTCACGCCTTCCCCCTTGGCGGAGCCGTCATAGCTGAATCCCACGTGCACCCACTCGCCGCGCGGAATACCCGGCGTGTCGGCGCGGATGGCCTGGTCCGGCCACTTGGAAATGATGTGCACCACGAGCTTGTCACCATCGATGAAAAAATCCCAGCCGCGATGGTTTTCCATGGATGCGTCACCCATGCGGGCGAGAAGCGGACCGTTGCCGGTGGTGGCGTTGCTCGTCTTCATCCGGAGATTGATCCACATGGACGCGGAGAACGATTCGTCCGACTCGAAGTCTCCCTGATCCGGCATCACGAGATTCGTGGCGATCTCCATCCTCGCGGACGGCCAGAGCCACACCTGCTCGCCCCAGACGAGGGGGTTCGTGTCCGCCTTGTAGTCCGGCGTCTTCGCCCCGGGAGCGGAGTTTTTCACAACGTCTCCCTTCCCTTCGTCCAGCTTCAGACGGAGTTGCAGGTCCGTCGGAGAAACAACCGATGGCTTGTGTCCGCCGGAAAGCCATTTTTTGAAATTCACGGGCGCGGCGGCCCGGCGTTTCTCATAATTCGCCGCCGCCTGCGAACGGCGGACGATCGCCGCGTCGAACTCCGCGCGCTTGTCATCCGCGGGGACGCGGAGCACGGGCTGGGTGTCGGCGATGTTCTCATCCCACGCCTTCTCGGCGGTGTTGTTGAAAAACGCGGCAAGCGAATAGAAATCCCGCTGGGCCGTGGGGTCGAACTTGTGATCATGGCAGGCGGCGCATCCCACCGTCAGGCCGAGGAATGTCGCGCCGAACGCCTCGGCGCGATCCCGGGTATTGTTGGCATGCACCTCCTCCGGAATGGTGCCGCCTTCGTTGGTCGAAACGTTGCAACGCACATAGCCCGTGGCGATCCATGTATCCGCCGAGCTGGCCGGAATCATGTCTCCGGCAAGCTGCTCGCGGACGAAGGCGTCATAGGGTTTGTTCGAGGCGAACGAACGGATGACATAGTCGCGGTACGGCCAGATCGAGCGCACGTTGTCGAAATGCAGCCCGTGTGTGTCCGCATAGCGCGAGTAGTCCAACCAATAGCGGGTCCGGTGCTCGGCGTATGCCGGTGTCGCGAAAAGTTTATCAAGATACTTCTGATATGCTTCCTTGGTCGGATTCTTGACGAAAGCCTCCACGTCCGCCGCATCCGGCAGAAGTCCGGTAAGGTCCAGCGCGGCCCGGCGGACGAGCGTGCGGGGGTCCTCATCCGGACCGGGAGCCAGTGCCTTTTCCGAAAGTTTCTCCTGGATGAACGCATCGATGGGATTGTTCACCAACTGGGGGGCGGCAACCTTCGGAACCTCCGCACGCTTCGGCGGAATGAAGGACCAATGCTCCTCATACTTCGCCCCCTGTTGCACCCATTTCTCCACCAACACGATTTCCTCGGCCGTCAGTTGGTTATGGGATTTCACAGGTGGCATCACCTCGTCCGGATTCTTCGACTTGATGAGCTGCACCAGCAGGGAAGCGGCGGCATCCCCCTTCACGATCACAGGCTTGCCATCCTCGCGATTCTGAAATGCGAATTTCTCCCGGTCCAACCGGAGCGGCTCTTTCTTCGGCTCGCGTGTGCCCGAGTCCGGGCCGTGACAATGATAACAATTTTCCGAAAGGATCGGTTGGATCGACTCATTGAATGAAATGGGCGCATCCTCCGCAATGACCTCGCCGGACAAGACACATCCGGAAAAAATCGGCAGCAAAGTACGGAAAGCAGGATTCATGGGTTATGGTGACGATGAGGAATCTGGCGGAATCGCCTGTCTCCCAAAACGGGTCGGGACCCGCAATCTTTCATCGCCAACAATACTTCACAACTCCGCGAGCACTAGATGTTTCTGGAGTGACCAGGCGGCGAGGTCCTCCACCTGTGCCACGGAAGACACCTGGCACAACATCTGGCGCAGTTCCTTCGCTCCCGGAAATCCCTTACAATAAGCCATCAGGCGTGACCGCATGGCCGTGAGCGTCTGCCTCTCGTTTCCATTCCGCCCGCTGTCCACCGCCAGCCTGCAATGGCGCAGCACGAGCGCCCAGCGTTCCTCCACCGCCACCTCCGGCAGCACCTCCCCGGTTTCGAGAAAATGCTTCGCCTCACGGAAAACCCACGGGTTCTGCATCGCCGCACGGCCGATCATCACGCCGGAGACGGCGGTTTCGCTTTTGCGCTTCACCAGGTCCGCCCCGCAGTGGATGTCACCGTTTCCGATCACCGGCACCTTCACCGCACGCGCCACGGCGTCGATCACATCCCAGTTCGCCTCGCCACCATAGCCTTGCGCCCGGGTGCGGCCGTGAACCGCGATGGCCTGCATGCCGCAGTCTTCCAAAATCTTCGCCACCTCCACGGCGTTCACCGAATTTTCATCCCAGCCGATCCGCATCTTCGCGGTGACCGGAACCTGGTCGCCCACCGCCTTGGCAACGCCGGATGCGACACTCGCCAGAACCGGGCAATCCTTCAGCAACGACGATCCGCCATTGCGCGAGACCACCTTGTTCACCGGACAACCGAAGTTGATGTCGATGAAGTCCGGACGCTTCCAGTCGATGATCTTCCTCGCCGCCTCGCCCATGCGCTCGCCGTCCGCGCCGAACAGTTGCACACCCACCGGCCGCTGCCCGTCCGTGAATTCCGTGTATTTCCGCGTCCGGTCGTCCGCCTGCATGATGCCCTCGGCGGAGACGAACTCCGTCACCATCACATCCGCTCCCAGTTCCTTGCAGATCTGGCGGAAAATCACATCCGTCACGCCGGCCATCGGGGCGAGGTAGAGCGGAAATCTGTTGTCGGAAAACCAGTGGAGCACGCGACAAGGCTACAACCTACCCGCCCGGCAAGTCCAGAGAGGATGACATTTTTGAAAAATCAACGCTCCTGTCGGTAGACAGGAGACCACCAAAACCATGAACAGGCGCGCCGGATCAATGCATACGAAATTTCAAACCATAACCCGACACCCGGATGCGGAATTGATGAAAAAATCCCATTTCCAAGGGCTTTTCGTGAATTCCGCGGCTCACATTTCTCTAACGACAACCATTTTCCCACAAATCATGCGTTTCTCCAAACAGGTATCTTGATTCTTGCTTCCGGAGTCTTTTCTCTCTCCCCCATGCGCATCCTCCTCACGACCTGCAGTTATCAAGACACTCCCGGCCCCCACCACGCCCTCATGGAATCCCAGGGCTGGGAAATCGTCCGCGAGCGCGGCCCGCTTTCCGAAGCCCGCATGCTGGAACTCGCCGGCGACTTCGACGCCTTTCTCTGCGGTGACGACGGCATCACCCGCGCGGTCATTGAAAAATCCCTGCCGCGCCTGAAGGTGATCTCCAAGTATGGCATCGGCCTCGACAAGATCGACATCCCCGCGACGAAGGATCTGAACGTCCCCGTGCTTTTCACCCCCGGAGTAAACCACGACACCGTCGCCGAGCACACGTTCCTGCTGCTGCTCGCCCTGGCGAAGAATTTCGCCTATGCCATCGACGGCACCCGCGCCGGACGCTGGGACCGGAAAACCGGCAACGAGCTTTTCGAGAAAAAGATCGGCCTCATCGGTCTCGGCCGCATCGGCCAGGAAGTGGCACGTCGCGCGCGCGCCTTCGGGATGGAGGTGCATGCGTATGGAAACTACTGGCCGGAGGACATCGCCTCCGAATTCCAGATCACGCGCCATGACTCGCTCGATTCATTGTTTTCCTCCGTGGACATCATCAGCCCGCATACCAAGCTGAACGCCGAAACCCTCCACTGCGTGAATGCCGGGCGCCTCGCCCTCATGCCCGAAGGCTCGTGGGTCATCAACACCGGTCGTGGCGAACTCATCGACCAGGCGGCGGTCATCGCCGCGCTGGATTCCGGAAAACTCGCGGGCTACGCGGCGGACGTCCTCGACGAGGAACCCCCTCCGGCGGATCACCCGCTGCTGCACCACCCGAAGGTGATCATCACGCCACACGTCGGCTCGCGGACCTTCGAGAGCGTGCCACGCCAGGCAATGAAATCCCTGACGAACCTCATCAACGCGCTGAAGGGCGAGGGTGAGTGCAATTGCGCGAATGGTGTGATCTGAGCGATCCCCCTCCCCCAAGGAGAGAATCCTTGTCAGATCCATCGGATTTATGGTTAGTGCGGCATGGCAGTTTCCTATCGGTCCGATGGATTTGTTTCCCTCACGTTCAGGCGCTCCCTTTCCTCGCTGTTGACCGCCTGCGCCGCCACGACCATGGCCGTGGAGGGAGCACTCTTCCAAGGGTTGGGTTTTCTTTCCGAACCCGATGCCTACAGCACGGCATACGGGCTTTCCGCAGATGGTTCGACGGTGGTGGGTGGTTCCGCGATCGGGGAATTCCTATGGTCCTACCGCTGGAAGGACGGGGTCATGACCCCCATCCCGAAATCCAGCGAAGCGGACGTTCCGCTGAGCCAGGGACACGCTGTTTCCGCGGATGGCTCGGTGGTCGTCGGGATGGAACTGGATCTGACCGCAGGCACCGTCACCGGTTACCGCTGGTCGGAGGCCGGCGGCTTGGTGACGCTTCCGTATGAAACCGGAGTGGTGGACAACAATTATGGAACGGCGGATGTTGTTTCCGCCGATGGCTCGGTGGTCGCGGGTTCCGGCCCGAACGCGTTCCGCTGGACCGCGGCGGACGGGATCACCTCCATTCCTCTATTGCCCGGTGGAGAAAGTGGCATGAGCCACGTGCACGGCATCTCGGGTGACGGTTCCACCATCGTCGGCGCGTCGTCCGCGACGGATGGCGAATTCGCGTTTGTCTGGAGCGAGGCGGAGGGCACCCGGACGATCGCAATCCCCGACGCCTCATGGAGCGACGCGATGGGCATCTCGGCGGATGGCTCCACCATCGTCGGCGCGTTTTCAGTCGGAGCTTCGACATCCCAGACCGCCTTCGCCTGGACCGCCGCCGGTCTCGTGACGATGAGTTCCCTTTCCATTGAGGAAGGCACCATCAGCCAGACCTACGCCCTCACCAGCGACGGACAGTGGGCGGTGGGAGTCTCAAACGATCTGGCGGCTTTGTGGGACACCCGGACCGGAGATGTCTGGGATCTCAACGCATTCTTGGCCGGCCAGGCGGCCTTTGCCGGCTGGACGCTGGAGGACGCGACCGGAATCAGCGCCAATGGTCTGAAAATCGTCGGTAACGGTCTGAACGCCGAAGGAATACCCGAGGCATGGATGATCGATCTGGCATCCATCCCCGAACCGTCATGCGGAGCAATGCTAGCCCTGGGGATCGCCATGACGTTCCGCCGTCGCAGAATATGAAAATTCACGGCTCTTCATAGCCGATCACCTCACACTCCACTACTGCGGGTTCTCCCGTTTCACGGAAGGAAACCGCTCCCGCCCTGCTGCCGCCACGCGGCACGAAGTCGATGGTGAATCCGGCCTCCCGCTTCCCCTCGCCGTGCCCGAGGCAGACCTTCACCTCCACGTTTGCGGCGACGCGTTCTCCGTTGTTTTTCACCGTCACAGGAATGCGTATCCAACCGTCCTTGCTCACAGGCGTTCCCGTTTCCGCGCGCATTTCCGCAGGTCCTTCCTCCACCCCGAAAGCGGCGAGTGTCAGAAGGGTGAGAGTGACCAGCACCAGCCCGCTGCTGATACCGAAGACCGTCCACTCCAGCAGGTTCTTCGTCGGATTCTCTGGTGTGGATTTTCTCATGAGTCTTTGGATTTCGCGCTATCACCCACTTGCAGCAGCAACCGTCCGGCGGATGCCCCCAGCGTCGCCGGAAAACCCAGCACGACGACCTGCGCCATCGCTTGGGAAAAAGGCTCGCCATCCAGCTTGCCGAAAAACCACAGCGATCCAGCCGACACCACCAATGCCACGGCGTAGGTAGAGACGATGCCCCGGACCGACTGCATCGCCGTGTCCCGCGCGACATGGAGTTTCGCCCCCCGGAAACCGGAAAATTGAAGGATCAGAGACCCCATCAGGATCGAGAACAGGGCGATGAGCAGAAGTTTCGCCGGCGGACTTTCCATGGCGATCACCGAGATCTCCTCCGTTGGCGCCACATTCGAGGCGAAAAGCACCGCTCCACACAATGCCAGGGCGAGTTGTGGAAAAAAGCCGTTCACATCCTCCTCCTCGGAAAATCCCTCATCCCCCTCGCAAGGCGCACCCAACTGCGCGGTCCCCACCGATACGCCGATCGCGACCGTCATCCCCTCCATCACGATCTTTCCGAAAATCTCCAACAAATCCATCCCTCCCTCGATCCTTCCCGTGAGCCATAACACCAGGGCGGACAGGACCACCCCGATTCCCATTTCCTCCACGGAATCGATCAACACCTCGATAAACGAGGCATCCCGCCGCAGCCCGGCAAAACGGTTGTACAAAAGGAGCAGTCCGAAAGTGGTGACGGCATAGATCAGGATTCGTCCCGGATGGAGCATGAATCCGGATTGCCACACCTCCATCGTATAAAGGAGAGGCAGTGAAAACATCAGGCCTCCGGCGATGCCGCGTCCATACTCGCGGAGCGATTCGGCGGGGTCGCGATGATGGCTGAAGCGGAGCATTCCTTGCGATGATGTCGCACCATTTCCATATCAGCGCGAGGAGAATTATAAATTCACGTTCCTGATTTCCATTATCGGGATTTTTGCATCATTTCAGAAATGGGAGTGATGTGAATTGCACGGCATCAATCGACATCAAAATACAACAGTATCACATATAGACACTTACGAACCACACCACTCCGGAATACGATCTGCATCAGGAATAATCACGAACCCCTCACCACGCCCATGTCCTCCTCAATCACATCAGCGGATTCAACGCAGAACCCAAGTCGGTCAAACTCTTCCAAAGGCCCTTCCGCACATGAGGATCTCACCATCGCGGAGCAAATCGAGATCATGAGGCTCACAGACGAACACAGGCCGGGTGAGGACTGCTTCCTCGATGCGCATGGCGCGAAACACTGGGTCTCCTCCGTGGAAGTCCAAGGTTTCATCCGGAAATTCGGAGCGGAACACCCTTCGAACTACCTGGCCAGTCACGGCACCCGCTGGGAAGAAGATTTTTTCAACGATTCCGAACATTGATTCCAACATTCCAACCATAACTCTTATGACTACCGAAAGCACCACCCACCCTGCCGAACAAATCCGCGAAACGCTCGATCATACCGGACAAATCATCCGGGAAAAATCCGCCATCGCATGCGATGCCATGGCAAAGGAAGCCAGCCATCTCGCCACCTGCGCCAGCGAGCGCATCCGCGAGAATCCACTCCCCATCGTCCTCGGTGCGGTCGGTGTCGGCATCGCCATAGGGGCGCTGATCATGTCCGGCAGACAATCGCACAGCTATCAGGAAGCTCTTATCCAGGAGCCGCTCGAACATGCGGGGGATGCCATCCGCAACAGTCTCGGCCATTTCTATAACAGCGTTAAATTCTGGTGATATGACACAACCATCCTTCAAACCACCCACCGTGGAACAAGGCGTGAACGCCCTTCTGGAAGACGCGAAACGCGGCGCGTGCGAACGTTACCAGCATTACGAAAGTCTGGTCCGTCAGTCTCCAGGCAAAGCCGTGCTCGTTTCGGTTGCCGCGGGCTACCTCCTGCACCGCCTTCCGGTGCGTTCCTTGCTGGTCTCCCAGGTCCGGCTCGTGACCGCCCTTGCTCCGCCAACCTTGCTTGCATTCGGTGCCGCCAAGTTGTGCGAGTTCCTACAGCACCAGGGAAGCGCCCGCCAACCGGCGGACGACAATCCTGACGGAGGCAATCTGAATCCAAGTTAGGCGAAATAGGTATCCCCGTGCGCATAAGGCGGTGCACAGCAGCACAGGAACCGCATCGCCTCTGTGGCGCGGATCTGATGCCATGCCCCGGGCGGGATCAGAATCGCGTCACCAGGTTCGACATCTGTTTCCAAGCCGTCGATTTCCATCCTGCCCCTCCCTTCCAGCAGGTAGTAGAACTCCTCACTGAGACGGTGATAGTGCCGTTCCGTCTCCGCGCCCGGGAGCAGGGTGGCTTCCGCCAGGCTTTGGTTACGGACGGGAGCATTTGACAGGTCCAGCAGGCTCCGGATCGTCGAACCGTCCTTGGTCGTGAAAGGCGTCTGCTCTGCGTGCTTGCGGATTTCCATGGCGCGAGCGAAACACCTATCCGCCGGACAAGCAATGCGGGACTCCGAAGCTGGACAAGCGTCGCCGTTGTCTCATGCTCGCCCCATGCCTTCCGTCCATGTTGATCTTTCCAACCGTTCCTACAATGTCCTCGTCGAGCCGGGACTGCTCGCGCAGGCGGGCAAAACCCTGAAAAAAGCGGGCATCACCAACCCACGTGTCGCGGTCATCAGTGATGAAACGGTGGCGGGTTTCCACTCCGCGAGCCTCATGGACTCGCTTGCCGCCGAGGGCCTGCAACCCACGTTGCATCTGGTGCCGTCGGGCGAAGCGTCGAAGTCGATGACCCACGTGGAGGCCCTCTGCCGCGAGATGATCCGCGCCGGACATGACCGCAAGTCGCTCGTGGTCGCGCTTGGCGGCGGAGTCGTCGGAGATCTGGCCGGATTCGTGGCTTCCATCTTCTACCGCGGCATCCCCTTCGTCCAGGTACCCACCACCATCGTCGCACAAGTGGACTCTTCGGTGGGTGGAAAAACCGGCGTGAATGTCGGCGAGGGAAAAAACCTTCTGGGAGCCTTCCACCAACCACGTCTTGTCATCGTTGACCCCGACACCCTCGGCACCCTGCCGGATCGCGAGTTCCACGAAGGCTTCGCGGAGGCCATCAAACACGCCGCCATCCGGGACGCCGGAATGTTGGAAGAGCTCGCCTCTTTGGATCCGTCCGGACGCGGGGTCCCCGCGGATCTCATCGCCCGCAACATCGCCATCAAGGCCCGCGTGGTGGAAGCGGACGAACACGAGACCCGGGACATCCGCGCGTTGCTGAACTTCGGCCACACCATCGGCCATGGCATCGAGGCCTCCGTGCCATACGGCCGGATGCTGCACGGCGAGGCGATCTCGCTCGGCATCCGGGCCGCCCTGCTTGTTTCCGAACGCCACGCCGGACTGTCTCCCGCCGACAGCGCGAAGGTCATCTCCCTTTTGGAAAAATTCCACCTGCCGCTCGTTCTCGCTCCCGAAATTTCCACCGAAACGGTCATGGAAAAACTCTCACGCGACAAGAAATTCTCCTCCGGAGCCATCCGCTTCGTCGTGCTCGAAGGGCTGGGCAGCGCGAAAGTCATCGACACCGTGACGTCCGGGGATCTCCGTCAGGCGATCGAACATTTGAGAACCCTCTGAGTCGCCACCTCACGGCGCGGAATGGGTGACCGTCACCGTGCTGCTCCCCACCCGCGGAGGAGAACCATCCGTGGTGGCGGTGAGAGTGAACTCATACGCACCCGGTCCTGGAAGAGTGACCTGGGGGTTCAGAATGGCCGGATTCGAGACTTGCGCGGTTTCGCCGCCGGACTGGCTCCACGCGAGCGTGAGCTGCCCTCCGCCCGTGAAGCCGGCGCTGCCCGCCAAGGTAACGGTGTATGGCGCATTTCCCTCCAATTCGATCGGCGACCCCGCATGCACAGTGAGAATCTCATCTTCCAACGTCACGATGATCTCGTCGTAGGAGGAGAACCGCGGCTTGGTTTTGGTCGTGGTCGTCAGCCGGAACACGTAACTCCCCGCCTCCGGCAAGGTCACATTGGGAGTGAGGGAAGCCGCGTTCGCGATCTGTGCCGTAGCCCCTCCCGTCTGCGTCCAGAGAGCGGTGTAGCCGCCCACTCCCGCCAGAAACACCTCGCCCTGAAGCTGGATGCTCCCTGACGCACCATACGGCAATGTGACATCCGCCCCCGCGTTCACGCGCATGGCACCGAAGAGCGCTCCATTCCGGAATTCAAACCGAAGTCTTCCCGGCACATCCGAATTCCATGTCCGATGGACCAAACCTGATCCGGTGTTCTCCGCACCTGACGAACGTATCTTGTCAAGGAAAGCGCCGGGCACTCCGGATCCTTCCACCTCCATCGCGAATTTCTGGTTCGCCGGCTTGGGTCCGCGGCCTGCGATACCGGCCCGCGCGGACAGTCCGCCATATCCGTCCTCCCCGTCCACATCCCCCGCCTCCCACTCGATCCTGTTGTAGTTGAACTCGACATCGAAGTTCCTGGCCCCGGTATCCTCCCGTTCGATGATGACGATTTGGAAGCTGTTGAGTTTGTCCGGATGCAGGTCGAAGTGGCCGACTTCGCTGTAAGTCGCCCCGAAAGCCCGGTGCCCGTCCACGTATTCCTGGACGAACCCGGCGGCATCATGGCTTTTTGAAAAGTGTATGACTCCGGAACCCTCCGCCCTGGTATCCACATCCGCCCAAAACGGGGCCAGAATCTGTGCGTTGATCGTCCGGAGATCTTCGGGAGTGAAGACGGACAAATTGTCACCGAAGGTGATGTTGCCATTGTTGTTCACATAACAGGCACCATAGTCGGTGCCCAGGAAGTTCACCACAAACGGCAACAACCGCGCGTTTGAGGAATAATCATCGTTCGGAGGAAGTTCCACCGCGTTGAAACCCGGACGGATCGCGCCCTCCCGAAGACGGAAAAAGTAAGTGGATTCGGAACCTTCAAAGAGCAGCGAACGTGCGTTTCCCGATCCCTCGACCACCCGGCTGATGCCTTTCCAGGTAACCAGGTCCCTGCTTCCTTCCAGCATGTGGGTCTTCTGTTCCTGTGCCTGCCAGTCCAGCAGGTAGCACCCCGGCTCCATGGGGGTGATGCGCAATGGAACCGTGGATTGGGCGCTGGCATATCCCATCATCGACCAAACGCCGGCGACTGACAAAAAGAGCCGGCCATCCACAATCCTCCGCCCGACGTTTTTCATCAGAAAAATCGGCTCGTGGCAGCGGTGCCTGAGGGTTCCATCCATCGTGATCCTATGTCTTCATCCGCCCCGGGACAACGGGGTGTCACAACTCTGTTCTGACACCGGGAGCAACAAGACATACACGGAAATATCAGCCAAGTCTAACCAAACGTTCAAGTCTGAATTCATCAACCTGTTCTCACTGAGGACGGATCATTTCGAACAGATCGCTCGTTTTACAATACCAATTGGGCACGGACATCCGCCCCACGGGATGGAAAACATCACCACGTATCCGCAAAGTATCTACATCAAATAACTCCTCTTTTACCTGCACGCGGTGGACGATACCAAACACAAGGCGGTTTTCCCCAATCTGCTGGATGGAGTGCAACTTGCATTCCAATGCGGCAGGCGCCGCTGCGATGCGCGGGGGAGCGACCGATGCAGAGGCCGCGGTTTCCAGATTCTCCCGCTTCGTCTCGCTCACCCCATAGGGCACGGTGGCTGAGGTGCGGTTCATGACTTCCGCGAGCGATTCGTCCACCAGATTGACCACGAACTCGCCCGTCCGGCGGCAGTTTCGGGCGGTGTCCTTCGGCGAGCCGTCCGGGCGGTCGCCAGGTGCGAAAATCACCAGTGGTGGCTCGTCGCCAAACACATTGAAAAACGAGAACGGCGCGGCGTTCACACTGCCGTCCTCATTGAGCGTCGTCACCCATGCGATGGGGCGCGGGGTGACCAGCCCCGCCAGAATCGGATAAGCGCGGTGGGCGTGGGTGGTGAGGAGGTCGAGTTCGATCATCGTGGGGTGACTATACTGGTCGTTTCACCGTCGGCAAATTTCGTGCGCATCATTTCTCCCGGCTTCAGCGCCGCCGCGGAGGTCACAATTTTTCCGTCCGCCGCCAATGTGATGGAAAATCCACGCTGGAACGCGGACTCCGGTCCCAGAGCGCGCAAGAGGCCGCGCAACCGGTCGAGACGCTCCGCGCGCTGCACCGGGATATCCCGGCCCGTCCGTTCCAACCGTCGGCGCAGCCCCGCCACCGCATCCATCCGGCGTTCCAGAATGCGGGCGGGATGGCATGCCTTGTGACGGGCGCGAAGCTCGCCGAGACGCACCGCCAGCCGTTCCAACGAGAGTTTGGTTCCATGTGAAAGCTGTCCCCGTGCGGAATCCACCCTCATGACCGATTCACGCAGCAGTTTCTCGCCATCGCGCTGCAACGCGCCACGCTTCAGCGCCTCCACCGCGAGTTGCGCACCGGCCAACCGCTCGCGCGCCGTCCGCGTCATCCGCCGCCGGATCTGCGCGAGCCTGGCCGACAGCTCCGCGCCATCCGCCACGGCGAGTTCCGCAGCCGCGCTGGGCGTCGGAGCCCGGAGATCCGCCACGAAGTCCGCGATCGTGAAATCGATCTCATGCCCCACGGCGGAGATGACCGGAATCGGACATGCGGCGATGGCCCGCGCGACGACTTCCTCATTGAAATTCCACAAATCCTCGATCGAGCCGCCGCCCCGCCCTACGATGAGGACGTCACACCGTGGATAGCCGAACGCCTCCGGACGTCCCATTTTCTCAATAGCTTGTGCGATTTCCAGCTCAGCCCCCCGGCCCTGCACCCGCACAGGAAAAAGCACCGGCTGTACCCATGGAGCCCGCCGTGCGAGCACATTGAGAATGTCCTGAAGCGCCGCGCCGCTGCCGGATGTGACGAGTCCGATGGTCTTGGGAAATGGCGGAACCGGCTTCTTGCGGTCGGCATCGAAAAGCCCCTCCGCATGAAGTTTTCGCTTCAGGGCCTCGAATCGGGCCTGCAGATCCCCCGCCCCCGCGCGCTCCGCTTTCTGGACGATGATCTGCAACTGTCCCCTCGCCTCATACACGCTCGCCTCCGCGAAGACCCGTACTTTGGCGCCGTCCACCAGCGCCTCCGCTCCTTCCCGCCGCTTCGCGTTGAACATGGCGCAGGAAATCTGCGCGCCCTCGTCTTTCAGCGAGAAATACCAATGCCCGCTTGCCTGCTTCCGCATGTTGGAAATCTCGCCCTCCACCCAGGTCTCGCCGATCTGGACCTCCAGAAGATTTTTCATCCGCCGCAACAGCTGGGTCACGGAAAGGGATTTCGGCTCGGAAGGCCGGGGTTTCGAAAACAAGTCCACGTGCGGAACCTCGCAGGTAGTGTGACTTTTTCGAGCCTGAAAATCCTCTTCTGAGACACGATCCGTTCGCTCGAAAAATCCCGCTCTTGGACCGGGACACCGCATATTGCAGGTGATAACGCCCTTGGCGGACCCGCCAATGGTCAAAAGAACACACACGCGATCGCGTATGTCGGGAAAAAATTGATAATATTGCGAAACCCGCTAGATAGAGCACGTTGAAATTCACCAACTTAGGCTCGAACGTCATCCTGCTCCTCCTGCTTTCAGCTCTTGCGTGGGGCGGCATTTTCGCGCTCTTGGTGGTTTACCTGATCGGAACTCCCTCGTTTGTCGGATGGCTTATCGTCTCTCTTTTTCTAACAGGGATGGTCGTGTGCATCAGCCTGATGGGGCTTGAAATCTTCCGTCCCTCGAATGCTGAAAAGCAGGATAGTACCAAACAGCAGCCATTGAAGGGTCCTCCCAAAATTTCCGAGCTGCAATTGGACGATTTTCCTCCGGTCGCCAGCCAAACTCCCTCCCCCGCCTCCCCCGCAGTTCACCTCCTCCCCCCGCTGCAAGTTCCTCTCCCCGCTCTGGCCCCCCTCCAGCAACACGCCCTCCGCAGCGTGCTCACCCTGCAGATGCAGCCCCCCTCGGCGCAGCCCCCCCCCATCACGCAATCCCTCCGCCCCCAAGAGTCGGCTGTTTCGGGTAGTCTTCCGGGAGGACGATGATTGCGGACCGGATCGGCGTTTTTTAACTCCTTTCCGGCGCGGAAAAACGGTTGGATTCCTCCCATGTGGTTCCCTGGTCCGCTTCGCTCCACAGTTCTCGCGCTTTCCCTTGCCACCGCGGCATCAGCGGACGGGCATCGCCCGCTGATGCGGGACTTCATCGGGCTGAACGGCCACACCGTTCAGTTCAAGCCCGAACTCTACCGCCCGGTCTCCGGCGTGGTGCGGGATTACCATCCCGTCGAGTGGGATCTAGGCAAGGAAACCGCCGTGTTACCGAAATTCCCTTTCGCGAAAAACGGCGTGGACTGGCAGCACGTCTATGGCTCGTGGCGGGAAAAGAAATGGGACATCGACGCCTGCCTGATGTTCGAGTCCGTCAAGCGCGAGGACTGGAAGGACATCGATGCGGATGCCCGCGCATACGGCGAGGCGTTCGCCAGGGAGTTCGGTCCATCCGGAAACCGCAAGCTCACGGACTCCGTGGAAATCGGCAACGAGCCGGGGAAATGGAGCGATGCCGACTACACCCGCATCTTCAAGGCCATGGCCACCGGCATCCGCGCGGGCGATCCGAAACTGAAAATCGCCACCTGTAATCTCACCACCGGCAAAAGCGGTGACTATGAGAAATCCGTCGATTGCGTCGCCGCCTTTCCCGAACTCTTCGATGTCCTGAACGTCCACACCTACGCCCAACTCGAAGGCTGGCCGACGTGGAAGCGGAGTTTCCCCGAAGACCCGAAACTCCCGAACTACCTCCAGGACGTGGAAAAACTCTGCAAATGGCGGGACGCCCACACACCCGGCAAACCCATCTGGATCACCGAGTTCGGCTACGACTCCACCACCCAGCCGAACGCCACTACCGGCGACTTCGTAAAGTGGCAGGGCGTCACCGACACCCAGCAGGCCCAATGGCTCGTCCGTTCCCTCCTCGTATTCTCCTCCATGCCCGTCCAGCGCGCCTACGTCTATTTTTTCAACGACGACGACCAACCCGGCGTCCACGCCAGCGCCGGCCTCACCCGCCATTTCAAACCCAAACCCTCCTTCCACGCCCTCGCCCACCTGCAACAGGTCCTCGGCGACTGCCGCTTCGAGAAAATCATCACCAACCAACCCGCCCAGCTCCGCGTTCAGGAATACCGGAACGACGCCGGCAAAATCGTCTGGGCGGTGTGGAGCCCGACGGGCGAGGGGAAAACGTTCACGACAACGCTGGAGAACATTCCGGGGAAAGTGGTGGGAGTGCAGAGAATGCCTCTTACTTCGGAAATAACAAATCTACTTACCGCTCACAAAATCGGAAACGAAAAAATCTTAATCGAAGCAGATGGGACACCAACGTATCTAATTTTTGAGCATCGATAAATTATTAATTTCAACTGATAATTTATTGCGCACATAAATCAATGTATAGCTTCAATCAAAAAAACGGAGCACCAACTACCGCACTTTTATAGTTCTAGCATCTTTGATCATTTCCGTAATATCGAATTCGCTGATATCGCCAGCTCCCTTACAGTAGAGCGAATTATACTCTTTCGGAACCGAATACACCATCCTTACGTTTCGCTTCCGAAGCGCATATAAAGCCGCACCAATAAATGAAAGTTTAGTATTCATCGCGACAATAGCGACATTATAACCTTCGTAGTCAATATTCATGGCCATCAATTTTTTATAGGTATCAAAAATGGAATTGGCACTAAAATCAACTGGCTCTATATTTGGCAACGGAATCTCTGTCCGCAACTTATTCGCTACTATTTCGCTGTAGGCACTGGCCCCTTCAACAGTCGAAGTATCTCGATTCTCGCTACTAATGGAGAGGCGGCTCGGCTCATAATATACAATGGTTTCAAGAAGCCTCTCAAATTCGTGGCCCGCAAATGCGACGACATGTTTTACCCTTTCACTGCTGAAATTACCGGGATATCCTACGATTGATCGAATTCTTACCACACCTCGGCTCAGCCACTGCTGATCTAAAGACAACTTAATATTTTGTGTTGCATAACCGCCTCTATCACAAGAGGGAGCTGCAACATAAAAAACTCGAACACTTTGCAAATAATCCCTTCGGACGGATAGCGCAAATAATAGCATGCCCAGTGGTTCACGTGGCAGACACGTTGCATCAATTAATATATTGCCACCACATTCGCAAGCGATCCCCCAAACCCATTCCCATAATGAACGAGAATTAAGTCTGTTACATTTCGCGACGTCCATAATACCCAAATTTTCGAACTGCGAAATGTTTTCACTCAACTCGACACTGTCATCGGCAAATAGAACAACCTTAATATTTTCGCGCTTACCGCCGCTTTCTACAAACTTCTTCGGCATCACCAACGAGCGCTCTTCAAAAGATATTGCCCCGACAAACAAATCAACATTATTCATTTCGTTCATAAGCCAGCCTCCTCAGGTGAAATGAAAATCCAGCTTTCAGCTCCGGTCGACGTAGTCGCTGAACCGTCGTGCAATTCAAAAAATGTTAGTTGATCAGATTCTTTATTAATTGGAACAATCGCCTTATCTCCTTGCTCAATGAGAATTTTTGCACGTTCAGCGGTAAGGGACAAATAACCCGAATAAGCGGAAACATCCAAATTAAAAGCAGGCGCTAAGCGCCGAGTCAGGACATACAGCGTCCTCCTACCCGTGCCCTCCTTTTTGCTGATAAAACCCTTCATTAGATATCCTTCTGCAATCGCCAACTCCAAAAGTCTTTCTATTCTCTCTCCCGGCTCATTTTGAAAGCAGAATGAAAAAACTCGTCGCTCGGAGTCATTCGAAAGCATTTTTTCTTTAAAAAGATTACTTATTCCATTTATTAACTTGTATATAGACAACCAGTCTTCGCCTGTGGCATCCCGTGCACGCTTTTGTTTTGGATTCTTTATATCTGCCAAAACCTCATCAGCATGACTCCTCACGATCAAGTTCTGAATCGAAGGAGCAATGCTGGTTACCGGCTCTTCACCTCTAGAAGCACTGTCAAACATTCTTTGCGCGCAAATTATAAAATCCCTTACATGCCCACTGCTCAAAACGGCTAAAGTCGAAAATCCTGAATACACGAAGCTATTCGGCGCTCTTGTTTTTCGGAGTATTTTCATATACTCAGAAGTCAGATGTCGATACACATAGTCACCAACCGATCGTCCATGATATTTTTTTGAATAGTCGTCATTTAATTTTCGTGCCAAATTCCTCAGCTCCTCTTTTTGGCTTGGATCTTCCGGGAAAAACTTATCAGGATCTATCTCCCCAGGAGAGGTTTCGATGCCCACACCCTTGAGGCGTTTTTTTGAAATTTCACGGAGTAAGTTCACATAATCCTCACCGGAATTTGACATATATCTAGTAGCTATATCATATTGAAAAAAATCATGGGGGTGCTGAATGGCGGACTTTGATCTTGTTTTATATGTTTTATATCCGAACATTGTGCTGACTTTAAACACAGCACTCTGCCTTCTCCTAGCAATCCAAGAATTTAATACTATGGTGTGCGATTCTGGAAGATCGTCAGCATCATCGATCAATACGTATAAACATTTGTTCAAATTTTCGCTAAAATAATCTGCGATTCTACCGAGCAAGGTATCGAACAAAAACAATGGCCCCTCGAAAGGAAGAGCATCATACAATCTCAGACCGACATAGGTAATAATACGTGCTCGCTCTTGCTCAAACAAATTAATGACTTGTTTGACGAACAAGTCAAAACTCACCTCACTGGAAATATCCGCAGATTGAACACTATATTGAAATGCGTTCCGAAAACAGTCACAGGTCAAGTCCATCAATCCGCTTTGATGAATATCTGAAACAACTGAAATATCGCCTTGCAATATAATGAATAATTGCTTAGCTACCAAAATTGAAAAATGACTTTCGCTAATTATGTTCCGCTGAGCGTCGCTTTGAAACAAATCCAACTCCTCCGTCATGAATTCCGTATCTCGAACCGAAAAGTAGATAGCTAAAAAATCAGGTGTTTTGTCAGGATATAAAAGGCGCTGACAGTCATGTTGAAGTATTCTGAATAACATCGACTTGCCGGTGCCACGATGGCCATTAACAAAGCAGTTTTCCTTTCCGTTCACTCGATCCAAACGTTTATCATCACACCAGAGATCTACCGCCTCCTCAGCAGACAACTTTGAAGCGGTAACCAGTTCGAAGGGATTTTTCATAGGCGTTTCTGTTTTTTACTATTTTTTTAAGTATCCCAATATCGTAGCAAATGGTCCTTTTTTTCCAATCGATAGAACTGGCACAGTATCTCTAGCACCAACCGAAAAGCACTCTGCAAGTGTCATGATTTTCTTCTGAGTAAGTTCTGGTGATCTTTGGCACAATGAATGATCTAAATCAGGATAACCATGATTGAGAGATAGAGTGAACTCCTCCGAAATCTCAACTTGACTTGGACGCTCGGTCTTATATTTTCTCACTGTAACATTTATCTTGCTTATATGAAATGCCGGTCTCGCATATTGCGAACAGTATCTAGATTCTTTATCGATCACATTTATCTTTTCTTCCAGAAAATCATAAAAGCTAATTTTTTTATCATCTATGGTAACACTAAGGTTATGTTCGGATGGATATACACCAAAAACGATATAAAGAGCTTCACCTCTTAGTTCAAAAGAATTGAAGCATTTGGCGTATGCATGTGCCAGCTTGCTTCGGTCTGAAATTTCGTGATGAGCCACTACCGGTTGCGGCACTCTCTCTTCATTTTCCGAAAGTTCGTCTCCCAACCGCAGGAAGGCGGCAAGCAACAGGAGCCTTGGAGGCTTTATACTATCGACATTTAAACTTCTAAAGGTGTCTTTTCCAAAATCCGGATGGCGTCCGCCATGCACACGCGCGACATCATAAATTTGTTGACAAGCGCTACTTATAAACAATTCCTTGTATTTGATGATTACTTCATTGCACCGTTCTGGATGCCCCTCTCGCTTCAGTACATTTGCAGCGTCATGAACGTGTGCAGCACACAGTAAAATATAAGCCTCCAGGACTGTGATGGGAGTATCTGACTGACCGGACGTTTCTTTAGATAGCTTATCGAGACTTTTTATCAGATCGGAAATATGACGACACCCGTGGACCGTAAAAACGTTTGACACAGCTCCATCAGAGATTTTCGCCTCGTTCATTGCCAGCCCTACGTCGACAAACGGGTGAACTTTTTCAAAAAATTCCACCTCGAGCGCACGAAACTTCGCATAATAGGCTTTCGCATCCGAATGATCCGAATGAGAAGTGTCTGATGCGGCCTTTTGCAGCAGTGAAATCAGATACCCGTTTGTAGTATAATCACTCATTAGAAGAACCTATTGAAAACTTCCTTTGCCAAAATCGGTGGCACCATATTACCAACTTGCTGCTGCTGGAATCCTATAGAACCTGAAAACAAGAAATGATCAGGAACCGATTGAATTCGGGCAGCCTCTCTGACAGACAATCCCCTGTTTTCATATGGATGGATTAACATGTTTTTCCTGAAATTACCGATCACGACAGATGCCTTTTTAGGATCCAATCTCTTGTATATTCCCGTGTGGCAGCGGGATCGATCTGCATAATTACCAAACAATGATTCAGGGATATCTTCCCAGTTTCCACCATGAGGGACATAGCTATACCTATCTATCACCTGCTTACAATTTTTGGTAACAATGTTCCCGGTAACACGATTTGCTCCCTTTCTGAGTCTCTTCGCGTAGGCTGATTCAGCCTTGCAACGATAATCCATCTCATCAACACAAGCCCCATTTTCCAATACAGGAAGATCGCTGATAGCTTGCAAAACCGGAATTTCCGAAAGAGTCGTGGGACAAGGATATACAAACTCCCCGCCATTCCTAGCGCCGACGAAGAATGCTCGGGTCCGCCGTTGAGGAACCCCGAAATCGACAGCATTAAGAAGACTAAATGACATCTTGTAACCTGCCATTTTAAAGGTGTTCAGGGCGGTTTCCAAAAAACTACCACCTTCGGTTTCGGTGATACCTTTGACATTTTCCATGACAATGTAGTCAGGATTCCACATTTGGACCATTCGAATGAATTCCTGAAACAACCAATTATTTGGATTCTGTGAATTTCTGGTTCTTTGGTTAGAAGTCGAAAAACCCTGACATGGAGGACCACCGAACAATATACTTTTAACTCCTTTGGACTTCTTAGGGAGCATGCGTAGTTTTCGAATGTCCCCAGTATACAATGGAATTTTTGGGAAATTCAGTCTGTAGGTTGCTGCTGCATGGGGACACTTTTCCACTGCGTAAATAACCTCAATCCCAGCCATTTGGGCACCCAAAGTCATTCCACCAGCACCGCAGAAAAGGTCGATACCCACAAAATGAGCTTGACTCGGAACCTCTTTCGCACTTGGACCCAGTCCGCTACTTAGCATCCGGGTCATAGTGGAACCTCTTTCTCCATTTCGGTTTTGCCCTTAAAGCTCATTTTTCGCCCAATATTTTGCAGATGAATTTGCCTCCGCCGGAAAATAAACGTAGGGTGGGCCGGTCGGACAGCTTTTATTTCTGGTGGCCAGTTTGCCTTCGTCATCACCTAGGTCACATGAAACTGACAGCTGTCTTGCTCTTTCATCCATACGGGCTCTGATGATGACCTGGCACCAGATTAGCAACTCTAGGCGCAGTCACTTCCGTTCCTCAGTAGGGCCAAAATCGATTGACTCCACCTTCAACCCAGACGGTGGCAGATACTCCTCCGACGCTCCCAGCTCCTTGTTCGGGGTATCCGACATCTCTAGGTCGATCTTCAGCCCCTTCACCACGTCATCATGGCGGAACCAGAGGGCCGTGGAGAGCTTGTCGTTGAACCGGATGCTCTTGATGTACTTGTTATCGCGGGAGCTTCCATTCGCGTTGATTTCAAAACGTTTGCCGTTCTGGAGGTCGATGGAGACCTTTTCGAACACCGGGCTGCCCATTTCATAGACGGGGACACCGGGCAATTCCGGATAGAAGCCCATCATGGACAGGACTACAAACGCAGCCATGCCACCGCCGTCCTCGTCGCCTGGAATGCCGTGGGCGGTGTCGGTGTAAGCGAAGTCCAGCAGTTGCCGGATGCGCTTCTGGGTCTTCCATGGCGCGCCGAGGTGGTTGTAGATGTAGGGGATGGCGAAGCTCGGTTCGTTGCCCATCGAGAACTGTCCCACCATGGAGGTGGAGTCGGGGAAGGTCGCGAAGAATTCATACTTGGAACGATCCCGGTCCGCGACGGATGATCTTCCCAGGTCCTCGCGGAAAAGCTGGTCCAGTTTCTCCTCGGCGGCATTTTTCCCACCCATCAGTTCCGCCAGTCCCTTGAGGTCGTGCTGGACGTCCCAGTTGTAGGTGTAGACGTTGTTCTCCGTTGTATAGTCGCGGCCACCCATCCCGCCCGAGAACTTCGGATCGAACGGCTCGATCCATTCGCCCTTGTCGTCCTTCGGCCACATGAAACCCTTCTCGGCGCGATAGAGTTTCTTGTAATTCTCCGCGCGGGTGAGAAAGAGCTTCGCGTCGTCCTGTTTGTCCAGTGTCTTCGCCAGTTGGGCGATGCACCAGTCGTCATAGCTCTGCTCCAGCGTCACGGCGATGCTCTGGCGGCGCTCGAAAGGATGAACCTCGGCGACGGTTTCCTTCTCTCCGGGACGGAGCGAGGGCAGGTAGCCGTTCTTGTTATAGAAATCATCCAGCGATGTTTTCGGACCGTTGCGCCAGGGCAGAATGGTGGCATCCAGCGAATTCTTGCGCAGGCCTTCGTAGGCGGTCTTCAGATCATAATCACGCACTCCCTTGAACCATGAATCCGCGATCCACGGGGCGGCGTGGTTTCCCGTCATGCAGGCGTAGTCCCCCCACAACACCGCGAAGGAGGGCATGGCGCCCGTCTGCTCATACATGCGGACGTAGGAGTGGATCTTGTCCGCCTGCTGCTTCGGATTCAGCAGGGTTTGCAACGGTTCCAGGGCGCGGTAGGTATCCCAAAGCCAGTTGTCCACGTAGAACGGGCGGTCGTCCTGATGTACCTTGTGATCGAAGCCGCTGTAGTATTGGCCATCCTCGGTGATGTTCACCATCCGCTCGTAGCAACGGTAGAGGCAGGTGTAGAACACCCGCTTCTGCGCCAGCGTCCCGCCTTCGACGCGGATCTGTCCCAGTGTCTTGTTCCACAGGTTCTTCGCCTCTTCCTTGATCGTTTCGAAATCCTTGTCCGCGATTTCCTTGGCGAGATTCTTCTTCGCCTGTTCCACACTGATGAAGGAAATGCCGTAGCGGAACTCCAGCGCACCTCCTCCAGCGCCACCGCTCACCGCGAGCCGCGACCGCCCGTCCGCCTCACTCCGCGACGAGGTGACCGGTCCGCTGAATTCCCCGTAAACATAGGCCCGCATGTCGTTGAACTTTTCCACGCCGGAAACCGAGCCGTCCTCGCCCATGGCGAGCTCCCCTTCCTTGCGGTTCGCCAGCAGGACCATCGGTTTGCCGTTCGGGAATGTGAACCTGAAGGAGCCACACCTCTCGGTCGGTGTGAATTCGATGCCGATGAGAGAATCATCCAACCGCGAGGAATAGTAATAAGGAGTGGTATTCTCCAGATCGTAGGTCTGCGGCTGCTTCCACGATGCGTCGCCCGGATCACCCGAGCCGGGCATGATGGCGAACAGTTCTCCCAGGCGGTGGGAGATGATTGTCAGTGGGAACGACTGGATGCGGTCGTCGAGGCTGTCCTTCCGGACGGGATAGACCCGGACCATGCTGTTCGGCAGATGCACCGTCGGCCGGGTGGGCTCCAAAAGGATGCCGACGCCGCCGATGGTGGGATCCACATACTCAAGTTGGGAGTGGGCACGGCTGCTCATTGCGAAACCACAAAGGAACGCGGCGGATAGGATTTTTTTCATTTGAATGGGTTTTTGGGAATCATCCGCGGATGGGTTTCGACCGCCATGTGATCCCGGCGGCGATGCGGTGACTCCAAGTGAATCCGCATGTTCACAGATCGTGAAAAGTCCGCATAGTCTCCAAAACGGGGACAGAACCGGATGCCACCGGTCTGAGAACGCCTTAATGAAGGGAACCAACGCAACAGGCTGCGCCCCCGGCTTTCAGGACTACAAAACGTCGGCAACCGTAAGCACCGGCATCTCAAGCGACTCACCCGAACGCATGCCGAGGAGCTTCCGGTAGAGCGGGCTGTCCGGGGTGAGCAGGGTGATTTCCATGCCGTCGTGTGGGATGACGAGTCCGCCCGATGTGGGAACGAGGAGGAAATGGGTGGTTTCCCCATTCAGGTCCGCCTCGACAAGTGCTCCGGCGTCGATGGCGTCACCGGGGTCGAAATCCGGGAGAGTGAGCGATTCGAAGGTCCGGAGCGAGGCGGCGAGTTCGTCCACCTGACGGGCCTGACCGGCGGCGAGGTAGGATGCTTCCAGGCTGCGGGTGTCGTATTTCCCCTCGGCCTTGCTGCCGGGATCGGTGGCGGCGGCGTGGGCTTCGTAGGCGGCTTTTGACAAGCGTTCGAGGCTGGCACGGAGTTCGGCACGGATTTGTTCGAGCAGGCGGGATTTCATCAGCGGACGGCGAGACTTGCACGGCGGCGGGGGACAAGCAAGATTCGAAGCATGCTGACTGTTTACGCCTACCAGAAGTGCTCCACCTGCCGCGACGCCCTCAAATGGCTCAGGGATCGCGGGATTCCCCACGAAGTGAAGGCCATCCGCGAGACCCCGCCCACGGTGGCGGAGCTGGAATCCGTATTATCCGGCACCGGCGGAGACATCCGCAAGCTCTTCAACACCTCCGGCGTGGACTACCGCGAACTCGGCATGAAGGACAAGCTTCCGACAATGGATCAAGCGGCGGCGCTGGAGCTACTCTCGTCCAATGGAAATCTGGTGAAGCGGCCTTTCGTCACCGGGGACGGGAAAACATTGGTGGGATTCAAGGAATCCGACTGGGCGGCCGCGCTGGGTTGACCGCCCCTTAAAACGCCTCCGTCAGGCGTTGCCGTTTTTCAAACAACACCGTTTCCCGATAGCCCGCCGCCTTGGCAAGTTCGATCGCCCGCGGGAAATCCCGGGCCACTTCGCCGGGCGAATGTGAGTCGGAGGAAATCACGAGGCCGATGCCGGCGGAGCACGCGAGCTCCAGAAAACGCGGTGTGGGATAAGCCTCGGCGCACGGCTTGTACCAGCCAGCGGTGTTCAGTTCGATGACCGCTCCATTCGCGGCGATGGCGTCGATGACGGGCTCGTAGAACCGGTCGAGATCGCCTGCGGGAACATGGGCGAATTTTTTCACCAGATCCGGGTGGCCGAGGATGTCGAACAGTCCGCTGTCCGCCATCCTCGCATAAGTCTCCCAGTAGTGCGTCCAGACAGCTTCCACATCGCTCTGAGCCCAGCGGCCCAGCCACTTCGGATTGTCGAAGTCCCAGTCGCCCAGATAATGCACGGAGCCGATGAGATAGTCCCACTCGTAGCGCGAGGCCAGATCCGCGATCCAGGTTTCACAGCCGTTCAGCCAATCACACTCCAGTCCGGCGCGGACCGGGATTCTTCCGGCGGCATGGATGCGGGCGCGCTCGATCCATTTGAAATATTCCGGAAGCTCGCCGACCTCCATGCGCCAGTCGTCGAACGGCTCGGGAACTTGGGGCGCATGGTCGGAAATCCCGTATTCCGTTAGACCTGCGGCGATGGCCGCGTCGATGTAGGCTTCTGGCTCGCCCTCCGCATGGCGGCAGAGCGGGGTGTGGGTGTGATAATCGGCAGGCACTTTCGTATTTCAGGATGAATCGGGTTGAACGGATGCGAAAACCCATACTAGACTCACCGCAGGCTGCAAACGCCAGAGTTTCCATGTCCGACATTTCCCACGCCGCCACCACGGGTAACTCCGTCACCCAAAACCTTCTCGAGCAACTCCGCCGCCATCCGAAACGGGTGGTTTTCACAGAAGGCGAGGACATCCGCGTCATCCAGGCCGCGGCGCGTCTGGTGGAAATCGAGGCCGTGGCTCCCATCCTGTTGGGGAACAAGGAGCGCATCCGTGCCATCGCGGCGGAGCATGGCGCGTCATTGAGATTCATCCATATCATTGATCCTCCCCTGGCGTCCGACTTCAAACTCTTCTGTCAGCGTGTGGAAAACATGGCACGCTACCGGACCTTGCAGATCGGAGATCCTGCGGAGATCGTCTCACGTCCCCATTACTTCGGCGCGCTCATGGTGCAATACGGCCAGGCGGACGCATTGGTCGGTGGCAACCAGGCATTGCCCGCCTCCTACTTCCGCGCCCTGCTCCACACCATCAAGCCCCTGCCGGATGTGCCGAAGATTTTCGGTGTCACCATGCTCACCGGCGACCATCTGAAACATATGGGTGGAAACGGCGTCCTTTTCCTCGCGGATTGCGGGCTGATCCCGAACCCGGACGTCACGCAGCTCGCCGCCATCGCCATCGAGACCGGCAAGCTCGCCCACCACTTCCTCGGACGCAAGGCCCATGTCGCGATGCTGAGCCACTCGACCAAGGGCTCCGCCAGCACTCCGGACGCACGCAAGATGGCGGCCGCAGCATCCCTCGCTCAAGACCACGCGCTGCACCAGTTTTTGGAAATCAGCATCGAGGGTGAGGTTCAAGCCGATGTCGCGCTCGATCCCGAGGCTGCGGAAACCAAACTCCCGGCTGCGGAAGCCCGCCCGACCGCGGATGTGCTCGTCTTCCCCAACCTGGACGCCGCCCATATCTCGCTCAAACTGCTCCAGCACGTGGCGGGAGCCCAGAACTACGGCCAGCTCATCCTCGGCCTGTCCAGGCCCGCCGCCCAGGTGCCCCGGACGGCGACGGTGGAGACGATCTTCGGCACCGCCGCCGCGATCGCCGTCGAAGCCATCAAGTTCCACCAGCTTTATCCGGACGGTGAAGTTTGAGTGTTTGGAATACTTTGTAAAACTTCCACACGCTTTTTCGTAAGGTTGACGCCCGGTCGGATTACGGCTAGCTGTCGCGAGTGACCATCATCCGGAGCCTCCGCCTACTCACCCTGGCATTCCTCGCCACCGCGCTTTCCCACGTCGCTGACGCCCAGGTGGCCAGCACGCTGCGCCTTTCCAAGAAGCAGTATCTCGCCGGCGAGCCCGTCCTCGCCGTCATCACCATCACCAATCACGCCGGCCAGCCGCTCACCTTCGCCAGCGATGGCCGCAACCAGTGGCTGGATATCATCATCAAGGATCGGAAAGGTGACTCCGTTTCTCCAAAAAGGGACCGTTCCTTCGGTAAAATGACCGTCAAAGCCGGGGAAACCATGGCACGCGAGGTGGATCTGGCCGAACATTTCCAACTGAGCGAACCCGGAAATTTCTCAGCCGTGGCCGTCATCCACGTTCCCGGAGTCGGCGACGGCTCGACAACCAACCGGGTGCTCTTCGACCAGACCCCGGGTTCTCCGTATTGGAAGCAAAAAGTCGGTGTCGCAGGCAGACCCGGACAAATCCGTGAATTCAGGGTTCTCAATTTCAGCAGCGACGACAAATCCCAGATCTACGCGCAGATCATCGACGTCAATACCGCCCAGAACGTGCGGACCTTCCCTCTGGGCGATGCCCTGATGCTGCGCAAGCCGCTCGTCACCGTGGATGGACGTCAACGCATGCACGTCATGTTCCTGGCCACGCCGACCATGTGGGTGCATTGCGAGGTGGATACCGACGGAAAGATGACCAACCGCCAGATCCACCAGCGTGGCCCCCAAGGCGACCCCCAGCTCCTCACCTATGCTGACGGGTCCGTCCGCGTCTCCAACAGCATCCCCTACGATGCCAAAGCCGCCGCCGAAGCGAAAGCGAAGGTCCGCAAGGCCTCCGACCGCCCTGCTGGCACGTATTGAGCTTTCCGCCTCAATCGGAATTTCTCTCTTTCATTTAAATTCTCTTTACTTTTTTTAAAAAAAGTCAACTTTCGTTAACTGTTTCACGGGCTTAACTATTTATTTCATTTTTTTATGAAAAAACTCATCACATCCCTGGCTCTGATGGCCCTTTGCGCCTTCAGCAGCGCGGCACAGGCCGCCAGCTTCCGGACGGTCGTCATCGACGCCGGCCACGGAGGACACGACAATGGAGGCCAATGGGGTCGGGTCTATGAAAAACACCTCGCCCTCGACACCGCATACCGGCTTGAAAGCAAGTTGAAGGCTCTCGGTTATCAAACGGTGATGACGCGCCGCAGCGACTACTTCATCTCGCTTCCCCAGCGGGTGAATGTCGGGAACCGTTACCGCAACGCGATTTTCGTCAGCATCCACTATAACTACACTTGGAAACAGGACGTCAGCGGTTTGGAAACCTTCTTCTCCAATCCGGCGAGCCGCCCTCTCGCCCAGTATGTGCAGAACAGCCTCATCCGCCGCACCCGCACGGTGGATCGCAGTGCGAAATACGCGCGTTTTTATGTGATCCGGAATTCACAGATCCCCGCGATCCTGGTGGAAGGCGGATTTGTCAGCAACACCGCCGAACGCAACCGCATGAAGTCCGGATGGTTCCGCGAGAGCATCGCACAAGGAATCGTGGATGGCATCCAGCGCTATCGCCGGGACGGCTGAATTTCCAAGTGACGCTTCATCAGAAGCCGCGTAGTTTCATTTCATGGGTTCGGTAACGATTGCTGAAATGCTCGCGGCTGAATCCTCGGCCATGGCGGATGGATGGACGGAGGAGCAGCTTCTCGATCTCGCGGGCGAACGGCTCGGACGTGCCATCGGTCGTTATTTTCCCCATCCCGGCACGGTCGTCGGCTACCTCGGGAAGGGCCACAACGCGGGCGATACCTTGGTCGCACTCCGGATCCTGCGCGACGAATTCGGTTGGGATGCAACCATCCGAAATGCCTGGCCTGTCCATGAATGTTCTCCGCTGGTCAGGAAGAAATGGGACGAACTCGGCATTGATATCCCCCTCGAACATCCGCCCTCGTCTGCGGATGTGAAAAAACCCCTCCTCTTGCTCGACGGCCTCCTTGGCACCGGCACATCCGGCCCTCTCCGGGAGCCGCTGTCATCGCTTGCGGCGGAAATGTCCTCGCTTCGAAACCATTCCGGAGCGCGGATCGCCTCGGTTGACCTCCCGTCCGGCATCAACGCGGACACTGGTGAAATTTCGCCCGATACCGTCACCGCCGACATCACGTTCATGATCGGGAACGCGAAGCATGGATTGCTGACAGCATCCGCCTCCTCCGTGACCGGAGCCCTGGCGGTGGTGGATGTCCCTCCCCTGGCAGCCTCCGGAAAAAGCGGGCTCGGGATCGTTTCCCCGCAGACCCTCCCTTTCGGCAAATCCCCACGCCCGTTCGATTTCCACAAGGGACAGGCCGGTCGCGTCGCAATCCTCGCCGGTTCCGAAGATTATACGGGAGCCGCGGTGCTTGCCGCCACAGGAGCCCTGAGCGGCGGAGGCGGGCTCATCACGCTTTTCACTCCCAGATCCGCGCATGCCCTCGTGGCGGCCAGATGCCCGCCTGAAATCATTGTCAGGGGAATTGAAAATCCCATGGAAATGTCCGGGCTCCGGTATGACAGCTTGGTCGTCGGTTGCGGATTGGGAGAAATGAATGATACCTGGTCCGCCGCACTGACAGACCTTATCGCCCGCACGGAAGTCCCCACCGTGGTCGATGCGGATGCCTTGAACCACATCGCGAAGACCGGAAAAACGGCGATCCTCAACGACAGGCACATCCTCACTCCCCATCCTGGAGAATTCGCCCGCCTCGCACCGGACCTGACAGGGTTCTCCCGGGAAGAAGCTGTCGTCCGCTTTGCCAATCGGGTTTCGGCCACTTTGCTGCTCAAGGGGTCCCGGACGCTTGTGACCGCTGCAAACCAGCCGGTGTTCTGCAATTCGACCGGCACTCCCGGCATGGCCACCGGTGGCCAGGGAGATCTGCTGACCGGAGTGATCGGCGCCCGCCTCGCCAACGGCGACACCCCGGTGCAGGCGGCCGCCTTGTCAGCATGGCTCTGCGGGCGCGCCGCCGAGATCGCACTGAACGAGCGCCACCTTTCCGAAGAATCACTGGCGCCAAGCGATGTTTCGCATTTCCTCGGTGCCGCGTTCCGTGATTGGAAATCCGCGGATCGTTAGATTTCCTCGGGACGATCTTCTTTCGCCAACTGGCGATCGACGAGAAACGGTCCGAACGGAATGAGGGACGCAACGAACGCCATCACGGATTTCCCGAATGATAGCTGACCACCGAGCAGGGCTTGGAAAATCGTGAGGCAGTAAAGCACGAACAAGAGGCCGTGCGCCCAACCCGTCCATTTCACCGCTTCGGGCATTCCCGCGAAATACTTCAACGGCATCGCGACACCCATCAGCAACAGGAACGAAATCCCCTCCAGCATTCCCACTCCACGCACGCGGCCCACCGCTGTATTCCAATTTGGCATGACCTAAAAAGAGCTTTTCCCGGTTATTAGTAAACACAAAGAACCACCGATTCCAAGGGAATGCGGTGGTCGGTTGGTTGATCAGGAGCGGAACCTCAGTTCACTGCGACAGCGGAAGAACCGGTCTCACCCGTCCGGATGCGGATCGCTTCTTCGACAGTGGAAATGAACACCTTGCCATCACCAATCTTGCCGGTGTTCGCACTCTTCACGATGGCAGAGGCCACGCCGTCCGCCTGTGCGTCGTCCACAACGATTTCAATTTTGACCTTGGGAAGGAAATCCACGGTGTATTCGGAGCCCCGGTAAATCTCGGTATGTCCCTTTTGACGACCGAAGCCCTTGACTTCGGTGACTGTCATACCTTGCACACCCACCTCGGCGAGGGCCTCCTTAACTTCTTCAAGCTTGAATGGTTTTATGATCGCTTCGATTTTTTTCATAGTTCGGCGGATTGGTAATGAGAGAAAAGCATGACGTGTGCCAACTCATACACACTCTAATTTTTTTTCTGCCACAAATCTATGCGTTCCAACCGCCCGTGACTAGAGGAAAAGCGACCGGACGGGGAAAATTATCCCCTTCCGGCATGATGTCCGAAGTGGTTTGGCCACATGACAAACGCCCGCCCCCAACATGGAAGGGATACGGAAAATCCGGTCAGAAACAATTTAGGCCTTCGACTTGAGCAAATCGCGGATCTCGGTGAGCAGCCGCTCCTCCGCGGTGGGCACAGGAACCGGGGCCGGTGCCGCGGCTTCCTGCTTCTCCGCCAGCTTCTTCGCCTTGTTGATCGCTTTCACGACGAGGAACATGACAAACGCGACGATGAAAAAGTTGATGGCCACCGTGATGAAGTCCCCGTAGGCGAACACAGCACCCTGCTTTTTCGCTTCAACCAGGCTGGTCGCCGTCACTTTATCCGAAAGCGCGATGAACTTGTTGGTGAAGTCCATTCCGTTTCCGATCAATCCCACCCAAGGCATCACCAGCCCCTCGATGAAGGAGGTGGAAAGCTTGGTAAAGGCCGCGCCCATGACAAAAGCGACGGCCATATCGATGAGGTTTCCCTTGAGAGCAAATTCCTTGAATTCCTTGAACATGGCGATGGGTGATGAAAATCACCATTCACATGCAGGATCCGGAGCTTGAGGGAAAGAAAATTCTGCGGAACCCTGCATGGGGGCCGGCCGGTTGCGGAGGCGGATCCCGCTGCCACAGGTACGTAATTCGCTTGCGGCCATCCGCATCCCGTTTACCCATCGTGCATGCCCGACGCAACCTACGTCCATGATGCCTTCGCGAGAATCGCCGACCGCTATGTGGTGACCAACCACGTCCTCAGCGGCGGCATGGACATCATCTGGCGGAAGATCGTCACGGCCCGCATCCGGAAATGGAAGCCCTCCCGTCTTCTTGACGTGGCCAGCGGCACCGGCGATCTCGCTCTGGAGATCCAGGACCAGATTCCCGACTGCGAGGTCACCGCCTCGGACTTCTGCGCGGAGATGCTCGCCCATGCCGCGAGCCGCGGCATCGCAAGAACCATCGTCGCGGATGCGCTGCATCTGCCGTTTCCTGACAGCGGCTTCGATGTGGTCACGGTCGCCTTCGGCCTCAGGAACATGGCTGACTATCCTGCGGCACTGCGTGAGATGCGGCGGGTGCTGAAGCCGGGAGGCCGCCTTGTCATTCTGGATTTCTCGCTTCCGGAGGGAATCCTCCGCCGCCCTTACCGTTGGTACCTGCATCACGTCCTGCCAAAAATGGCCGGAGCCCTCACGGGACAGAAAGACGCCTACGAATACCTCGGCGGTTCCATCGAACAGTTTCCATCAGGCAAGGGAATGACCGATCTTCTCGAGACTTGTGGATTTGGCAAAACAGACGCCACCCCCATCACTTTCGGCGTGGTCACGATCTATGAGGGCACTGCGGCCTGATTTTCCCGCAGGCTCACTTCCTCTTCGCCGCGCTGAAGTGTAATTTAAAAATCCCCTCTAAAAACAGACGCTTCAAATACGTTATACTTGTTCACATCCTTTTGGGAATAATTTCCAACAATCTCGTCACCAACCGTTATTCAACGGACCTTCTTGTGAATAACCATCGACGCCGGGCGGACCGTGATTTCAATGAAGTTCATAAATCATTGAAAATCATATTTTTAAAATATTCATTATGTCCGCCGAATAATTTTAAGGAATTGACAGTCCGTTCGTGATAAAGTCCTATCTGCCCATCCCTTTACACCCGTGAAACGCCGCGACGTAGAAATTACCCAGCGAGACGGAAGGTTTCTCGCGATTCTGGCCCGCGAACCTCTGCCTCTGTCATTGTCCCAGATCGCCCGTGAGGGTGACTACAGGATGAGTTTCCTGAGCGAACGGATTGGGGTATCGGAACGCCATCTCCGCCGTGTGTTCGAGGACGGCATCGGCATTTCCCCGAAAGACTGGATGCGGCAGGAGCGCATGGTGGCGGCCCGGTCGTTGCTGAGGGCGGGTTCACCGATCAAGGAAGTCGCGATTGACCTGGGATTTACGAATTCGAAGATGTTTTCCCGCGATTTCCAATTATTCCACGGCGTGACGCCCACCGAGTTCCAACGGAAGGAAAAGTCACACGTGTTGAACGCGATCAACTGATACCAGTCCCCTTCCCCAGATAGGAAAGGGGAGGACGGGAGAAATGGACAAGATGTCCTCTTTACGGCTTCAGAAGTCCTGCTGCCAAGCAAGCACCAGGGCGTTGTGGCGGGACTTGTAACGGCCGTTCGCGAGCGGCTCCGTCGCACCGTCCACAGTGCGGTTCGAGTAGCCGAACTGATAGGTGAGCATCCACTGATGATCACCGCATTTCCTGCCAAAGCCGAGATTCAGCCATTGGAGGTCCGCATCGCAAACACCGGGAGTGAAATTCGTGTCAGGTTGCGAGCTCTCGTTGTAGTCGTAACCGATGGCGAAAATATAGCCGCTTTCGGTGGTATAGGAGGCGCCGATTTCGTAGATGAAGGAAGACTCCCAATCGAAGGTCACCGGCACCGTATCGGTCCCCGGCACCGTCGAGGTTTTCACATTCAGCGTGTTCAGCGAATCCCAGTTCAGCCACTCGATGTTCGCCTCGATGTTCCAGCCCGGTTTGGGCCGATATGAGTATCCCACCGCCACCCGGTCCGGTGTCATGAATTCCATCCCGGCCGAGGAATCATCCGCGAGCAGGTTGGACTCGGTTTTGCCGTTCAAGTCGAACGAAGATCCAGTCTGGTAGTTCAGGCCGAACGCGTGTTGTTCGTGGGGTTGCCAACGCAAACCGACGGCACCGGCGAAACCGATGTCATCCCCGTTATAGCGGAAGTAGCTGCCGGGAATGCCCGCGCCCGTTCCGGGATCCCTGAGTCCCTGCTCCAGGGTCAGATCCGCATAATTGACTGAAAACGATGCGCCGATGGAAAATTCATCCGTTACCTTATAGGCGACCGCGGAGGTTGCGCTGGCGAACAGCAGGCGCGCTTCCGTCACCACCGGACTCATGTTGCTGTCACGTCCCCAGTCCGTCCCGAGCCCCCATGGGCTGTTCAGTCCGAAACCGAAGCTGAGCCGGTCATTGAAAGGCTGGACGTAATAAAGGCTTGGCACCACCTGAAGTTCGTTTTTCGCCTCCGTCTCCTCACCCTGCACCGTCGCACGGTTGCCGAGCACGATCGCATAGGCTCCGGCCTGGACCTGTGGACGTTCCAACTGGGTCATACCCGCCGGATTGTAGAAAACGGCCGCCGCGCTGTCCGCCGTCGCGACGAATGCGTTCCCCCGCGACGTGGCGAACGCGTCCTGGTTCGGCAGATAGTAGCCTGCGGCGCATGCCATGTCGGGCATCAATCCGCCCAGTGCTGCCGTGAAAATAATCAGTTGCCTCGTTTGGAATGAACGCATGGTGGTGGAGTTTCTGCCATCCCCCGGCATTGGTCGGCTGCTTCACGGACCAAGAAGGAAGGTGCGCGCACACTGACTGGATTTTTCCGCCACGTCAGTAAATTTCCCAAACAATCACCTAACGGCGCGGGTCACTTCACCGGCGAGTAGTCCGTGGGTTTCATCAGCTCGGATTTGACGCCATCGGGCACCGTCAGCGGGCCACCGGCACCCGTCTCCGATTCGCCCTTCACCTTCAACCACTCCGGGTCTTCCCTGAACGCGCCGAATGAAGCCGCCTGCGATTCCTTGGACGCGTGTGCGAGGAAATAGACAAGCGTGTCGTCCGCACCGGGCTGCCCGGGCAGCGGCGTGAAATAGCCGAAGTGCCGCATCCCATGTTTGGTAAACAACGAAATCGTGTGCTTGCGGAACCGCTCCAGCAGGCGCGGCAGATTTCCTGCGGTGGCCGTATAGGTCCGCATCTCGAAGACATGCGGAGCACCCGCCTCCAGCTTCATTTCGGGAGAAAAATCGGTGAGACCGAGGAAACGGTTCTCAACCTTCGCGACCAAGGTTCCGGAGGTCTCGGAAGCCGACTTCGCCGCCACCCATTCCGGGTCGGCTTGGAATGCTTTCCAAGATGCCTCGCGCGCGGCCAGACCGGGGTAGGACAGAAGATAGACGAGCCGCCGCTCCGGATTATCAAGCGGCACCCAGTAGGCGACGTTCGTCATCCCGTGACGCTCGAAAAGCTTCATGGTGTGATCCCGGAAGCGCGTGTGCAACGCGTCCAGCTTGCCTTCCGCGGCATAATAAATCCGCAGTTCGAAACAACGTCCCCCACCCTTCTCCTCCGCCGCCGATCCGGTGGTCATCAGTGAGATTCCTGCGAGTGACATGAGAGAGAGGAAGTGGGAGCGTTTCATGATTTTGACAATTATTCCAGATCGGTCAGGTAGCGCTCGGCCTCAAGCGCCGCCGCGCAGCCCTGGCCTGCGGCGGTGATGGCCTGGCGGTAGTAGTGGTCCGCCACATCGCCCGCGGCGAAAAGGCCCGGCGTCTTGGTGGAGGTGCGGCCCGGATTCTGGAGAATGTAACCGTTCTCGTCCATGTCGACGAGATCGCCGAGGAAGGCGCTGTTCGGAACGTGGCCGATGGCGACGAAGACGCAGGCGACTTCCAGTTCCTTCTTCTCACCGGTGACGAGATTTTCCAACATCACGGCGCGCATCTCGCCCTTTTCGTCGGTGATGTAGTCGGAAACCGTGGAGTTCCAAACCGGCTCGATCTTCGGATTCGCGAGGGCGCGGTCCGCCATGATCTTGGAGGCGCGCAGCGTGTCGCGGCGGTGGATGAGGTAAACCTTGCTGGCGAAGCGGGTGAGGAAACCGGCTTCCTCCGTGGCGCTGTCCCCACCGCCGATGACGCACACCGGCACGTCACGGTAGAAGGCGCCGTCGCAGGTCGCGCATGAGGTGAGTCCGTGGCCGATGAGTTCCTTTTCGTTGTCGATGCCGAGGTGGCGCGGAGCCGCACCGGTGGCGATGATGACGGTCTTCGCCTCGAACTGCTCGGATCCCGCCTTCAGGAGGAAAGTGCCGTCCTCACGGCGCTCCACGGACTCCACGCTCGCCCAAGCGATGCGCGCGCCGAACTTCTCCGCCTGCTGCTGCATTTTCATCATCAGCTCGGGTCCCATGATTCCGTCCGGGTGGCCGGGGAAATTCTCCACCTCGGTGGTGGTCGTGAGCTGGCCGCCGGGCTGGGTGCCGGAGAGGAGAAGTGGCGAGAGATTCGCGCGTGCGGTGTAGATCGCTGCGGTGTAGCCGGCGCATCCGGTGCCGATGATGATGACGTTTTCCATGATTCTGTGAGCGTTCGAGATGCCGGAGTATTCCGGCGGATCTCCGGGCGAGTCAATCCCCGGTGCCGGATTTTCCAAGCAATCGCCGCGATGGCTTGTACTCGCCTATTCCCCTCGAACGGTGCCATAACCACCGCGATGCACATCGAGTTGCAAAACGTCTCCAAATCCTTCGGCCACAAACACGCCCTGAAGAAGTTCGACCTGAACGTCCCACCCTCCACCATCGTCGCGCTGCTCGGGGAGAATGGAGCGGGAAAATCCACCCTGCTGAGGATTCTGGCCGGCGTGAGCGTCCCCGATTCGGGGCTGGTCCGCTATGACGGGAGACGGTTCGACCGGGAAAACATGGAATTGCGCCAACGCCTGCATTTCACCCCGGACATGCCGCTGCTGTTTCCGGACCAGTCGGTGGCGCGGAACATCGCCACCTTCGCGGCCCTTTACAAAAAACCGACGGCGGGGAGGGAGGATTTCCTCGCGCATTGGCTGGAGGACATGGGAGCGGCCGCATTGATGAGGCGGAAGGCGGGGGTTCTCTCGCGCGGACAGTTGTGGAAAGCGGGGCTGGGATGTGTGGCCGCCATCGAGCCGGAGTTGTGGCTGGTCGACGAGCCCTTCGCCTCGGGCATGGACGCGCTGGGCATGGCGGCCTTCCGCAGGCTCGCCAGACATCTGGCGGACACCGGCGGGACGGTCATTTATACCACACAAATGGTGGAGATGGCGGCGGATTTTTCCGACCACGTCTGCGTGGTCCGCGAGGGCGAACAAGTGCTCTGGGAAAGCAGCGCGGAAACCCGCCGCCGCATTGCGGAGGATCCTGACGCGGCGGAAAACATCCTGCGAGGGACCCCAACACCCCCATGAAACTGCAAGATCCGGAAATCGAACGGGAATTTCTCCGGCTCGCCGAACAGGGGCGTAATGGCAAGCCGATGGAGAGGCGGGACAAACACGTGTGGCGGACCATCCTGCCGCGGCTTTTCTACATGTCCCTGTTCGTGGTCCTGCTGCTGACCATGCTGGGACTTTCCTCTCCCGGTCACCGGGCGGCCCACTGGCAGTTTGCGATCTGCGGTGTGGTCCTGACCGCTGCGGCGTTGTCCGGCATCTCCATCGCGCTGAAACCCATCCATCGGCCCGGCTGCCTTGCGGCTTTGATCAATCTTCCCGTGAAATGGAGTGTTTTATTCAGAACAATCCGCAACCGCTTTCTCCTCCGCTCGTTGTTCTGGCTGGGCGGATTGTCATTCATTTTCGCTTTCGCGGTCAGTGGATTTTCATTCTCCTCGCCGTGGCTTACAGGACTCTCCACCATCCTGTTGACGGGCACGACCCTGGCGACGGTCGCGATTTCCTATGATCCCCCCGCTGCCCTCAGACATGCCCGGACGTTTTGGATTTCTCTCGGACTGCTGCTGACGGTGGGCATGATGGTGTTCTTTTACAATGGCTCGGGGTATTTCAAAACCGGAGGCACTCCACAGTGGCTGGCCTGCGGGGTTTCCATGCTCACCTGGTTCTTTCCACCCACATGGGCCTTGCCGGGGCGGATGGAACAAGGAGGCGGACTGCTGGCGCTGGTCTGGTGCTTCTGGGGATTTTTGAAATGGGGAAAATGGCCGGAGGCGATCGGCCGTTATTTCGACGCACCTCAGAATTTTTTCGAAACCATCAATGATCCGGAGACTGAGGATGAAGAAATTTTCCCGGAAGAATCCCACGACTCCGGAGAGGTGGATTCCACACAGACGTCATTGGCGTTCCCCGGCGAAGGATGGATGGAGCACTGGGTGCGGCGGGTCATTGGTGAAAAGGACGCTCTCATCGCCGGAACATTGGTGGACCAGAACACCACTTGGACGAAACAAACCAATCTGGCCATCATCATCGCTCCCATCCTGCTCCTCATCAGTTGGGTGATCACGAGAATCCCCGGAAATTTCTACGGATATGAGGCGTTGAAACTCTCCGTCACCCTCGTATCCCATCTTGCCGTGCCGCTGCTGCTGCTGCCGTTCTCGAACGCGGTGCCCCGGGCGTCCGGCCAATGGGGGGAAGGGCCGCAAGCCCTGCCATTTCTTTCCCTGCTCCCGATCAGCGCCCGCGATTTGTCACGGGTTTCCACCAAGATCACCCTGGCGAGAAGTCTGGTCCTCGCGGCGATCGCCACGCCCTATTTCTTACTCTTGCTTTCCATCGTTGAAACGGACATCCCGCCTTCCGACGCACTGTGGATCGTTCCCTACTTTTGTTGTTTCTGGGTCGCGTCCCGTCCTTTGCTCGTATGGTTCAGGCTCCAGTCGGCCGGTCGCTGCCGGAGAGGAATGTTTCCGATGGATTATCTATGGGTCTGGCTCGTCATCGCCCTCGCCATCACGTGGCTCGTCGCCGGCGCGGTCGGCATGATTTTCGGACTGATGTGGAAGGAGTCCGTGAACTCCGCCGACGATTACGGATTCATGGCAGGAATGGCTTTCGGTGGACTCCTGCTGAGCGGACTTTGCGCGCGTGCGACCTTCGAGATCCACCACTGGCGGATGAGACGGGGGCATTTCGATTGGGTTTCGGAGAATTGAAATGTCGCCTATCTACGGTTCCGCCACCCTATTTGCCGGATGAGGGGTTGTTCCACCGCCCGATATGGGCTATCAATGGTCCATGATCGCACTGGACGAACTCAGAGAGCTTCCTCTCCAGGAAAAAATGAGAATGATGGAGGTGCTCTGGGAAAGCATCTCGCCTACTGAGGAAGAACTGGAAGTGCCCCAATGGCATAAGGCCATTCTCGATGAACGCGAACAACTCATTCGGGAAGGAAAAGCGAAATTCACAGATTGGGAAACCGCCAAAGAGCGGATCAGAACCGCCATTTCATGAAAATGGAAATGCTCGATCTCGCTCAAAACGATTTTGATCGAAGGTTACTTTTTCTATGAATCCAAAGAACGCGGTTTGGGCAGTTACTTTCTGGATACGCTCTATTCGTTGAAAATTTCCGGAGGAGTCCACCGCAAGACATACCAGAATCTCCACAGGTCCCTATCCAAGCGCTTCCCATTCGCCATTTACTACTCGCTGGAATCGGAAACCGTCCGAGTGAAGGCTATCGTGGATTGCCGGAGAAACCCGTCGTGGATCCGAGGTCATCTGGGCAATGCCTGATCCCTCCCCGCCTTCCCCCGGCTCGCCAGCATCAGGCAAGCCGCGGCAAGCGAGAGCGCGAAAGCACAGGTCCACAGCACCGTAGGGTTGAAACGATAGAGCATGATCCCGAACGTCGGACCCACCATCGTCGCGGAACTCCAGGTAATGGAAACCACTCCTTGGTAACGGCCCCTCATTTCATCAGGGGCGAGTCCGGCCATGTAACCGTTGCTCACGGGCATCGCGATCATCTCACCGATGGTGAAAATCCCCATGCTGAGGATCAGCACCGGCAGCGTGGCCCCAAGCACGTTCAGGCCCATTCCGGCACCTAACAACAGATATCCCGCCGCAATCACCTTAACCGGTGAGAAGCGCCGCGTGAAGCCGATCAGCGGCAGCTCGAGACACGCGATGATGATTCCGTTGAAAGCCATCAGCAGGCCGTAGGTCCGCTCGTCCAACCCCGCACCCTGTGTGGTCTGCAGGCTATAGGTGCAGCCCATCTGCAGAAACACCAGCGTGGTGAGGAACCCGGCGATCGAGGCCATCTTGAACGGAGTGTTCTGGTTGATGTGCCTCAGCGCGTGCCCCCAGCCGCTTTTCACCTTCTCCGTCAGCGGAACCACCCGTGGCTTGAGACCGATCAGGATGGTAAGCCCGAGCAACAGGGTCGTCGCAGCATCCGCAATGAACAGGGCGAGGAACGACTTCTTCGCCATGAAGCCGGCGGTGGCCATGCCAAGCGCGAATCCCACATTGATCGCCCACCGCTGGCAGGCGAACGCCCGCACCCGCAGTTCCGGCGGGATCAGGTCCGCCATGAGCGCGCTTGCCGCCGGGGCGTAGATTCCCGAGGAAAGTCCGGTCATGAACGTGGCGAGAACGAACATCGGCACGCCTTCCGCCTGCGAAAGCAACAGCATGAATGACGCGGCTCCCGCACAGGAAATGAGCATGGTGTGCTTGCGTCCGAACCTGTCGGACAACCAGCCTCCCAGGATGCCGGCACACAGTCCGCCCGCGCCGTAAGCGCCAAGGGTGAAGCCGATGGTCTTCTCATCATGCCCCTTCATCTTCAGGTAGATGACCAGGAACGGCATGACGAAACTCCCGAAACGGTTCACGAGGGTGCCGCCGAAGAGAATCCAATATTGTCCCGGCAGGGATGCGAGATCCTGCAGGAGGGTCGTGGGGCGTGCGGTCGTGTTCATGGGAATGGCGCAAAAAAAGCCCCGTCTGCCAGGTGGCGGACGGGGCGGAAAAAGGGTTCGAAATTTATTATCCGATCAAGATTCCGTTCGTCCGCGCCACGCCTTCCTTTCGAAGGTTCGCAAGCATCGGGCGGAGGTTGACGGAGGAAATCCACACAAAACCATGCCCGGCACCTGCGGCGGCGGATTGATGCATGGAATAGGTGGAATGATTGAAAAACATCTGACGGATGCGCAAGCTGGGGATTTCCGGAAAATTGTCAATTTCCAAAGTCCTGATTCCAAAAGATCTTTCACAAACGCGTTGCACCCCGTGAGGAATGGAAGAGAATCCCGCCGTCCATGAGCCCAGATTTCATCCGCGAAGCACTCCGCCAAGTCCGCTACCCCGGCTTCTCCCGGGACATCATTTCATTCGGCCTCGTCAAGGACGTGAAATGCGAGCCCGGCCTCGTCACCGTGCATTTGGAGATCGCCACGCGCGACCCTAAGGTGCCCGAGCAGATTTTCCAGGCCTGCCACGCCATCCTCGATCCGCTGCCGGACATCGGCACGGTGAAGATCGAGATCGAGGTGAAGGACGCACCCGCCGCCGCAGGCGGCATGAGCGGCTCGGTCGGCAAGTCATCGATCCCGGGGGTGAAGCGCATCATCGCCGTGGCATCCGGAAAGGGCGGCGTCGGCAAATCCACCGTCTCTGCGAATCTCGCGGTCGCCCTCGCCGCTTCGGGCGCGAAGGTCGGCTTGTGCGACTGCGACCTCTATGGTCCGTCCGTCGCGCAGATGTTCGGCGTCGATGAAAAACCCATGGCGAACGAACACGATGAGATCATTCCGCTCGAAGCCCACGGGCTGAAACTCATGTCCATGGGATTCCTGCTGGACGACCGGTCGCCCGTCATTGTCCGCGGTCCGATGGCCACGCGCTACACCCAGCAATTCCTCCGCCAGGTGGCCTGGGGCGATCTGGACTACCTCGTGCTGGACCTGCCACCCGGCACCGGGGACATCCAGCTCACCATCGTCCAGACCGTGACGGTGGACGGATCCGTCATCGTCACCACCCCGCAGGAAGTCGCCCTCATCGACGCGCGCAAGGCGGTGTCCATGTTCGCGAAAGTGAACGTGCCCATCCTCGGCCTGATCGAGAACATGGCCTGGTTCGAGGGCGATGATGGCAAACGCTATCCCATTTTCGGCAAGGACGGCGGCGTGCGCGAGGCGGAATACATGAATGTGCCGCTGCTGGGACAGATCCCCATCGACATCGAAACCCGTGAGCGAGGCGACAGTGGAGCTCCCGTGGCCCTTGTCTCCCCGGAGAAAAGCAAGGTCTCCGCCGCGTTTCATGAAGTGGCGGCGAAACTCCGCTCCAAGCTGGAGAAGGTCAGATAAAGGACCGGCCCGGTTCTCGATAGCGATGCCCGGATGATGATGGACGGGTGGTCCAAGCTCCGAGACCGGTCATCTCGGATACTCCACGCCCACCAGTTTCCACCCGGATTTCATGAATCCGGCGGTGGCGGCTTGCGAGAGCTTGCCCGTATGCACCAGCACCTTCGGCATTGCCCCGAGGTCATCACGATTTGCCGCACCCGCGACCTGCTCCGTCCACGTCACCTGGTCCACCGGAGCAGGAACCTCCAGCTCTCCGGCGGCGGTGACGGCTCCCGGCAGCCGGCCGATCACCTTCAGTTCCACGTAGTCGGCGGCACCGGAACGCTGGCGGGCCGCCAATATCTGCAACGCCCCCACAAGGAAATCCACCTGTTCGGGGGTCTCGCAGGCGTTCGCCAGCAGAACCGCATTTCCACGCCCCCCGGCCTTCGGCATCGCCTCAAGCGCGAGTGTGATGAGGTGGCGTCTTGTGGTGCTGAGAGGGCCGCGTCCGACCTGGAAGGTCTTGATGTCCTCATCGGAAATTCCCATGGCCGCCAGCGAGCGTCCGTCACGGAACGCGAGTTCGGATTGGGTGAGCGCGTAGGTATCTTCCGGGACACCGACCATGTTCGTCGCGGCTACCGCCACTCCCGCCGAAGCCACGGCCGCCCCGATCCGCAGCGGCAGGCCGCCGGCGAAAAACGCCCAGGTGACCTTGTCCATCTCTTCCTGCAGGCGCGCGTTGTCCGAATACGGATCCACGCCCAGTTGTTTGGCGGTGGCCAGCTTCGCCTTGTCAAAACCCACGGCGTTTCTGGCGGCCTCACCGATTCCCCTGCCCGCTTCGGCGGTGACCGCCTCTCTTCCCTCCTCATCGGGACTCGCGGATATTTCCTCGCTCTGGTCCTTCAGTCTTCCTCCCGCCCGGCCGATGGCGGATCCCATCTTGCTGAAGAAATGCCCGACCGTGGCCGGAGCCGCCTTGAGTGAATCCACCGGATGTTTGACGATGTTTTTCACGGCCTCGATCGGTTGCTCGACGGACCGTTTCATCCCCTCGGCGAACAAATCCCCCTTGCTGGTCTCCACCAACCTGCGGATCGCCTCGGCTTCTACGATACGCCGCCTCGCCTGCGGCACACCAACCGCCGTCAGGGTGGCATAGTCGCTGTCGATCGTGAAGTAAGCCATGTAGCCGTCCGTCGGCACCTGGTCGCGCACCCGGTAGGAGCTGCCGCGAAGGGTGCCGGCATCCAGCAATGACGCGGCCTGCAACATCACTCCTGTCTCATGGATGTCCGCCGACGGAGCCTGCGAAAATGCCGGAGCCACGAGGGCGGCGCAAACGAGTGGAATCGAGAATCGGGTTTTCATGAACGTTCGGTTTTGTGGTTTCTATGGTTTGGAAAAAGGTGGCAGGCCCGCCCGGATGCGGGCGGAAAAATCCGGATCATCGTTCGCGGCACGCGCGGCGTCATTGATGCGGGAACGGAGCTTCAGCTCATGGAATGGCAGGCCTCCATCACGGAAGGCTCCTTGTTCCTGAAGCATCTCATCCGCTTTCCCGTTCACCAGCATCCTCCAGTCCCAGGGCTGGCGTTTTCCCGAATGATTCTGCGTCCGGATGCTGGTGGTGCAGTTCGTCGTCAGCGCGTTGTACCAACCTGCCTTGTCATGGAGTTCGTTCAGCGCGGTGACATAGTCCATGAACCGCTCACGTGCCTTTTCCGGACTGATGTTCAACCGATAGAGATAAACGTCCTCACCCTTGCGATAGTTCGTCCGCACCCGGATGACATCACGCTCGTCCGCCACGATGTAGATCAGTTCGTATTGACGGTAGATCCCGCCGATCGCCGAGTAGCTCTCTCCCTCTTCCTTGCGCGTTTCGATGGAGAAACACAATGGCGGGGAGTCGGAGAACTGGAAACTTACCACCGGATGCGCCATGTAGGGGGAACCCCAATAGTTCAGGGCGAGGTCGATACCCGTCAGTTTCGACAGGTCGACCGTCCGCGTCTCCCATCTGGGAACATAATCCGTTTCCGTCCGGTAGTCGAAATTACGGACATTGTGGAACACCACCTGATCTCCATTGATCTCCGCATGGGCGGTGCGCGCGACGTCCGCCAGCCATTTGCGGTCATTGCGGGGAGCCAGGCCGAACCACCAGGCCATCACCAGAATAACCAACGCCACGGCGATGAGACGTTTTCCACGCTTCCCGAAAAGCCACAGGGAACCGGTCACCAGCAGGAACAGGATGGAAGCCGCCTTGCGCCCGGGCACCGGAGCCGGGAAATCGTACCAGAAAGCCCCCATGCACCAGAGGATCACTGAAAGTCCCAGCAAGAGAATCAAGGCGGTGGCGATACGGCGGGCGATGATCTCAGCAGTCATATGTCATGATGGTCGGATGGTAAATCAGCGGGACATCATGGCTTCCTCTTTCCCTTGGGTAACGAGGCGACGACCAGATCATAGGAATGATCGATGAGTTCCCTGACCAGGCGGGTGGGAAGCGAACCGTCCAGCACCAAGGTGTTCCAGTGCCGCTTGTTCATATGGTATCCGGGAAGGACGGAGTCATATTCATCGCGCAGCGAGACGGCCCGGTCCGGGTCACACTTCAGATTGATGCGGGCCGGAAATTCCCCTGGGTCCGTCAACGCGAACAATTTGCCGCCCACCTTGTATACCAGAACTTCGGGGCCGAAGGGAGTGGTCTCTTCGGCACCGGGCTTCGAAAGGAAGTGTGTGATCGCGTCGGGGAGGTCCATGCAAGCATCCGCATCCTTGCCAATTCTGATATAAACACAAGCATTCTTCGACCACCTTCCCCGCCAACGGTCACTTCGTAAAAACGATGCGTCCTCCCTTGGCGTCCGCGTGGATCACGTCACCATCCACGAATTTCCCGTCGAGCACGTCCAGCGACAACGGGTCCAGCAGAAGGTGCTGGATCACCCGCTTGAGCGGCCGGGCGCCGTATACGGGATCATAACCCTGTGTGCCGATGTGTTCCTTCGCCTCCTCCGTCAGCGCAAGGCCCAGCCCTTGCTTCGCGAGACGCTGGCGGACCCGGGCGAGTTGGAGATCCACGATGGCGGCAAGCTCCTCCCGGTGGAGACGGTCGAAGATGATGATCTCATCGATGCGGTTGAGAAACTCGGGGCGGAAATGTCCGCGCAGGGCCTCGGTCACCTGAGCCTCGCGTTGCTCGGCGTTTTCCTCGTGGAGAATGTATTGCGATCCGATGTTGGAGGTCATGATGAGCACCGTGTTCCTGAAATCCACCGTGCGTCCCTGGCCGTCGGTGATGCGGCCGTCATCGAGAACCTGCAACAGCACGTTGAACACGTCCGGGTGCGCTTTCTCGATCTCGTCGAACAGCACGACCGAATACGGCTTGCGGCGCACCTGCTCGCTGAGCTGGCCTCCTTCTTCATAGCCGACGTAGCCCGGAGGCGCGCCGATGAGCCGCGCGACGCTGTGCTTCTCCATGTATTCCGACATGTCGATGCGGATCATCGCCGCCTCGTCGTCGAAGAGGAACTCAGCCAGGGCCTTGGAAAGTTCGGTTTTACCCACGCCGGTGGGACCGAGGAAAATGAACGAGCCAATGGGGCGGTTCTCATCCTGGAACCCGGCGCGCGCGCGGCGCACCGCGTTCGAAACGGCCTTGATGGCTTTCTTCTGGCCGGTGACCCGCTCGCCGAGGCGCTGCTCCATGTGGACGAGTTTCTCGCGCTCTCCTTCCTGCAGGCGGTTCACCGGGATACCGGTCCATGTGGAAACCACGCGGGCGATGTCGTCCTCGGTGACTTCCTCCTTGAGAATCGCTCCCTGGTTCTGGCGGGAGGCGAGCTGCTCCTTGGCCGCCTCAAGCTCGCGATGGGCCTCGGGCAGATCTCCATAGGTGATCTGGGACGCCCGGGTGAGATCTCCGATCCGCTGGGCACGCTCGGTTTCGGTCTTGAGATTCTCGATTTTCTCCTGTGCCGCACGGACCAGGTCGATGATGGATTTCTCATTCCTCCACTGCGCCATGAGACCGGAGGATTTCTCGCGCAGGTTCGCCTGTTCCTCCTTCACTTTTTCCAAGCGGGCGATCGAACCCTTGTCGGTTTCCTTCTCCAGAGCCTTCTTCTCCATTTCCAACTGGAGGATCTGCCGCTCCAGCACATCGATCTCGGTCGGCATGGAATCCAGCTCGATCTTGAGCCGGGCCGCCGCTTCATCGATCAAATCCACCGCCTTGTCCGGCAGGAAACGGCCGGAGATATACCGGTCGGACAACGTGGCGGCCGCAACCAGCGCGCCATCCTGGATTCTCACGCCATGGTGGACTTCATAGCGCTCCTTCAGCCCCCGGAGAATGGCGATGGAGTCCTCCACGGACGGTTCACCCACCATCACGGGTTGGAACCGCCGTTCCAAGGCGGCATCCTTTTCAATGTATTTCCGGTATTCGTCGAGCGTCGTCGCGCCGATGGTCCGCAGTTCCCCACGGGCGAGCTGGGGTTTGAGCAGGTTCGAGGCATCCACGGCCCCCTCGCTGGCTCCCGCCCCCACGATGGTGTGCAGCTCGTCGATGAAGAGGATGATCTGCCCGTTCGATTCGGTGACTTCCTTCAAGAACGCCTTCAACCGCTCCTCGAATTCACCCCGGTACTTCGCCCCGGCGAGCATGCCACCCAGGTCGAGCGTGATGATCCGCTTGTCCTTCATCGAGTCCGGCACGTCACCGGACACAATACGCCGGGCCAGTCCTTCGACGATGGCAGTCTTGCCCACACCCGGTTCGCCGATCAGCACCGGGTTGTTCTTGGTCCGCCGGGAAAGCACCTGCAGCACGCGGCGGATCTCATCGTCCCGGCCGATGACGGGATCAATCTTGCCCTCCCGCGCCCGGGCGGTCAGATCGGTGCCGTATTTTTCCAACGTCTGGTATTTACCCTCCGGATTCTCATCGGTGACCTTTTGGGAACCCCGGACGCCGGTGATCGCCTCACGGGCGCTCTTTTCGGTAAGTCCGGCGTCCTTGAGCACTTTCCCGGCGGGCGAGTCCCCTTTCAAGGAGCCGAGGATGAAATGTTCCACGCTGAGGTAGTCGTCGCCGAGCGACTCGCGCGCCTGGTCCGCCGCTTCCAAGGTCGCCCGCAGGCCCACGCTGATCTGCGGCTGGGTGGACGCCCCCTGCACGCTGGGTTCGCGGGAAAGGGCGGACGCCACCGAGGCCTTCAAAAGCGGAATATCGACGCCCGCCTTTTGCAGGATGGGTATGGCGATGCCTCCTTCCTGCTGCAAAAGGGCGAGCAGCACGTGCAGGCTCTTCAGTTCCGCGTGGGCGGATTTCGAGGCGATGCTTTGTGCCGACTGGAGGGCTTCCTGGAGCTTCTGAGTGATTTTTTCGAGTCCCATGGCTTTCGATTTGTCCCAACATAGGCACGAAGAAATTCCGTTGCAACGCATGGACGTGCGAAATCCGCGCATTTCAAATCATCCATTTCCGATGTCGCACAACCGCCGGAGAACGCTAACATCCCGCGCATGGAGCTGCGCCAGTTGAAGCATTTCGTCGCCGTGGGGGAAACCGGAAGCATCACGGCCGCGGCGAAGAAACTGCGCCTCACGCAGCCAGCGCTCAGCCGGCAGATCAAGTCGCTGGAGGAAGAGCTGGACACCGCGCTGCTGGAACGCGGGGCGCATTCCATCCAGCTCACGCCGGCGGGCGAGATCCTTCTGGCCGAGGCCCGCAAGCTTGTGAAGTTCAGCGATGCCATGATCGAAAAAGTGAAATCCAGCACCGTGGGGGAACCGCTGCGCGTGGGCTACGCGCCATCGCTCGCGGGAGAATTCCTTTCCGTGGCGATCGAACGTTTCACCCAGTTCCATCCGCGGGTGAGGGTGAGTTTGTACGACTGGTCCTCCGCGGAAATGCGCGCTGGTTTGGAAAACGGCAAACTCGATCTCATCCTCGCGGCCCCGTGCGTCGGCCTGCTCGAACCCATCAAATGGATCTCGCTCCGGAGCTACGGTTGGCAACTGGCGATGTCCGCCAACCATGCTCTGGCGGGCAAGCAACGCATCACCGCCGGCGATCTCGACGGCCAAAAATTGTTGCTCTACGACCGCGAGCACTACCCCGATTATTGGGACCGCATCACCGGCTTTTTCAAGGAACACCAGATCCAGGCGAAAATCGCGGGCGAGTTCGACGGCGTCAGCAGCCTCACGGCCGCATTGGAGGGAAACCTCGGCATCGCCCTGCTCGCGGAAAGCAGCCGGATCGATCCCCGGCAGAGACTGATCACCCGGCCGCTGGACGCGGAACCCAGCCGAATCGATGTAGCGGCCGGGCTTCCTGCGGACAACAGGACCTCCGCACAGGTGCTCGCGTTCGTCGAAGAACTCAAGCACGCCGCGGCGGACCTGTCACGTCACTCGGCGGCACCCGAGTCCTCGCCGTAGAAGCTCTTGATGTATCCGTATTCCACCAGCGTATCCTGCCACGGAGCCAGCACGTTCTGATCCTGGAAAATGCGCCCCGCCATGGCCAGCCACTCCTCCGCCTTGATCAGATCCTTTTTCTCGTAGGACAAGGTCGCCTGGGCGTAGTAGTAAAACGGGGAATCATCCTCGAAGGTGTATTTCTCGGCGAGACTCGCGGCCTCCGCGGTCTTTCCGAGCTTCTGCTTGCACAGCAACAGCTTGAATTCGACCAGGCGGCCCAGCGCGATGTTGTCCTTCGGGATGCCCTGCAGGATCTTGGCGAACTGCTCCTCGCCCTTCTTCCATTCCTTGGTGCAGAAATAGACCTCGGCGATATTGAACTCGATGCTCGGGTTGTCCTTCGAAAGCTTGGCTGCCTCGTTGAACTCGGCGAGCGCCTTGTCGAACGCCCGCATCTCGACGAAACTGCTGCCCCGCAGGTTGTAGACTTCGGGACTGTCCTTGAAAATTTTCGCCGCCTTGTCCAGTTCCTCCATGGTCTCGAAAATGCGCTTCTGCTGGAAAAGCCGGCTGGCCTCGGACAAATGTTTGATGAATTCCTTCCGGCTTTCTTCGGGCAGGTTCAGGAACGCCTGTTGGTTCGGCATGAGCGCCTGTTGCGCCTCTGCAGGGGTCTTTTCGGCGGGTTGTGCCTCGTTTTGCGCGGCGAGCGGGGAGATCAAAGCGAGCAATGTGAAGAAGGAAATGGCTTTCATGGGCGTCTGATAAGGCGGAAATTAGACAGGAGAATCGCAAACGGCAAGCTGTCGTTCGTGCCTATTTCCTCCTCGCGCGCTTTTTCTCGTCCAAGGGTGCCGGCCTCATCCACAGGCGCCCCCCTTTTTGAAGACGCCGGATCCGCCACTTTTCCCTTTCACCTTGGCCGTCTGGGGTGTTTCGTGAACGCACTCATGAACATCGGCATCGCACAAATCAACGCTGTCATCGGTGATTTCCCAGGCAATGTGAAACTCCTGCTGGCGGCTTACCGCGAGTGCCTGGAGGCGGGGGCGGAACTGGTGGTCACGCCCGAACTCTCCCTGGTGGGATATCCCCCGCGCGATCTGGTTTTCAAATCCCAATTCGTGCCCAAGTGCCTGCAGGCGCTGGATTACCTGGCCGGAGAAGTCCGCGAGGTCCCCTTGTTGGTGGGTTATGTGGACCACCATCACCCGGCCCATCCGGGAAAACCGTTCCGCAATGCGGCGGCATGGCTGGAGAATGGAAAAATCCGGCACCGGATCTGGAAAACATTGTTGCCGACCTACGATGTCTTCGACGAGCGGCGCTATTTCGAGCCGAGCGACAGCTGCGAGCCCATCGTTTGGAACGGCCGCCGCATCGGAGTGACGATCTGTGAGGACATCTGGACGGAGGCACACCTGCAACGGCCCTTTTACGACCGCGATCCGGTGGCGGAGTTGTCGGCGAAAGGCATCGACATCCTCCTGAATCTCAGCGCGTCTCCGTTTCATTTGGGAAAACCGCTGCTGCGCCGGTCGATGATCGGCGGCATCGCCCGCAAAGTGAAAGTTCCGGTCGTTTACTGCAATTCCGTCGGTGCGAACGACCAGCTTGTCTTCGACGGCCACTCGCTCGTCACGGATGGGAACGGCGGCATCTCCGCACAGTTTCCCGGCTTTTCCGAAACCGTCCGCGTGGTGAATCCCTTCGCTCCGGCGGCCAACGACACGGAACTGGACACCTGTGATGCCGGGCAGCTCTACCAGGCCCTCGTCCTGGGAGTGCGCGACTACGTGACCAAATCGGGATTCTCCAGCGTCTGCCTCGGGCTCAGCGGCGGGATCGATTCCGCTCTCACCGCGGCCATCGCGGCAGACGCCCTCGGTCCGGGAAACGTGCGGGGCCTGACCATGCCCAGCCCCTACTCCTCCCGTGGAAGTGTGGATGACTCGTTCTCCCTGGCGAAGAATCTCGGCATCCGTTGTGACGAAGTTCCGATCCGGAATGCCTTTGAAGCGGTGAAATCCACCATGCTGCCGGTTTTCGAGGGAAAAGCGGAGGACGTGACGGAGGAGAACATGCAGGCCCGGCTGCGCGGCCTGATGCTGATGGCCCTCTCCAACAAGGAGAACCACCTGCTGCTCACCACCGGAAACAAGAGCGAACTCGCGGTCGGCTACTGCACCATTTACGGAGACATGTGCGGTGGGCTCGCCGTGATCTCGGATCTGCCAAAGGTGAAGGTTTACGAAGTCTCGCGCTGGATCAACCGGGAGCGGGAGATCATTCCCTGGAATACCATCGACAAACCGCCGAGTGCCGAACTGCGGCCCGACCAGAAGGACCAGGACACGCTTCCCCCTTACGAGATCCTCGACGCGATCCTCGAACTTTACGTGGAGCACCAGCTCTCCGCGGATGAGATCATTTCCCGCGGCTACGAGGAGACCACCGTGCGCTGGATCCAGCGACGCGTGGATTTCAACGAATGGAAGCGTCACCAGGCGGCACCCGGCCTGCGGGTGACCTCGAAGGCGTTCGGGATGGGCCGGAGGATGCCCATCGTGCAGCGGTTCGTAGGATAGAAACGCGTTCGGTTTCACCGCTTCCCGTCATGCGTTTTTCCGCAGTTGCAAGAGGTTCCATGCTGCCGCACCCTTCGCAGGATGCGGAGGACCCGTCACGGATCTCCCATCCCCCCACCCTCTTCCAACCATCCTGATGCCATGACTCTGAACGAAGCCCGCAAGATACTCGGATTGGGGGAAAAGGACGATCCGGGACCGGCGTTGGAGAAACTCTCCGTCGCCCGGGGACAGCTCGCCAAGATGGTCGATACGGCCCCTAACAACGGACTTGCGGAGCGTTACCAGGCCGAACTGGACGATTTCGACAAAGCCCTCACTCTGGTCCGCGAGCATCTTGACGCTGCGGGTCTGCTCCCACCGCCGCTGCCCCCGGAAGTCCTCAGGCAGCAGAAAACGGTCGTGCCTCCGCCCGCGAAAACGGTGGTTCTCGCCAACGCGCCCTCCCCTCCGAAAGTGGCCGGAACAATCGTGGCCTTGGAAGCCCCCCACGCCCCCTCCGGCTCGCCTCCCCGTCGCAGACCCTATGTCATCTGGTCTTTGGTCCTGCTTGTGGCAGCCGGAGGCGGAGTGGGGTTCCACCTGCAAAACAAACAGGTCCGTGAGAAGCAACGCCTCGCCCGTATCGAGGAGCTTGACCGGAAAGGCACCTCTCTCATTGAAAACCGCCGCTGGCAGGAAGCGGCGGATGCGTTTGCGGAGATCGAAAAAATCTCGCCCCATTCCGAAACCGCCCGACGCGGCCGCCTCGGTATCGAGGAAGGCATGGGCGAGGAACAGACCCAGTTCATCGGCTATTGGACCGGCCAGGCCACCGCCGAACTTGAGGCGGGCCGCTTCGATGAGGCGGCCTCCGCCGCCCGCCAAGTGTTGGCGAAATACCCGGATGAGGCGGAGGCCTCCGCTATTTTGCGAAAAATCGACGACGCCCGTGCGGGACAGGTCCGTTCCGCCGCCATCGCCGCCGCCCGGCAGGCACTCGACGAGCGGAAATGGGATGGCGCGGTTGCATCCGCAAATACGATCCTGTCCACCTCCCCCGAAGATCCGGATGCCAAATCCATCCTCGCCGATGCCCTCGCCGGGAAGCAAAAAGCCGCCGCTGACGAGGCGAAGGCGCTGGAACTCCTGAAACTCGCCACCGCCCGCGACAACGGCCAGTTCGACCAACAGGCGCTCGATTGGCTCCGCGAGGCGGTTTCGCTCGCTCCCGGAAATGTCGAAATCGCCACCCGTCTCGAAAAACTTTCCAGCTACATCCGCACCCTTCGTGTTCCCGAAGATTTCGCCACACCTGACGAGGCCATCGCCGCAGCTCATGACCGCGACCGAATCGTGCTGGGGGCATCCATCTGGAAGGGACCGCTCGTCGTGAACGCCGCCATCGAACTTCAGGGAGCGGGGTTCAACGACGCCATCATCGAATGCCGCCCGGAAGACGGCAGCGCCATCACCATCGGCCCCGGAGCCAAGGGCGCGCGCATCAGTGGGATCACCTTCCGGCACGAAACCTTCGCGGTCGGCACGGATCGCTTCTCCGCCGCCCTTGTCCGTGGAGGAAACGCTGCCTTTGTCGATTGCCGGTTCACGGGTGCCAGCGGCCACGGCCTCGCCGTCATCGAGGGTGGACAGGCCAACGTGAGTCGCAGCCGCTTTGCCGACAATGGCTGGAACGGTGCCGCCGCCAGTGGAAACGGCAGCTCCCTCGAAGTGCGGGATTGCGAATCACTGGACAACTTCGAGCACGGCATCGAGACATGGGACGGAGCCGCGGCCACCCTCGTGAACAACCGCTGCCAGGGGAACAGCCGCAACGGCATCCACACCGACAACCGGAACGCCGCCGCCAATATCCAGGGAAACCAGCTCATCGAGAACCGGGAGTTCGGCATCGTCATCGACAGCGCCGGATCCGGAAAAATCACCGGCAACACCGCCCGGGCTAACCTGCTCGGCGGCATCGTCGTCCGCAACGCCGCCGGCCAGCTCGCCGTCAGCGAAAACCAGGCCACCCTCAACCAAGGCCCCGGCCTGGTTTTGGAAAAAGATCTCCAGCCCTCCGACTACGCGAAGAACTCCGTCACCCAGAACGTGGGCGAACAGGTCATCGCGGGGGTCGATCTATCCGAGAAAGCCGAAAACGCTTCGGAGGCCTCCCCCCCACCTCCTCCCGCCCAACCTGCCGGGGAGCAAGAAATTCCCCGCGCGAAGGCTGTCATTGAGGAGTGAAACCTGATCAAACAGGAATCAAGATCAAGCCTCCGAGGTTGAACACACTTTCAGCAATGCCCGCCTCACCGGCTGCCGTAAATCTCCACATCCGCGACCCGCGCGGTGCCGTCGAATCCGGCACTCACGACGTTCACCTTCACATATCTGGCATCGACCTTGGGAAACTCGATGTCCGAGACATTCGCGGTGTTGCCCTTGGAGGTGTGGACCGTTTTCCATGACTTGCCGTCCAGGCTCGCCTGCACGGTGAAGGCGGCGGTGTTGAATTCAGGTTTCATCCCGTTGTCACCGGCATGGCGGATGACGCAACGGCTGATGCGGTAGGGTTTCTCGAAATCGAATCCCAACCATTGCTTGCCCTTGGCGGCCGAGTTCCAGAGCGTGACAGGGGTGCCGTCCGTCACGGCATCCACGGACGAGCCATCGCCCGAACGCACCTTCGTCCCGGGTGCCATGCAGAGGTTGAACGGCTGGCCGCCCGATTCGTATGCGAGGTTGAAGTAATGGTCCGCACGCACGAACTCGGTCTTCTTGTCCTTGAACTCGCGGTTGATCTCTTCATGCAGGGCGAGGATCCGGTCCGGCTTCAGCTCGTTCCAGATGTCCACCTGATAGGCGAGGAAGAGCGGTGCCTTTCCATCCCAGCGCCCGATCTCGCGCTTCATGGAGCCGTGGATGTGTTCGTAGGAGCCGGCGTAGGGGATCACCAGTTTGTCGAACTTGAGACGGTCGTTCTCAAGCCCGCCCGCCACGGACGGCACGTCCTTGAAATTCTGCACCGTCGCGCCGTAGAGACTGCGGCCATGTTTCTCGTACGCCGCACGTAGTACCGGCGGGGCGTTGTCCCAGATGGTGATCACCCGCAGGCCGGAACGCTGGAGATAGGTCTCGGTGAGGCGGGCATACCCCTCGGCCCGCGCCGCGTCCGTCATGTATTCGCCCACGGGCGCGCCGGGTTCCTCCAGGGTGTTCGCGGGCATGGCATACCCCATCCCGGAGGGGCCCGTGACGAAACAATCGTTCGGCGTCGCGGAACCATAATAGTAGTTCATGATACCGGGGCCGATGTCCACCAGCCCGGGGGCGATCGTCCAGTTCAGGGGGATTTTACCCCGGCTCGACTTCGTGCCATCCCAGATCCGCCGCATGGCGTGCTGGGTGTATTGGATGTTGTCGCCGTCGCTGATGAAGATCGCGACATATACCTTGTTCTCAAGCTCCGGCATCTTCGGCACGGGAGGAATGGCGATGCGGTGATCGGTCCCTGCGAACACACTGGCATTGATGTAGAAATCCGCCGGCAGGGTGCCGATGCCGAACTTGGAGACCGTGGTGACGCCGGAGCGCTCGGTGGAGTACCAACCCAGCGCGACGGCCTCGCCCGCCTTCATGTCACCGAGGAATTTCTCAAAAACCGCCTTTTCCTCGGGGATGAGCGTGTCCAGCCACACCACCGCCGCTCCGCAGGCGATGGCGATGTCCCGCGTGTGATGGTAGTTCCCCCCGCCCTTCTGGTCGTGCGGCTTCGCGCTGACGATCAGACGTTTCTCGCACTTCGGCCAATACTTCTCATAAAGATGATTGTAGATTTCCACCGGGGTGGTGAATGCCAGTCCGCTGAGATCCTCCACCACTTTCAGGGAAATCCCCTGTTTCTTCATCTCATCAAACACCACCTGGGTCACCGGAAGCGCTCCGTGCAATCCGGCGACCGTTCCGGCCAGATTCCGGTAGTGCGGACTCTTCGCCGGGTCATAGAGGACCACTCCCGCGACCTCCTTCGCATACTTTTTCACCATGTCATATTTCTCAGACATGGGAAAGCGGTTGCGCTTGGCGATGCCGACCGTCGGCGTGTCCGGCCATGTGTCGGCCCCTTCCTCCGTGCGCGCGTTCTCGAGAAAGATGCGCGGCTGTTTCCTGTTCACCAGCCCTTGCAGTGCGGAGAACGTGAGCTGCTCGTCCTTCGACAGATCCTGCACCACGACCATGTCCAGCTCCGGGGCCGGTTTCGGAAAGATCGGGATCGCCTGCCCCTTCGGCCATGAAATCCCTTCCTTAGGATTCTCAACCGCCGGATACGGGAGGTAGTGGTTTTTTTCCTCCGCCACGACATGGCCGCATACCACGGGGAGAAAACCCAGCCCCACGCACAATCCCCTGAAATTCCTGTTCTTTCCGTTCATAATCAATCGTAGCCAGTCAACAGCCCCGCCACTGCGGTCGCGGGGGCAATCCATACACCGGAGGCCCGGATTTCTTGTCAAAGAGTGCTTCCGGAATATCTGCAAGTGGATCTCCGGCAAGGGTGGCGGCCACCTGCGGGAAAGCCCTCGGCTGTCCATGCAAATCGCATGTTTTACCGTGCTCGTTGCAACCGATCCACCACCCCGACTCCGGGGAGATAGGGTCGGCAAACTCCCGAATCCTCCTGTTTTCAAGGCTTTTCCGCATGTCATGGCCCCTCCGGCACAACGATTGCGATAGAGGAGCCGTCCGTGGACAGACCATGGACGGCTATTCCAACAACCAATACCATGAAGACGACCCATCGCACCCTTTGGATCTCCCTGATCCCCTTGCTCTCACCCATGACGGCTTCCGCGGAGCCGGAGGCGAAACCGGACAAGGTCACCAACCACCTCACCGCCGCCAAACCGATCGGCAGTGCCTGGCGCGCTTCGGAAGTCATCGGAACCTCCGTGAAAAACGCCAATGACGAGACCATCGGCGAGGTGAAGGATCTCGCCATCGATTTCAAAAACGGCGAGATCCTCGCGGTCATCGTCTCGTCCGGTGGCTTCCTCGGCATCGCGGACACCCTGAGTTCCCTGCCCACATCCGCCCTGCGCTATGATGTGGATGCCAAGGGCTTCAAGACAAAGCTCACCAAGGAGCAGTTGCAGAAGGCTCCGCAACACAAGTCCGGCGAAAACCCGGACTATTCGGACGCGACCGTTTCGCAGAAGCTCCGTGATTACCGCAACGCCATCGGCGGTGACGTGACCGCTGAAGACAACACCGCCAAAAACGAGGTGGACTCGGATGGAAAAACCACCACGCCCATCGACCAGGGCAACAGCGAGGCCGACATCGACACGACCAAGAACATCCGTTCGTCCGTGGTGGACTCGGACCTCTCGTTCAACGCCAAGAACATCAAGATCATCACCAAGGACGGAAAAGTCACCCTGCGGGGCGTCGTCGACTCGGCGGCCGAGCATGAGTCCGTGCTCAAGCTTGTTTACAGGCACGTGAACGAGAAACACGTCGATGATTCCCTCACCGTCAAATGACACGATTTTTCACCAAACCATAAACACCAACATCCCATTACCATGAGTCACAAATCCATCTACGCCATCGCCATTTCCGAAGGACAGGCCAACCAGATCCTCGACAGCCTCGTCAACGCGGGCTTCTCCACCAACGACATCTCCGTCCTGTTTCCGGACAAGGATTCCACCCACCAGTTCGCCCATGAAAAGCACACGAAGGCACCGGAAGGCGCGGTGGTGGGAGCAAGCGCGGGAGGAGTTGTAGGCGGCACACTCGGCCTGCTCGCCGGAATCGGCGCGCTTGCCATCCCGGGAGTGGGTCCGCTCATCGCGGCAGGTCCCTTGTTGGCAGCGCTAAGCGGCGTGGCTGCGGGCGCGACCGCAGGAGGTGTGGCCGGCGCGCTTGTCGGGCTCGGCACTCCTGAAATCGAGGCAAAGCGCTATGAAAACCGCATCGCGGAAGGCAATCTCCTGATCTCGGTGCACGCCGAAAATTCGGACGAGGTCGAAAAAGCGAAAGACGTTCTCAAGAACGCCGGAGCGGAAGACATCTCCGTCGCCTCGCTTGGCGAGGCCCCCACGGTCGGCAAATAATACCGCCGTTCCCAAAGAGCCACAGCCTCATGCAGCAGGCTGTGGCTTTTCCATGTCATATCCATCCGCCGGAAGGCTTCGACCATCCTCCGGCCACCTTCTTATCATCCATGCTCATCCAAGACTTCAAGGCATTCGCCTTCAAGGGCAACCTCATCGACATGGCCGTCGGCATCATCATCGGCGGCGCGTTCGGGACGGTGGTGAAATCCCTGGTGGACAATGTTTTCATGCCGCCTCTCGGAATCCTGACAGGCAGGGTGAATTTCAGCGCGAAATTCATCTCGCTGGACAACAAGCCATACGACAGCCTCACAAAAGCGAAGGAAGCGGGCGCGCCCGTGATCGCCTACGGCCAGTTCATCACGGATCTGATTTCCTTCGTCATTCTCGCGTTCGCGGTTTTCATCGTGACCAAGAAGGTCATCGGCGCGCTGAGAACGCACCACGAAACCGCCGCAGCCGCGCCCGCCCTCACGACCGACCAGAAGCTTCTCACCGAGATCCGCGACTGCCTGAAAGCGGGCCACCCCGGAAACGGAACCACAGGCGATACCGCAACCCTTTCATGATGAAAAAGCGCGCTCGACTGGATTCGAACCAGTGACCGTCCGCTTAGAAGGCGGATGCTCTATCCAACTGAGCTACGAGCGCTTGCGGGGAGTGTGGTAACAAGGTATTTCCATGAAGTCAAAAGTCTCGTGGAGGTTTTTACGCGGGTGGGGGTGATTTAGCGATTCCGGTTCCCGGATTTCCCGCTACGGTCCCGCCCATGCGCACCGCGGTTTATGCCGGTTCTTTTGATCCCCCTACGAACGGACATCTCTGGATGATCGAGCGGGGCTTGGAAATGTTCGACCGCCTGATCGTGGCGATCGGGAACAACCCGGCGAAATCGTATTCATTCACGGTGGAGGAACGCCTGGAGCTGCTGCGTGCCTCGACGGGATGCCCTGAACGTTTGGAAATCGCCCATTTCGACAACCGCTATCTGGTGGATTATGCGAAGAAGATGGATGCCAGCTACGTCCTGCGGGGCATCCGCTCGCCGAACGACTACGAGTATGAGCGGGTGATGCGCCACATCAACGCGGACATGGCACCGGAAATCACGACGGTCTTCCTGATGCCGCCACGGGACATCGCGGAGGTTTCATCAAACATGATCAAAGGCCTCACCGGGCCACGCGGCTGGGAGGACACGGTGCGGCGTTACGTGCCGAAGGCGGTCTTCGAAGCGTTGGCGGCCCGCGGGGGAGCGATGTGACAGGGAGGAACGGGAGTGCGAAACCCGCACCTCCCATCCCTCCCGTGAACGGTCACTTGAGGACCCTCGCGCGGATGAAATCCTTGGGATCGGCGGCGACCGTTCCCGGCGTGCGGAAGGTTCGGTAGGTCCAGTCGTCATCCAAATCGGGCAGATCCGCCGAGAGGGCCGGCACGACCTCGGTGATGATCATGGTTTCCCAATCCGAGAGTTCGTCCGATCCTTGGATCGTATAGGTCAGCCCGGCGATGGCTGCTGATTTCGAGGTATCGCCGGTGAATGCGGCTCCCACCCTCACCGGCAGGGTGTAGGTGAGGGCGTTTTCCCCGCCGACCACCGCAACGGCCGAGCGGGTCTTGCCCGAGGCCGTGCTGCTGATCGGGCTGCCATTGAGCGCGAACTCCAGCAGGTTGCTCTGGCCGTCGTGATCGGGATCGGCGGAAGGCAGCGCATCATTGCCGGTCAGACCAAAGCCTGCGGACCACGCGACGAACGGATCCGAGACGGGAACGAAGATTTTCCCCGTGCCGGTGATCTGTGGGATGATGTGCTGCGCTCCTGATCCGCTGCCGCCGTAGGTCCCCGAGGCCTGGCTGACACCGTCGATTTGAAAATCGCTGACGGTGTCGGTTCCGGTGTGGGTCAGGTTGAGAAACGCCCCCGTCGCCACATTCAGCGCCGCGGTGTCGCTGAGGACATCGTCGGTCGGTAGCCGGAGGGTTCCTTCCTCGACCGTGGTGGATCCGGTGTAGGCGTTCGCCCCCGCGAGGGTGACGATGCCCGTCCCGGTTTTCGTCAGCGAGCCCGCTCCGGTGAACGCCCCACCGAAGTTGATGTCATGCGGCGCGCCGGAGGCATCGGCCGCCTTGATGACGATTCCCCCTTCCAGACTGACCGGTATCGCCGTGCCCCACGCACCCGCCGCCCCGAGCAATCCGGAGGTCAGCCGGATGCTGCTGGTGAAGACCGGCGCTTCCTGCACCAGTCCTCCGCTTCCGAGGTAAAGTTCCCCACCCTTCAGCCACACCACACCCGTGCCGGAGGTACCCGACGCCGCGCCGAAGGCCACGCGCTGGAGGGTGGAGACGCCGCCCGAGAACTTCAACATCGCCTTGTTCGCCGAGGTCGCGTGCGGACTGAGCACCACACCCGTCACCGCCTCCGAAGAGGTGAACGTGCCGCCGGAAACCTGGAGCAACGACCAGCGGTCGTTCGCCGCGTTGCCGACGGTGATGACACCGGCCACCGTGGTGTCTCCACCGGAGAACAGGGCGGAGGAACCGGAGTTCGAAGTGCTGATGGTAAGCAGGCCGCTGATATTCGCGGTACCGCCGGAGACGACGAAGCCGTCGACCACCGCGGCATCCGCCTCGGTGTAGGTGGTGGCGTTCGATGATGGTCCGGCGGGCAGGTTGTTGAAATTCCGCGTCCGCTGGAGGATGACATCCGTGGCGGTGAAGGTGCCATTTTCGACAGAGATGAGTGTCCCGTCACTCGTCCCGGTGCGGACACCGCCGTTGAACGCGGCGCTCCCCGCCACCAGGTTGAAACCGGACGCAAGGACGAATCCCCGGGAATCAATGGTGCTCTGGGCGCTGGATGAGAAGGTGCCGCCATTGACCAGGAAACGGGTCGTCGTTCCCATGTTCAACGCGGTGGTGGCGATTTTTCCGGTCCCTGACAATTCCAACACACCACCCCCGGCGTTCATTCCGGTCGCTCCGGCATAGGTGTTCGCATTGTCCAGAACGAGGGCTCCCGCCCCTGCCTTGATGAACGATCCCGTGCCGGACAGCACGCCCGAGTAGTTGCCGGAACCACCCGCGCCGCCAACGGTGAGGGCGACAGGATTCAGCAGGTCGTCCTGAAGCGCCAGATCCTTGGTCCCGGTGAAACCACCGATGGTGGCCGCGCTGATACCGCTGAACAACAGCGAGCCGGTGTTGTAGTCCAGCGAGGTGTTCTGGAGCGCCAGCGAATTCCCGAGGATCAGCGAGCCCGCCTGCAGGTCCGTCGGTCCGGAATAGGTGTTGCTCCCGGCAAGGGTCAGCGTGTTCGAGGCCAGTTTGGTGAGCGTGCCCGTGCCGCTGATGCTGCCGTCCAGGGTGAAGTCCGTGCTCCGGTTGATGACCAGTTCCGTGTTGTTCAGGATGGTGCCGGAGATGAATCCATCCGCACCGCCATTGCCGAGCTGGAGCGTGCCGGCGAGAATGGAGGTGCCTCCGAAATAGGTGTTTTCCCCGGCTAGGACCAGCGTGCCGTCCCCCGTCTTCTGGAGTCCCCCGTTCCCGCCTTCACCGAGACTGTTCGAGATGAGGACCGTGTTGGAATCCGTATCGAAGGTGATGAGGCCGTCCACGAGACGGACCGTGCGTCCGCCGCTGGTGATGTCCTCGGTGTTGCCCGGATTCCAGACAAGCGCCGTTTGATCCAGTGAGATGTTTCCCGCCCCCAGACCGGCCGGGCCGAAACGGGTGGTGCCGCCGGTGAGGCTGATTTCCCCGGTGAATGTGTTGGCGCCGTTGAGGAAAAGATCTCCGGAACCGGTCTTCGTCACACTCTTCCCCGTGCCGGAGACGATTCCGCCAAGTGTCAGGGATCCACCGGATGGTGGCACCGAAATCGACAGATGGTTGTTCAGAACAAGCGGTGTGTTGATGGAATGCGTGCCGGAGTTCACCAGTATGCTGGCATTGACGGAACCATTCGCCAGGGTGAGGGAACCACCCGAACCGGGATTGATGGTGTAGCCGTTCGGAATGCTGGTGAAGATGAGGTTTCCCGCGGTCTTGGCACCGTCAAGGGTGACGGTGGCGGGAGCGGAAAGCGGTGTGATGAAATTCACCACAGCCTGTGAGACGTTCGGCACCGTTCCGTTCCAGTTCGCGGCATTCCCCCATGATCCTCCTCCATTGGTGATCCAGTTGCGGTTCACCCCGGTGTCGATGATGGTCAGTTTCACGAAGCCGCCGGATGCGGAAAAGGAGTAACCCTTGCCCGGTTGGGGATTCCCCACCGCCAGATTGGTCGCGGCACCGCCAAGCGTCCCCGAATATTGGAAGAGATTGTAAGTCCCCGGCACGCCGGAGAAGGGCGTGCCGAGATTCGTCCCTTCCTGGTAGAGATTCACGATCCCGCCGTTGACCAGGAGTCCGCCTCCGTTCGTGACATTGACCAGGTCGTTTCCCGTGCCGAATTCCACGTTGGTCACCGATCCCGCCTCCAGATCAAGCGAACCGACGGTGAGGGTGCCCACCGCGCTGTTTCCCGGAGAGACAATCGAGCCGCTGGTGGTCGTCACCGCACCTCCGATGGTTCCAGTACCTCCCACTCCGCCGGCGGCGTTCACCGTCACCGCGCCACTGGTCGCGGAACCGGTGGTGTTGTTCGCAAGCAGGAGTCCGCCATCGACGGTGGTCCCCCCTGACCAACCCGCGGGCTGGGTCAGGGCGAGTGATCCCGCCCCCGCCTTGGTAAAGCCCCCGCTGCCGCCGTTTCCAACGGCGTTGGCAAAGGTGATGTTTCGACCGTTCGTGTCAAAGGTGGCTCCTCCGGCTCCGATGGCGACCGCCCTGCCGGAGGGATCGATATCACCCAGGAACTTGAAGGTGCCTCCGTTGATGTTGAGCGAGGTTCCTCCCCCCAGATTGGCGAGAGCCGTCACGCCGAGCGTGCCGCCGCTGATGTTCACCGCGCCAGTGAAGGTGCTGACCGATGTGGTCAGATCAAGCTCTCCCGGTCCGAGCTGGGTGAGATTTCCCGTGCCGGAGATATTGTGGATCAGGGTCACCGTGTCCGACCGGTTGAAGACCAGTTCCGCGTTGTTGGTGATGTCGCCGCCGCCCACGAATCCGACGGTGCCGCCGTTGCCCACCTGGATGGTCCCCTCGTGGATGACGGTGCCGGATCTGTAGCCGTTCGCACCGGTCAGAATGAGCCTGCCGGGGCCGGATTTCACCAGCACGCCCGTGCTGGAACTGCTGTTTCCGATGATCGCGGCGATGGTGAAATCATTCGGACTGTTCTGGATCACGTTGAACGTGTGAGCCGCGCCGCCCGACGAACGGTTGGGACGGATGAAGGCGTTCGTCCGGCCGTTGCCACCGATCGAGCTGGCGGCCGCGTTGGCGGTCACGAGGATGCCGCCGATGGTCGAGGTCCGGCTGGTGTTGCTGTTGGCCACGTCCACATTGTAAGAGGTCGCCGAGTCGAACCGGAGGGCGCTGATCAGCGCGGTGGAGGTGATGGCTCCGATGTTTCCCTGGATATCATTGATCACCCCCGTCGTGATGGTTGCCGTCGCCGGGGTATAAGTGGCGGCGATGACGTTTCCCGTGGCATTCAGCGCGGCCCAGTCATTCGAGCCAAACGTGCCCCATGCGTTGTTCTGCGCGTCCACCAGCAGATTGGACGCTGCCGCGCCCAGCTTGATGGAACCCGTCGTTCCGAACTGGACAACCCCGGCGGTCGACACCGCCTTGGCGGGGATCGCTTCGGTGGTGATCGAATGTCCCGGGATCACGTTCCAATATTGTTTGCCGGCGCCGATGGCCACCGGAGAATTGAGGACAAGGTCCTGGGTGGCTGAAGACATGTCGATGCCGCCTCCCGCGAGCGTGAGGGTGAAACCGGCGAGCGTCGTGACGGGACCCGCCGGATTGGTGAGGCTGATGCCACGGATGGTGCGGGCCGCCTCGAGGTTGATGGCCCCGAGATTCAAGGTGGAGGACACGTCGAAATTCACCGTTTCCGTGGTGCCGGGCAATGCTCCCTCCACCCAGTTGGTCGTCGTAGACCAGTTGGCATTGGTCGCGCCGGACCATGTTTTGGCGGCTTGGAGCGGTGACATCGTGAACAACGAACTTGCGGTGACAACGATGGAGGGAATGAAAAACGGCAGGGTTTTTGTCTTCATTTCAGGTTTTTGGGTTTGGGGATAAATTCGGGAGGCATGACTGCTGATCCCTCTTTTACACCTGCCATTTACCGGTTGGCCCGAAATGGGTCCACTACCCCAAGGGAGGTAGTTCACGGATAAAACAATACCGCCCCGGTCGAGCGAGACGACCGGGGCGGCAGACAACGAAGGTTTCACTTCGGGAGGTTCCGGGCGGATGACAAGCCCGAACCATCCCCCGCTTCCACCGTCACTTCACAGCATGGATGCGGCCGAAGAGCCGTCCTCCGGCCTCGCGGCCCGCGCGGGGGATCTTCACCACGACCGTATCCAGCGCGGCGGTCGGAACATCTTCCGAGACATCCACCGCAGGCAGGGCGTCGACGGGACCGACGGTGATGAAGTCGGTCCACGTCACCATGTCGGCGGACCACTGGACTTTCAGGACCACATCGCTTTCCGAAAGGTCGGAACGGCGGAAGGTGAGCGTGAGGTCGGTGGCGTCCAAAGCCTGTGCCGGAAGGATGGAGGTGTCGGACGCTCCCGTTCCGGCCGGAATGCCACCGAGGACATATTCCAGGAGATTGGAAATTCCGTCCGCATCAGGATCGAGGCCGGCGCCATCGTTCACCCCCACGCTGAGGCCGTTGGCCGGGTCACCCGTCCAGGATGAATACCCCACGGAGACCAGGCCGAGCAAGCCTGTCGCCTGGTCGAACGTCCAGGTTTTCCCTCCGTCCACCTTGGTCCAGGTGGTCCCGGACCGCGTGAAGCCGTCCACGGAGAAGGTCGGACCATAGGTCTCATCCAGCAGCGCCACGTCCACCAGAAGCCATGAATTGCCGCTGGTTGTGTTCGCCGTGGCCAGATCGATATTGAACGCCCCGTTCAAGACGACGGTTCCCGAACCCGTGATCTTGTTGGAAACGCCGTTGGCTCCCGGGACGAAACGCAGATGCCCGGTGGCCGCGAGTTCCAAGCTTCCTCCGTTCACCGTCGTCGAACCCGTGTAGGTGTTCGTGCCGGACAAGGTCAGCGTGCCGGTACCTGTTTTCGTCAGCGCGTTGTTGCCGTTGATCTGTCCCGCGAAGGTGCTGCTGCCATTCAGCGCTCCGACGCTCAGCGTGCCGGTTCCAGCGGTAGCCCCGGCGAATCCGGCGGTCGGCGAAGAACCTGACAACGCGCCAAAGAAATAGATGTTCCCGCCGCTGTTCGTGACCGGTTGCAGGAAAGCGCTTCCCCCCACATCCACCGAGCAGTTCGCGAAGCTGTTCGTATCGAAAGTTCCGCTGTTGTTCAACATGCGGGCGGTGCCGGTCCCGGCGAAGTTCACCTGACCGGTGAAGCCCACCCAGCTGTTGTTGAGGTCGTCCCGGGTGACCGTGGTGTTGAGATTGACGTTCAGCGTCCCTCCGCCGGTGACCACCGCGGTGCTGCCGAGACTCATCCGGTTGTTCATGTTGATGGTCCCCACCTGGCCCACGGGGACCGAGATCGGATTGCCGAAGCCATAGGAGAAGTTGTTGCCGTAGTTGTTCTGCAGGGTCCCTCCCTGGAAGGTGACGGTTCCGGGTCCGAGGAAGGAATCCCTGTTCACGGCGAGCACACCCGCACTGATCACCGTGCCACCGCTGTAGGTGTTCGGATTGGGATTGATGGCACCGAGCGACAGGGTGCCGCTTCCGCTCTTGTTCAGCGTGCCGCTTCCCGTGATCGCGCCGCCAAGCGTATAGGTCACGGAAGGATCCACGGAGAACGTGCTGTTCACGCTGCCCAGTGTCACGCCTCGCGAGCTGTTGAAACCCGCGGTTGCCTGGACCACCGCGTTATTGAGGACCAGCGGGCCGGTCGTGCTTCCCAGGCTGTTGGCGTTGCTGACCTGTACGATGCCGCCATTGACCACGGTCCCGCCGCTGTACGAGTTGGCCCCGGTCAGGGCCAGGGTCCCGGCGTCGACCTTGTTGAGGGTTCCCATGCTTTCCCCATCGGTGATCTGGCCGCTGATGGTGAAGCTCTTTCCGGCGGCGACCGATACCTTGCTGGTGCTGTCCGTGAGGTTGAAAAGCGCCGTGCTGGTGATGTCCTCCGCAGCCCTCAGGGTGCCTGTATGGATGGTCGTCGTGCCGAAGATGTCTCCCAGACTTTCCGCGCTGTTGATCTGGAGCGTGCCGCCATTGATGACTGTTCCGTTGGTGAAGGTATTCACCCCGTTGAGCACAAGAGTGCCCGGACCTTCCTTGAGCAAGGGCGATCCGTCACCACTGATCGCACCTCCCACCGTCAGTGTGTCGCCCGGATTGATGACCGCGAAGGTCGCGGCGAAGCCAGACCCGTCGGTTGTCAGCGTCAGGGGTGAATTGATGGTATGGTTGCCGGAGGTGTCCGTCACGAAAGCACCCGTCGAACCGTTCTTCAGGGTGATGTTCGCGCCGCTTCCTCCGGCCAGGATATAGCTCCTGCCATTCGCCACACCATTGAAGGCGAGGGTTCCCGCGGTAAAGGATCCGTTCACCGTGATGGTGCGGTCCGCCGTGATCTCTGTCCCGCCACCGCCGAAGCCGACGAAGGCCCCCGTGCCGTTGGGCGCGGTGGCCGGCGTCCAGTTGGCGTTCGTGCTCCAGTTGCCATCCGCATTCGTGTTCCAGAACGTCTGCACCGCCCCGCTGTTCGCCACCGTGAGTGTCACGAATCCTCCGCTGGCGCCGAAGGTGTAGGTCTTGGTGACCGACTTGTTCAGTCCGTTGACCGAGAGCGAACCGGGCAGGCCGTTGAGCGTGCCGCTGTAACCGATCAGATTGTAAACTCCGTTCGTGGTGAACGGCCCGGACCCGCCGTTGATGTTCACCTGGCCTCCGCTGATGATGAGTCCGCCGCTGCCAGTGACCACGACCTTGTCGAGCGTCGTGGTGTTGGTGATGCCGATGTCGAGCTGGGATCCGGACTCCAGCGCAAGCGAACCCACGGTGAGGGTTCCGATCGCCGCATTGCCACCGTCGCCCGGAGCGAGATGCATGTTGTTTCCGACGGAGACGGCTCCCGAGATGCTTCCGTTGCCGGAAAGCGTTGTTCCCGCGCTCCCGCCCACGGGGGTGTTGCCGAGGCTGCCCGTAATGTTGAGCGTGCCGCTGCTGACAAGAGTCGTATCGGTATAAGAACTGACGCCCGCGAGATTCAGGACTCCGGCTCCGGTTTTTGTGAGGCCCAATGCCCCGGCAGCGCCATCCTGCAACTGCCCCGCGAAAGTGTTCGAACCCGAAATGTTGGCCGTCAGCGTGGAAATCCCTTCCCCACCATGGCCCACCGCTCCGGAACCGGTCAACGATGTCAGGGCGAGCCCCTGGGACGACGCCAGCAACCTAGCGCCGCCGGCGACATTCACGCTGCCCAGTGTTCCCAGCGATGTCGGGGCCCCGGCCTGCAAGGTGCCGGAATCCACCGACCAGGTTCCGGCGTAATTGCTGGCGAAGGCCTGGACAACCGTCCCCGGACCCGCGACGTGCACGACCGAATCCCCGGCCCCTCCGGTGAGTTCATTGTCACCATTGCCGATCGTGAAAACATCTCCGGATGCGGCGGTGGAAAGCGTAACGCTGGCCGCGGCGGTGGCGGCCACCCGGATACGGCCGTTCGTCGCGGAGGTTCCCGCACCACGGATCGCCCCGCCATTCAGGTTCAGAGAGACGCCGTTGTCGATGGTCACGCCGTTGCGGATCTCCAACACGCCGCCATTGATGGTCGCCGCCTGGGCGTTCGCGGTGGCGTTTGTCCCGAGTGCGGCATTACCGGCCGCGGCCAGCACACCATCGCTGACGATGACGCCGCCTCCGGGGGCGAAGGCATTGGTTCCGGAGAAAACCCAGGTGCCGGGATCGGCTTTCGTGAGGGTGCTGGTGATGCCTGCCGTCTGGGTGAGAACGATGTTTCCGCTGACCGTATTCTCACCCGTGTTGCTTCCCCTCAGCGTGGCAAGAGTGCCACGTCCGGAGTTCGGAGCATTCAGGATGCCTCCAGCCAGTGTCAGGGTGGCACCGCTGGTGGTCGAATTGTTTTGAATGGTGAATCCGCCGTTCGTGCTCGACGGAAGGTGGAGCGCGACCGGGGCGTTGATGGTCTGCCCGTGGATGACGGACGCGGTCACGTCGAGAATGGTGAGGTTGTTCCCGAAAGTCAGTGTGGGAGACCCGCTCGCCGCGCCGATGTGGTGGGATTCGACGCCCGCGGTATCGAACAGGATACGGCCGATCATGCGGTTCGTCTCCGTGATGATCGGATTGCCCGCGCTGCCCGCGAGGGTTGTCGCATTGATCGCGGAATTGAAGGTCGCCACATCCGTGGTGTTGGTGCTGTTGGCGGTATAGATGATCCCCGGGGCACCGGTGTTCGACACCCAGTTGGTGACGGTCGCCCAATTCGCATCGGTTTCCCCATCCCAGGTCTGGCTGGCGGCGGAAGCGTGGTTGGAGGTGACGATCGAAAAGACCGCGGTAATGACGGTGGCGGAGAAGAGGAGACGGGGATTGCGGGGCTTCATTGGGGTTTTTGGAAATAGGGAAATGACGACCGACGGAACACACGGGTATTCCCTCGTTTACGATTCCAATCTCGCCGCCATGCCGCGGGGCGTCCACTAACCCAAGGGGAGTAGAATCGAAACACGTTCGTTGCCAGACATCCGCACGCCTGTCATAAAAAGCAAAAACATGAATTCCATATCTCACGTTTCCCGCTTCCGCATATCCATGCTTTTCTTCATCACCGGCCTGGTCATCAGCGGCGTTACCGCTTTCCCGCTGCTGATGGAATTGAGATTCCTGTCAGACCTTCTCGGCGTGGGTTCCGCCACCTCGTCCGATGGACACACCGGCCTTGCTTTCTGGATCCTGACCGTGCGTCTTGGATTGGAAGCCACCTATTCGGATTATCCGTGGATCGGCTATGGAACGGATTGGCTGGCGTTCGGCCATCTCGTCATCGCCGGATTTTTCATCGGCCCGATGATTGATCCGCGCACCAGCCGTTCCGCGATCCTTACCGGCATCACGGCATGCGTGGCGGTCATCCCGCTGGCCATGATCTGCGGGCCCCATCCGCGGGATCCCGTTCTACTGGCGGCTCATCGATTGTTCGTTCGGCATCATCGGAATCATCCCGCTGCTTTACTGTCTCAGACAGCTCAAGTTGATGGAAGCAGGGAAATGAAAGGGCCGCGGCAGGAATATCCCGCCGCGGCCTGTTGATTGATCCGACGATCAGCGCAGGAACGCTTCGTGCAGGCCGCCGTCCACGGTGACGATCTGGCCCGTCGTCTTGCTGAGGCGCTGCGTCACCAGCAGGAAATATGCCTCCGCTTGGTCGGCGGGAGTGATCGGCGCCTTGGTGAGCGTGCGGTCCGCATAGAACTGGGCGAGCTTGGACACGAGGGATTCGGTCGCCTCGTCATCCGTGTAAGGGATGGCGTATTTGGCGAGCGATCCGATGACGCGGTCCCTGGGGAACATCGCGGACCCCTGGACGACCGTGGCGGGCGCCACGCCGTTCACGCGGACAAGCGGAGCGAGTTCGATGGCGAGCTCGCGGACGAGGTGGTTCGCAGCGGCCTTGGATGTGTCATAGGCGAGCGATCCCTTTTTCGCGACGGCGGCGTTGGCGGAGGTCGTGAGGACGAGGTTGCCCTTGAGTCCTTGTTCCTTCCAGGTCTTGAACGCCTCATCGGCGACGAAATAGCTGCCCGTGACATTGATTCCGAAAGTGAGCGCCCACTTGTCGTCCGGGATGTGGCCCGAGGTATCGCTCGGCACGAAAATACCGGCGGTGACGCAGATGCTGTCGAAGCCCCCGTAGGCGATGGCCACATCGTCCAGCATGCGGCGGATGGACGCGCGGTCGGTGATGTTCGCTGCGAGACCGATGGCCGGACCACAATCGGAAAGTCCGGTGCCCGCGACGCCGATGCCCACACCATACTTGTCGGTGATTTCCCTGGCTGTGCCTTTCGCGGCGTCTTCATTGAGATCCACGCACACGATGTGCGCGCCCTCCTTCACCAAACGGTGCGCGGTTTCCTTCCCGATTCCGGAACCCGCGCCGACGACGATGACCACCTGGCGGGCCAGCTCCTTTTCCGCAGGCATGCGCTTGAGCTTCGCTTCCTCCAGCAACCAGTATTCGATGTCGAAAGCCTCCTGCTGAGGCAGGGAGATATAGGTATCGATGGCTTCCGCACCACGCATCACCTCGACCGCGCAGTTATAGAATTCCGCCGTGACGCGGGACTCGGACTTGTCCTTGCCCCAGGCGATCATGCCGATGCCGGGGATGAGCACGACCGTGGGATTCGCATCGCGCATCGCGGGCGAATTGTCATGTTTGCAGAGGGAATAATACTCCGCGTAATCCTCACGATAGGCCTCCAAACCGGCGGCCAGTTTGTTCTTCAGGGTGGCGGCGTCTTCGGTCTGTGGGTTCCAGTCCACATAGAGCGGCTTGATCTTGGTGCGGAGGAAATGATCCGGGCAGCTCGTGCCAAGTCCGGCGAGGCGGACGGCGTCGTTGGAGTTCACGAAGCGCAGGATCTTCTCGTCGTCCTGCACGGTGCCGATGAAACGCTTCTGCTGGGAAACCTGGCCACGCAGCCATGGCAGGATGGCGACGAGGGTCTCGCGGCGTTGCTCCGGTGTCAGCGTTTGATATTTCGCACCACCGAACGCGGTGGCATCCCCGCCCTTCGCATCGTACTTCGCCTCGATGAACGCGGCCGCTTTTTCGATACAGTCGAGCGTGTATCCATAACAGGCCTTTTCATCGTCATCCCATGAGATGAAACCGTGCTGGCCCATCATGATGGATCTGACGTCCGGATTGTTCGCCACGATTTCCTGCATCGCGAGACCCAGTTCGAATCCGGGGCGCATCCAGGGCACATAGCCCATCTCGCCGCCGAAGATCTCCTTCGTGAGCGCTTCGCAGTTCTGCGAGGCGGCGATGGCGATGATCGCGTTCGGGTGCATGTGATCGACGAACTTCGCCGGAATGAAACTGTGCAGCGGCGTGTCGATGGAGGACGCGCGCGGGTTCAGGTTGAAGGTGGCGTGGGTGTACATGCCGACCATTTCGTCCTCGGCGGGAGACTTGAGCCCCTTGTCCTCGCGGGCGCCGTAAAGGTTCTGGAGATCGAGCAGCTTCTGCTGGTAGAGGGACGAGAAGTTTTCACGGGTGCTGGTGCGGAGGTCTCCGCCGGAGCCTTTCACCCACAGCACTTCAACCGGCTGCCCGGTGAGAGGATCGGTTTCCGTCGCCTTGGAAGAGGTGTTTCCACCACCGGTGTTGGTGATGCGCTGGTCGCTTCCCAGAAGGTTCGAGCGGTAGGCGAGGCGGTCGACCGCATTGAGGGGGGCGGCTTTCGCATCGTCCCAAAGGTAGTTCACGTATTTGTAGGATTTCATGTGATTCAGGTTTGAGCCGCTTGGCGTGAGGCGGCTTTGTTTTTATGGGAATTCATTGACAAGTCAAACCATTTCCCAATCATTCCCAAGCAAACAAAGAAATAACCGAATCATGCTTGCCATTGATCGCCAACGCCGAATCCTCGAACTCCTCCAAGCCAGCGGCTCCCTGCGCACCATTGAGACCGCGGCGGAATTGGGCGTGACGGACGAGACCGTTCGGAAAGACTTCGAGTTGCTCGAGAAACGCGGCGAACTGATGCGCACTCACGGCGGAGCCAGCCGTCCGGAAAAGAACCAGGGCGAGCTGCCGTTCACCGAACGTCAGGCCGTCCGCCGTGAGGAGAAGCGCATCATCGCGCGCCTCGCCGCAAGCCGCATCCAGGCGAATGAAACCATCTTTCTGGATGCGAGCTCCACCGTTCTGACACTCACCGAGTTCCTGCCCGATCTGCCACTCACGATCCTGACCAACGCGCTCAATGTTTTCACCGCGCTGTCGGACAGGCCGAACATCGACCTCATCTGCACCGGCGGCCTGTTCGATCCCAAGTCCCGCTCGTTCATCGGCCTGACAGCGGAAAAATCCCTGCAACGTTACAACATCCACCGCATGTTCTTCTCCGGGAACGGCATCCATCCCGAGCGTGGCATCAGCGAGAGCAACGCCCGGCAGGCGGCTTTCAAGGAACGGGTCGTGGAGAATGCGGAGGATGTCGTATTCCTGGCAGACCACTCCAAACTGGGGAAAAAGTCGGCGTTTTTCTTCGCGGACGTGGCGCACTTGGACTGCCTTGTCACCGACCCCGCCGCCGATCCCGATTTCATCCGCCAGCTCCGGGAATCCGGAGTGGAGGTCATGCAGGGCGATTGATTTTTTTACTTCAAGGCCGCTTCCATCACCGGATCCTTCCATTCCTCGATGACCTTCCGCTCGTCGGGCGCGAGCGAGTTGATCTGGCAGCGTTTCACGAAATTCGTCCGGCTGGTATCGTCGATCTTCACCACCACATCCGGCGTGATACCCTTGTGATGAGGAGTATTCCCCGACGGAGTATGATAGGTCGCGATGGTGAGGCGCAGCGCGGTGCCGCCCCCCATGGGGATGATGTTCTGCACCGACCCCTTGCCGTAACTCAGCTCTCCTACGATTCTCGCACGCTTCAGGTCCTGGAGCGCGCCTGCCGTGAGCTCGGAAGCCGAGGCGGACATCCGGTCGATGAGCACCGTCACGGGGTATTCACGCTTGCGGCGCTGCCTGTCCGGAGTCCGCATCGGCTCCGATTCCCCTTCCCGCCCCCGGGTGGTGACGACAGCGGTGTCCGGCGGCAGAAAAAGGCCGAGGATTTTCACGGTTTCGTCCAGGCTGCCTCCGCCGTTCTCCCGGAGGTCGAAGATGAGGGATTTCATGCCGTTGTCTTCCAGCTCATCAAGCGCCGCTTCCATCTCGCGGGCGCAACCGCCGCCGAAGGTGGCGAGCCGGACGTAACCGACGCCCGCCTCCTTGTTCCACATCTTCGTCTCCGCGACGGATCGCTGGTCCACCACGCGATGCACCAGTTTCACTTCAAGAGGCTGGGGCGCGGCGGGGGATTTCACAAGCAGCCTGCTGGTTTCCCCACCATGGCCATGGAGCTGGCCCAGAAGATCAGACAAATCCACCCCCTGCGTTTTCCGCCCGTTGATTTCCAAAAGTCCCGATCCCGGAAGCACTCCCGCCCCCGCCGCCGCACCCAGTGGAGCAACGGAGGAGATGTAAGGCCCGTCGTCACGCAGGCCCAGCGTGATTCCGAGTGATGGCAATTCGGGATTCAGGTCTTTGTCCGTCTCCATCTGCCGCGCCATTTCCGGATGGATGAACGAAGAATGCGGATCGAGACTGCCGAGCATCCCTTCCAAGGCGTGGTTGACGAGTCGTTCGTAGGCGAGCTTGTCCACGTCCGGGTGGCGTTTGCGAACCGCCTCCAGAACCTCCACAAAGCGCTCGATGGCAGGATAGGCGGCTTCGTCGGCATCAGGCGGGACGGAAGATCCCGCGAAGGCGAGCGAACTGATTCCGCAGAGCAGGCAGACGAATTTCATGCGGCAGCGGTAACATTTGCGTGAGGCGGAGACAGAGAAAAATCGCCCGCCAAGAGAGTGATAATCAGTTTGTGAAGCAGATTCTTTTTTTTGTTTTCGGTTGCGGTGGAGCGCATGGGGAGTAATCTCTTCCCGACTGCTGTGTGCGCCTATTTTGGTAGCTCGCCCGGACCGATATGATTGAAACGGGGTCATCTCCCGTTGGACAACGTCATGCCTTTCAGGAAGACGGAAACCCAATGGACGACCCCACTTATTGAGTTTACGGAACGTGGCTCATAGCGCCAACGACGGCACAGCGGTTTTCTTTTTTCCAAGGTCGATTTCCTTGCGCGCTGCGCCCGAGGACCACATCTTCCGCGCGTGATGCGATTTGCGGTGCTGGGAAGCGGGAGCGGAGGAAATGCGGCGGTCGTCGAGTGCGGCGGCCTGCGCCTGATGATCGACGCCGGATTGAGCGCCAAGCAGTTGTCGGCCCGGCTGCAAAGCGTCGGGATTGATCCGAAATCCCTGGATGGAATCCTGCTCACTCACGAACACGGCGATCACGTCCGTGGCCTGAAGGTCTTTCTCAAGCAAAACCCGATCCCTGTTTACACCACCCCGGCCACCGCAAGGGTTGTGCGGGAAACTGGAATCGACGGCGGAACGTGGAAATTTTTCGAAGCAGGCCAGGCCTTCACGCTGGGTGGCATCTCGGTGGAAACCTTCGCGATCCAGCACGACGCGGTGGACCCGGTGGGGTTCGTCCTTGGGGATCAATCGCGCCGCCTGGGGTTCCTGTCCGATGCGGGATTCGTCACCCGCAGCATGACCGAACGCTTGCGCGGACTGGCGGGGCTGTTTGTCGAGGCGAACTATGACGAAGGGCTGCTGGAGGCCGACACCAAGCGTCCGTGGTCCATCAAACAACGCATCAGTTCCCGCCACGGACACTTGTCCAACACCCAGGTGACCGAACTCATCCGGGAGATCTCCCACCCCGCTCTCGGGCGCGTGGTGCTCGGGCATCTCAGTTCGGATTGCAACACGCCGGACATCATCCTCAACCGGTTGCGCGCCTGCCTTGGAGAACTGGGACACGGTCATGTGGGCCTGCATTGCGCGGGCCAGCATGAACCGTCGGATTGGTTTGATTTCTGATGGTGGAAATCGCCTGACGGAGGCTGACAGGAATGGCATTGCCCATTCCGTTGAATAGTGGAACCTGATTCACCCCGATGAAAGCCCTGCCCCTCACGCTGATCGTTCTTTCTCTCCTCGCAGTCTGTGGCTGGGTGATGAGGCAACCCGCGGCGGTTTCGGAAAAATCCGGCACCCTGCCGACATCTCCTGTTCCTACCCCGCCCATTCCCGCACCTGATTATCGGTCCGGCCTCGCCACACCGGACGGGATCGGGAAATTCTTCCATGGCCGGGAAATCGCGAAGGTCATGGGTCACCCGGCCATCGGTTGGCTGGAGAGGGAGAACCGCGAGGATGAGGAGGCTCCCACAAAAGCCATCGCCGCCCTCGACCTGGCACCGGACGCCGTCATCGCGGACATTGGTGCCGGCTCCGGTTACTACTCGTTCCGGATTTCCCCCAAAGTCCCGCAAGGGAAGGTGATGGCGGTGGACATCCAGCAGGAGATGCTGGATTTCCTTGGAAAACGATCGGCGGAGCTACGGATCACCAACGTAGTCCCGCATCTGGGAACGGTGGATGACCTGAAGCTTCCGGCGGATTCGCTGGATGCGGCGTTGATGGTGGATGCCTACCACGAGTTTTCACACCCTGCGGAAATGCTCGCATCGCTCCTGAAATCCATGAAACCGGGCGGCAGGCTGTTCCTGCTGGAGTTCCGTGGGGAAGATCCCCGCGTGCCGATCAAGGAACTTCACAAGATGACCGAAGCCCAGGCACGCCTGGAGTTGGAGTCCGCAGGCTTCCGTTTCGTGTCGAACAGGCGTCACCTGCCGTGGCAGCACTTCATGGTTTTTGAACGGCCCCGTCCTTGAAGACCGGAAAACCGGCTCCCGGGCGGAGTTTTTCAGGCGGCTCGATCTGGAACGCATTCCCGTCGGGAGTCTGGTAAGCCACGTAGCCGATGGGGATCACCGTCAGTAACAACGCGGGTTCGTCATCGCGGATGATCTTGGAAATGTGGACGACCGCCGCGCAATTCGGGCTCTTTTTCACACTCAGAAGCTCGCCCGGCTTGAACGATGAAGCGGCATCCGCCTGCGGAGTCGGGAAAATATACTCGATGAACACCGGATACGGATTCGGCTTCGTAAAATCGTCCGGTTTCACCATGGCCTGGGCGCGGACGGCGATTCCGGGATTGAAGAAATCCGACGGCCCCATCTTTCTCACCGCCTCGATCTGATAGTCCCCTTCCACGTAGGTCAGGAGCAGCGGACGGTCGAAATTAGTGAGATAGTTCCGCATCAGGAGCGAGTTCGCCTTGAGACGCACATCCTCCGTGTAGCCGAAATAGCGCTGGTAGAGTTCCTTCGGGGAGAGGCCGCTGCCGTTCGGCACCTCGGTGATCGGATATTTCTTGAGGACGGGAAGCCGCCCTAATTTCCCCAGAATCTGATAGTTCCGGGGGATCTCGGGATTTTGGAAGACATGCAGGCAGACGAACCAACTGACGATGGCGAAGCAGAGTGCGAGGGCGTTTGCCAACAGCCACCAGAAATAAGCGGGCCGGCTCGGAGGCGGTTCTTCTACGTTGCGGGGCACGGAAAGATCGGAGTTCAGGGTGTGCCGCAAGCTTCACCGTCCGCCACGGCGTTCTGACCGGGTTCGTCACCAGCCGCCTCGAATGACGTGCCGCAGCCGCAGGATCGGGCGGCGCGGGGGTTGTGGATCTTGAACCCCGCATCGGTCAGATCGTCCGAAAAATCGATTTCACACCCCCGCAGATGGTCGAAACTGTCCGCGGCGACGATCACACGGGCGGCGCCGTCCTCGACGATTTCATCGCCCGGTTCGGGATCCTCCACCTTCATCTCATATTGCCAACCGGCGCAACCGCCGCGCCGCACCGCGAGACGCAGGCCGGCTTGTGGGGACTTCGCCCGGCTCGCGAGCAGGTTGCCGAGTTCTTCGACGGCTTTGGGAGTGAGTGTGATCATGTGCGCGGACGGACGTTAATTGCATTCCCGGAGATTTGAAACTGGAAATCTGAAACAGATGACCCAGTATCGTTCATTAATGAATGGTGACGTGAACGCACCCGCCCGGACGAGCGGGCCGCGCCTATCCGATTTTCCTACCAGATCAATTCAAAAGAAAGGTCTTGACGGGAAATCTCTTCGCCTCTTCATTCCGCCCGCCCGTGATTTTTCGCAGAGCCCCTAGAATAGGTGGGGTGTAGCCTAATTTTTGATTCAATCTCATTCCATCCATGTCTTCATCCAAACCTTCTCCGAAGAAAACCGCCGCAAAACCCCAGGTAAATGTTCCGAAGGCCGCTGCTCCCAAGGAGATCGCTAAAGACGCGAAAGCGAAAAAGCCGGTGGTGGTGGTGCCCGCTCCCAAGGCGGCCGCGGCCAAGCCGGCGGCGAAACCCGCTCCCGTCGTGAAGGCAGCGCCGAAGCCGGTGGTCAAGGCTCCGGCCAAGCCGATGGTGGCCGCCAAACCCAAGGTCGCCGAAAAGGCGGCTCCGGCACCAGCCGCCAAGCCAAAAAAGGATGCCAAGGAGAAGGAAAAGGAAGTCGTCGTCACCAAGGCCGAGCCCAAGGCGGCCAAGAGCGCCGAGGCCAAGCGCCGCATCGACACGCCTGAAATCCAGGAAAAGATCCGCGAGCTCATCAAGCTCGCCAAGGAACAGGACTACCTGACCTACGACGACATCAACGAGATTCTTCCCAACGACCTTGTCGATCCCGATGACGTCGAGGCCATCATGGAGCGTCTGCGCAACATGGAGTTCGACATCATCGACGCCTCCGAGGTGGACCGCTATAAGGACAAGAAGCGCGATGAGGGCGATGGCGACGAGGAGGACGTCAAGGCGGACCAGAAGCTCGATATCCTCGACGACCCGGTGCGGATGTACCTCAAGCAGATGGGCCAGGTCCCCCTGCTCACCCGTGAGCAGGAAGTTGAAATTTCCAAGCGCATCGAGGACGCGGAGATCGAGGTCGCGCGTCATCTCCACCAGTTCGGATTCGTCACGGATTCCTATCTGGAACTCGCCGACAAGCTGAACAAGGGACGGGAGCGCTTCGACCGCGTCATCCTCGACAAGAAGATCGAGAGCCGCGAGCGTTACATGAAGGGCCTGCCTAAACTCTGTGACCAGCTCAAGGCGCTGCACAACGAGAACGACGAGCTCTTCCGCCAGCTCTCCGTCAAGAACCCGCGCAGCAAGAAAAAGCTGGAGGAGGAGTTCCAGAAGAACATCCAGACCCTCAACCGCGTCTTCACCCGCTTCTATTACAAGCAGAAGGTCGTCGAGGACTTCTGCGAGCAGGTGGATGAGTACCAGCAGAAATTCTGGAAATACGGCCGCAAGCTCCAGGCGGATCCCGAGGACAAGGAATTCGTCACCAAGATGCGCGAGATCCAGCAACGCTCGTGGCACACCTCGGAGACCTACGAGGATGCGAACAAGCAGCTCCGCCACTGGCTCAAGGAAGCTCTCAAGGCGAAGACCGAGATGGTCGAGGCCAACCTCCGTCTCGTCATCTCCATCGCGAAAAAGTACACGAACCGCGGACTCTCCTTCCTCGACCTCATCCAGGAAGGCAACATGGGTCTCATGAAGGCGGTGGAAAAATTCGAATACCGCCGCGGCTACAAGTTCTCCACCTACGCCACCTGGTGGATCCGCCAGGCGATCACCCGCTCCATCGCCGACCAGGCGCGGACGATCCGGATTCCGGTCCACATGATCGAGACCATCAACAAGCTGATGCGCGTGCAGAAGCAGTTGGTCCAGGAATACGGTCGCGAACCATCACCGGAAGAAATCGCCGAGGAAATCCACCTCCCCGTCGAACGGGTCCGCGCCGTGTTGAAAATGGCCCAGCAGCCGATTTCCCTGCAGGCTCCTGTCGGAGATTCGGACGATACCTCCTTCGGTGACTTCATCGAGGACAAGGCCGCCGACAACCCGATGGAGGAAGCCGGTTTCTCGATGCTGAAGGACAAGATCAAGGACGTGCTCGACACGCTCACCGAACGCGAGCGCGAGGTTCTCGAGCAACGCTTCGGCCTTAAGGACGGATACAGCCGCACCTTGGAAGAAGTGGGCCGCCAGTTCCAGGTCACCCGCGAACGGATCCGCCAGATCGAGGCGAAGGCACTGCGGAAAATGCGCCACCCCACCCGGATCCGCAAACTGGAAGGCTTCATCGAACTCCCCGGAGCCTGATTTTCAAAAGAGTGCGGGCAAGGATTTGTCCGCACTCTTCGTTTCAAGGAGTGGCGTTCTCCGAACCGCCGTTCCCATGTTTCACCATGCACAAGGCGGCTCGGAGGCCGCCGCTCCCCGCCATCTATGGAAATCCAGGAAGAATTCACCACCATCGAGTCGATCTTCGTCCGGCACCGCAACGCATTGCTCGTCCGCGGGCAGTTCACATCCATCTACACCGACTACTACCTGCATCTCATGCAGCACAGCATCCGCCCTCCAGCCGAGCCGGACCAGATGCTGAAGGACATGCTCGCGCTGCTCACGCTGCACCTCGTCGCCCGGCCATGGGCGGAAACGATCGCCTGGACGGCGAACCTGCGCGCGCCACGGATCAATCTCTTCGTCACGGGAAGCTCGATCGAGGAGTCCGTCACCGGCCGGGTCTTCACCGAGGACGTGCGTGAGCCGGACCGGAATTTCTTCTATTCCCAGACCACCACCGTGGAATCCAACGAACCCCGGCTCTCCACCATGGAGGTGATCGGAAAGGACCCGGTCGGATGGATTTCCCAATACTACGAACAGTCCGAGCAACGCCCCGCCCGCGCGTTCCGGCTGGACGATGAAAACTTCGCGCTCATCGCCGCACAGCCGGATTGCGATCTCGAATGGCTGGAAGCCCTCGACGAAGCCGCCGTGGCGAAACTGCTGGAAACGGAGGAGACCTCCGTGCTGGAGACGCGCCGCTTCCGTTTCCACTGCGGTTGCACATTGGACAGGATCCTGCCCATTCTCGGTGGTTGGAAAGACCGCTTGGACGACCTCTTCGGTGATGCGGAAACCATCAACATCCAGTGCCCCCGCTGCGCCGGAAGATATGAAGTCACACGGGACATGCTCGTTTGACCCCGGTTGCCAATCTCCAAGCCCTCTGCTAGCATCCGGCCATGACTGCTGTGAAAAAGCCACGCTTCGTCACCATCGAGGAATATCTCGCGGGTGAGGAAACCAGCGACGTGAAGCACGAATACCTCGGCGGCACGGTGCATGCGATGGCCGGAGCGACGAACCAGCACAACAGCATCGCCGTCAATTCCCTCGGAATTCTGTATGGTCAACTCCGCGGAAAATCCTGCCGCCCCTTCAACAGCGACACCAAGATCCGCATCGAATTTTTTGATCATACCTGTTTCTACTACCCGGATGCGATGGTGGTGTGTCTTCAAAATCCGGATACCGACCATTTCCAAGATCGTCCGGTCGTCATTATCGAGGTTCTGAGCGAATCCACCCGTCGCACGGATCTCAAGGAGAAACGCGACGCTTATCTCACGATTCCGTCTTTGAAAGTCCTGCTCTTCGTCGAAACGGATTCCCCATCGGTCCTCGTTTACCGCCGCAGGTCCGGCGGAGGATTCGCCACCGAGGAATTCGAAGGACCGGACGCCATCATCCCCCTGCCAGAGATCGAAGCCGGGCTCCCGCTCGCGGAGCTGTATGACCGGGTGGAGTTCGCCGACTGAGATTCATGCAGAACTTCCACCACTCGCAGTTCGGTGATTTTCCCCAACTGGCAGGAATCAAGCATTCCTCCGGCCAACGCATCTCCGTCTGCATCCCGACGCTTGATGAGGCCGACACGATCGGGGAAATCGTTTCGACCGTTCGGAAAGTCCTGCAGGAACAACATCCGCTGGTGGATGAGATCCTCGTCATCGATTCCGGTTCCCGGGATGTCACCCGGGAAATCGCAGCCGCCGCAGGGGCAACGGTCCATCTCGCGGCGGACATCCTGCCGGAACTGGAGTGCCATACCGGCAAGGGTGAAAACCTCTGGAAAGCGCTCCACGTCTCCACCGGCGATATCATCTGTTATGTCGATGGCGACATTTCGAACTTCCACCCCGGCTTCGTCACAGGCCTCGTCGGGCCGCTTCTCACGCACCCGGAAATCGAATATGTGAAAGCCTACTACGAACGTCCCCTCGCCTATGGTGACGAATCGCACTCGACCGGAGGCGGCCGGGTTTCCGAAATCCTCATCCGCCCTCTCATCTCGCTGTTTTTCCCGGAGCTCGGCGGCATCCTCCAACCGCTCTCCGGCGAATACGCTGCCAGGCGCGCGACGCTGGAGTCCCTGGCATTTCCTGTCGGCTACGGGGTGGAGATCGCCCACCTCATCGACCTCGCGAGGGACGGAAAACTTTCCAACATCGCGCAGACGGACCTCGTCAAACGCATCCACCGCAACCGCGATGACGAGGAGCTCGGCGGAATGGCGTTCGCCCTCCTTCGTGTGATTCTCCGGCGCCTGGAACGGGACGGAAAAATCTCACTCGCCACTCCCCTGCCGGCCCTCTATCAGTCATGGGCAGTTGATGGTGACGGCATCCGCCGGTCTTCCCGAACCATTCCCGAGCCAGAACGCCCCGCGATGAATTCACTGCTGGAAACCGCATGAAAACCGCCACCCATGAAGAGATCAAGGAGAATGCCACGATCTTCCAGATCTTCATGGTCGTCCTCTCGGTGTATGTGCTCTGCACCCTTTTCGTGGAATCCATGTTCACCATCTCCGTGGAGATGGACGGGCTTCTCGACCAGATCGACTCGATCATCTGCCTGATTTTCCTCGGTGATTTCTTCCACCGGTTCTACCGCGCCCCTTCAAAAACCAGATTTCTCCGCTGGGGTTGGATCGATTTCATCTCCAGCATTCCCACCTTCCACCTCTTCCGTGGCGGCAACGCTTTCCGTATCATCAGGATCGTCCGCATCCTCAGGACCTTCAGATCAGGGAAAATCCTGCTCAACTACCTGCTGAAAAACCGCTCACGCAACACCTTCGTCACCGTTGCCGCGTTTTCCTGCATGCTGGCGATGGCGGGCTCCATGTGCATTCTCAAGCTTGAGGAAGGAAATCCGAATTCGAACATCAAGTCGCCGTCGGACGCACTCTGGTGGTCCATCGTCACGATCACCACGGTGGGTTATGGCGACCGGTATCCCGTCAGTGATGAAGGCAGGATTGTCGCGGCGGTCCTCATGATCGCCGGAGTGGGGCTTTTCGGAACATTCACGGGTTTCATCGCGAGCATGTTCGTGGAGCCGGACATCAAGCGGGAGGAGGATGAAGTCCAGGGCCTGACCCGACAGATCCAGGCCCTCCGGGAGGAAATCCGGGCCATCGACCGGAAGATCACCCGCCAGAACCGGCGCATGAACCAGCAGGGCGGGAAACAGCAGGCTGACAACAAGCCGCTCAAATGATCGCTCAAGGACCAGCGGCTGTTTTTCACGATCAGGCGGCAAGGATCGCGAAACAAAAACCGGCGCAGATCCGAGCGGAGGGAACTCAAGATCTACGCCGGTATTCCGGACTCGGGGGATGTCTGCTTGAGGGGGTAAGTTGTCGTGGTCCGCTTCCTTCGGGGGAGGTTGCTCGCAGCGACAGGAAAACAAATAGGACATGATTCACCAATCCGTCAGTCCCTGATCGCGTACACGTGATCAAGGGGGGATAAAACCCGGCAGACACCATAACCGGCACGGATCGCCTTCCACCCGCGGGATAGATAAGCCTTGAACCGACCTGTCTCCTGATCCCTCATTGTAAACATGAGCAAAGAAACCTTCCTCCGTGAACTTCTTGAGAGGATGAGCATCAGGGAAAAAGCCGGGCAGCTCAATCTGCTGACCGGCACCATGGATGCGACAGGAATGAAACACTCGGACGATCTGGCGGAGAAAATCCGCTCCGGCGATTGCGGTGCGGTGCTGAATGTCTACACGCCGGAAGCCACACGCGCGTTGCAACAACTCGCATTGTCCGGTCCGCGGCGCATCCCGCTGCTCTTCGGGTATGATGTCATCCACGGGCACCGCACGATTTTTCCCATTCCCCTCGCCATGGCGTGCTCCTGGAATATGGAACTGCTGGAACGCTGTGCCCGCGCGGCCGCAACCGAGGCCGCCGCGGATGGCCTGCACTGGGTCTTCTCCCCGATGGTGGACATTTCCCATGACCCGCGCTGGGGCAGGGTCGCAGAGGGAGCAGGCGAAGATCCCTGGCTGGGGGCGAAAATCGCAGCAGCGATGGTCCGCGGCTACCAGGGAGACGATCTGGGGCATCCCACCTCGGTTGTGGCATGCGTCAAACACTTCGCCCTCTATGGCGCACCGATGGGCGGACGGGATTACCACACCGTGGACATGAGCCGTCGTGCGATGGAGGATACCTATTTCCCGCCCTACCGCGCCGCGGTGGATGCCGGAGCACGCACGGTGATGACGTCTTTCAACGACATCGACGGCATCCCGGCGAGCGGCAACCGCTGGTTGTTGAAGGAACTGCTGCGCGACCGGTGGAAATTCCAAGGCTGGATCGTCACCGACTACACGGCGGTGACGGAAATGAAAAACCACGGCACCGCGGCCTCGGACGGGGATGCCGCCAGGCAATCGCTTGATGCCGGCGTGGACATGGACATGGTTTCCGAAGCATTCCTCAACCACCTCCCCGAACTGGTGGAATCCGGAGCGGTTTCAGAATCCCAGCTCGACGCGGCGGTGATGCGGGTGCTGGAAACCAAGTGGGACCTCGGACTCTTTTCGGATGCCTACGCACGCTGTGGCGGGGAAATCCAAATCCACCATCCGGCTCCCGAGCACCGCCGGCTGGCCCGGGAGGCGGCCCGCGAATCCATCGTGCTCCTCAAAAACGACCGCGGCGTCCTGCCTCTCGCAAAACACGGCACCCTCGCCATCATCGGGCCCTTGGCGGACAGCAGCCGCGACATGCTGGGCAGTTGGATCGCCGCCGGCAACGAAACCGATGCCGTATCTGTTTACCAAGGCATCCGGCAGGCGTTGGGTGGCCACGAGAAAGTCATTCATGCCAAAGGTTGTGAAATGGAAACCGAGGATGACGGGCTTCTGGCCGAAGCGGTCCGCGCCGCCAGCCACGCGGATCATGTGATCCTGGTGGTCGGGGAAAGCTGGCAGATGTCGGGTGAGGCCGCGAGCCGGAGCAACATCCGCCTCGCGAAATGCCAGCGCCGCCTCGCGAAACGGATTCTCAAGACCGGCAAACCCTGTGTGCTGGTGACCATGAGCGGACGTCCGCTGGAACTTTCGTCCGAAGACGCGAAATTCCATACCATCCTTCATGCCTGGCAGCTTGGCACGGAAGGCGGCAACGCCTTGGCGGACATTATTTTCGGCGACGCGGCTCCCGTGGGGAAACTCACCATGGGCTTCCCCCGCAGCGTCGGCCAACTGCCGATGACCTACCGGGAAAAACCAACGGGCCGCCCCTTCGATGCGGAGATCCAGTATTCCTCCAAGTACCTGGATGTGGGAAATGACGCGCTTTACCCCTTCGGACACGGCCTCACCTACGGAGAAATGGAAATCCGAGATCTTTCCCTCAGTTCCCCCGTGATGAAAACGGGGGAAACGCTTACAATCTCGGTGGAGGTAGGCAATTCCCAAGGGCATCCCGTCACCGAGACATTCCAGCTTTACCTGCGGGACCTGGTGGCCTCGGTCACCCGCCCGCTGAAAGAGCTGCGGGGCTACCAGCGCGTCACCTTGGCACCGGGTGAAACACGCACGATCTCATTCCCCATCCGCGATACGGAACTGGCATTCCTGGGACGGGACCTGAAACCGGTCGTCGAACCCGGAGAATTCGAGGTGATGGTGGGCACCTGTTCCACAAAGGTTTCGCGCGCGAGGTTCAATCTGATCTGACAGAGGGCTCCCGCCCCCCCTCATTCGTTCCACACTCACCGGGCTTTTACCTTTGCCATGCGCCGGGAATGCCTTAGGAAGAGCTCCCCACCGCATGAGATTGTTCCGAATTCTGACGTTTAAAGAACTGAAAGGGTATTTCCTCACTCCTTTCGGGTGGGTGATCCTGGCCTTTGTGACCATCATGCAGGGAGTTTCCCTCTCCACGGCGATGAAGGGGTTCCGTGACACTCCGGTGCGGGACAGCCTCGTTTACGTGACCTTCCACACGCCCCTGTTCTGGTTCTATTTCCTTTTCATTTTCCCGCTGATCACGATGCGCCTGTTCTCCGAGGAGGAACGGTCCGGCACGCTGGAAACACTGCTCACCGCACCGGTCCGCACCTGGCAGGTGGTGTTTTCTAAATATACGGCGGCAATGATCTTCTACACCACCCTGTGGATTCCGGGACTCATCCAGTTCAAGATGTTCCAGTGGGCGACGGACCTGCCGCCCGCGTTTTCCCCGGGTGCGCTGGGCGGGGCCTTCACCGTGGTGATGCTGATGGGCGCGGCGTTCACGGCCATCGGCTGCCTGGCTTCCGCGCTCACCTCAAGCCAGATCATCGCCGGCATTTTCACCATCGGCCTGCTGGTGATCCATTATTTCCTCGGTTATGTGACCAGGATCTGGGGTGAGTCCTTCGCGGGAGCGCCGTTTTTCCACTACATTTCCTCACAGCATCACCTGCATTATTTCACCAGCGGATTCTTCGACTCGCGGCCGGTGGTCTATTTCCTGAGCCTCGCGCTGTTCGCCCTCTTCCTGACCTACCAGGTCGTGGACTACCGCCGCTGGCGCAACTGATTTCCTTCCAGCCACGTCCTCATGTCTCAAGACACTTCCGAGCCAAAAGCCAAACCCGCGCGCCCGCTGAACCGCTGGGGCCAGGGCACGCTTTCCATTCTGCAGATCGTGTTTCTCGCGGTCGCGCTCATCGCGCTGAACTACCTCGCCGCCCATCATTTCGTGCGCTCAGACCTGAGCCGTGAGGCGGCTTACACGCTTTCCCCCACGACAAAACTGTATCTGGAGAAAGAAATCAGTCCCCGGGCCAAGCCAATGAAATGGATCATGGCCTACCGCCGCTCGGCGGAGTTCTACGAGCGGGTCCGCGTCCTGGCGGAAGAATACGCCCGCCTGTCCGATGGGAAGATCGAACTGGAGATCGTCGATCCCCTGCGCAGTTCCGACCGGACCCAGGAGCTGATGGCGACCTACGGATTCCCGCTGACCAAGGACCTCATCATCATCGACGCACGCACGGATGATAGCGCCGTTTCCACCGAGGAGGAGACCGAAACCCCGGCTCTGGACGCCAATTCGACCGAGAAAAAGACCGTCCGCATCCTCAATCCCCACGTGAAGGTCGTCATCGCCGAGGACATGACCATCTACGCGAAGGACAACAATGGCCAGCGGCGCTCCGTCGGCTTCCAAGGCGAGGATGTCATGACCGCACGCCTGGTGGAATCCGTGGAGGGACGTGCCCGGAAGATGTATTTCGTCGCGGACAAGAGCCGGATCGAAGCGGAGGGTGAAAAATCGCCTCTCAAATTCCTCCAAGACCTGCTGCAGCTCCAGAACGTGGAACTGCGCGGCCTCAACATCGCGAATGTGGACGAAATCCCGGCGGACGCCGAAGGACTGGCGCTCATCGCGCCGAAATATGACCTGACGGACAAGGAACTCGCGGTGCTGGACAAATACTGGAACCGCCCGCGGGCGGCCGTGCTGATGCTGCTGAAGCCCGGCGACACCCCGCCGAAGCTACGGACATTCCTGCGGGGTTACGGAGTCACCCCGCGTCGGGACAGGGTCATTTCCATGCAGGACAAATCCATCAACAGCGTGGCGCGGGGCGTGTTCACCTATGGGGTGGATTTCACGAAGGATTTCGCCCTCCAGGGTGTCATCTTCGAGGGGGCGACGTCGTCCTTGGAAGTCCGGGAAGGCGCGGATGACCTGATGAACCGCCAGATCAATCCCGTGGGCCTGATCCAGGCGACGGACGGATTCTGGGGGGAGACGAAATTCGGTGAGAAGAACACCACCTTCGACGAAAACGAGGACACCAAAGCCTCATCGATGTTCTACGCCGCCAGTATCACCCGGGGTGCCGCGAACAATGACAAGTTCGCCGCCGAGACCTCCCGCATGATCGTGGTTTCCAATACCGATTTCCTGGACCCCGACCGCCAGCACGAGGAAAATGTGGATTTCCTCGCCTCCTCGGTGAACTGGCTGATGGACCGGCAGTCGCTCTTCGGCATCGGCCCCCGCTCGCTCGGAACCTACAAGCTGCCGCTGCTTGAGGCGCAGGTGTCGTTCATCAACCGCGTGAACCTGTTTTTCCTGCCCGCGCTGCTCGCGATCATCGGGGCCTTCGTCTGGTCCTCGCGCCGCGCCTAACCGACAGCCATGCGTTCCTTCGGATTCACCCTCATTCTCGCACTGTTAGCCCTGCTGGTCTGCGGCGTGGCCGGTTGGCAGTGGAAGGAAGGAAATTTCAACTCCGTCTTCGGGGCTCCTCCGACCCTTCCCGGTTATCGGATTTATGCCAGTTACAACGCTCCGGAAAAGCGGTTCGTGCCCGACTTCACGGCACCCGACGTGAAACACATCCAGGTCTCACGGGACGGAGTGACCGGAACCTTCGAGTTCACTGACAAAGGCTGGCAGTGCACCCTGCCGTGGAAGGACCGCATGGATCCGAGGGCCGCCGTGGACATCATCAACTTCACTCTCAGCATGCGCGTGGAGGATTTCGCGAAGCGCGACGAGCTCGACGCCCAGAAGGCCGGGCTCAAGGACGGTGCCGTGAACATCCGTCTCGAAGGGGCGGACCACAAACTCCTGGCCCTCTACAAGCTCGGACGTCCCACCCCTTGGCTCGCCACCTTTCCGGACTTGGAAAAGAACGTCCCCACCGTTTTCATCCAACGGCGGGACTCGGATCACAAGGGCTACATCTACTCCTGCACCGGTGACATCGGCGACTGGTTCAAGGACGGGTTGAAAAACCTGCGGGACCACCAGCCGTTTTATTTCAATCCGCTCGGACTCCGGCAGATCCGCACGAGGGAGTTCACCCTGGCCTGCGACGCACCCGGCAAGGCCTGGCGCATCATCCAGCCGCAGAACCTCGTCACCGATCCCAAGGCCATGAAGGCCCTGCTCGAAGGGCTTTACCAGATGCGCGCCACCCGGATCTCGGACAGGGCCTCCGTCACGCTACCCTCCAACGGCACACAGGCGAAGACAGGCCTCATCGCCATCACCCCGTTCGGCTCGGACGTGGAAACCGTGCTGGAAATCTATCCGCCGGAATCTCCCGAAGCCCGCGAGGTGAAAGCCACCGTCAGCGACCGCCCGGACACCATTTTCGACCTCCCGCTCAAGCCGGAAGAAAAGGTCGTTTCCCTGGCGGACCTGCCCCTCACCATCAACGGGCTGCGTGACTCCGCCCTGATGAACCTCAACATCAAGGCGCTCAGCGGACTGGTCATCCAACCCGCGAACGGACCGGAAATCCTCATCACCCGCACCCCGCCCCAGCCTTGGACGGCCACCATCAATGGCGCATCCCAGGAGGCCAACCAGGAGCGGCTCTTCGGGCTCATGCAGTCGCTCAGCGAAGGGCGCGCCATCGCCTTCAAGACGGACGCCGCCACCGACTTCGCGCCGTGGGGCCTCGACAAGCCGCTGTTGAAAATACGCCTCGTCGCGGTGGACAACCACTCTTTCGAGCTCGCCTTCGGCACCGATGGCAAGGGGAACTACTACGCAAACCGTATCGGCACGCCGACCGTCATGCAGGTGGATGGCGGACTGGTGTCCTCTTTCCCGGTGAGGGATTACGAATGGCGCCACGGAAGATTGTGGTCCATCGACCGGCTGAACCTTCTCGCAATCGTCCGGCAATCAGGGACCACTCCTCCGCTGAAACTGCTCTATGATTTCAACACCGAGGAGTGGACCGCCAACAGCAATGGCGAGGACCTGACCCCGCGCCTCGTCGCCACCCGCACCAACTTCCTGCTGGGCGTGCTTGAAGGACTCAAGGTGAACCGCTGGCTGTCACCCGAAGACGAATCCGCGAACAGGGCCCTGCGCTCGCCCTCCCTCGTTTTCAAAATCCTTGAGAACACCACGGACGACATGGGTGACGTCAATGGCCGCATCACGCACGATCTGATCCTCGCCCCCGGCAGCACCAGCCCGAACCCCGCCTTTTACTACGGCCGCGTCGCCACGCACGAAAATCCGTTTCTTCTGGACCGCGACACCTATCTCAAGCTGGCGACGGAGCTGCTTGAGAAATAGGGAAATCTGGCAGTCTATTTCCTCAACGAGAGGATGGGATGGAAAACAGCTCCGGACCGCCCCCTACTGCATCAGAAGATCCCCGTTCACAGAGGACTTGTTTTTTCGCCCCACTTCGACTACCTGTAGGGCTTTCAAGTTCGTTTCCCCAAACCCATGAACTTTCGGAAACACATATCCCTGCTGTTGGGGCTCGCATTGCTAGCCATTGTTACCCTGCTCTGGCTCGGTCGAACCGGAGAGAAACCCTCCCTCCCGCTTGTGGCCCATCCCCAAGGGAAAAACGTCGTCTCTGTCACTGAGGAGGTTTTTTCCGATTTCTCCCGTTGGTTGGAAGATCAAGCACGGGCCGACACCGCCGGACAAATGTCACATGAGGCAACAGGACTTCAACTCGCCCGCGCGCGTCGTGTCGCTATGGAAACTCTCATCCGGACGGACCCTCGCCGGGCGCTTGAGCAGGCCGTCACGCTGGATGTATGGAAAAAGCTCCCGCCCGAAATCCAGGCGGAGGTCGAGGAGCCTTTCAGTACGATTGCCAACTACCGCGTATTTCCCGTATGCGTCACCGGTTCGCCCGATCCAGCGGGGACCAAAGAGATAGCTAATTTTCCGGATGCCACACGCTGGACGGAGATAGAGGGAGGACCCACGCTGGAGAGTCATGTGTTCGGTCGCAGGAGCGGGCTGGATACAAAGGAAAAATCACCCGTCCAAGGCATCCGCATAGGCAGTCTGGCCGCGCTGCGTGAGGGAATATTCCACCAACCGGCTCCTGATGAACTTTCGGTGATGGAAAAACTTTATCCGTTGGCAAACCCATTTCCAGAGCGGGACTTCGCCACAGGTCAGGACCTCGGGCCACAACCCGTGACGGTCGTTGCGGGCGGGAAAATTTTCAAATTCGCCGATATGGCGAGCTTCCAGGAATTCAATAAGGCACTCGAAGCCATGGATGAAAAACCAGGCCCCCATACCGGAGCCGGTACCATTTTCCTACCGAAAGCCTCCGACGGAGCCGGAGGTTTCAATCTTGTCGAAGCCATCGCCCTCAACAACCAGTTGGCCAGCGCGTGGACGGAGACCAAGAAAAAGGTGTTCATGATCCGCTGTGATTTTTCCGACAAAACGAACGCCTCCTTTCCAGTGGTGAACGCCGGCACTTACGGCGCGTTGTTGAATACCACGGTATCCGACAACATCAGGAACTACTCCTACGGCAAAACCTGGATCGAAGCGACAGTCTCCGCAACCATCACCCGCCTGCCACAGCCATCCAGCTACTATGACGACGACATCGGCGGCGGGACCACCCGGAACTCGGATCTCCTTTCGAATGCGAAAGCCGCGTATCAGGCGGCCAATCCGGCGTTCGTTCCCTCAAGCTATGACATCATCGGAGTCTGGTTCGTCAATATAGCAATGAAGAGCGGAGGCTTGGAATATGCGGGCCTGGCGGGCGGGGCCGATCTCTGGATCCAGGGAACATCCTCGGCGGATGTGCATGTCCATGAATTCGGCCATAACTATGGCTTGGGCCATTCCAGCTTCTGGACTCCTCCCGTCGCAAGCACCAATCCGGTCGATCCTGCCGGAACCTCCGAAGAATATGGCGACGTGTTCGACGTGATGGGAGACGGCCCCTTGCCCGAAGGGGCCTTCCACTCACAGGCGAAACAGCGGCTCAACTGGCTGGCCACCGGCGAATGGACCGACGCCACCGCCAGCGGAAGCGCCACCCACCGGCTCTACCAGATCGACGACCGTGACACCACGGGCGTCCGCGGCCTGCGGGTGACCAAGGCCACAGGAGAGTATTACTGGCTCAGCTACCGCCGCCTCTTCGCCAACAACTGGCTCAGGGCGGGAGCGAACGTCGTCTGGCAACGCCCGAGCCAGACCCGCTCATGGCTCATCGATACCACTCCCACATCGCTTGCCGGAACGGCGGATCGCACGGATGGATCGATCGCGATAGGTCGCACGTTTTCAAACGGCAACACCCACATCACCCCGCTCGCCCGTGGAGGGGATTCTCCACAGGAATATCTTGATGTCCGTGTGAACATCGGACCGTTTCCCGGCAATGTGGCTCCGACCGTCAGCCTCCGCGGACCTTCCACCCTCGCAGCGAGACAGACCAGCCTCTTCATTGCGGAAGCCGCGGATGGAAATGGCGACGAGCTCGCCTATTCATGGGATTTCGGCCAGGGCTTCACCTTCGACAACCACCCCATCGCCCCCTACGCGTGGAACAGCGGCGGCACCTATACCGTGAAGGTCACCGTTTCCGACATGAAGGGGAATACCGCGCAGGCGACGAAAACCGTCACGGTTGCGGATCCGATCACCACGTGGACCGCGCGGGCCAACAGCTCGACCGGCGACTTCAACGCGCTGGCGGCAAGCACCGACAAGGTGATTGCCGTGGGCGAGGATTATTCAAGCGGCAAAGGACCGGTCGCGACCTCCATCGACGGAGTGACCTGGAACTCCCATCAACTGGGCAACAACCAACACATGTCCGCCATGACATGGGACGGAGCCAAGTTCCTGTTGGCCGGACAAGAGTACAATTTCGACATTTCAGACTGGGTGGGCTGCATTCTCACCTCTCCCACTGGAAACTCCGGTTCATGGACACGCCGCCTCTTTACGGGCCCTCCTCTCTCAGGTATCGCCTACGGGGGAGGAGTCTATGTGGTGATCTCTGATGATGGAACCGTCCGGCGGTCGACAGACGGCATCACCTGGTCGGCGGCCAGTTCCGTCACCACTTCCTACATATCGGGTCTTTCCTATGGTGGAGGGAAATTTGTGGCTGTCGGGCGCGGAGTTTTCAGCACAAGCGGAAATGGCGTGGCCCTCACCTCCCCGGATGGGATCACCTGGACCGACACCTCCGGCGGTGCCGGCCTGCTCTCATGGCAGGATCTCCGCCATGTCCATTGGGCCGGAGATCGGTTTTTCGCCAGCGGCTTTTATTCCAAGCTGCGCCACTCCACCGATCTGGGGACCACTTTCACCAGCACCCGAACTCCACTGGGAGAGGATGCCGCGGGAGTGGCCTACGGCAATGGCGTGTGGTTCGCAGCTGCAACGGATTGGGAAAATTCCGGTGTCGATATCGATCTCGTTTCTTCCGACGGAGCCAATTGGACCAATCTCACCACCCCGGCCCTTGATGACCGGAATGCGGCCATCTTCTTCAACAACACCTTCATCACGGCCGGAAGAAATCACAGCATCCGCCAGAGCGGCATCATCGCCCCAAATGCGAACGGATACTACGCCTGGCGCGAAACCCAGTTTCCCGACCATGGTCCCCTCTCCACTCCGGATGGAGACAGCGACGCCGACTCCATCAGCAACCTGATGGAATACGCACTCGGGCGCTCGCCACTCGCAAGCTCGGGCGGCAACGGCGCGAGCGCCCTGCCGCAGGGTATCGTCGCCGGAGAACCGCTGCTCAACGACCGCATTTCCCTTCTCATTGACATGCCCCAACCTGCGGCACCGGATCTTACCTACATCATCGAAGGTTCGTCCACATTGGTGGGCAGTTGGACACCCATCGCCACGAAAGTAGGCACCGGGATCTGGACATGGAATGCGGGCGGAACCTCGCGCATCGTCACCGGATCCCCGGTGGGTGGCCGGGCCATCGTTAAAATCGGCGACGCTGTCCCTCTCGCCAACCAACCCGCACGCTTCCTCAGAATGCGGACACAGGTAAACCAATAGGCTTGCCGCTGGCGTGGATTTCTGTGGAGTTTCCGGAAATGAAATTCGCAGCGGTTTTTCTTCCCCTTTTGTCAGCCGGTCCGCTCCACGCCGAACTGCTTGCCACCTTCCAGACGACCAGAGGAAATGTCACCGTGGTGCTCCAGTATGACAAGGCTCCGCAGGCTGTGGCGAACTTCATTACGCTGGCACAGGGGACGCGCGCGTTGGTCAATCCCGCCGATGGAGCCATCCATTACAAACGATACTACACCGGAGAAAAGTTTTTCAGGGTCATCAACGAATCCGGTTTCAAAATCGCCCAGACAGGCTCCGGCACCGGCACAAACAGCGGCGGCCCGGCTTTCACCTTCCGCGATGAATTCCATGCGGGTCTCACGCACGTTCCCTACGTGCTTTCCATGGCGAACAGCGGCCCGAACTCGAACAGCAGCCAGATTTTCTTCACCGGAAATAGTTCGATTCCCAGTCTGAACAATGTCCACACCATCTTCGGACTTATTCCCGACTCCGCCAGCCGCACCACCATGGACGCCATCCTCGCCGGCGGAAATGACGCCACCACCATCACGGGTGTCACCATCTCCCGGACCGATCCGGCGGCGACCGCGTTTGATGAACACGCCCAGAACATCCCCACTGTCATCTGCCCCCGTGTCCGGCTGAACGTGATCCCCGGCGTTTCCAACACCTGCGTCTTCGACACTCCTCTCACCGCCGGGGATGTTTTCCAAGCCTTCGGCTCCACCACTCTCGCATCCGGCGGCTGGATTTCCATCGGCAGCGCCACAAGACGTATCCGCCTTGCCCCTGGTCCGACGATGCCTTCCGTGGCGGCAAGTCCCATCGACAATGCTCTTGAAGCAAAAGCATTTTACAACCTTGCCGTTACGAGACACCCAGGTTCCGTCGCCCCCGACAGTCTCGCGAACCGCACCATAACCGTTCCCTTCGGGACTGGTTCGTTCACCTACACATTCAACACGACCGGCAGGGCGGGCACCATCACTTACACCACTGCCAATGGCATTCCGTCAGGTGGGCCATTCATCACTTTCAATCCCTTCACAGGGCTTCAGCAGGCTCCTTCCTTCGATCCGAACAACGTCAGCGTCGCCATATACACAGAAAGTATCGATCCCGGTCTTCAGTGGCTCAGACTCGGATGCGACGCCGCCACAAGCCAGTTGATCAGCGGTCATCATAACTTTCAATACTACAACGACAGCTATCCCGATCCAGCTGAGCATGGTTGGGAACCACTGGCCGCAGGCGCGTTTACCATAAGCAGATAGGCATCATCGTTGATAACCCCGCATTCCGGATTCCCTAAGAATCGATCTCCAGTCACTCTCTTTTCCATCCCTTGCTCAGCACCCTCCGCCTTCTCGATTTCCGCTGTTTCCCCACGTTGGACCTCCAGGTTCCTCCGGGAGGAGCCGTCCTGACAGGGGACAACGCACAGGGGAAGACATCCATCCTCGAAGCCATCTGCCTGCTCGTCCGGCTGCATTCGCCGCGCACCCACCGCATGGCCACGCTCGCCCGTTTCGGCAGCGGCGGATTCGGCATCGCGGGCGATCCATGGCAGAGCGAACGCCAGGTCCGGCACTCGCGCGAAGGGCTTTTTCTCAAGGCGGACGACGAGGCACGCGCCAGCCAGTCCAGCTATCTGGAAGACGGCGGCCTCATCGTCTGGATGGGGAATGAGGACCTCGACCTTGTCCGCGGCCCCGGTGAGGGGCGCCGCCGCTACCTGGATTTCATCGGCTCCCAGCTCAGCACCGACTACCGCCGGTCCGCATCCCGCTATCGCCAGGCACTGCGGGCGAAGAACCTGTTGCTCAAACAAGCCCGCCCGCGCGATGCCGAATTGCTCGCTTACGAAGAAATCCTCGTCGAGCACGGCACGGTCGTGATGCGGCTCCGCGCCCAGCTCGTCGCGGACCTCTCCCCGCTCGCCGCGACCGCCCAGCGGGACATCAGCGGAAAAGACGAACCCCTCACCCTCCACTACCTCCCCGCCAGCGGGCCCGATCTCCGCGAATCCATGCTGCAGGCCCGCGAACGCGAGACACGCCTGCGCCAGGCCGTGGTGGGTCCGCACCGCGACGAGCTCGACCTGCGCGTCCACGGCATGCCCGCGTCCCAGTTCGCCAGCGAGGGCCAGCAACGCACGCTCGCCCTCTCCCTCAAGCTCGCCCAGGGCCAGCTCCTCACCCTGCGCCGGGGAGCCCCGCCCATCTACCTTTTGGACGATATTTTCGGCGAGCTCGATCCCTCCCGCCGGAACGCCCTCATGCACCACCTCCCCGCAAACGCCCAGAAGTGGATCACCACCACGCATCTCGACTGGTTGGAGGAAACGCCCGAACTGCGCGAGCTCGTGCGCTACCGGTTGGACTCGGGACACGTTAAGGACATCCCCATCTGATGTCGGACCACCCACCGATCAGCCTTCGCAAGACTCCGCACCAAGGCGCTTGAACATCACGTAGGCGTCCACCAATCCCTTTTCCGGCTCGTTGAAAGCGGATGGAAGGGTTCCGACAATGTCGAACCCGAGCTTTTTCCAAAGCCGGACGGCACCTTCGTTCGTGGAAACGACCAGATTGAACTGCATGCCGAGGAAACCACGCTCCACCGCCTGCAGTTGGGAATGCCCGCACATCCGGGAAGCCACCCCTTTGCCACGGGCTCTGCCCGACACCACATAGCCACAGTTGCAAATGTGGCTTCCCTGACCGGGCTGATTCGGCTTGATGTAGTAGCTTCCAAGTATCTCCCCCTCATCGACGAAAACAAAAGTGGCCTCGGGTGCGTCGATCCAGATCCTGCGGGCCTCATCCTCTCCAATATCGCGGGGAAAGACGTAGGTCCTGCCCGCGCGGAATACCGGCTCCAGAATCTCCCATATGCCGGCCCAGTCAGCGGGTTCATAAGTCCTGATCATTGGTAAAGAATCCATCGTGTCTGCTGTTGCCCACCCTTGAAGAAAAGACATTCAAGCTGTCGGGCGCCCGGCATCGTTCCGCCATTCGCGTCATCGATTGAAACTCGGGAAGGGGATCGTTTCCATGCGAAGAAATCACCCGGCAATTGGAAATCAACCACCTGAAAGTAGCCTCACTAGGGCTCGAACCTAGAATAACGGAATCAAAATCCGGGGTGTTACCATTACACTATGAGGCTTTTGCGACCGGCCTTGCGGCCTGCGGCGGGCGCAACCTAAACCGCCGCTTCCGGGTTTGGCAATAGGGAAAATCACACAATTTCACAAGATTTCGATCATCTTCCCGGTCAGGTGGAAATTCACCACGGGACGGACCCGGATTCCATCAAGGCACAACATCCCCGGGATGAACGCGCGCTTCGCCCGCTCTTCACCTCCTCGGCCGGAAACCCATGGCGAAACGGATCACCACCATCGGCATGGCGGAAATGAGCAGTGCTGCGGCGGCGATTTTGATCCCCGGATAGACGCGGGCCACATTGCGATCCAGTCCGGCAAGGGCTTCGGCGACGACCTGTTCCTTCGGCACGTAGGCGGATTTGCTCGAGGGCATGCCCGGACCGTCGGGCGAGCGGCGGGACACTTTGCCAAACTCGGTCCTCACCGGCCCCGGGCAGACGGCGAGCACGCGGATGTGGTGCTCGCGGAGTTCTATGCGCAGGGCTTCGGAAAAACTGGAGACATAGGCCTTCGTCGCGGCATAGACCGCGAAGTCCGGGATGGGCAGCGTGCTGGCGAGCGAGCTGACGTTGATGATGGCTCCGCCGCCGCGCCGGATCATTTCCGGAACGAGCGCATGGCTGAGGTGGGTGAGCGCCTCGATGTTCACATACAGCATGGACCGCAACCGTTCCCAGGTGGCGGTGGCAAACTCGCCGTAGTCGCCGAGGCCGGCATTGTTCACCAACAGGTCAGGCAGGAACCCGCTCGCGGTCAGATCTTTCACCAGCGTCTCACGCTCGGCGGAAATGTTCAGGTCCACGGCATGAACGGCGACGGCCACGTGAGGGAACTGCGATCTCACGCGGTCCGCGAGCTGCAGAAGAAGCGGCTCGCGACGCGCCACGAGAACGAGCTTTCGGACTCGTGGCGCGATTTGGAATGCGAACTCCTCACCCAGGCCGGCGGATGCGCCGGTGATGAGGGCACAGGAAAAGGAAGCGGTTTCTGGCATGGCGTGGCTATACACCATGCCGGAAGATTACGCCAACTGAGTTTCGCCGTTGGGGCCTTGGGAGACCTGGACAATGCGCAGTGGCAGACGGACGAGGACCTCACCGTCGCAACCGATGTCGATGGAGTAGATGCCGGCTTCCTCGAAGCGGAGGCCTTGCAGGTTCATGACGATGTTGCGGGTCAGGAAAGGAACGTTCTTCGGAAGCTGGACTTCGAACTCGGGCTCGATCGGCATGTTGTTCGGGTCGAGAGATTCGCCGTCCTCGTTGATGATGTTGATGGAGAGCTTGTGACGGCCGGCATCTTCCGGGGTGAAGCAGAAGCGCATGGCGAGCGCGCAGGCAGGGTGCACCACGGGGGTGGCACGCGCCGCGAGTGTGTCGAAGGTTCCGGAAATGACGAGCTTGCCGTTGTAGTCGGCAGCGAAGTCACAAAGAGTGGCGATTTGGATGTCCATGATTGGATGGTTTACGGTGGATTTATTGAAATGAACTCCGCGCACGAATTGGCGCGACAGAGGGGGCACTTGTCTGACCGGATCGCGCCCCAGCGTAAAGCGGAAATATCCGCCGCTTCGAGGTTCCGGGCAAATTGTCACGCCCCGATTCCAAGGGCTTCCGGCCCCCACCCCACAGTGCGGGTCATCCCCGGCGCGGCCGAATCCACCGCGCTGCCGGATTGAGGTAGGTTTTACTCTCATTTTCAAGGGACGAATCGGAGATTTCCCCAAGTTATTCACAATCGAATTCACAACCCATTTTCGAAAGTCCGGCGTTGCTCTGTTGCCACGAAATGCCCCGAATCCAGCGACTTCCCTCGATGTGAATAACTTGGTGGCAACTGCGGATAAGGTCGCAATAAGTCTGATAATCGCTGACTGTCAGATGATTAAAAAATTATTCACATCGAATATTGCTGTCAGGCTTGCGAATAACTTTCCAATTTGCCTGCAAAGAGTTCTGGAACATTCGTTTTATAAGATCGCTGGAAACCGCCGCTCGCTCCTGTAATCCGGGCCTTTTCCGAACATTTTCCCAAGTTATTCACATCGCTGTCCACATGCCTGCGAACAACCCGGGAAAATGCCGCCAAGCTTGGCGAAGCGATTGCTTTTGACCGCCAGAACTCCATGCACTAATCCACTGCGCACGATTTCTCCAAAAGCCATGTCCGCGACTCCCACCATCATCTACACCAAGACCGACGAAGCTCCCGCCCTCGCCACCTATTCCTTCCTGCCGATCGTCCAAGCGTTCACGAAGCACTCGGGCATCACGGTGGAGACGCGCGACATTTCTTTGGCGGGGCGCATCATTTCGCAATTTCCGGACTTCCTCACCGACGACCAGAAGATCGCCGACCACCTTTCCGAACTCGGCGCGCTGACCCTCACCCCCGAGGCGAACATCATCAAACTGCCGAACATCTCCGCCTCCGTCCCCCAGCTCAAGGCCGCCGTCGCCGAGCTCCAGGCGAAGGGATACAAGCTTCCGGACTTCCCTGAAAGCCCGGCCACCGATGCGGAGAAGGACATCAAGGCCCGCTATGCGAAGGTCATGGGCAGCGCGGTGAACCCCGTGCTGCGCGAGGGAAATTCCGACCGCCGCGCCCCGAAAGCCGTGAAGGATTACGCGAAAGCCCACCCCCACTCGATGGGCAGGTGGACCGCCGACTCGAAGACCACCGTCGGCAGCATGAACGGCAAGGGCGATTTCTTCTCGAACGAAAAATCCGTCACCGTGCCGGCGGCCACCGATGTGAAAATCGAATTCTTCGGAGCGGACGGCAACAGCAAGGTCCTCAAGGAGTCCACCCCTCTCAAGGCCGGTGAGATCCTGGACGCCACCTTCATGAGCAAGGCCGCTCTCGTCGCTTTCCTTGGCGAACAGATCGCCCTCGCGAAAAAAGAGGACGTCCTGCTCTCGCTCCACATGAAGGCGACGATGATGAAGGTTTCCGATCCCATCATCTTCGGCCACGCCGTGGAGGTTTTCTTCAAGGATCTCATCGCCAAGCACGCCGGCACGCTCAAGGAACTCGGCGTCGATTTCCGCAACGGCTTCGGCGATCTCGTCGCGAAAATCGCCAAGCTGCCCGCTGACAAGAAAGCGGAGATCGAGGCGGACATCCAGGCCGGCTACGAAGCGGGTCCGGCCCTTTCCATGGTGAACTCCGACAAGGGCATCACCAACCTCCACGTCCCGTCCGACGTCATCGTGGACGCTTCCATGCCAGCCATGATCCGTGCGGGCGGGAAGGTCTGGGACCCGGCGGGCAAGACCGGCGACACCCTCGCCGTCATCCCGGATTCCAGCTACGCGGGCATCTACCAGGCCGTCATCGATTTCTGCAAAAAGAACGGCGCGCTCGACCCGAAAACCATGGGCAGCGTCCCGAACGTCGGCCTCATGGCACAGGCGGCGGAAGAATACGGCTCCCACAACAAGACCTTTGAAATCCCGGCGAAAGGCACCGTCAAGGTGACCGACTCCGCCGGAAACGTCCTCCTCTCCCATGAAGTCGAAGAGGGCGACATCTGGCGCGCCTGCCAGACCAAGGACGCCCCGATCCAGGATTGGGTGAAGCTCGCCGTCAAACGCGCCAAGGCCTCCGGCGACCCCGCCGTTTTCTGGCTGGACAAGAACCGCGCCCACGACGCCCAGATCATCGCCAAGGTCGAAACCTACCTCAAGGACCACGACACCACCGGCCTCGATCTCCACATCCTGCCGCCTGCCGAAGCCTGCACCTTCTCGCTCGAGCGCATCGTCCAAGGCAAGGACACCATCTCCGTAACCGGCAACGTCCTGCGCGACTACAACACCGACCTGTTCCCGATCCTCGAAGTCGGCACCTCCGCGAAAATGCTTTCCATCGTCCCCCTCATGAACGGCGGCGGACTCTTCGAAACCGGTGCGGGCGGTTCGGCGCCGAAGCACGTGGAGCAGTTCACCGAGGAAAACTACCTGCGCTGGGATTCCCTCGGCGAGTTCTTCGCGCTCGCTCCGTCGTTCGAGCAGATCAGCGAGATCTTCAGCCTGCCGAAGGCCAAGGTCCTCGCCGACACGCTGGACGCGGCAACCGGCAAGTTCCTGGAATTCGACCGCAGTCCGGGCCGCAAGCTCGGCACCATCGACAACCGCGGCTCGCATTTCTACCTCGCCCTCTACTGGGCGCAGGCGCTCGCCGCACAAGACAACGATGCCGAACTGAAAGCCATCTTCACCCCCGTCTCGGAAGCCCTCTTCACCCACGAGGCCCGCATCGTCGAGGAACTCCTCGCCGTGCAGGGCAAGCCTGTGGACATCGGCGGCTACTTCCAGCCGGATGATGAAAAAGCCAACGCCGCGCTCCGCCCGAGCGAGACGTTCAACCACATCCTCGCGGCGATCTGAATTTGATAGGAAATGAACCATTCCAGTTCATTCACCTCACAAGCCCGCCGGACGCATGTTCGGCGGGTTTTTCGTCGTATTGAAGTTCGGAATATCTAACAAATACTTGCCACCGTGAAGAAGCGGGAGAACCATTATAACCTCCAAGTCCAGAGCTAGTCAGAAGGAGGGGATGGACATCTTCGGTTTTTCGGACGGCGCATGGCCGCTTGGAATCCGCACAAGCCGGATATGTTAGAAATATCCTTGACCCCGAACCTCACCGGCGCTTTTAAACGATGTCCATGCTAATGAAAAAATCCATCCTCATCACCACGCTTGCCTCTCTTGTGATCGCGTCCAGCGCGTCCGCGGCAGTAACGGCCTTTTCCCTTCCAACCCCGGTCTCAACCTACTCCAACGCGGGGAACGCCCAATACGTTCTGGGATACACCTTCACTGTGGGATCGAATCCTCTGACCGTCACTGATCTGGGCTTCTTTGACGCCGGTGGCAACGGATTGGGAACCGCCCATCCTGTGACGATCTGGAACAGCGGGGGAACTGTCGTGGGAACCGCGACGGTTTCCAGCGGAACGACCGGAACGCTGGAAGGCGGCTATCGATATACCACCGTTCCGGAGCCGATCACACTCAGTGCCAACACCACCTATACGATCGGAGCCACCATGTATACCAACATGGATGTTTCTCCGGCCAACCAATCCATCGCAGCGGCCACTGCCGCGGCGGGCATCACGCTGGGAAGCGCGCGAAGCAACATGACAGGTGTTTTTCCAACGGGTGATCCAAACGGATTGGGGCACTATCTAACAGCCAACTTCAAGTTCAATGCGGTCCCGGAACCGGGTGTCGCATTGCTCGCGGGTATCGCGGCCATTCCTTTTCTGCGGCGCCGCCGCTGATAAGGCGGTTCGAAGCTCCCGATATCCCGCGCGGCCGGCCCCAAGGCTGGAGCAATTCCATTTCTCCAGCTTTTGAGGTGGGGCGCGGGGATGTGTTGGCTGGGTTCAGATTTTGACTCAAGGAGGGACCCCTTGGGGATGATTTCGCGCGACTTGCGGCAAATCGCCTCGCGACCGGGTCTTGGCAGGTAGTTCGTCACGCTGGCGTTCGACATCTCCGGCATTGGTCTTTTCCGGGCCAGCCCGGAAGAAGCCGCTTCACGCGATGCCATCTTCCGGAGTTCCAGCCCCCGCCACATTTCCCACCAAAAAACTTGGCCAGCGGCGTGCTCAACCGCTTGTATTCCGCCCGATGACTCTTCCGAATCCATCCAGCCCTCCCGACATCATCTGCATCGGAGCCGTCCTCTGGGACATCATCGGGCGCGCACCCGTCGCCATGCGCCATGGTTCGGATGTCGGCGGACGCATCACGCGGCTTCCCGGGGGGGTGGCGATGAATGTGGCGATGACCATGCGCCGCTTCGGCCTCGCGCCCACCCTGCTCACCGCCATCGGCCGGGATGCGGTGGGTGACGAACTGATCGCCGCCTGCGGTGGAATGGAAATCGACACACGCTACGTGTATCGCGACTCCGGGCTGCCGACCGACCGCTACATGGCGATCGAGGACGTGAACGGTGTCATCGCGGCGATCGCCGACGCCCATTCTCTGGAAGCCTCCGGTGGGGACATTCTCACGCCTCTTGCCGATGGCCGCCTCGGCAGCGCGGAGAATCCCTGGTCCGGCCTGATCGCGCTGGATGGAAATCTAACGGAAGAGCTGCTCGCGGACATCGCCGTCTCCCCGCTCTTCGCCGCCGCCAACCTCTGCATCGCTCCGGCCAGTCCGGGGAAAGCAGAGCGACTCCGCTCGTTGATCCCCCATCCGCGTGCGACGCTCTATGTCAATCTGGAGGAAGCGGGCCTGCTCTGCCACGAGAAGTTCCCGGATTCCGAAACCGCGGCGCATGGCATGCTGGCACTCGGTGCCCGGCGTGCGATCATCACCGACGGCCCCCGTGGTTGCTCGGACGCGCTTGCTGGAGAAGGTGTCATCACGGATCATCCTCCCCAGGTGAAAGCGGGGCGCTGCACAGGTGCGGGCGACACATTCCTTGCCTCGCACATCGTCTCGGAACGCGCGGGCAGATCCCGTGCGGAAGCGCTTTCCGCCGCACTTGAAGCCGCGGCCATTTATGTCTCGGGGGAAGTCGGACTATGAAGCTGCCCCTCCAGTTTTCGGAAGAGGTCCGAGCCGCCTGTGACGCGGGGACGCCGGTCGTCGCGCTTGAATCCACCATCATCACCCACGGCATGCCCTATCCCCAGAACGTGGAAACGGCGCGTCTGGTGGAAGCGGAGGTCCGCTCGGCAGGCGCGGTTCCCGCCATCATCGCGGTCATGGACGGCAACATCCGCATCGGTCTTTCCCCGGAAGAACTCGAATCCCTGGGCCAGGCGAAAGGCGTCATGAAACTCTCGCGGGCGGATCTCGCCATCGCACTTGCCTCCAAGCGCACGGGAGCCACCACCGTCGCCGCAACCATGATCTGCGCCCGGCTCGCGGGCATCGATGTTTTCGCCACCGGCGGCATCGGTGGCGTGCATCAGGGCGCGGAACAGGATTTCGACATATCGGCCGATCTCCGCGAACTCTCGGAAACCGCCGTCTCCGTCGTGTCCGCGGGAGCGAAAGCCATTCTCGATCTCCCGAAAACCCTGGAGGTGCTCGAAACCCTCGGCGTCCCCGTCATCGCTGTCGGGCAAAATGATTTTCCCGCCTTCTGGTCGAGATCTTCCGGCTTGGCCGCGCCCCTGCGGCTTGATGACCCGGCGGAAATCGCGGCCTCCCACCTCATGCGCGCCCGCCTCGGCCTGCCCGGTGGCCAGCTTGTGGCCAATCCCATCCCGCCCGGCGACGAGATCACGCGCGATATCATGATGCCCGTGGTCGCAAGCGCTCTGGCGGAGGCGAAGTCCCGGGGAATCGCCGCCAAAGCGGTGACACCCTTTCTCCTCCAGCGAATCTACGAACTCACCGAAGGACGTTCGCTCACGGCCAACATCGCGCTCGTGCTCAACAACGCCCGCCTTGCCTCCGCCATCGCCACGGAGATCGTCCGGCAGAGGAACGCGTGAAAATCCCGGCGAAACTCAGCGTGCCGCCCACGCGCTCTTCGGCTTGGGAATGACCGTCGAGGCAAGCAGCAGGCCCATCGTGAAGCCACCCACGTGCGCCCCGTAGGCGATCCTTTCCCCATCCCCGGACATCAGGTTGAGATAATCCAAACAAACCCCGACCACGGCCAGCAACGCCAGTTGCCCGGGTGTGACCGGCCTCGACATGGGCCATATGTGCGGAGAGGGAAGTTTCCACCGCACCGCCAGGCCGAGATAGGCTCCCTCGAAGCCCATCAGCGCGCCCGACGCTCCCAGCATCGGCGCGAGATCGTCACGATGCATCCCCACATGCGTGGCCGCGGCGGCGATGGAAGTGCCCACAAACAGCACCAGCATCCAGCGCCACCCGAGCAATTCGACGAGCAACGCCCCGAAGATCCAGAAGAAAGTCATGTTGGACGTGATGTGCTCGATGTCTCCATGAAGAAACGCATAACTCAGCATGGTCCCGAATGTTTTCCAGTCCGCGACGGATGACCTCCCTTCCAGCAGATGATTCCAGCTTTCCATCACATCCGCCGGCACCGACATGAGATTCATGTACCACAGCGGCCCGAAAGCCTCCTGCGCGAAAAAAATCAGGAACATCAGGCCGATCAATATCAACAAAGGCCCCTGCTCGCGGAATAGCCTCTTCAGGCCGACGGATTGAAAACTCACAGGCCTTATGAAGCCTAGTCGGCCGGGAGTGGCAACCGGAAAGGAATCATCCGGCATCCCCCACGGTTTCCGATGATCATTGCAAGTCCGGACGACAAATCCATTTCCCAACCGATCCTTCTGCATTACCTTGCCCGCATCACATGTTGGAAGACGATTTCACCTACGTCATTCGCAAGGCCTTCAAGGGACTTGAACTCGCACCGGCCGAGGCGGCGGCGCGGGCGGGACTTGCGGAAAAGGACGTGCTCGCGTTTTCCCGAGGCGATTTTTCCGCGGACATCGCCCGGAAGCTGGCCCCGGCCTTGGGCCTCGATCCGGAGGCGCTTGCGAACCACGCTCATTATCATCCGCAACCCATTACCCTTCCGGAAATCCAACGGCTCGATCTCCCCTTCGACGGCGAACGGGTGAACGCCTGGCTGGTGAGATCCGGCGGAACGGCCCTGCTTTTCGATACCGGCAACGACCGCGACTCCTGCTTGACCGCGCTCGGCGGCATCCGTCCTGATCAAATTTTCATCACTCACGGCCATCGCGACCACATCGGAGGAAATGCTTCGTTTGAAGGTATTCCGATACATGGTCCGGAAATCCCCCGCACCACCCCCGTCGCCGCCGGAGACAGCCACACATGCGGCTCCCTCGTCATCCGCGCGGTGGATCTGTCCGGCCACCACACACCCCAGGTCGGATACCTCATCGAGGGACTTGAGCTACCGGTCCTTGTCACGGGTGACGCGCTTTTCGCAGGATCCATGGGAGGTTGTCCGACACGTGAACGATATCAACACGCCCTCGCACGGTTGGACGATGTCCTCGCACCACTGCCTGACACCACCGTGCTGCTGCCCGGTCATGGTCCGGCCACCACACTCGGGGAAGAGCGGCGGAGCAATCCGTTCTTGTCAGCCCGATAGACGGCCAACCTCCGGGCTTTGTCATCATCATCGATACCGACGAGGGAGCGAAATCAGCGCAACCTCTTCACCAACCAATCGCAGACGAAAGCCAGAGCCTCGGCATCGATCCGGACCGGAGACGGCAACTTCGCATAATTTCCCGGAAAGCCGTCCTCATCCTTCACCAGAAGATGATTGAGTCCGGGAACCACACAGGCGGTCACATCCATGTTGCCCCCCTCCAGAAATGCCGCCGCTTGCAACGGAACCTGTGCCGGCAACGCCTGCTGGTCGCGGGATCCGGTCAGGACAAGCGCGGGCGCTTTCACACGACGCATGGCTGCGGAGGGATCAAGCGTGAGAAAAAAACTGAGCCACGGATCTCCGGTCATCATCGCGTCGATTTTCGCGGGAATGGCGGCCAGCAGCTCGTCCCGCATGGCCGGTGTCAACGATGGGTCGTGCCTATATTGATTCCCGATCTGAAAGTGCAAAGCGCTGCGGGGAGGTTCCGCCACTCCGGCCAGCAGCACGAGCGCGGCCAGCCCCGATTCCTTCTGCGCCACCAGCGGCGCGATCACCGCACCTTCGCTATATCCCAGGACCGCCAGTTTGTCCGGATTGATTTCCGGGCGGCTCCGCAACCATGCCAGGCCAGCCCGGACGTCCTCCGCGAAGTCCCCGCTAGTACTGCCCCTGAAGGTGCCGCCGGACGAACCCGTCCCCCTGTCGTCCATACGCAACACGGCGATTCCCCTGCGGCCCAGTTCATCGGCGATCTGCCGGAAAGGACGGTAGTCGCCGATTCCCAGAAATCCATCCCTCTCCTGCGGCCCGGATCCGGTGATGGTGATCACCGCTGCGACAGGATGGTCCCTCCCGGCATTTTTCGGCAGGGTCAGGGTTCCCGCCAGTTGATGGCCTGCCGGTGTGGGGACGGACACCTCGCAAGCGGTGTAGGGTGCGTCCGACGGAGCTTCATATCCTGCGGATATTCCCGACCCGGCGCCAGCGGCAGTCCGTTCCGCATCCGCCAGGCAACAGTTTGCGATCAACACGATGTTCAGCAGGGTGGCTTTTCTGAACAGATGGAAAATCGAAAGGAAACACGTGACGAAAGCGGATTTCATGGATCGGTGTTTGGGGGAACGGCTGAATCACGGTCTTTGCCAATGCGCGTTTTCTTGAAAAGCAGTGCAAGCCAGCAAACAGCCGCCGCTCCCAGCACGCACCAAGGGGTCAGCCAACCGACACGGGTGTAGATCGTGAGTGCGGTTTCCCGCTTCATCATGCCGTGGACAGGACCCTGCTTGAGAGCGTCCAGCCTTGCGTGGAGATGACCGTTCGGATCGATGATTTGTGAAACACCCGAGGTCGCCACGACGAAAAGCCAGCGTCCGTTCTCACAGGCACGGATGCGGAAAAGCTCCGCATGCTGGTCGTGCTGGCGGGCAGTCCATTTCTCCGCATCCATGGTCGGCGCGACGATCAGCTCCGCTCCGGCGGCGGTCATGCCCCGGACGACTCCTTCGTAGTCGCAGTCGAAACAGATGGGCGTGCCGATTTTGCCGTGGGCGGTCGGGACCGGCAACGTGGTCTTGCCCGGTGCGCCATCATTGAAAAAATGCACGGGATGGACTTTCGTATGCTCGCCGAGGACGCCTGAAGGATCAACGGTCAGGGCGATGTTCCGCCAGTCCTTGTCCGACGCGAGGCCGACCTTGCTGCCGAAAACAAGTGTCAGCCCACGTTCATGGCAAAGCTTCCGCACCAATTCCCAATCGCGCTTGTCCGAACGGATGTCATAGGGAACGGCATACTCCGGCCACACCACCAGATCCACGCCGGCCGGCATCTCCCGCGTCCCCTTGAGATAGTCGGTCAGGGAAACGCCCTCCAGTTGCAAGCCACCCACACTGACCGCGCGCGCGTCGTCATCCGCAGGTTCCGGCACACGGGGATTCAGGAAAACGCAGGCAGCCAGCACCGACAGCGCCACCGTTCCCCCCATCCATTTCCTCGCTACGAGAAAAGCCGTAGCCAGCACGACAACCAGACCCACACCGTAAACACCGATCCATGGCAGCAACGAATTCGGCCCCACCGCAAGTCCGGCCGTCATCCAGGGAAACTTGAGAGGAAACAGCTCCGCTCGTATGAACTCCAGCGCCGACCAGTTCAACGCGGTGAAGGCGGCCCATTTCCATCCGGTGATTCCCCGGATCGCGGCACGGCTCTGGAACTCCGCGAACAGCACGCTGAATCCCGCGAGCACCGCCCACAACATCACCGCCATGGTGCCGAATATTTCCATCAGCCATGTCAGCCCGGACGCATAAACCGCCATCCCGTGCAGGAAACCGATGGTCCGCGCCCGCGTCCCTTTCTCACCATCGAGAGCGATCAACAATCCAACCAGGCCGGGCAGCACCAGCCATCTCCAGCCGATCGCCGGAAACGCCGAGGCGAACACCGCTCCGGAAATCACGGACAACGTGCAGCGGGCGGGAAACGAAGAAAGGTGTTTCATGGAAGAGTTCGGAAAATGGCCATCAACAGACCAATCAATCATTGGTGAAACAAAACCTCCGGGCAATGTCATTTTCTCCGGAAAAACACCTTTCCGCCCGAAGAACCGCCGCCTATTTTCCCGCACGATGAAGGCACCCGAAAAGACGGAAGAGGAAAAATGGATCGCGGAAGAGCGCCGGAAAGTCATCGATTACCTCGATTTTCAAGGCTGCCGGCATGGAGGCGTGGAAAATTGGCCGACCTTCCACGTGGAACCGGACGTCGCGCTCTGGGCTGTCCAGTCCGTGAAGCACAGCGGGCGCGTCGGTTGGTGGGCCATCAGCGGGGATGTCCCGACGGACTACATGTCCAGCACCCTCGGCGAGGAACCACGCGAGGCATTGCTGCATTTCAGCGCGGAATGGGCGGATGTGGCCGACCACATGCGGCGGGGCGAAGAGCACCCCACACTCAATATGGGAACCCCGGAGGAGTGGCCGGAACTCGCCGAAATGCTCCAACACCGGGCCGACGCGCTGGCCCGTTACGCCGCTGAAGAGGGGTGGGACGACTGAGGGTTGCAAACAACGGAAAGCGCCTGTCTCCGGACCCGTCTCCGGACCTGTCGTCGGACCCGTCATCAGTATTCTTGACATTCTCCCGCCGTTAAGCGAATTCCGGTGCATGGCAACCAAGCTTAAACTCACTAAGGAAAAGTATTCCAAAACCCAGATCCTCGACGAAATCGCCGCCAGCACCGAACTCAGCCGCAAGCAAGTGGCCGCTGTTCTGGATGGCCTCAGCACCATCATCGAGTCCCACGTCACCAAGAACGCTGTCGGCGAGTTCGTCCTTCCGGGCCTTCTCAAGATCAGCACCGTCCGCAAGCCGGCGACCAAGGCTCGCAAGGGCATCAATCCTTTCACCAAGGAAGAAGTCACTTTCAAGGCCAAGCCAGCGAGCACCGTCGTCAAGGTCCGTCCTTTGAAGAAGCTCAAGGACATGGCGGGCTGACCGCCTGATCCGGTCACGGAATGCCCCGCATTTCCAACGATCTAACAACCGGCCTTTCCGCATCGCGGGAAGGCCGTTTTTTGTGACGCATGATCGGAAATCCCGTGAAATATAAGGTGAAAACACACGTAGTTGCAGGTCACACACCCCATGAGCATACAACATGTCAAAGGCCTGACGACGGCACTTCTGTTAGGAATCCTGATGCTTGGCCCGCTGGAAGCCGCCCCACCGTATGCCAGTTGGGGAGAAGAGAATCTCACAACCATCAAGAAGGATCTCTGGCTTTCCGAATCCGGACTCTATGCGGAGATGGCCCCGGATGAGAACGGCGCGCCCTCGCACCCATCCTTCATGTGGGGAGTGGGCGTGCAGCTTACCGCGCTGGCCGCGGCCTCCGCTGTCGAGCCCGGGAAATACCTTCCTGAAACCAAGGCGTATGCGGATGCCATCCAGGTGTATTGGCTCAAGCACAACGGCGTCGAGGGCTTCGACGTGCAGCCCGGCCCGAAGGAATCCGACCGCTATTACGATGACAACGCCTGGCTGGTGCTGGCGCTGGCGGAGGTTTTCGAAGTCAGCAAGGAACAAAAATATTTGGACCGGGCGATCGCGACATTCGATTTCGTCATGACCGGCGAGGACGACAAGCTCGGAGGAGGACTCTACTGGCGGGAAAACATCCTGCGCTCCAAGCACACCTGTACGAACGGCCCGGCCATTGTTTCGGCGTTGCGGCTGCACCAGCTCACGAAGGACGGGAAATATCTGGAAATCGCCAGGCGCCTGTATGCATGGACAAACTCCCGCCTTCAGGACACGGACGGCCTTTACTTCGACAACATCAATCTGGAAGGGCGCGTCGGCCGCAGGAAATTCACCTACAACACCGCGCTGATGATCCGTGCGAACTGCCTCTTCCACAAGATCACCGGAGAAGCGCGTTATCTGGAGGAAGCCAGGCGGGTCTCCCTGGCGGCGGAAAAATTCTGGGTGCGGGAGAACGGAGCGGTCGCCGACAGCGGTCGTTTCGCCCACATGCTGGTGGAGTCCTACCTGGAGCTTTATCAGGAAAGCGGGGACAGGCACTGGGCGGAGGTCGTGGAAAAATCCCTGACCTATGTGCACGACAATCTCAAGGAACCCAACGGACGTTACCCCGTGACATGGGAACGCAAAATGAGCCCCCGCCGGGAGGAGAGCATGCTTCTCAACCAGGCCAGCCCCGCGCGGGCTTACTGGGTGGCGGCGGAGATCCTCACCGGCAAGGCTGCGGACGACCGGAAAAAATAAGTTTGTCATCCCCCATCATCCAAGTCCGTTGACCATCCCGCGCGTTCCATCAATCTCACCGCCAACCAATGAATCCGTTCAACCCATCCCGACTCACGCTGTCCCTGCTCGCCCTGTGCCCGCTGGCGTCCCTGTCCGCCAAGGAAATCTGGTTGGACGAATACGACACCAGCGGCTTCAGCACGGGCTTCGGAGACGCGAAGAAGAACAAGTCGATTTCCAACAAACCGCTGTCCATCGCGGGCACGACCTATCCGCGCGGAATGGGAGTCCATGCGCCGAGTGATGCGTTCGTGAACCTGCGCGGCCAGAAATCCGTCCGGTTCCAGGCAACCGTCGGCGCGGATGACGGGCCGGAGCAATCCGGATCGGTCGTCTTCCAAGTCATCGGCGACGGAAAAAAGCTCTATGACAGCGGGACTCTCCGCAAGGGCGATGCGGCGAAAAAAGTGGATGTGGATCTGGCAGGGGTGAAGCTGGTGGAACTCCGGGTGACCGATGCGGGCGACGGAAAAAACAGCGATCACGCGAATTGGGCGGACGCACGCTTCATCTACTCCGACGAGGCCCCCGCCATGGGACCGCGCTGGACGGTGAGCCTTCCACACTACGAAGGCGATGTTGCGAAACTCGCCGCCGCCAGACCACAACGTGTGATTTCCAGCCCTGACAAGAAGGTCAAGGCGGGCATCTCCGTGGCGGACGGAAGGCTGGTCATCCAGGTGCTGCGGAACGGCAGGCCGGTATTGGCCCCGTCCCCGCTGGGAGTTACGGTGGACGCAGTAGATCTCGGGAAGGATGTCGAGATCGGCGGCGCGCAACCCTACAAGACGGACGAGACCTACGCGTGGTTCGGCAACACGACCTCGATGCATGATCTCTGCAACGGGGAAAAGGTGTCCATCCGCAGCGGTGGCGAAACCTGGACGCTGGATTGGCGGGCCTACGGCGACGGCATCGCCTGGCGTTACATCATCCCCGGCGGTGGAAAAAGAAAGGTGACGGGCGAGGCGACCTCGTTCGTGATTCCGGAGGGAGCGAGCTACTGGAGCAATCACAACACCGGAAACTACGAAGCGAATTTCCTCCACTTCACCGTGAAGGACGACTCCCCCACCCGCCAGATCACCATGCCGGTGACGGTCGAGCTGAAGGATGGCGGCTATGCCAGCATCACCGAGGCGAACATGTTCGGCTACAGCGGCATGACCCTGGGCCCGCGGGGACGGACGCTGAACGGCATCTTCGAGGATGATGCGGAAGGCTGGACCATGGAGGGCGAGATCGCCACGCCATGGCGTATCGTCATCGCCGCGGAGGATCTCAACGGGCTGGTGAACCAGAGCATTGTTTACAACGTCTCGCCGCCGCCTGATGCGAAGCGGTTTCCCCAAGGCATGAAAACGGACTGGCTCAAGCCCGGCCGCTCCTACTGGACATGGGGCTTCGGGCAGTGGGACACCGCGAAATGGGAACTCATCAAGGGATTCGTGGACGACGCCGCCTCGCTGAACTGCGACTACTACGTCATCGATGATCCATGGCGCGAGCCGAAGATGGGCTGGCACCGCAATGGAAGGGACGAGTGGGCGAGCCTCAGGGAGGTGTGCGATTACGCGGCCACCAAGAAGGTGAAGATCATGGTCTGGGAGCATTGGGAGCGGCTCAAATCGCTCGAAAAGCGCGAGGAGTTTTTCAAGAACGTCGCCGCCGCCGGGGCCGTCGGCGTGAAGATCGACTTCATGGACAGCGAGAGCCAGGACCGGCTCGCGTTCTTCAAATCCTGCCTGGAAATCGGCGCGAAGGAAAAGATCCTGATCAATTTCCACGGTGCGAACAAGCCCGCCGGCGAGGAACGGACGTGGCCTCACTGGATGACCCGCGAGGCGGTCTTCGGGATGGAGCAGGGGGGAAATGTCGCCCGCTCCCACCTCGCGGCGCTGCCGTTCACCCGCCTTGTCACCGGTCCCGCCGATTTCACCCCCACCGTCTTCCGGGACGGACCGATGGGTAAAACGACGGCCGGATCGCAAATGGCCGCCGCCGTCGCCTACAATTCCCCGCTCAATCACTGGGCGGACAGCGCGAAATCCTACCTCGCGCAACCCGCCGAAGTCGTTGATTTCATCCGCACGAAGCCCGTCGTCTGGGACGAACTGCGGGTGCTGCCCGGCAGCAGGATCGGCGAGATCGCCGCACTCGCCCGCAGATCCGGCGATTCATGGTGGATCGCCGTCATCAATGGTACCGACCAGGTCAAAACGTATGATTTCGTTCTGGATTTCCTTCCTTCTGGAAATTTCCACGCGGTTTCCTTCAGCGATGTGGAGGGAGAAAAGACCCGGCTGGAAATCGGCGGTCGTGAGGTAAAATCCGGCGACAAGGCCACCGCCCGCATGTCGCCGGGAGGCGGTTTCGTCATGATCCTGAAGAAGAATTAAGCTCTGGAATCCCGCTTGCCCCGCCCGAATCCCGTGCCTACGGTGGCTGCCCGATGTTCGACCGGATCACGAAAAACCTCTGCGCGCCCATGGCGGGGCTGACCACCTCCGTGCTTTTGATAGCCACGGCCTCCGCACAGGCGCAGACACCGCCTCCGGTGTCGCCCGCGCAGTTCGATCCCTCCGATGTCTATTTCCAGGCCTATCTGGCGAAACGCGACGCCGAGCGGTTGGAAGAGAGCGGGGATTTCGTCGGCGCATCGGAAAAGCTCAGGGCGGCGAACAAGCTGATGGAGGGTGTCCGCACCTATTATCCGGCGTGGAAGCCCGAGATGGTCGGTGGCAGCATCTCGAAAAATTCCGACACCCTCGCCCGCTTGTTCACGCGGGCTGAGGAACAGAAGAAAAACCAGCGCAAGGTCACCGCCGAACTTGAAGGCGGTGAAAAAACCTCCGGCACATTGATCGATCCCGCGGAAGGGGTCATGCCGCTCAAACCGGGCGTCCTCGATGTCAACCCGATGGACGCCAAACGCCTCAGGGAAGCGGAGGCCGAGGTGGAACGTCTGAAAAATCTCACGAAGCCCGCTCCCACGACAGGTGGGGAAACGTCCCGCGACCTCTCCCGCGTGAACGACATGGCCCGCCAGCGCGACTTCGCCCAAGCGCAGCTCCGCGCGGCGGAAAACAGCCTGCAGTCGCTCCGCGCCCGGCTCGCCGCCAGTCCGGTGGAAAGCGAGATGAAGGCGATCGAACAACGCATCGCAGGCCTGGAGCAGGAACGCGACGCCATGGGCATGGCCCTCACCCAGAGCCGGGCCCGGCACACCGAGGCGCTCGCGGAGATCGCGACGCTCCAGGCGGATCGCGGAGTGATGCAGCAGAAATACTCCAATCTGGACCGCGATCTGAAGGTTCAGGAAAAAGTCTCGAACGAGGTCGTCGCCGGCCAGCGGACGCAGCTCATGGCGATGGAGAAGGAACTCGCCCAGAAAAACCTCGAGCTCGGCAAGGCGCACGAACGCATCAACAACCTCGTCAAGGAGCTCGAGGAAAGCAGGGAATCCTTCGCCCAGATCCGCACCGAGCGCGACTCTCTTCTGGAAGAGCGCGAGCAAATGAACGTCCTGCTCAATTTCAACAGAGACGGTCAGATCAATCACCTCATCCAGCAGAACCTCGGCCTCTCAAAGAGCCTGAACGAAGCGAAGGAAACCGTCGAGCGGCTGAATCTGGACAACAACAGCACCAAGGATGAGGTGATCGCGGCAAAGCAAAACCTCGCCATCGCCAAGTCGCAGATCAACCGGCTCCAGCAGGAGAAACGGGACCAGGACCAGCGTCTCGAGGACTTGGAAAAACGGCTGCGCGGCGAGGAACGCTCGCTCGCCGGAGGCAACGCCTCGTCAAATCCGGAAGAAGTCCGGATGCTGCGTGAAATCATCCGCAAGCAGCTCGCCGTGCAGGAGCGCCGCCGCCAGGCCAGCGATCTCATGGTCCAGGCCGCCAAGGACATGGGCGGAGAAAGCGAGGAGATGGACCAGGCCATCAAATTGTTGGACGGACAGGACGTCCAGCTCACTCCCGACGAGCAGCAGCTTCTCGCCGACAGACAGGTGGATGGAGTGTTCATTTCCCCTTTCGCCCAGGACCGCGACACCGTCGGCCGCAACACCGACGCGCTGAACCGCGACATTTCCGTTCTCGAGCGGACCGCCGAGAAATCCTACTCCGCAGGCCGTCTGCTGCCAACCCGCGAATTGTTTGAAATGATCATGGAGCAGCACCCCGGCCACATCCCCACGCTTTGCAAGCTGGGTGTCGTGGACCTGAAGCTGAATGATCCCACCGCCGCCGTGGACAAGTTCCGCCGCGCGGTGGAGCTGGAGGCTAACAACCCGTATGCCCACCGGATGCTGGGTTACTCGCTTTTCCTGCTCGGGGATCTCGCCGCCGCCGAACAGGAATTCAAGACCGCCATCCAGATCCTGCCGGATGACGCGAAAAGCTATTTCCTCCTCGCCAAGACCACCCTCAACCTGGGCCGTGCGGGAGAGGCCGAAGCCAATTTCAAGGCCTCCATCGCCGCTGATCCGATGCCGAACGAGGGCTACATCGCGCTCGCGGTGCTTTGCGCGCGTGACAAACGCCTCGATCAGGCCAAGGAATACTACCAGCAGGCGCTCGAACGCGGAGCGGTGCCTGACCCCAAACTCGAAGAACGCCTCGTCACCCAGTGAAAAACCTACCTCTCTCCCTCATCCTGCCGGCCGTCCTGCTCGTCTCCTGCGCCTCGGATTCGGACAAGAAAAAATCCGCGGCCGCCGCCCCGGCATCACAAGGTGCGACCGAACGCAGCGTCGCCGACTGGGTGTCGGAAAAATCCAAGGACAATGGGTTTAAAAAGAATGAGAAAGGCTCTTGGGTGCCCAAGAGCGACAAACGGAGTTCTTATGATCAAATGGGCCAGGACCCCAATTTCGCCAACAAGACGTATAAGAAAGAGGCATACAAACCCGGCGACTTTTCCAAGAAGTCCTTTTGGGGCAACAAGGAGTTCGACCGCAAGGCCTACGCCGGCAACACCGATGGCGGCAAATTCCAAAAAGCCTCCAAGCTGGGCGAAAAGGGAGCCCGGGAATCCTCCACGAACGCCAAACTTCCGGACAACTACGATACGAACGGCTACGCCACCAACTCCGCACGCGAGGCTGGAAACGCTCCCATCACCAAGGGCACGAACGACCAGATCGAAAACAAGCGGAATGACTTCGAACGTCCGGACATCATCGACTACCGCGAACAACGCCAGATGAGCAAAGCCCAGACAACGACAATCATGGGTCGCTGAGTTGGTCCTCCATTTCACGAGCATCCCGCCACGCTCCCGGCGGTTTTTGGCAGGCACAGGCATCATTGCCCGTTGACGGACGCCCCGACTTCCCTGCCCTTTCAGGCAACCGTCGCTTCCTTGCCAACCGCTTCAAGCGAATCCAGCAGCAGCTTCTTCAGCGTTTCCCACCGCCAGGGACGACCTTCGAGGAAAAACGTCTGCGCCACGGACAGGCGGATCTGCGCGTATTGTTCCGCCGGATACACCGCTGCCAGCGATGCTCCCAGCGCCCCCGGAACCACGTCACGGACATGGCGCACATCCAGGTCCTTCGCCGCCAGCCGCGTCCTCCAGGCCGCGGCGAATTTCTCCGCCAGCACGGCCCCCGGCGGCGTTTCCAACATCACCAGCCCATCCGTGGCTGGATCCGTGTGGATCATCACATGCACCAGCGACTCATGCCGCCTGAGATCCTCGGCGATGCGGTCTTTCATCTGCGTGCGATAGGGCCGTTCATGGCGGTCCACCAGTTTCGCCCGCGTGGTTTCCGGAAGTTTCAGGGAAAACCGGCTCCATCTTTCATCGCCGTCCTTGCCGAAATCGATGAGCAGCCGGGTGACATCGCCATGCAGCAGCGGCGTGCGGAATCTCATGGAAAATCCCTGGGCCAGATTCAGCGACCCGGGTTCCCAGCCTTCCGTCGATGTGACGATATCCTCGGAGCCCCGGAAAATCTCCCGATAGGCCTCGGGCACCGCACAGGTCGCATGGTCACAACTGATCAGAAAAGCCGTCATTGATTCAAAGTTTTCGCAAGGGGAGATGAGACTCACCGGGATTCGCGTCGAGCACAATCACCATCGTCAGGGAGATGCGAATGTGTGACGGATCATCGGCGGAAAAATTCACCCCAATACCCGATCTTTCTCTTCCTGAAAGCCGGGTCCCGGGACTGGCGGCCCGTTCACCCGCACTTCCCGCACTTTTTCCTCGTCCTCCCACCCGGAATTCCCCCACCCTCCCGCCGCAATGCTCAAGGCCGGAATCGTAGGACTACCCAATGTCGGTAAATCGACACTCTTCAATGCTGTGACCCGCACCCGCAAGGCGGAGGCGGCGAACTATCCATTCTGCACCATCGACCCGAATGTCGGCATCGTCAGCGTGCCGGATCCCCGGCTTGCGGTGCTCTCGAAGATTTCCGGTTCCCAGAAACTGGTGCCGACCGCCATCGAGTTCGTCGACATCGCCGGACTGGTGAAGGGCGCTTCGGAAGGCGCGGGCCTTGGCAACCAGTTCCTCGCGAACATCCGCGAGACCGACGCCATCGTGCAGGTCGTGCGTTGTTTCGAGAACGACGACATCATCCACGAGCTCGGCACCGTCGATCCCATCCGCGACATCGACATCATCAACTCGGAGCTGATCCTCGCCGACATGGCCTCGCTGGAAAAGCGCCGTCACTCCCGCGAGAAAAAAGCCAAGGGCGGCGACAAGGAAGCGAAGAAGGAGGTCGAGCTCATCGACGTCATCATGCCGCACCTCGATCAGGGGAAACCCGCGCTGACCATCGATTTCACCGACGATGACAAGGCCATCGTGAAAGAATTTTTCCTGCTTTCTTCGAAGAAAACCATCTACGCCTGCAACGTCGCGGAAGACGAACTTGCCGGAGCCATCGCCGACCCGGATTCCCACGCCCAGGTCGCCCGCGTCCGCAAGTATGCCGCCGAGCACACCGGTTCGGAAGCCGTCGTCATCTCCGCCCGCATCGAGGAAGAACTCAGCGAGATGCCGGTGGAGGAAGCGAATGAATTCCTCGCCGACATGGGCGTGACGGATTCCGGCGTCTCCGCGCTGATCCGTGGTGTCTACCACCTGCTCGGCCTCCGCACCTACCTTACCACGGGCGTGCAAGAAACCCGCGCGTGGACCATCATCGCCGGTGACAAGGCCCCCGCCGCCGCGGGAGTGATCCACACCGACTTCGAGCGTGGCTTCATCGCTGCGGAAATCGTCCACTATGACGATCTCGTGGGCGCCGGCAGCATGTCCGCCGCCAAGGTCGCCGGAAAGGTCCGCATCGAAGGCAAACAGTACGTCATGAAAGATGGCGACGTCGTTGAATTCCGGTTCAACGTGTAAATGGATTTCTCATAACCTCTTGCCACGTCCCGCATCCTCCGCTAGCGAATGGCGGATGCAGTTTCCCTCATTCCGTTGGCTGGCACCTCTGCTGGTCTCAGCCTGCGGTGTGGCTGGATATCAGCTCGGAAGAGCGGGTATTTCGGAAAGAATCAGCGGGAATGGTGAAAAAAACGTACCTCGGACAGAGCAAAAACTCTCACGTGATTTGCGACGGGAAGAAACTCCTCTTGGAGATTTCAAACGGATGCTGCTGGACCGCAAAAACGAGGCAGACGTTTGGAAAGCCGTTTCACGTCTGCCTGCCGCGTCAATCCCTGATGCATTGATCGCGCTACGGGAAGCCCGGGTGGTGACTCCCAGCGGCACGGATGCGGCGAGGCGGCTGGAAGAGATCGAGTCCGCTCTTTACTACCACTGGGCGGAGTCTGATCCGGTGGCCGCGCTGGCGAATGTCTCGGCAATGCCGGGTCCACCGGATCAACAAGCGATGCAATCAAGAAAAGCACTCTTGGAAAGCGTGCTGAGCGCGTGGATGCGGACAGATCCCAACGCCGCCTACCGCGCGGTGAAAGATCACGAGGATTTCGGCTACGTCGGGCGCAACATGCTCGTCCAAATGTGGACGGCGGACAATGTGTTTGAAAATCTGAAACAGTTTCCTGACAAGAATAGGGATTTGTTCGGCCACTATTGTTATTATGCCGCAGAAGTCGGAAATGAGGAAAAGAGGGACGACATACTCAAGATTCTCAAGGAACAACCGGACATCAAGGATCGTGATTGGGGGTATTTCCTGCTATTCCGACAATGGGCCTACGCGGATTTCCCCGCAGCGATGGCGGAGGCGAAAAAACATAACAACCCGGGATTGGAAAAACATGTCTTAGAGGATGGTCTCAACCATCAACCCGCCGCAACGATGCGTTGGGCGGCAAGCCAGAACATCCCACCGGGTGGACTGCTGTGGGAAGCGGGTTATCGGAATTGGCTGATGTTTGAACCTGCCGAAGCTGGGAAATGGTTGGATGAACAAGCGCCGATATGGACCAGAGATGGTCACATCGCCGCGGTGGCGGGATTTCGGGCGGCACAACTCGTCACCACCGACAGGCCACCCGGAGGAACTGATCGGGAGGAGTCCGGACGGAAACTGATCTCACTGATGGCGGAGTGGAAAAACAAAGACCCTGAAGCAGCCGCGAAATGGCTGGATACAGCTCCGGATGAGGCCCGCAAACTTCTCAATGGGAAAGGAACCGGGTCTCATGAATAAGTCATTGATTGGAATCCCGATCGGCTGCGTCTCGGCAGCAGTCATGGGCTATCTGCTCGCCCGGCAGTCGTCCGGCGTGGCAGGTAGCGATGCTGAAATTTCTTCCCAGCCGAAAAACCCTTCCGAGATGCAGGCAGCCGCTCACGGGACGCGGACTCCTGAGTCGTTGGTGAAAATCCGTAGTGCCGCACAGCTGGCGGCCTTGAAAGAAGACTTACGCCAGCGGCTTAAGAATAGTCCGACACCAGACCACGATTGGGGGCTGCGCGAGCGAGTGGCGGCGGTTCTGACGACGATGAGTCCGCAAGAGCTGGAGGGGTTCGCGAAAGAAACGCTGCCGGTCAATATGAACACCACCATCCGTTCATGGCCCATGATGTATGGTCTGATTTCAAAGGAGACCCTGCGGCAGTGGTGCCTCAAAGATCCGGCAGGAGCGTGTCAGTCCTTGGCAACCATTCATCTGGGAGCGATGGCCGGAGTATTCAGGCAATGGCAGCAACGTGATCCTGAAGCCGCCCAGGCATGGCTGGAGCGGGCCAATTTCCCACAAAAAGATGATGAAATAAAAGCGATGTTGAAGCGGAATTTCCTTACCCAGCAAGTGATGGATCATTTCTCCGCAGCCCGTGAATCCTTGGGACAGATGACTCCCGAGGCTCAAAAGCAAACACTTGAAGAATGGAGCAAACTGGTCGCTCACGACCCGGCCAAACGAGACGAATTACTCTCCCTGCTGGCAAACCGTGGAGATGGCGAACTGACGGAAAAATGTTACCAGAAGTTGATCGGAGAAATGGCTGACAAGTCACCCAACGAGGCTGCGAATTTCATCGAATCGACGACTCTGGACGAGGAGCTGAAAAACAAGCTCAACGATCAAGTCCTCGGTGACTGGGCAATGAAGGACCCGGTGCGGGCTTTCGCCAAATGGGCGGAACTGGAGCGCGGGGACGCCCCGCCTGCTTTGTTCCCCGCCCTTTTCCAGTGGAGCATAAACTCGCCCGGTGCGGAGCAAGCCCTCGAGTGGGCGAAAAAACTCCCTCCCGGCGCGGTAAGCGACCAATTCAAACTCCAGCTGATCCAAGGATGGGGTGGAGGCCGATTCCATCAGGCGGCGGAACTGAGCGCCTCGCTGGAAGATCCCAGACAACGCATCCGTCAGATGAAACTGGTGAGACGTAATTGGCAGACAGGCTGGCCGGATGGGGAAAAAGCATGGTTCCAAAAACTACCGCAGGCGGATAAGGAAGCGCTGGAGAAACCGCTTGAATGATTCATGCCATTCCCCCGGTCGATTCCACGCATGTGGTTCATCCATCCATGGCGTCTTCCGTGCGCTCGGAAGTCATTTTATTTAAAGCAACCGGCATCACTTGTTGCCATGGATTCTCCGCCCATCTAACAAATGGAGAATGAAATTCCTCCCGCGTCACCTCTTCCCCGTCCTGCTCGTCACGACCTGTGGCATGGCCGGATACGCGGTGGGACACCTGGGAATCTCCGCGGAAGAAAACCCGCTTGCCGAAGGCGGATCTTCCGACAGCCGTCGGGCTCATACACGGGAACGCCGATCTGGAGAAAACCCTGCTGAAAACTTCAGGCGATTGATCCTGGATCGGAAAAATGAGGAAAACCTCTGGAAAGTCGTATCCCGGCTTCCCGCAGCGGAGATTCCCGAAGCATTGCGGATTCTCCGTGAAGCGCGTGCCATCACCGCGAGCCGGACAATGGAGGAGAATCGGTTGGATGAAATCGAGTCCGCTCTTTACTACCGCTGGGCGGAGTCGGATCCGGCGGCCGCGCAGGCGGATGTCGCGGCGATGCCGGGGGCACCGGATGAACAAGCGGGTGCGAAGCGGAACAAGCTGATGAAAAGCGTGCTGAACGCGTGGATGAAGACGGATCCGGATGCGGCCTATCGGTCGGTGAAGGATCAATACTATTTCAGTCACATGGGTCGGGACATGCTCGTGAAGACGTGGACGGCGCAGAATGTGTTTGAAAATCTAAAGCGGTTTCCGGACAAGGAGAAGGATCTGTTCGCCTCCTATTGTGCGGAAGCGGCAAAGAGAGAAGATTCGCGGAACGCGATGCTCAAGGCGCTGAAGGAGCGACCGGATATCCCGGACCGCGACCGGGGCTACGGTTTGCTTTTCCGCGAATGGACCCGCACGGACCTCCCCGCTGCCATGGCGGAGGCGAAAAATGTGGATCTCCCTGGATTTGAAAAAATCGTCCTGGAAAACGGAATCCAGATGCAACCCGCCGCGGCCTTGCGTTGGGCGGCCGGCAAAAACATCCCTCCAGACGGACGGACGTGGTGGGAGGGTTATAGTAGTTGGATTTCTTCAGATACGGCGGACGCGGAGCAGTGGTTGGAGAAACAAGCGCCCGTATGGGAGGAAGCGGGCCACTTCGAAGCCGTCGCGATGCTCAGGATCCAGCAACTCTCAAAGCAGGATAAGATCGATCTCAAAACCGAACAACCGATCTGGACCGCCTTGGTTTCGAAATGGAAAAGCCAGGACTTGGAAGCTGCCGAAAAATGGCTGAATGGTGCGTGGGCTGAAGGTCAAAGCATCCCTCGAATCCTCTCAGCGAAAGGAGACCAAGGTGACCAATAAAGCGCTCATCGGGATCCCCTTCGGTTGCGTCGCGGCGGCGGTCACGGGCTACCTGCTCGCCTCCCGCCCGTCCGCCGTTGCAGGAAATGGTACTGGAATTCCGTCGCCTGAAACCCGGTCGGAAGCGTTACATGACAGGGCCTCAAGCGGAAAAACTTCCAATTCATCGGTGAAAAACCGCAGTGCCGCGCAGCGGGCTGCCTTGAAGGAGAATCTGCGCATGCTGTTTGAACACAGCACGGATGCCGCGCATGACTGGCCCATGCGCGAACAGGCTGCGGCGATCCTGGCGACAATGAGTCCGCAGGAGTTGGAGCAGTTTTCAAAGGAATGGCGGTTTGCCGGCTCCGTGACGAACATGAGATCATTCAGGGAGATCGAAGACCCGCTTTATCACGAAATACTGGAGCACTGGGGGCGGAAGGATCCTCAAGCGGCTTGCCTGTCCCTGGCGGAAACCAACATCGGAGCACTGGGCGAGGTCTTCGCCCAATGGCAGCAGCGGGATCCGGCGGCGGCCCGGGCTTGGCTGGAGCAGGCTCATTTCCCGAAAGAAAGCGATGAGATGAGAGCCATCATTCAGCGGAATTTCCTCAAACAACAAGTCACTGACGATTTCGCCGCCGCCCGGGAAGCATTGGCCACATTGAAGCCGGATGACCAAAAGCAAATGCTCGAAGAATGGAGCAGGCTGCTTGCCCATGATCCGGACAAACGCGCGGAACTGCTTTCCCACCTCGCCAGCCGTGGCGATGCCGAACTGACCGCGAAGTGCTACAAGAAATTGATCGAAGAGATGGCGGATAAGTCACCCAACGAAGCGGCCGTTTTCATCGAATTCACCAACCTGCCTGAAGAACAGAAAAACAAGCTCAACGATCAGGTCATAGGGAATTGGGCGTTGAAAGACCCGGAGCAAGCCTTCGCAAAATGGGCGGCACTCGGTCGTGAAGACGTCCCCGCGAAAATATTGGAAGCCATTTCCCAATGGGGAAGCCAACCACCGGACAGACCCCGGACGGTCGAATGGATCAAAACCCTTCCCACCGGCCCGGCGCGGGATAAATTTTCCGCACGAGTCATCGGTAGAAACAGCGATCAAGAAGACGCCGAACTGAGCGCTTCTCTCTCCGATCCCAAGCAACGGATCGAAATGCTGAAGACAATGAAACGCAGGTGGGAAGCCAGCGCACCGAATGACGCGAAAGCGTGGTTCGAGAAGCTGCCGCAGGCTGATAAGGACGCGCTGGGAAAAGCGGCGGAGTAGGTTTTCCGGCATAGGTCGTATAGCTCCTATGAATCCCACAAAAAATCCGCCACCGGCCGAAGCCGATGACGGATTTGAGAAGACTCATGCTTATGAAAGAACAGGCGGAAATGCCTGTCTCACGATCAATGCTCGCGGCAGAACTGCTCGAAGCGGGTGAGGCCCTCGTTGAGGATGTCCAGCGTGGTGCAGTAGCTGAGGCGGATGCCCTCGTCGAAGCCGAAGGCGATGCCGGGGATGGCGGCGACCTTGTAGCGGGAGAGGAGTTTGTCACAGAGGTTCATCGACTTCAGGCCGGTTTTGCCGGTGTAGACGAAGAAGTAGAACGCGCCTTGTGGCTCGACCACGCGGATGTTCGGGATGGCCTTGAGACGGGCATACATGAACTGGCGCTTCACGTCGTATTCGCCACGGAGATCCTCGATGAACGACTGGTCGCCCTCCAGCGCGGCGACGGCGCCGTACTGGGAGAACGAGTTGGCGTTCGAGGTGGTGTGGTTCTGGATCTTTTCGATGGCGTCCGCCAACGCTTTCGGAGCGGCGGTGTAGCCGAGACGCCAGCCGGTCATCGAGTAGGCCTTGGAAAAGCCGTTCACCGTGATGGTGAGGTCGTAGAGTTCCTGGCTGAGCGAGGCGATGGAGACGTGCTTGGCTTCGCCGTAAACCAGCTTTTCGTAAATCTCGTCCGAAAGGATGACGATGTCCTCGCCGAGGGCGATTTCACCGAGGGCGAGCAGCTCCTCCTTGGTGTAGATCGCACCGGTCGGGTTGCTCGGGGTGTTGATGATGACCATCTTGGTCGCCGGGGTCATGGCTTCCTCGAATTGCTCGGGGGTCATTTTCCAACCGTTGGATTCCTTGGTCTCGACGATGACGGGCACGCCACCCGCGAGAGTCACCATCTCCGGATAGGAAACCCAGAATGGCGAGGGGATGATGACTTCGTCACCTTCCTCGATCACGGCGAGGATGGCGTTGTAACAGGCCATTTTCGCACCACCGGTGACACAGATCTGGTTGGGCGCGTAGTCCAGGTTGTTGTCCTCCTTGAACTTCTTCGAAAGCGCGGCGCGGAGTTCCGGGATGCCGCCGGCCGGGGTGTACTTGGTCTTTCCGGACTGGAGCGCCTCGATGGCGGCGTCCTTGATGAACTGCGGGGTGTCCACTTCCGGCTCACCACCGGCGAGCGCATAAACTTCTTCGCCCTTGGCGATCATCGCTTTAGCCTGTGCGGTGACGGCAAGCGTGAGGGATGGGGAAACTTTGGCAATACGGGATGAGATGCTTTCCATAGGAGCGGCGGTTAAGGGGTTGGCCCGCCATCCCGGGCGGAGCAACAGAATTTTGCGCAGCCCCAGGAGTGGGCGGGGGTCTTTTGTGGGGCTTGGCCGTTAGGGTGGCAAGCGAAATGGTTCTGCTTGACGAACGCAAAAACTCAGCTTGTCGGCACGTGACGAAATCGTCACATTCTTCCCGTGATCTCACTCGCAAAGCTATTTGGAAAATCGGACCGGTTCTTTGAACTCCTTGCCAGCAGTGCAAAATCGGCGCACCAGAGCATCGAAGCGCTCGCCCGCCTCCTGCAGGAATCGAACGGGGACATCTCCCTCGCTGACCTCGCGGTGGCACGCCGCAACGAGAAAAAAACGGCGGAAATCATCAGCGAGGAACTCGTGAAGGTCTTCGTCACCGCGCTGGACCGCGAGGACATCGAGGCCCTGTCGAAGGCCCTCTACCGCATTCCTAAAACGGTGGAGAAATTCGGCGAACGCTACGAAATCATGCACCACCTGGTGAAGGCGAAGGATTTCGCTCCACAGATGGCAATCGCCCAGGAAGCCGCGCTCGTGGTCGTCCGCATGGTGGACATGCTCTCGAAAAGCCCGCGCCTGGAGGACATCAAGGCGGAAAACGACAAGATGCAGGAGCTGGAAGGCCGTGCCGACCAACTTGTCGTCGGCTACCTGAAGGAAATCTACTCCGGCTCCATGGACCCGATCGAGGCCATGGCGAAGCGGGACCTCTACGACCTGCTGGAAAAAGTCATCGACCGCTGCCGCGACGCCGGCAACGTGGTCTCCCAGATCGTCCTGAAGAACTCCTGAGCCTCCCACTAGCATGACGCTTGGCATCATTTTCCTGGTGATCTTCATCGCCCTCGCCTTCGAGTACATCAATGGCTTCCATGATACGGCGAACTCCATCGCCACCGTCGTCGGCACCAAGGTGATGACCCCCCGGCAGGCGATCCTCATGGCCGCCGCCACCAACCTCATCGGTGCGCTTGCCGGTCACGCCGTCGCGAAAACGGTGTCATCCGGGCTGGTGGATTCCCAATTCATTTCCCCGCTGGTCATCGTCTGCGCGCTCCTCGGAGGGATCGTGTGGAACCTGATCACCTGGTGGTTCGGGCTCCCGTCCAGCTCCACCCACGCCCTCGTCGGTGGAATTTGCGGCGCGGCGGTCGCCAGCGCGCACGACAACTGGCACGCGATCATCTGGTCGGTGAAAAAAGTCAAGGATGGCAAGGAAGTCATGGAGGGCGTGCTGCACAAGGTGGTGATCCCGATGATCACCTCGCCCGTCATCGGCTTTGTCGGCGGCTTCATCATCATGGGCATCCTTTATTTCCTGTTACAAAAGGCGCGGCCGCGGTTCGTGAACCGTTTCTTCGGCAAGGCCCAGATCTTCAGCGCTGGGTACATGGGATTCGCCCACGGTCTCGCCGACGCCCAGAAAACGATGGGTGTCATCACTCTCGCCCTCGTCACCGCCACCGCCACCGGCACCTTCCAGAACGCTCCGGACTGGATGAACTTCCTCCGCATGGACAAATCGATGGCCTCCGAGGAAAGCATCAAGACCATCCAGAATCCCAAATCCACCCCCGAGCAACTGCGCGCCGCCGCCAGCACCCTCGAAACGGAAAGCACCCATCTCAAGCCCGGCGAATTCCGCGAGGCGTTCCAAACCCTCTCGGCCAAGACCTTCGCCGCCATTGGAGACGCGGAAGCCGCCCAACGCCTCGCCTCTCACGCAAAAGCCACCCACAACCAGCTAGTCTCCCACGAGGATGCCCGGTTCCTGCCGAAACTCCCGATCCTCGGGAAAATGGTCGCAGCGAAAATCACCGACTGGAACGGCAGCCTGACCAAGGAAATGGCCGCCGCCGAATCCGCCGGAAAAGTCCCTCTCGTCGTGGCCGCCGGAAAAGTCCGCGATCTCTCGCCCGACGTGCCGGCATGGATCAAGATCGTCTGCTCCATCACCATGGCCGCCGGAACGATGGCGGGCGGCTGGCGCATCATCAAGACGCTCGGTCACAAGATGGTGAAACTCCAGCCCGTCCACGGCTTCGCCGCCGAGACCACCGCCGCCACCCTGCTCGCCGTGACCGGCAGTTTCGGAATGACCGTTTCCACCACCCACAGCATCACCACCTCCATCATGGGCGTCGGTTGTGCGAAACGTCTCAACTCGCTCAACTTCACCCTCATCGAGCGCATCCTCTGGGCCTGGATCCTCACCCTTCCCGCCGCGGGCGGTGTCGCCTATCTCCTGGTGAAGCTCTTCCGCATCTGCGGTTGGATTCCCTGAAGAGGAAATCCGCCGCATGAGAGGGTGCGATCATGCGACGCCATCATGCGAGCTCCCAAACATAACGCTCCTCCTCGAGGGTGACACCTCCAAGTTCGAACGGTTTTTTGGAGCCCGCCTCAGGCACAAATCCGGCCGAACGGTAGAATCGAATCGCACGTTCGTTGCCGGCAATCACCCACAAGCTGATTCTTCCCGCGCCACACTCCACCAAGATGTCACGGGAAGCCAGCCACAGCCGGTATCCGACACCTTGTGACCAGCGGGCGGGTTCCACATAAAACGCCCAGATTTCATGCTGCGATGAAGCAGCCCTGTCGTCACGGCACGGTCCCATCGCCAGAAAACCCACCACCTGACCGTCAATCTCGGCCACCAGGAGCTTCGGCATCTCCTGGAGGATCGACTTCGCCCAAATTTCCTGCCGTTCGTAAACCGACAAGCCGGCAAGATACTCCAGGGGAAGGATGCCCCGGTAAGCTTCCTGCCAAGAGATGACCTGCACCCGCGCGATCGGCCCGGCGTCGGAAGCGGTTGCCGGACGGACGATCATAGGACAGGGAAACCACTCCGTGGGATCAGGCTCCGAAATTTTTCATTCCTTCCGCCATTTCCTCCGGCGTGGGCGAGGACACTTTTTGAGCGACGGACCAGCGGTAGCCGAAGGGATCGGCGAGACTGGCGAGACGGTCTCCCCAGAATTGATCGGTCGGCGGGCTGACGACGGTCGCTCCGGCGGCGACGGCTTGCTCGAATGCGGCGTCACAATCCGGAACGTAGATCATGAACGAGCCACCTTTGGAAATTTCCGGAGCCACGGCACCATAGTCCGGGTATTCGTCCGAGATCATCATGATGGAATTCCCAATCCGGAATTCCGCATGGGCGACCCCACCGGTTTTCTCATCCGGCAGCCGGAAATGTTCCACCGCCCCGAAGGCGGCGGCGTAGAATTTCAGGGACGCGTCCGCGTTTTTCGAGGTAAGGGAAGGCGTAACGGAGTGGTAACCTTCCGGGATATGGGCGAAATCTGACATTCGGACATGCTATAGGAATCCCTCCGCCCGCCAAGGTGGAAAATGTGACAGCTGGATCAGACTTGGCGGATCCATCCCCTCCAATGGTCAAACAGGAACCAACATTCCTTCAGCCTCCGCAAGGCGCTTCTGATTCGCGTCGAAGGTGAAAAACGTTGCCACACCGAAATGCAGGGCCGTGGCCACATGCAGAATGTCCGCGAAGCGGTGGCCGTGGGCTTCAGTGTGTCTGCCGCTGAGTTCTTCGGCAATGCGATGCACATCCGCCCAGTCCGGGGAAATCATTTCCAGCACACCGTGCGCGAGGTCGGATTGCAGGTCGCGAAGCATCGCGCTGCCTTCGTTTTTTGAAAATCCCTTGCTGCGATCCTTTGAAAAAAGCCGCATTTGGAAGCGGATTGACTGGCGGAATTCGAGAAGGAGGAGGGAGGAAACCGGGAGTGGAACGACGAGATCCGCTCTAAGTTCTATCGCTCGCTGGGATGTGTGTTGCAGGCGATAAAGCGAACAAACAAACGATGTGTCCGGATAAACATTCATCCTTCCTCACCTTCCAATTCAGCTTCACGCATGGCAGCTACTTCTTCAGCGGAGAAGACCCGATCACCCCAAATTTTTTTAAGTCGGGCGGCGAAATCAGGTTTCGCCAGGTCATGAGCTCCGGATCGAGAGGTTGCGGAAAGGAAACCGATGGGTTTGCCACGCTTTTCGATACGGATTTCCTCCCCTTCCCCGAGCCATGCTTCGACCTTGGAAAAGTTGTTACGAATGTCCCGCACGGTGACTGTTCTCATGTGGACAAAATATGTCCACAAAGGTAATATGTCAATTACGCTGGATTCGAAAAGGCGGCAAGCAACCTATTTCGAAATAGGATCCGAGCCCGGCATTGCGTTGGCAATCAACCCATTGCTTCGTTATCCGGGATAGTCCCCCGCGATGTACCCCTGGAGCTGTTGGATGGTGTGCCGCTGGGACTGCATGACCCAACTCACCAGATCTCCAATGGAAACCAATCCGACCAGACGCCCCTCATCCACGACGGGCAGGTGGCGGATGCGCTTGCCCGTCATGAGCTGCATGCATTTGTCGATGCCATCCCTGCTGGCCACGGTGATGGCCGGACTGGAAACGATTTCTCCGACGGTGGTATCTCGGGAAGTGCGGCCCCGCAGCACGACTTTCCGGCTGTAGTCCCGCTCGGAAAGGACCCCGATGATCCGCTCCCCCTCCACCACGACAAGCGCGCCGATGTTTTTCTCCCCCATGAGCCGGACGGCGTCATAGACCGAGTTTTGGGGTGACGTGGTGAATACCTCTCCACTTTTATTGTGGAGAATGTCATAAACAGTTCCGTTGATTTCCATGGGTTTGTTCCTTTTTGAAGTTCTATGACATTGAAGAGGATGAACCATGACGTCAAGCATCCAGAAATCCGTCGGCTCCGGTCGTTTTCAACCGTTGCCCCCCAACCGCAAGCTCACCGCCCCTGAAACAAGATTCTGTTGGACGAACTCCCGGAGAGAGGGCTTGATCCCAGCATGAAAGCCTACCTTGACCTCATGCGCGACGTGCTGGAGCACGGCGAGGATCGCTCGGACCGCACGGGAACGGGAACAAGATCGGTATTCGGACGGCAGGCACGCTACGACCTGCGGAAGGGCTTCCCTTGCGTGACGACGAAGAAACTCCACCTGCGCTCGATCATCCATGAGCTGCTGTGGTTTCTCCGCGGGGAGACAAACACACGCTATTTAAAAGAGAACGGTGTGACGATCTGGGACGAGTGGGAGGATGCCGAGGGCGAGCTCGGCCCGGTTTACGGCAAGCAATGGCGGGCATGGCCCACCCCGGAAGGACGGACGATCGACCAGATCCGCCTGCTGGTGGACGGCCTGCTTGGAAATCCACATTCCCGCCGCCACATCGTATCCGCCTGGAACGTGGGGCAGATCCACCAGATGGCGCTGCCCCCCTGCCACCTTCTGTTCCAATTCTACGTCCATGAGGCGCCGGAGGGCGGCAGGCCGGGCCTGTCGTGCCAGCTTTACCAACGCAGCGCGGATCTGTTTCTCGGCGTGCCGTTCAACATCGCGTCCTATGCCCTGCTGACACAGATGATCGCCCATGTCTGCGACTACGAGGCGCGGGACTTCGTCCACACCTTCGGGGACCTCCATCTTTACTCGAATCATCTGGAACAGACGGAACTCCAGCTCTCCCGCGAACCGCGCGCTCTGCCAACCCTTTGGCTGAACCCCAACGTGAAGGACATCGACGGATTCACGATTGATGACATCCGTTTGGAAAATTACGATCCCCATCCACACATCAAGGCTCCGGTGGCGGTTTGATTCCGATGTTCGATTACGAAAAACGCGGCGAGGCATTGATCTCGCGGACCGGGTTCATGCGGCGCATCGCGCGCTCGTTCATGGTGATCATCCTGCTCGTGGGGGCTTCGCTGGGCGCAGGCATGGCCGGATACCGGGTTTTCGAACATCTCCCGTGGACGGACTGCTTCCTGAACGCCTCGATGCTGCTCGGCGGCATGGGTCCTGTGGATGAGATGAAAACCGAGGCAGGAAAACTCTTTTCAGGCTTCTACGCCTTATATTCCGGTCTGGCCTTCCTGGTTCTGGCCGGATTGCTCTTCGCTCCGGTAGCGCACCGGATACTCCATCGCTTCCATTATGATGATGAGGAGGAGAAACGATCATGAGTATCCAACTGACAGCGGTGGTGGCGATGACCGGGGAACGGGTGATCGGCCGGGCGGGAACCCTGCCCTGGCACCTGCCGGAAGATCTGGCGTTTTTCAAGAGGACGACCTCCGGCCACCCCATCGTCATGGGCCGGAAAACCTACGAATCCATCGGGCGTCCGCTGCCTAAGCGGCGCAACATCGTGATGACCCGGGACCAAAACTGGTCGGCGATGGGTGTGGAAGTCATCCATTCTCCGGCGGACCTGGCGGAGTTGCCCGGTCTCGACGGCCGCGTGTTCGTCATCGGCGGATCAGAAATCTACTCCGCGTTCCTCCCGGAACTGGACGACCTGCTGGTAAGCCACATTTTTGAAAATCATGCGGGCGACACCCGTCTCGCCGAGTTTGAAACCAGCTTTCCCGTATCCGAATTGGTGGAAACCCATCCCGCCTTCGAGGTGCGTCGGCATTCCCGTGGTTCTGCCACGGCGGAGATTCGGCTTGCAAGTGAAATCCCTCCGCTCTAAAAACTGCCCGCACAGCTTCTGACGAAAGAAAGGAGTGGGTCTCGCACCCACTCTTTTGCGTCTCCAGACATCAGCAGCGACCGCAGACACAGCCGCCATGACCAACGATATCGTCGCCCTCATCGATTATTACGAAAAAGAAAAAGGAATCGACCGTGACAAGGTCGTTGCCGCGCTCGAGTTCGCCTTCATTTCGGCTTACCGTAAGATGGTTCCGGGAGCGGATGCCATTGAAACACTGCGTGCTTCGGTCGATACGAAGAAGGGCGAGACCAAGATTTATGCGATCCTCACGGTGGTTGAGAACGAATCGTATTCGGACAAGTTCAACGAGGTCCCGATGACCACGGCGCTGAAAAAGAACCCTGCCGCCCAAGCCGGTGACATCCAGGAATTCAACGTCACTCCCAAGGATTTCGGCCGCATCGCCGTGCAGACCGCCAAGCAGACGATGATGCAGCGCCTCCGCCAGGCGGAGAAGGAAATGATTTACGAAGAGTTCAAGGACCGGGCCGGCGATGTCGTCTCCGGAACCGTCCGCCGCTTCGAGCGCAACGACGTGATGATCGACCTCGGCAAATTCGAAGGCATCATGCCGAACCGCGAGCGCGTGCAGGGCGAGGACTACAACATCGGCGACCGCATCCGCGCCTACGTGCTTGCCGTTGAAAATGAAGGCCGTGGACCGGAAATCATTCTTTCCCGCAGCCATCCGAACTTTGTCCGCCGCCTGTTCGAGGCCGAAGTGAATGAAATTTCCGACCGAACCGTGGAAATCCGAGGCATCGCCCGCGAAGCCGGATTCCGCACCAAGGTGGCCGTTTGGAGCAGCGATCCGAAGGTCGATCCCGTCGGCGCCTGTGTGGGCATGCGAGGCGCCCGGGTGAAAAACATCGTCCGTGAGCTGAACAACGAGAAGGTGGACATCATCCGCTGGAGCGAGGATCCGAAGGAATTCGTCCGCGAGGCCCTCAAGCCCGCCGAGCTCCGCTCCATTTCCGTGGATGAAGCCAACCGCACGGTCCACGTCACGGTGGACGAGATCGATCTGAGCAAGGCCATCGGCCGCAAGGGCCAGAACGCCCGCCTTTCCTCACGCCTCATGGGCTGGGATGTGCAGGTCCGCAAGGACGAGTCCAAGGAAGAGCAGTTCAAGGAGAAGATCGGCGGAGCGGCCCATACCCTCGCCGACCAACTCGGCATCACCGACGAGCTCGCCGGAAAACTCACCCTCGCAGGCGGCTTCAACCCCGAGATGGTGGTTGACATGCCCGCCGACTATATCGCCGCGGCGCTCGGCATCACCGAAGAGGCGGCCGAGGCCATTCTCGTCCGTGCTCAAGGCATCGTCGCCTCCAAAGCCTGAATTCCACCTTCCTTCTTATTTCCATTCCCTCCTCCTCACCAACTCTGCCGACAAGCCGGATGCCCGAAAATAGCGATAGCTCTCCAAAAAAAGCCAAGGTCCTCGACCTGCTTGATACGACGAAAAAACCTTCGCGGCGCGAACGCCAGCGCAAGGAGGCGGAGGTCGTGCCGCCAGCTCCGAGCGCTCTTGAGGCGAAAAAGGCCGCCGCGCTGGATCTCTTCGCGGAAGACAAGAAATCGAAGGTCCGCAAGACATCCCGCACGGGAAAAGCGGTCATCGGCACCATCTCCAAACTGCTGGACAAGGAGGACGAGAGTGCGAAAGCCGCCGAAGTCGCCGCCACCCCGGCCCCTGCCGCCGCGGTAGCACCGGCCCCCGCTGAGAGCCCGGCTCCCGCACAAGCGCAGGAGGCCCCTCTTGATCCGAAGCTCATCGTCATCAAGCCCCCGATCCTGGTTCCCGATCTGGCCGCCCGTCTCGGGCTGAAGCCGTTCAACATCATGGCGGACCTGATCAAGATCGGCGTGTTCCCGGCTCCGAACCAACCGTTGGAACCGGACATCGCCGCGAAGATTTGTGAGATCCATGGATTCACCTTCGAGCGCGAGAAGCGTGACAAGGACAAGGGTTTCCACAAGGAAGTCGAAGTCATCAAGGAGCCGGAGGCACCGAAACAGGAGCCGGAAGATCTTCTCAAGACCCGTCCGCCCATCGTCACCATCATGGGTCACGTCGACCACGGAAAAACTTCGATCCTCGACTATTTCCGCAAGTCCAAGGTCGTCTCCGGAGAAGCCGGCGGCATCACCCAGCACATCGGCGCGTATCAGGTCATCCACAACGACCAGGAAATCACCTTCCTCGACACCCCCGGCCACGCCATTTTCTCCGACATGCGCGCCCGCGGCGCGGACATCACGGACATCGTCATCATCGTGGTCGCCGCCAATGACGGCATCATGCCACAGACGCTGGAAGCCATCAAACACGCCAAGAAGGCGAAGAAGACCATCATCGTCGCCATCAACAAGTGCGACCTGCCGTCGTCGAACGTGGATCGCGTGAAATCCCAGCTCGCCGAAAACGGCCTGCAAACCACCGACTTCGGTGGCGATACGGAATTCGCGGAGGTTTCCGCCCTCACCGGCAAGAACATGGAGGACCTGCTCGAACTCATCGCCCTCCAGGCCGAGGTTCTCGAGCTCAAGGCGAACCCGAAGGCCACCGCCCGCGCGGCGGTCATCGAAGCCCGCGTCGTTCCGGGCCGCGGCACGACCGCGACAGTCATCGTCGAGTCCGGCACCTTGAAAGTCGGCACTCCGTTCATCTGCGGACCTTACGCCGGAAAAGTCCGTTCGCTCATCAACGACCGCGGCGCGGCCATCAAGTCCGCCCACCCCGGCATGCCGGTGGAGGTCATCGGCTTCGAGGAACTTCCGAACGTCGGCGACCATCTCACCGAGATGAAGAGCGAGCGCGAGGCGAAATCCCTCGCCTCCGAGCGTCAGGAAGCCCAGCGGCTCGTCCGCCTCAAGCCACAGCACCGCAACCGGATGGAAGATCTCTATTCCATGGTGCGCGACGGCGGCGGCAAGGCCCAGCTCAAGCTCATCCTCAAGTGCGACGTGCAAGGCTCCGTCGAGGCCATCAGGAAAGCGGTGCTCGCCATCACTTCCGAGAAGGTCGAGTGCACCTTCATCACCGCGGCGGCGGGCCCGATCACCGAGTCCGACATTTCCTACGCGGCTTCGACCGATGCCATCGTGCTCGGCTTCAACGTGAAGGTGGAGGCCAAGGCCGTGAAGTCCGCCAAGTCGGCTTCGGTGGAGGTCAAGCTCTACTCCATCGTTTACGAACTCATCGACCAGGTCCGTGAGGCGATGCTCGGTCTGCTCGAACCGCTCACCCGCGAGACCGTCATCGGCCACGCGGAGGTCCGCCAGATCTTCAAGCTCAACCGCGGCCGGGTCGCCGGATCCTTCGTCATGGACGGACGCATCCACCGCAAGGCCCACGCCCGCGTCATCCGTGGAGGCATCCCCGTTTTCGACGGCCGCATGTCCACGCTCCGCCGCTTCAAGGACGAGGTCGAGGAAGTCCGCACCAACTTCGAGTGCGGCATCCGCCTCGGTGAATTCAACGAATACGAGGAAGGCGACGTCATCGAGTGCTACAAGCTCGAAAAATACGCGCAGACGCTCTGAAGTAGTTTGAGAGTTTGATGTCGAGGGTTGAGAGTTTGGAAAGGGTGTCCGCGCCACTTCCAGATCTCCCCCTCTTCACGGCTCCCGACTCCCAACCCCAAACTCTCAACTTGCCATGTCCCGCCGCCTCGACCGAGTCAACGAACTCCTCCGCCGTGAAATCGGCCAGATCATCCAGAAGGATTATGAATGGCACAACCGTCTCGTGACCGTCAGCGATGTCGAAGTCACCCAGGACCTCAAGGAAGGAAAAGTCTGGATCGGCGTGCTCGGCGGCGAGGCGAACTCCGTGCTTGAGAAATTGAACAAGGAGCACGGCAGCATCCAGTCCAAGGTCATGAAGCGCGTGGTCCTCAAGTCCACGCCCGTCCTGCGCTTCCATCACGACGCCTCGGCGGTCCGCGGCGTGGAGATCGTGAATCTGCTCGAAGAGGTGGACAAGCTTCCGAAAGCTCCCGAGGAAGACGAGGAAAAGCATTGATTTTTCGAAATCGGCACACACGACGCTTTGGGACATGCGATGTTGCAAAGCCTGATCAGACTGCTGAACCGCCAGACGCTTGAAAGCGGAAACCCGCCGGACGGGTTGTCTCCCGGCATCCGTCATTCTCTTCTGGAAGACGTCTATGCCTTCGCCATCGGATGCTCGTTGGTGGTTTTCGGACTTCTGTTGTTGAAGTCCACCGGACTGGTTACCGGCGGTGTGGCGGGAATGGCACTGCTGCTGTCCTACATCACCAACTGGTCGGTAGGAACCCTGTTCATGCTCATCAACCTGCCTTTTTTCATCTTCGCCTGGCTGGGGATGGGACTTCGTTTCACCATCAAGACCATCGTCGCCAGCGTGGGAATCATGGTCATTTCCGGGTATATGCCGATGGTGGTCGAACTGAGGGCCTCGCATCCGCTCTATGGTTCCGTCTTCGGAGGTTCCCTGATGGGGCTGGGAATTCTCGCACTCGCCCGTCATGGAGCCGGAGCCGGCGGCACCGGCGTGCTCTGTCTCTACCTCCAGCGCAAGAACGGCATCAACGCCGGCAAGACACAGATGGTGATCGACGCCATGGTGATCTCTTCCTCATTGTTCTACCTGAACCCCGGAAAGATCCTCTACTCCATCCTCAGCGCCGCCGCCATGAGTGCCGTGATGGTGAGCTATCACAAGCCGCAGCGCTATCTCGGGCATTGACCGGATCTCCATCCGGAAGATCCCGTCCTCCTTCCATTCAAAAAAGGTGGATTATCATGTAAGATACCCCGGATTCTTGGTAATACTGACAGACACCCATGTCAGAAAGCCCGAGAAATCCCGAGGAACGCATGGTCGGCTGGATCGCCGGCCATCAGGCGGCCTTGCATCGCTACATCCTCTCACTGCTGCCGGACCGCAGCCTGGCGGACGACGTGCTGCAGGAGACCAATCTGGTGCTGTGGCGGAAGGCGGCGGATTATGATCCCTCGCAGCCGTTCCTCGCGTGGGCTTTCGGCATCGCACGATTTCAGGTGATGGCGGCCCGGCGGGATGTGGGGCGGGACCGTCATGTCTTCAACGACCAACTCGTGGACATTCTGGCCGACGAGCACTCCATCGACCAGCCGGCCAAACCACTGCATGAGGTGCTGGAAAACTGTTTGGGACGGCTGCCGGACCACCAGCGTGAATTGATTCTGGCCCGTTATGAACCGGGCGCGTCCGTGCGGGATCTGGCGAAGGCACGTTCGCAGACTCCCGGCGCGCTTTCGGTTCTGTTGCTGCGCATCCGCAAACTGCTCGAGGACTGCATCGCACGGAATCTCGACCAACCCGCCTCATGAAACCGGACCGACTTGATCACCTGATACAAGCCTTGTTCGACGGGCTTCTGGATGATGATGGCCGCGAGGAACTCAACGCCCTTTTGCTTGGCTCGAAAGATGCCCGCGACCGTTACCGGCGTGCGAATGATTTCCACGCGACCCTGCTGCGCCGCTCCTCGGCGGTTGAACACCTGGGAGAGGGAGAGACCATCGTCATGCCGGTTCGCGGGAAATGGAGACGCAGGATCGCCACCGTTGCGGCGGTGGCCGTGATCGGAGCAGGTTGTGCCTTCTTCATCCAAAAACCCGAAAGCCCCCGCGCACGTCTGGTCACCACCGTGGACAGCACCTGGGGTGGAGACATCAGGCTCGCCGCCAATCAAAAACTCCCTGTCTCGACACCTCTGGAACTGATCCGGGGCGTTGCGGAGCTTTCCTATCCCAGCGGAGCCCAGGTCACGCTCGAAGGTCCATGCCGCTTCCAACTCGACAAGGCGGAGGCCATCACCGTTCTGCACGGACGTGCCTCGGTACATGCGCCTCCGGGCGCGCAAGGATTCCGGGTGGACACGCCCGGTGGAAGATTTGTCGACCTCGGCACCCGCTTCGGCCTTGCGGTCGGCAGCGATGGTTCCCAACCGGTGATACTGACCGAGGTTTACGAGGGAGAAATCGAGGTCCAGGCGGTAGCCGGAAAACCTCGTCTCTCCCAAGGTGACGCGCGCGCCCTGCTTCAGGATGCGGACGGCTCGCGGCTTTTGTCTCCGTCACTGGATACGGATCCGGTGACTGTCCCGAAGATCATTTCAAAACCCATGGCGACCGTGGAGACGGGGGTGAATCTGGCGCTTGGCAAGCCGGTCACCAGCCCCGGACACTGCATCCGTCCGCATGGCTCGGTTTTTCCTCCGGGCAATCTCACCGACGGTCGCACGAACGACTCCGGCGTGCCCGGAGATTGGTCGTTCTGGCTCGCACCGAATGGTGAGAACGGAGAGTTCACCGTGGACCTGGAAACCAGCCGGAGGATCGGCCGCATCTCCCTGCAAAACACCGCGAACCGCCGGATCGACGACCGTGGCACCGAAAACTTCCAGGTCCATGTCTCAACCGACGGCATCCATTTCACCCCGGTGATCGAAGGAAAATTACCACGCATCGACACCCGTGCCGATGGTGCGTTCCCGTTTCACGATTTCACCTTCGGCGCGGTGGAAGCCCGCTATGTGAAGATCGTCGTGACCTCCCATTACCGCCATCCCGACCGTCCGGCTTCTGACAAGAACCAAGGCGGCGGGCTGAATGAAATCCGAGTTTTCTCAAGATGATCCCCCGCTGCCTTATCCCGCTGCTCGCTCTCGCCACGGTGCATGCCGAGGTCGATTTCGCGCGCGATGTGCAACCGATTTTCAACGCCCATTGTGTCTCGTGCCACGGCGGGGTGAAAGAAGCGGGAGAAGTCTCCTTCATCTATCGGGACAAGGTGCTGGGCAAAGGCGAGTCCGGAGCGCCGGTGGTCGTGCCAGGAAATCCGGATGCTTCGGAGATGATCAAACGCATCATTTCAAAAGACCCGGACGAGGTCATGCCCAAGCCCGAGCACGGCCCTCCCTTGCCCGCGGCGGAGATCGAAATCCTGCGGCAGTGGGTGAAGGAAGGAGCGAAGTGGAGCGAGCACTGGTCGTTCGTGAAACCCCAGCGCCATCCCGCTCCCTCCGTCTCAGATACCGAGTGGTGCAGAAATTCCATCGATCCGTTCATCATGGCGCGTCTCGATAGCGAGAAACTCAAACCCTCGACGGAGGCAGACCGTGCGTCTCTGCTGCGGCGTGCTTCACTTGATCTCATCGGACTTCCTCCGTCGCCTGAGGAGGTGAAAACATTCGAAGCCGACCCGTCACCGGACGCTTATGAAAAACAGGTGGACCGCCTGCTCGCCTCGCCTGCCTTCGGCGAGCGTTGGGCCTCCGTCTGGATGGATCTGGCGCGCTACGCGGATTCCGAGGGCCTCGGCCTCGACCGCCGCCGTGAGGTGTGGAAATTCCGCGACTGGCTCATCGAGGCATATAACAATGACATGCCGTTCGACCAATTCACCACCGAACAACTCGCCGGCGATCTCCTGCCGAATCCGACCTTGGACCAACAGATCGCCACCACCTTCCAACGGCTCACCCAGTCCAACGAAGAGGGAGGCACCGATGACGAGGAATTCCGTGTCGCCGCCGTGCTGGACCGCACGAACACGACCTGGGAGGTCTGGCAGGGACAAACCTTCGGCTGCGTGCAATGCCACAGCCATCCCTACGATCCCATCCAACACGAGGAATATTACAAGTTCGCCGAATTCTTCAACCAGACCCGCGACAGCGACCTTTCCGAAGACCTGCCCGCGATCAAGGTGCCCTTGGACCGCGCCAGGCATTCCGAAGCCGGGCAACTCGCGCACACCATCTCGCAAGCGGAATCCGATCTGCATGACATCCATGGCAGACTGGCAGCCTCCACCCGATGGAAACCCGTTGACGATCTCGAAGCGTCGGGCAAGGGCACCAAGCTCAATATGATCCGACAGGACGGTTATGCCGAGTTCCGCACGGAAGGAAATGTGGCCAGCAACTCAACCCACCTCCTCACATTCCCCTCCGATCACTCCGCCATCACCGCGCTGCGCATCGAGCTACTTCCCCTCGATGAAGCCCAAGCCCGTCTCACACCGGAGTGGGGCTCGTTCCTCAAGAAAATCGAGATCAGCATCCTTCCGGAAAACGGTCCGGCCCGCCCTGTGCCACTCGCCCGTTTGATCGGCGATGAGGAACATCCGTTGTTCGATCCCGAGGCATCGCTGCATGGCAAGCAAGGCTGGGGTCCATACAGCAAGATCGACCGACCGCGCTGGTGTGTCGTCATCCCACAGGAGCCGATCACCGCCGGGACGAATGAAAGAATCCAGGTGTCGCTGGCAAATGGCGGCACGATTATTTCCAGTTTCCCGATGGTGTCGAAGAGGGGTCGCCTGGCCACCACCGGCGACCAGACATGGAGCGAACTCCTGACCCGCGATGATGTCTCGCGCCTCCGCGACACCATCGCCGGATCAAACAAGACGCTGGCCGCCATCCCCTCCACCAGCGTGCCGGTCATGCGCGAACTGGAGCCCGCCGCGCGCCGCCAAACACATGTTTTCGTCCGGGGAAACTGGTTGGATAAAGGTGAGGCAGTCACGAAAGCGGATGTCCCGGCCGTATTCCCGCGGCTTCCCGAAGGAGCGCCCGCGAACCGCCTCGGACTCGCCAGGTGGATCACCTCGACAGACAACCCGCTCACCGCACGCGTCGCGGTGAACCGTTTCTGGCTGGAACTGTTCGGCACCGGCATCGTGGAAACAGCGGAAGACTTCGGTTCCTCCGGTGTGAAACCCTCGCACCCTGCATTGCTGGACGATCTCGCCGTCCGGTTCCAGACCGACTACCGCTGGAGTGTGAAGCGGCTGTTGCGGGAAATCGTGACCAGCGCCACCTACCGCCAGAGTTCGGTGATCCGACCCGGCATGGCGGAGCGCGACCAATCGAACCGGTTGCTTGCCCGTGGTCCTCGCCAACGGCTCACCGCCGAGATGGCACGCGACAACGCGCTGGTGGTTTCCGGCCTGCTGGTTTCACAGAATTACGGTTCCCCCGCCTTCCCGCCGCTTCCTCCGGGAGTATGGAAACCGTTCGTAAACGACACCTGGGACACTCCGGCGGAGGGAGATCCCGGACGCTACCGCCGCTCGGTGTATACCTACTGGAAACGCAGTATCCCCTATCCTACCTTTTCCACGTTCGACGCCCCGAGCCGCGAACTCTGCAACAAGCGCCGCATCGTCTCCAACACGCCGTTGCAGGCCTTGACGATGCTGAACGACCCTGCCTTCGACGAATGCTCGCGGGCGCTCGCCAGACACATGCGTGATCTCCCCGCTACGGGCATCCGGGAAAAAATCGCTGCCGGTTATCGCCGGAGCACCTCTCTGGAAGCGACGCCAGGTCGTCTCGATCAACTGGAGAAACTATATGAAACCTTGGTCGGGCGATTCAAAACCACCCCCGATCCCAAGGCCGGAAACAATCCGGAATCCGCAGCCTACAACGTCGTGGCTTCCGTGTTGATGAACATTGATGAAGCGCTCGTACGTTAAACAATCCGTCATTGCCCCGTCATGAATCCATTCGACCGCATCAGGCACGAACAGCTCCACCAGATCACCCGTCGTCATTTCCTGCGAGACTGCACGACCGGACTGGGAGGGATGTGGCTGGCGACGCAGGGACTCGCAGCCGCGGCAGGCAAACCAACCGTCCTCAGGAACGCGGATGATCCTCTCGCATCGCTGGCGCCCGCCCTCGCTCCGAAAGCCAAGCGGGTGATTTTCCTGCACATGGTCGGTGCGCCGAGCCAGCTCGACCTCTTCGACTACAAACCCGAGCTCAAGCGGCTCGACGGCCGGGAATGTCCGCGGGAATTCCTGGAAGGCAAGCGTTTCGCCTTCATCCAGGGCGTGCCGAAGATGCTCGGCCCGCAGTTTGAATTCAACCGGCACGGCCAGTGCGGCGCATGGGTCTCGGACCGCCTGCCCCACCTCGCGAAACACGTCGACCGGCTGTGTTTCATCAAGACGATGCAGACGGACCAGTTCAACCACGGCCCTGCCGAGCTGCTGGTTCACACGGGAAACCAGAACCTCGGTTATCCTTCCATCGGCTCATGGGTCACCTGGGGACTCGGCACGGACAACCGGAACCTTCCCGGTTTCATGGTGCTGGTTTCAGGCGGCCGGATCCCGCGTGTCGGAGCGTCCATCTGGGGTTCCGGTTTCCTGCCATCCGTCTATCAAGGGGTACAGTGCCGTTCCAGCGGAGATCCCGTCCTGAACGCGGCGAATCCTCCCGGCATCTCCCGCGACGTGCGCCGCATCGCGCTGGATGCGTTGGACAATCTCGACCGCCAGTCACATTCGCAGTTCGGCGATCCCGAGACGCTCACACGGATTTCGCAATATGAGATGGCCTTCCGCATGCAGGTCTCGGTTCCTGAAGTCATGGACATTTCCAAAGAACCCGCCGCCATCCATGAAATGTATGGCACCCGGCCGGGCAAGGAATCCTTCGCCAACAACTGCCTGCTCGCCCGCCGACTCGCCGAAGCGGGAACACGCTATATCCAGCTTTTCGACTGGGGTTGGGACTCCCATGGTTCCAATGCCTCCGAGTCGATCAACGACGGCTTCGTGAAAAAGTGCCGCGACATCGACCAACCGATTTCCGCACTTCTCACCGACCTGCATCAGCGCGGACTGCTTGAAGACACGCTCGTCGTCTGGAGCGGCGAGTTCGGCCGCACGCCGATGCAGGAAAACCGGGGCGGCACGACGAACGCCTTCGTCGGACGCGACCACAACCCCGGCGCATTCACCCTGTGGATGGCCGGCGGTGGAGTGAAACCCGGTTTCACCTATGGCGAGACGGATCCCGTCGGCTACGGTGTGGCAAGTGATCCCGTCCATATCCGGGATTTCCACGCGACGATGCTTCATCTCCTCGGCTTCGATCACAGGAAGCTCTCGTTCCCCTTCCAAGGGCTCGATCAAAAGCTCACCGGAGTCAAACCGGCGAAGGTGGTGAATGGAGTCATCGCGTGACGGTGCTCCGGTGGCCGGGCCGGGTTTCGAGCTCCGGCTAGTCCCACCCATCACGTCTTCCTGCTCTTCAGCATTTCCAGATAATTCACCGCCGCCTGGCCAAGCTCCGACTTCGGATCGATGTCCCTCATCTTTTCCAACAGCGGCTTGAGCGCGGATTTCTTCTCCGGCCAGCGCTGGTAGAGGGCGAAGCGGGCGGCTTGGAGTTCCTGCTTCTGCCTCGGCGAAAGGCGCGGATTCGCATCCCATCTGGTGAGTTCCTGATCGGCGGCGGTGAAGTCCTTTTTCTCCGCCTTGTCGATCGCAAGGTCCACGAGTTTCTCCGAGGAGAAAGTATATTTCCCGATGTAGCCGGATTTGTCATCGGGATCCGCCTTCTTCATTTCTTCAAGGACAGGCTTGTAGGCATCTTTCGGACCGAGACCCAGGTTCATGCAATCCAGTCCCTGGCCCAGGCGGCCGGCCTTCATCACGCCGGAGGAGCCGTTCGCGGATTTCCAGAACTCGTCACGCCCGCGGCGGACGGCCAGCAGCTTTTTCGTGGCATTGAGCAGACCACCCGCCGCCTCGATCTCCGACGTGCCGGAAAAAGAGCCGACCAAGCGCCCCTCGTCGTCGTAGAGCGCGACGGCGGGAACACTGCGGACCTTCGGGTCCCCCGCTTCGTTTCGTTTGGCGGCGGTCTTCTCCGACTCCGTGGGATTCTCCTTGCGGTCGATGTCCACCAGAAGGACACCGGCCCCCATGTTGGAGAGGAAACGCGGGTCATTCCAAATTTTCGCCGCCGCCTCGCCGGGACGATTCCAATCGGATCCGTGGACGAAAACCATAATGTCCGCCTTGGAGGATTTCGCTTTTTCCAGCGCGGCGGTGAAGTCGGCCACCCGTTGGCCGAACGCGGAGGACAGGCAGGCAGCCACACACAGGCTGCGGAGTAAAAGTCGGCTCATGTTTCAAGAAAGTTGGGATTCACTGCAACTTGCGTCCATAGACACGGATTCCGGCGAGGTGGAAAAATTCATCTCTGTCATCGTCACGCTCCGCCTTCACGTAGAGCACGCGGCTGGCTTTTCCTGTCAGGGGGATGCGCCATGGACCTTCCGACTCGGTGGTTCGGAACACCTCCCGCCACTTGGTTCCGTCCTCCGAAATGGAGACTTTCAAAGGCATCTGCCGTCCGGCGTTTTGTCCGTAATCCGTGCCGGTGATAACGATGCCGCTGACATCGCCAAGTTTGCCAAGACGCACGACGACGTTCGGACGGACCTGCCTGTCGGTGTGGAACGAGCCGCCGGTTTCCTCCAAGACGCCCCAATGGTTCACGGGCGAATCATACTGGCAGGTGGACGACGGCTGAAGCAGGCCTCCGGATGAGAGCAGCATCCCTGAAAAGGGTTCGACCTTCGCGGAGCTGGTCTTGCGGTAGGCGGCACCAGCTTTTCCAAGGGCTTGGAAGGCGTCGATATTGCCTGCTTTTTCAGCGGCGATCACCGCCGGAGCAAGCGCGGCCTTGATCCCCTGCTCATTGCCGCCGCTGGTGGCCGAGGCGAAGACACGCCCGAGCACCGCGAAGAACTCCCCCGCAGAATCCCCTTCCCCGAACCGTTTCTGCCCCCACGCGATGGTCGGCGCGAACCATGTTTTCGAAACAGATTGAAGGGCGAGGACCTTTTCAAAAAATACCAAGCCTTGCGCGTCATCCGCTCCAAGCGCCTTTGACTGGGCATCCAGCGCTTTGTCGAACGCCCACATTCCCGGTCCCTCTTGTTTGCAGATGAGTTCGTGGTATTTCAGGAAAAACGCTTCGCGACGCTCCACAGGCAGCGCCTTCATCGCGGGCTCCTGGATGCGGGCGAGCACGTCCCATGCCGCTTCCGGATACTCCGCGAGCGCGGTGCAGATGGATTTCGCGATGACCTCCCATGCTTCGGCCGTCGGCTTGCGCGACTCCTTGAGGAAATCCACCGACTCGGTCCACGCGGCGTAGTTCTGCGGCTGGACCTCGAGCGCCGCCGCGTAGGCTTGTTCGGCGAGGTCCGGATTCTTCTCCTTCACGGCACGCGCCTGCCAGACATGCGCCATGCTTTTCGGGTAATGTTCCCGGTCCCCGATGACCTTTTCCTGCAGGATGAGTTGTGTCCAGGTCTTCCCCCACAGGCTCATGTGCAGGCCGCGTTCCCAGCTGAGCGTGTAAGCGGGCTCCCAATCGCCGCGAGCCACCCGCACGGCATAGGCGCAGTGACCCGGCTCCCCCATGGTGGTGGCGGGCAAACCGTTCGCCCGGGCGGCGTTCGCGCCATAATGTGACAGCGAACCACAAACACCGCCGACATCGCGCACCCGCTCGGCATGGATCACATGCGTGAATGGCGCATAGTAATTCTGCCCGTGGATCGAGTCGCCGAACAGGTTGTTCAGCTTGTACGGTGCCTGCCAGCAGGCGTCGAGGTAGTCCTTCGCGGGAAGCTTCACATTGTCGCGCAGCCAGACAAACGAGTCGTCACCCCAAGCCTCGCCATTGTCAGACCAGCCGCCGTTCTGTCCACCGGAGACGACGAGGCACTTTTCCCAGGTTTCGAAGGTATCGAACTGCGGGTGCAGTTGTCCGGCCAGGCGGGAGTCACGGTAGAAATTGTAGCGGTTGATCGCCTTGTCCTCCGGCCATTTCTCTTTCGCGAACATCAGAGCGACGGCTGCGGCCGTAGTCTGCTCGTGGCGATCCAGGACACCCTGCGGATCCGCTTTCCAGATGGCGGCGAGAATGCGCAGCGTTTTCTCCGGATTCTCCAGCGGCCCGGCCAACATCAGATCCCCCATCCTCTCCTTCGACTCCAGCAGATCCCGGATGAAGCTCCGGGTTTCCAGAGAAGAAGACATCTTGTCGATCGCCGGGCCCGCCACGCGCCGCAGTTCCGCCACAGCAAGCTTGTGGCGTCCTTCGGCAGACTCGGCCTCTTGGGAATTCCGGCCAGCAGGTGATACCGCACCATGCAGGGCTGGTACGGCCGTTATGATCAATGCGGCGGGTAAGAAAGAGCGGAACATCATAGTATCACGTGCTAATTAACTCCCATACATTCCAAAATCCGTTCACTTATCAAACAAATAATCCGATCTTGCCAAACCCGGCCCTTTCCCACCTGACCGCGCCCGGTGAGTTCAACTCTTGATGGAAACCTTCAACACTCCCGGAACCTCGCTGACCAATCCGATGATTGTCCGGGTGAAATCCACCGCGGCCGCCCGCTTGTAGCGGAGATGCACCACCACCTCGGACCGGTCGTTTTCCAAGTCCTGCTCAAGGTCTGTTCCCTTTACCTGCACGGACAAGGGAGCCAGCGAGTCCACCAGCCGGTCGAGCGAGCAAACCGAAGACGTGTAGGTCACGGTGAGATCCGAATACCAGTCGATCGGGATCTTCGATTCCACGTATGGAATCGCCGAAAGGATCATCAGGGAACTCACCGTGGCCAGCAATCCGATGCCGATCGCCCCGGCTCCGAACGCGATGCCGATGATGGTGACGAACCAGATGGTCGCCGCGGTCGTGACGCCCCGGACCATGTGGTTGCTCTGGCGGATGATCACTCCCGCTCCCAGAAAGCCCATGCCAGCCAGGACACCGGCGGCGAGACGCGCGGGGTCGGGATGCCAGCTCCCCATGTTCGGCTGTTTGGCGAAACTCTCTTCATAAAAAGCATCCGAAAGAATCATCGCGACACAGGAAGCCAGCGTCACCATCAGGGTGGTCCGCAGGCCCGCCGCACGTCCGTGCTTTTCCCTTTCAATGCCCAGCAACGTGCCGGCTCCCGCCGCCAGTGCGACCCGCAGCAGGATTTCAAGTGTGATCCCTTCGAAAAAATAACCGGGAAAATCGATGGCGACCGGGGTTTCTGACATGCTTAACGACCGAAGAGGTTTCTTTGCGGCACCTCTATGGTATCATTTTTCAGCGTCAGCGCTGACTTTTGTTCATCTTTTGTGAGGTCGAAGTTCACGACCTTGCCATCGCGGATCACTTTCACCCGCCTCATTGAACCAAATTCGCTCGGCCCGCCGGCCGTCTGGATGGCACCATAGATGGTGAGGTCCTTCGTGTGGGGGACGGGACCGGGACGGCGGACATAGCCGCCCACGGTGATGACCGCCGGGGTCTTGCCCTGCGGGACCGGCTGCTGCTTTTCCGCAGCGTCAAGTGGCAGCATCGCGAACAGTGAAATGGCAATGAAGTTCCTCATGGTGGCACGATGCTTGCAGACCACTTTGTCACGTAAAGTCCATTTTGATATGACTCGGACATTTCTTGCAGATTTGCCTGCCTCCATCCCGCCGGGTTTGGATCCCGGACGACAGCCCCTCAGGCATCCGCCGGCTTGACGGAGATTTCCGGCCTGGAATTCCGGTGGATCCACACACTCTGGACCAGGCCCAGCAGGAACATGCAGATCACGACGAAAGTTCCCGAATAACTGATGAGCGGCAGCGGGATGCCCGTTACGGGCATGATGAGCACGCACATGCCGATACTCTCGAAAATGTGGGCGAAAAACAACGCGACGACCAGGCAGGCGATCAGGCGCCCGGACACGTCCCGGCTGTAAAATGCGATGAAGAGCCCTTGGATCAGCAGCATCGCGAACGCGGTGAGCAGGAGCAGACTGCCGCGGAAACCCATTTCCTCACCGATCACCCCGAAAATGTAGTCGTTGTGGAACGTCGTCTTCGAGCCGAAGCCCTTGGCGATGAGGGAGCCGCTTTCAATGTCCGACTTATACCCCGTCCCCTTCCAGCCCGCCTTGCCGACGGCCATGGAAATATAATACGGAGCGTAGGCGGTGCCGCGGATGTCCACATCACGGTTGTTCATCATGCGCAGCCAGGTATCGATCCGCTCCGGTCCCCGTTCGGATACGAGAGGCAGCGCCACGAAATAAAGCAACGGCAGCACCCCCGCCCCGATGAACGCCATGCAGGTGAGATAACGGAACGGTATGCCGCCGATGATGAGCGCGACAACGCACACCGGAATCCACACCAGCGCCGATCCCATGTCTCCCATCTTCATCACCATCAGGAAAGGCACCGCCGCCGAGACTCCGATGATGCCGATCTTGATGAACGGAGCACCGAACCAACGGTGCAGTTTCGGAAGATCCTGCAAAAGCCAGGCGATGAGCAGGATACCTGCTGTGATGCCCAACTGGGCGGGCTGGAAGGTCAGGGATCCGATTTGCAGCTGATAGACCTTTTCGTCGCTGTTCGGCATCATCAGCACCGCCCCCATGAGACCCAGGCTCACGAGGTAAAACGGGATGCCGAGCCACCGGATCCACCGGTAATCGACAAACGCCGCCGCGAAATAGGCGATGCTTCCGATGAGGATGAACGTCTTCTGCTTTGAGGCATAGTAGGCCCCCACGCTGCCGAACTGTTCCAGCGCTCCCTTCGAGACACCGCCCAGGTGCCTCGCCGCGCTTTCGATCATGAAAACTCCGAAAACCAGGAGTCCGTACATCACCAGCACGAACACCCAGTTCATTCCTAAAATTTTCCTCAAAAACGGCGTCATGACAGGCTCGGACGCGACCATACCCCGCGCGCCTGCCAAGGCAAGACGGGTGTGAAAAATCGTCATCCCCCGCTCTCGGACCTTTTCCCGTCAACGGAGAGGCGACCGGGGTTTACGGCACGGTCGACGGTCTCCAATGGCTTCCGAACATCGGAACCACCCGCCTGCGGATCACGCCCGTGATTTTTCCCAGCCACCGCACCGACCACGGAACCTTCCGCGTGGGCTGGAGCGAGCTGAGAAATTCCACGATGTCAGGATTTCCGAACATGGCGGCGAACTGGATGGGAAAGCGTCCGCCGCCCTGGTCCGCATTCGGATCCGCCCCATACTGGACCAGCAGCCTGGCGATTTCCAATCCTCCTTTGAAGGCGACTCCGGCGAGGGCGGTCTGGTTCCGTGCGTTCCGCTGGTCCGGGGCCGCCCCCGACTCCAGCAGAAGCCGCACCAGCGGGAGATGCCCATGATAAGCGGCGAGCATGAGCAGGCTGTTACCCTTCTCATCCGCCAGATTCACAGGCATGCCAGCGTCAAGCATGGGCACGAGCATCGCCACGTCCCCCGTGCGGGCGGAGTCGAGCGCGAGTTGCTGGAGTTCGGCGTAGCGCGCCTCTTCCTCAGCGGTGATTTCGGGATCATTGGTGATGCTCATGACGATGTTCCGCAGTGGGTTATCCTTCTTCCTGGGTAGAGATGTTGTTCGCTCCGGAAATCGAAGCCAGCGCCGCCCGCACGCCCGCACCGTAAGCGGGGTCCGCCTTGTCGAAATGGACCAGTTGGCGGTCGATGATTTCCTGCGGCACCCCGAGCATCGCCTCGGAGATGTTGCTGAAGAGCGCCTGCTGCTGGGCCGGACTCATGAGGCGGAACAAATTCCCCGGCTGGGTGGTATCGTCATTGCCGTCACGGTGGTTCCAGCGGTCCGCATCACCGGAGATCTTGAGGGGCGGTTCCGCGAAACGGTCGTTCTGGACCGGACCGCCCATCGAGTTCGGTTCATAGTAGGCGTTGCTGGCGGAAGGCGCGTGGAAATTCATCGGTCCGTCCATGTGGTAGGTGTTCACCGGACTCTTCGGACGGTTCACCGGCAGGGATTCATACCAGGTGCCCACGCGATAGCGGTGGGCATCCGCGTAGGAGAAGATCCGGGCCTGCAGCATCTTATCCGGTGAGAAGCCGATCCCCGGAACGATGTTGGACGGAGAGAAGGCGGATTGTTCGATTTCCTGGAAATAATTTTCAGGATTGCGGTTCAGCTCAAGCACCCCCACGTCGATGAGCGGGTAATCCGCATGAGGCCAGACCTTGGTGAGATCAAAGGGGTTGAACGCGCAGTTCTCCGCCTGCTCCTCGGCCATCACCTGGATCTTGAAATCCCACTTCGGAAAGTCGCCGTTTTCGATGGATTCGTAGAGATCCTTCTGTGATGACTCGCGATCCTTCGCAATGAGCTGCTCTCCCTCGCGGTTCGTCATCGTCTGGATGCCCTGGCGTGTCTTGAAGTGGAACTTCACCCAGAACCGTTCGTTGTTCGCGTTGATGAAAGAGTAGGTATGCGAGCCGTAGCCGTTCGTGTGACGGTAGCTTTTCGGCAGGCCGCGGTCGGACATGAGGATGGTGACCTGATGAAGCGACTCCGGCGAGAGCGACCAGAAGTCCCACATCGCCGTCGCACTCCGCATGTTCGTGCGCGGGTGCCGCTTCTGGGTGTGGATGAAGTCCGGGAACTTCAACGGGTCACGGACAAAGAAGACCGGCGTGTTGTTTCCAACCAGATCCCAGTTGCCTTCATCAGTGTAGAACTTGAGCGCCCATCCACGGACGTCGCGCTCGGCATCCGCCGCGCCCCGCTCGCCGGCCACGGTGGAGAAGCGCAGCAACGCGTCGGTCTTTTTCCCGATCTGCGAAAACACGGCGGCCTTGGAATAACGCGTGATGTCGTGGGTGATGGTAAGCGTGCCGAACGCTCCCGACCCCTTCGCATGTACGACCCGCTCCGGAATGCGCTCGCGGTTCTGGTGGGCGAGCTTCTCGATGAGCTGGTAGTCTTGCAACAACAGCGGCCCGCGCGGACCGGCGCTCAGGGAATTCTGGTTGTCTGAGATCGGGTTGCCACCGGTGGTGGTCATTTGTTTCGGGTCGGACATGGTGGTGGTTCGGTTGAGGGTTTTTCAGATGCGCTTCGTTGATACCAATATTTCTGCCATTGGAAAAGACCTCACTTTCAATGCTTGCCATTGGAAAAACCTATGGCAAAAATCCACCATGGATCTGCGCCAACTCGAATATTTCACCGCCATCGTGAAGGAAGGCTCCCTGACGGAAGCGGCGAAGCGGTGCCGCGTCGCGCAACCGTCGCTCAGCCAGCAACTCCGTGCGCTGGAGGAGGAGCTTGGAGAAACCCTGGTGCTCCGCAAGCCGCGCGGAGTCGAAGTCACCTCGGCGGGACGTATCCTGCTGGAGCATGCGGAGCGTGTGCTCGAAGAAGCGCGGTTGCTCCGCGAACGATTCACCAAACGGCGTGAAACACACGAAGGCAGCCTGATCTTCGGAATGATCCCGACGATCGCCCCGTATCTTCTGCCACGGCTGCTGGGTCCGTTTCGCGAGGCGTTCCCGATGATCGACGTCCAGGTGCGGGAGGCGCGGACGAGCGGACTCATCCAGCAGGTGGTGGATGGAAGCATCGAGTTCGCGATCCTCAGCGACGTGACTGCCCAGGACCGGAAAAAATGGTCGTTGCACGTGCTGGAGCTTTTCCGCGAACCACTGATGCTGGCGGTGCCGAGTTCTCACCCGCTCGCGGACTCTCGTCAGGCTCCCAAGCCGGAGAATCTGCTGCCGGAAACGCTGATCCACCTGCGCGACGGACATTGCCTCACCGACCGCACGCTCCAGGTGTGCCGCTTGCAGAAGCTCGATCCGAAACTGGAATGCGACCAGTTGGAAACCGCCCTCGCCATGGTCGCCGCCGGCATGGGCACAGCAGTGGTGCCCGAGCTGGCCGTGCGCTCGCGGCCCGTGCCGGGTCTGGTGTTTTCCAGATTTCACGATCCCGCGCCGGAGCGCACGATCAGCCTGATGAAACGCCGGGCTGTTCCGCTTTCCAAAGCAGCCGAGGAATTGATCGATCTGGTCAAAAACCTGCCGCAGGACAGCCGTGCTTTTTGAAAGATCCGGGGCTTTACCGCTTGTATGGGTTCGTAATCCAATTAGCTTTCCGCCATGCTCCGAAAATCCTCCATCGCCGCCTCATTTCTCGCCTCATTCGCCATCTCCCATGCCGAAATCGGCGTGGAACCCGTGGCCAAGGGCTTCGAACGTCCGGTATGGGCGGGAGTGCCAAAAGGCGTGAAGGGCAAACTCTGGGTGATGGAGCAAGGCGGCAAGGTCTGGATCGTGGATGAGAAGACCGGTGAACGCGGCAGCGAGCCATTCCTCGATGTGAGTCAGGATGTCACCCGCAAGGGAAATGAAGAAGGGCTTCTCGGCCTGGCCTTCGCGGCGGATTTCGAAAAAACCGGCCGCTTCTACGTGAATTACACGGACAAGGAGAAGCAGACACGCATCGTCCGGTTCGTCTCGAAGGACAAGAAAACGACCGATGCCTCCACCGGCGAGGTGATCTTGAAATATCCCTCCGAGTTCGAGAACCACAACGGCGGCTGGCTCGACTTCGGTCCCGACGGCATGCTTTACATCGGCAACGGCGACGGTGGAGCGGGGGATGACCCGAACAAGCGTGGCCAGGCCCTCGATTCCTTGCTGGGAAAAATCCTCCGTATCGATGTCTCGCCCGAAACCGGCTACAAGGTTCCCTCCGACAATCCCTTCGTATCCGACAAGGAGGTGAAACCCGAGATCTGGGCCTATGGGGTGAGAAACCCATGGCGCTGCTCGTTCGACCGCGAGACCGGAGACTTCTGGATCGGCGATGTCGGCCAGAACCGCTGGGAGGAAATCAACTACATGCCGAAGGGCAAGGGCGCGGGTGCGAACTACGGCTGGCGTCTGCGCGAGGCCGACAAGGAGAACCCGAAGAAAGACGTGGGCGGTCCGCTTCCGGAAGGGGCGATCGATCCGGTCTACTCGTATGACCACGGAATGAAAGACAACGAAGGCCTGTCGGTGACCGGTGGCTATGTTTACCGCGGCCCTGTCAAGGAACTGCAGGGGCGCTATGTTTTCGGCGACTATCAGAACCCCCGCATCTGGTCCTTCGAGTTGAAGAACGGCAAGGCCACCGGCTTCAAGGATCACACCAAGGCACTTCAACCCGAAGGCGGCCGCATCAACCTGATTTCCTCATTCGCCGAGGACAACGACGGGAATCTCTACATCGTGGATCATCGCGGACCCGTTTACAAGATCGTGGAGCGCTGAATCATGCGGTGCTCGGCAGACGGGCGGCGGCATCGGAATCCTGGATGAGAGATTTCAGGTTCCGGTGGATGCCCTCAAGATGGGGATCCTCCTCCAGCGTCTTGTCCGCCAGCGCGCGGGCCTCGCGCAACAACGCGGTGTCCGCGAGGAAGTCGGTGAATTTCAGATCCGCCAGTCCGCTCTGCACGGTGCCCAGCACATCTCCGGGACCACGCAGGCGGAGGTCCGCCTCGGCGATCTCGAATCCATCCGATGTCTTCTCAAGCACCTTCAGCTTTTCCAGTGACTCGGGGTTTTTCCCGTCGGTCAGGAGGACGCAATAGCCCTTGTGCCCGCCGCGCCCGATGCGCCCCCGCAACTGGTGGAGCTGGGCGAGGCCGAACCTCTCGGCGTGATGAAGGATCATCACACTGGCATTCGGGACGTCCACGCCGACCTCAATGACGGTGGTGGAAACGAGTGCCGCAGCCTCCCCTTCCCTGAAACGCCGCATGACGGCTTCCTTTTCCTCCGGACGGAGCTTCCCGTGGATCAGGCCGACCTCATGAGGGCTCAGTCGTTTTTTCCATTTCTCGAACGCTTCGGTGGCGGACTCGGCTTTCAGCGTCTCGCTTTCCTCCACCAACGGATAGACAAGATAGGCCTGGCGCCCCAGGGCGAGCTGGTCCTTGACGAATTTGGTGACATCCGTCTGCTTCGGCGCGATCCGGACCGCCGTGGTGATCCTGCTGCGGCCCGGCGGCTTCTCGTCAAGGATCGAGACATCCAGATCTCCATAGATCGTCATGGTGAGGGTTCTCGGAATCGGCGTGGCGGTCATGACGAGCACATCCGGAACGACGCCCTGCCGGATGAGTGAAGCCCGTTGGGCGACGCCGAACTTGTGCTGTTCGTCGATGACGATCAGCCCGAGATCCCGGAAAGAGACGGCATCGTAAAGCAGGGCGTGCGTGCCGATGATGATCTGCGGATCGCCGGACATTTCGAGATGGTTTCCTTCGTCCCGGTTCGCCGTCCGCAGGGCCACACGGATGCCGAGCGGCTCCAGCCAGTTGCGGAACGTGAGATAATGTTGTTCCGCCAGAATCTGCGTCGGAGCCATGAGCGCCGCCTGGCAGCCGGATTCGATGGCAAGCAGCATGGCTGCCATCGCGACGAACGTTTTTCCGGAGCCGACGTCGCCCTGGAGCAAGCGGTTCATCGGACGGGAGCTCCGCATGTCCGCGAGGATTTCCTTGATGGATCGTTTTTGCGCCCCTGTCAGGTCGAAAGGCAGGCTGGCATGAAAACTCTTGAGGTAGCGGGTGGTCTTTCCCAGCACCCGACCGGATTGCTCGCCATACCGCGAGCGGCGCCAGACCACATTGAGCTGGAGCGCGAAGAATTCCTCCAATGCGAAGCGGCGGCGGGCCTCGTGCGCCCGCTCGATGAATTCCGGGAAATGAACGTCCTTGAATGTCTGCAACCGCGGCTGCCCCTCAACGTCATCCGCCACTCCTCGGAGCGTTCCGGCATCGATCTGGTGGAGCAGCGAATGGATGATTTCCCGCAACCTCCGCTGGGCGATCCCCGCGATGTTCCGGTAGATCGGAACAATGCGCTCGATATGGATGGACTCGGCGTCGTCCTCGCGGAGGATTTCAAACTCGGGGTGGTCGATGATGAGACGTCCATTGGCCTCCTTCACCTTTCCGAAGACGCTCACCTCGTGACCCGTGGCGACCAATTTCTGGATGAACGGCATGTTGAACCACCGGCAGGTGATTTTCCCGGAGCCGAAGACTCCGCCGGCCCCGTCCATGACGAGCGCTTCATAGAATTTCCTGTGAGATCCGAAATGCTTCAGCGAGGCGTCGACGACCATGCCGCGCAGGCAGACGGAGGCGGCCGTGGGCTGGGTGGGGAAGGCATCGAAACGCCTCCGGTCCTCGTAGCGTTTCGGAAGATGATCCAACAGATCGACAGCGGTGGTGAATCCGGCCGCAGCCAGCGCGGTCACTTCCTTCGAGGGAAGAAGTGATGCGGAGGCAAGATCGGTATCGGCGGAGATCACGACGAGGTGGCTGTCAGAGCGGTGGAAGCTCGGCGAGCTTCTGGAGATAATTGTAGCTGTAGATGCCGGTGGAGTGTCCGTCACCCCAGAAAAGTTGGAGGGCGTAGCCGCCCACCGCTTCGAATTTCAGGAGGTCGAACGCACGCGGACCATGCTCCACGTGAGGACGCACGACGCGACCGAGCGCATCCGGCTCGCCTTGGCAACCGGCACAGGGACAGGCGCGGCGCAACATGGGAAGGGACAGATAGGCTTCAAATCCATCTGCGAATGAAAGGGCGAGTTCGCTGCCGATGACGGTGGCGTTTTCCAGTCTCAAGGTCATGGGACAGCCTAGTCCCTATCCGAGTTCGCCGTCCACCCGATAGGCGCGTTTGCCGAAAATCGCGGACCCCACGCGCACGTGGGTCGCTCCTTCTTCGATCGCAACCTCATAATCACCACTCATACCCATGCTGAGCGCGGGGAGTTCGACGGAGAATTCCGCTTCGAGGGAATCGCGCAATTCCCGCAATGCCACGAACCATGGCCGGGCGGATCCGGCATCCGGACCAGCGGGAGGAATGCACATGAGGCCGATGATTTCGAGACGCTTTAACTTCAGCAGGCTATCCATCTCCGCACGCAGCATATCAGGCTCGAAGCCTCCTTTGGTTTGCTCCCCGGCGACGTTCACCTGTAGGAAAACCTGGGGAAACAGTCCCAGCTCGCCTGCGATCTCATCCGCATACGCCGCGAGCCGCAGCGAGTCGATGGCATGGATGACCTCGAAATTCTGCAACAGTTTCCTGACCTTGTTCCTTTGGACGCGACCGATGAAGTGCCAATGCAGCGAACCCGGCAATGCGGCGATCTTCGGCTCCGCCTCTTGAAGTTTGCTTTCTCCGAAGACATCCTGACCCGCTTCGACAGCATCCCTCACGGCATCCGCCGGGAATGTCTTCGAAACCGCGATGAGTTGGACGGAATCCCGGTTTCTCCCCGCCCTCAAGCAAGCAGCTGAAACATGTCCCAGAACTTCGTTCAGGTTTTCACACACTTCCGACATCAACGGACTTCGGCAGCGTTTTTCAGAATTCCCGCGAGGCGGGCGTTTTCGGTGAGGTCGACCAGGTCTTTGAGGACCGAAAGGGATTCGCGTTTCAGAGGATCCAGACCCGTCGGCCACTTTGGAGTTTCATCGAGCTCCGCGGTCGCATCCTTGGCCCGGCGCATGTAATCCTTGCTTTCATCGGCCGGATTGTAAGGGACCAACGCCTCATCCTTTTCCAGATCCTCCAGGGTGAGCTTGAAGAAAGCCAACGACTTCTTATCGTCCTCAGCCATTTTGGCAAAACGCGTGCGCCGCTCCGCATTTCTTTCCTTTTGCATCGCGTCTGATTCCGCGATCTCCTTTTCCCGCGTCGCCTTGTTGAGCGAAACCTGGTTCTTCTTCAAACGATCCTTGGCCTTCATCACGTCCTGGATGATGTATGAAAAATCCTTGCACGCGTTCAGGCGCTCCTGGCTCAGTTCCTTCAGGCGGGGAAGGAACAACGCTTGCGAATCCAGCGGCTTGAAGTCCCCCGCCGGACGGATCCGGTCGTGGGGCAGCGGGTGATCGAGGAATTTTTCACCAAGGTCGAGAGCGTCGGTGAGGCTGGGGATGACAACGTTCGCCGCGACACCGTCCATCTGAGTGGAAGATCCCGAGGGGCGATAGAACTTCTGAATGGTCACCTTCAGATGACCCGCACGGTTTCTGGCGGCGAAGAGCGGAAGCATCCGCCCGATATCCATGGGTTGCTGTACCGTTCCTTTTCCGAAAGTCGATGAGTCTCCTACCACGACGGCACGGTTGAAATCCTGCAAAGCTCCGGCAAGAATCTCGCTGGCGGATGCGCTGCTCTTGTCTGTCATGACGACCATCGGTCCGGTGTAGATGGGCTTGCCGCTGTCGGAATCCTTCACCTGAACCTGGCCCAGGGTGTTCTTCACCTGAACCACCGGGCCGCTCTCGATGAAGAAACCGGTCATCCGGCGGACTTCTTCCAAGGAGCCACCGCCATTGTTGCGGAGGTCCAGAATGAGTCCGTCGATTTTTTCGTCGTTCAACCGTTTCAGGATTTTCTCAACATCCACGGAGCACCGCACCTTGCCTTCGTCGAAATCGGCGTAAAACGATGGCAGGGTGATGATACCGAGGCGGCGGGTGATCTCCTTGTCGGATTTCATTTCGATCACCTCGCCACTCGCCTGCTCGTCCTTGATCTCCACCTTCCCACGCGGGATGACGACGATTTTTGTCTCACCCGGCGCACCTCCGGCAGGTTCCACCTTCAGGCCAACCGATGTTCCTTCCTTGCCACGGATGAAGTTGACCACCTTGTCGATCTTCATGAACATGATGTCGACCATGTCTTCGGGTTTTCCGGTGTTGAGCGCATCGACACCCACCACCCGGTCATTGAGATTGAGTTTGCCTTCGCGGTCCGCAGGGCCACCCAGCATGATTCCCATGATCTTGGTCGCTCCATCCTCATCAGCCTGGAGCAGCGCACCAATACCGATGAGTTCGTTCTTCATGCCCGATTTGAACTTCTCCATGTCGGGCGGCCGCATGTAATCCGTGTGGGGATCATAGGAACGGGCGACCGAATTGAGAAAATAGCTGGCGATATCCTCCTCGTTCACGTCTTTCACGCTGTTCAGGAAACGTTTGTAGCGGAGCGAGACCTTCTCTTGGGGACTGCGGTCCGCGATACCGGGGTCCGGTTTGTTCTGCTCCTTCGCCAGCCTGCTGATCACCTCGCGGCGCAGGGTCTCGCCGAGCACCGCTTCCTTGATCTGGAGCGCCCACAGCCTTTCCGCGTCCTTGGTATTTTTAGGCCATGCCACATCCTTGCGACTCACCATGACCGATTCATCTTTGGTGAAATCGAACTGTTCCTCCTTGAGCAATTTCCCGGTCAGGGCCACGCGTTCCTCCACACGCTTTTCAAACAGCCGGTAGATTTCGGTCGCTGCCGACATGCTTTTGCCATTCAGGAGCATCGTATGGAACTGATCTCCGTATTTCTCGTTGAAGACATCGACGTCTTCTTGAGTGAAGTACAGGCGTTGGAAATCCAGATCCTTCAGGTAGTCGTCCAGAAAGCGATGGCTCAGCTCCTCGTTGAATGGCAGACGGGCGAAGTGGCTGTTCTGCAGCATGATCGCCATCTGCCTCCCCACCTCGTTGAAATCAGCCTGCTGCGCGCAAGCAGTGCAGGAGATCGCCACCAGTGCGACTGCTGACGCGGCTTTCCGAAACCAAGAAGTAGTCATGTATTTCAAACGGTGGGGTGATTGGGATATTTCAAAAAGGTGTCACGACTTTGCCAAATGTCGATTTCTAAAAAGTCGGCAGAGGGTTCAATCATCGATTCTTCTCTCGTTCATCCATTGCTTGAAGTGCGCCTCTCTCGCCGCCTGCTCAAGACCTTCCGCATCCGTTTTCCGGGAGTCGAAAAAGGGGTTGTCAGCCACCACCGGCCGACGGACGAGAGTCGCCTCGAGATCCAGCAATTTCTGATCCCTCAGCACCTTCAATCTGACTTTCGTATCCGGTTTCAATCCGGCGATTTTACGGGAAAACTCCTCGTGCGCGGTCGCATCACGCCAAGTCTCGCCATCCAGGGAAACGATCAGATCAGCTGGCCGCAGTCCCGCCCGTTGCCCCGGAAAATCCGGTTGAACCTGGGTCACCTGTATCATGCCACACGGCTCCGCCTCACCCGGCAGGTTGCCAACGAAGGCCTTCAATCCGATTCCGATGTAGCCTCTGCCCTCCTTCGAATACTGATCCGCCACCACGACACGCAGCACTGACAAGCAGCGCTCCCGAACTTCGGGATCCTTCTGCACGTGAGACGCCTTCAAAAGAATATCCGCTCCATCGCCGGGCTGGCTCCGGGTCCACGCCAACAACTCCTCCTCGGCGTCTTCCCTTTCTCGAAACCGCTGGGATCCCAGCTTTCCGACAATGCTTTCAGGAACCTCCCGACCATGGACGAAACCCGTTGCCGCCAGCATGCCCGCCATCACGAGGCAAACCAATCCTGACAGAGGCAGGGTCGTCCCCAAAGACTGATGACCTGCCGGAATTCCAAGGAGGAAGGACAGGCTGCCCGAAGGACGTTGTTCCAGACGTTTCATCGAAGGCGGCATTCACCTATCCAACGCAGCGGTCTGAAACAATGATGAATCAACCGTTCAAGATGGTTTTCATCGGCACCTCGATCGTGTCATTCCTCTGCAGCGGGATCTGCATGAACTGGGGTTTCGTGACATCGTAGGATTTTTGATTACCTCCACGGATGACCTTCACCCGACGCATGCTGCCGAACTCGGTCGCTCCGCCAGCCGCTTGGATGGCACCCCAGAGGGTGAGCTCCTTGGCGAAAGGAACAGGCCCGGGCCTTCTGACCTGGCCACCCACGATCACACTTTCCTGCGCGACATTCGCACCGATCGCGTTCGAGATGACCTGGATGGTCGGATTGGTGTAATATCCGCTGCTCTTGTAGAGGCCCTGAAGCTTGGATTGCAGTTGGTCGGTCCTCAGTCCCGCGGCCTGGACAGGTCCGATATACGGCATGTTGATCATGCCGGATTCGGAAACGGGATAAGTATTGGTGATCGTCGCACGATCTTTGTCGGGAACTCCGGAAATCGTGATTTGAATCGATTTTCCAGCTTCGATCTGGCCGAAGGCGATGATGGACGTGGCAGCCAACATCAATATCCCCAATAGGATTTTCTTAATATTCATAACGAAGGTCCGTTGAGTTTCAATAAAGTTCCGAATCGTTTCCGCGAGGCTCGGCCTGCGGCTTGGAGGGAGCCGACGCAGCCCCGACCGGAGGTCCGATCTGTGACTCCGCAGGCGCGTAGTAGGTGTAGTAGCTGGTGTAGTATTGATACTGGCTGTCGCTGCGGACATCCACGTTGTTCAAGACAACCCCGATCACATGCCCGCCGACATTCTCGACCGCCTGCTTCACGCGAAGAAGCATGTTCCGAGGAAGCTTGCGGTGCTGGACAACGATCATCGTGAGGTCCACCTCGCTGGCCAGAACCGATGCGTCACTGACACCCAGAATTGGCGGACTGTCGACAAGCACCAGATCGAAGCGCTGTTTCACGTCCTGAATCAACTCGGACATCCTACGCGAGTTCAAGATACCCGCGGCATCCGCAGGAAGGATGCCCGACGGCATGAAGTAGAGGTTGTCGACTGGAGTCTGGAGGATCACGTCCTCCAACATCAGCTCCGTGGTGAGGTAGTTCGTGAGACCGACCGAATTGTTGATGTCAAAGAAGGTGTGCAAACGCGGCCTCCGAAGGTCGGCATCGATCATCAATGTGGTATAACCGCCCTGGGCGCAAATATAGGCAAGGTTGACCAAGGTCGTTGATTTACCCTCACCGGCACCACCCGAAACCACCGTAATGGCATTGTCTTCAGGATTCTTCCGGTTGAACTCGATGTTGGTCCTGAGAATCCGGTATGCCTCGGCATCGGGGCTCATTCCGCTCTGCTTGTGGAGCACACCCACGTCCTTCGGAATGACCGCAAGAACCGGAACCTGGAGATAACGCTCGACGTCCTCAAGACTCTTCACGGAGGTATCGAGATATTCGAGGAAGAAGGCGATGCCAACGCCGAAGATCAAGCCGACCACGGCACCAAGAACAAGATTCATGGTCACGTTCGGGCTCACCGGGCTTTGGGAAACCTGGGGATCTTCGTGAATGACGATCGATTCCTGGGTCATCTTGAGTGTCGTCTCCACACCGATCTTCTTGAGTTTCATGCTTTCAAGAAGTGTTTGCGAAGACTCCAGCTCGCGTTTGGCGTCGACATAATCCTGACCCGCGAGCCCACGGTTGATGGCTTCCGCACGGGTGGACTCCTTCATCGACTCGACACTCTTCAAGCTATTGGAGGCCATGTTCAGCTTGGTTCTTAGCGTTTCACGCAAGGTGACCACGCCTTCATCCAATTGCCGCTTCATGGACGCGATCTGGTCTTTGGCAGCCAGGATATCTGGGTGCCTGTCACCCAATCCGGTAAGTTTGAGGGTCTCCAGCCCACGCTGTGCCTCCATATATTGGGGGTAGATCGTTCTGATAATATTGTCAGGCAGGTCCAATCCTGCCGCAGTGACCATAAGTTGATCGCTATCGATCTTCAGGAGACTGTCGATTTGGGATTTAAGCTGCATCTCTTCCTTCTGCAGCTGGTTGAATGTTTCCAACGCGCTGCGGGCGGCCGAATCCTCGTCCACCCCACCTTGACCATAGTAGGAATCCTGGCCCCGGTAGATGATCCCCTTGGTTTTGGAGATGGTGGCAAGAAGTTTACGATTATCTTCCACTACATCCTCTTGATCCTGAACGGCTTTGGTGAGCTCATGCAAACCTTTTTCCGCGTCACGGCTTTCGATCTCAAACCGATATTCCTTATATGCCTTGGCAACTTCTTCCGCCACGTCCTTCGCGTCATCCTTGTCGGTATGGCGGACCCTGATGGAAATCAGGTCGGTTCCCCGGGTGTTTTCAGTATGAACGATCCCCTTGAGGATCTGGACGGCGACTGATTTATCAACACCCCATTTATTTGCAAGTTCCAGTTTTTCAACGACTTTGTAAAGAGATTTGCTACTCTTGATCTTTTCGAATTCCGTTCCGAAAAACTGGGGCGACATTCGATTGCCGGTGGTTTGGAATTCCAGATTGCCTCCGAACGGAGTCATGCCCATGCCCTGAGCCTTCAATTCCATCACCGCCTCGCTTTCATACTTCTTCGGCATCACGTAGGTGATGACGGCAGCGGTCATGAACACCAGCAGGAGGGTGAGCAGAATGATCCCGTAGCGATTCTTGATCACTTGCCAGTAGTCCACCGCGTGGAGAGCGGCTTCGTTTTGTTGTGGAGACGAGGGATTCATTTATCGTAATTCTTTCACAGTTTCAAAAGCGGTCCAGTCGAAATAAAAACTCCCGCAATGAAGGACATTGCGGGAGTTCGAGTTCAAGCAACTAATATTTTCAATAAGGCTCTTCCCACCAATCTCGGATCAGAACTCGGCGCTGACGCCAACACTGACGCGATTGCGATTGTAGGTGTTGTTATCGAAGTCGGAATCAGATTTGGTGTAGTTATAGGAAGCCGTTCCGGTAAGGTAGTCGGTGAGCTTCACGGACAGGCCGATGTAGGCATTCAGGGTATCTTCATCACGGTCGGCAACTGGAGTTCCCGCAACCGCATTGAGCACGCGGCCGTCTTCAAAGGTGGCAGGGATATAATCAACTCCACTAAAGATGGTGAATGTCGGAGACACCACGTAGCTGCTGGAAATACCCAGACGCCATGTGCTGCGGCTGTCATATTCCACCGAATCAGGAATGGACGAGTCGAAACGAACGGTGTCGTAGGATTCGATACCATATCGGGTGAAGGCTTTCACTGTGAATTGCTGCGTCACGCGGGAGTTCAAAGCGAGCTCCAGATATGGACTGGTGTTGGAATCACCATCATCCACGTCGCGGAATTGAGCACCAGCCCGAAGAATACCGATCGTATTGGGGCTGAAGCGCTGTTCAACGCCGCCGAGCAGGTATTGGTCGGTCGAATCGGAAGATTGTCCGTCGCCATAGGTCTGGCCATACCGATAGTCCGCAGTAAGAACCGTTTGAGGTCCAAGCTGATAACGAAGCTGGTTGTAAGCCTCCCAGCCCACGCGGTCATTGTTGCGACCATCGTAGTCAGCACCCGTGAGCCTGAGTCCGGTGTAGGTACCAAAACGCTCGGTCCAGCGATAACCGACTGAGTTGTCGGTAGACCAGTAGAAATATTCACCCTGCTGACGTCCCGAGGCGTAGCCATAAGAATAGTCAGGCTCCAATTCATAAGCGGCGAAGTTCCTGCTGGCGAAACGAAGGCGCTCATTAAAATTGTGCGTGAAGTTTGCGCCCACACGCGACTGGCTGTATACATCCTCGGAATCACCACCATAATCCGGACTATCAAAGTAGTAGATCAAGCCGAGACGGGCATAAACATCCCATGTCGTTTGCGGGGTGATGCTGACGAGGGAAAGCCCGACGAATGGTGTGATGCCTGTGGAATCTTCCTTGTCGCCAACGCCAGGGTTGACATTGTCGTCATAGGTGACGCTGGCACCAACGACCCACTTCAGCGGGCTGGCTTCCTTTGTCTCATCTCCAACATAATAAAGACCCTGCGCCGATGCAGACACTACAGAAAAGAGACCGAACAGACCTAAAGAAAATTTGCTTTTCATGTGATTTTTTTGCTTACGCTAAAATAAAATTCTCCGAATGAATCAAAAAAGATCAGTTCGCATCGGGATCGGTAACGCCATCCGGATTATCAGGAGGAGCGATGATGATCGGAGGAATCATAGGAACGAGAGGAATACCACCCGGACCCACAGCCGCACCAGGAGGCGGTCCGATCGGGCCTTGACCTGGGAAGTCCAGCGGATTGAATGCCGTCGACGTCGCATCCGGCGCAGCCTCAGCATCCTTGGAGCTTTTCGCACTAGTGCCGGATTCGCCAGAGTTTGGATCCAACTTGGCGACCACCGCCTGGACCGCCGCAAGCGCATCCGGAGCAACGGCAACCGCGCATTGGGAAACCAAACGCATTTGATCAGGAGCCGCCACGGAAGCAGCCTCCACGATCGCAGCAACCATTTCAGAGTTTGCCTTGGACTCCTCGATCGCAACTTTCACAATCTCGCAGGCGCAGCCTGGAGATGCGGCAACTTGCGCGGAAACAATTTCAAGCACTTTGGATTGCTCGGCCACAACCGACTTTTTCACAGATGCGGAAAGAGCGATGCAATCCACGTCGGCATGCGCCGGAATCACCGCGAGCGCAGTGCTGAACATTGCGAAGAAAATGGTTTTTTTCATATGGGGACTGATTTGACTTGAGAGTAAATGGAGCGGGCAGCGGGAATCGAACCCGCATGTCTAACTTGGAAGGATAGCGCTTTACCACTAAGCTATGCCCGCGCTTTCGAGAGCAATAAGAGCGGTTCCCGGCCCTTCAAGCAAGTCTTTTTTGCCACTGGTTGGAAAATATTTGAGCTTTACTTAGAATTAGATAATTAACTTAAAATAAAACACTTAAATTATACGACTAACAGTTTCATCTGGGAAATTTGGCCACTTTCGCATTATGCACGAAGCCCTTTGCGAAGAAAAAATCCTCTTTTGTAGTGCAATCCCCTACAACCAGCCGGGTGATTTTGCGATTATCGCCACGAAATCGATGCAACTTACTCATTTAAAGACCGGTAGGATGATCGATAAATTCCCACGGTATTCCACTTTTTTCGGCGATCCGTGCCGCCAATGCTTTCACTCCGAACGTCTCTGTCGCGTAGTGCCCTCCGTAGAACACGTTGATTCCTAGCTCCTCAGCGAGAGAATAGCTCCAGTGCGGACCTTCTCCAGTAATGAACGTGTCCACTCCGGTGGACGCGACTTTCACCACCTCGCTGCCTGCCCCACCGGTAATGACCCCGATATGTGAGACGGTTTTAGGCCCGCCGGGACAAAGATGAACCGGACCATTCAATACGGATTTCAGCACCCCTTCGAGCTCATTCCGTTCCCCCATCCAAGATCCACGCAGGCCCAAAGAGAGTCCTTTTTGATCGAAAAACGGATGGACATCCATGATTCCGAGCGCTTTGCACAGAAGAATGTTATTTCCCAACTGAGGGTGCACATCGAGCGGAAGATGCGATGAATAAATCGCCAGTCCGGCATCCATCGCAATCCTGAGCTTTTGGTAAAAAGGACCCGTCACCGGCTGCACTCCCTGCCAGAACATTCCATGATGCACGAGCAACAGACCAGGTCCGCCCTCGGCTGCCTTTCTGATGACAGGCAACGACGCATCCACCGCTGCGACGACACGGCAGATCCGACCTTCGTTCGCAAGCTGCAGTCCGTTCAGCGCGCCGGGATAATCGCTGATGGTGGCGGTTTTCAGCTCCGAATCCAGATACTTCACCACTTCGTCCAATGAGATCATGCCGCAGTTAATCATGCCGGCTCCAGATGACAACCCCGGGGGTCACGCTGATCTCCCTTCCTTCACAAAACTCGTCCATATCCGTGGGCAGACCGGATTCCCACCCGACGGGTTTCCCCTCCCACGGAATTCCCAACATGGTCGCATGGAGGGCGTGGCGTGGCAGGATCAGCCTTGTTTGCAAATCCGCCGTCCAACCATCCGCCATCCATTCCAGGTACTCCGAGCCGTCTCCTGAATAAATCTTGTCCCCGAGGATGGGAAATCCGGCATGCGCGAGATGAACGCGGATCTGGTGCATTCGTCCTGTTTCAGGAAAGCACCGGATCAGCGAAAACCTGGCGCCGCCTCTCTGGAAACGCCGTTCCACACGGAATCGTGTGCGGCATTCCTTTCCCGTGGAATGCACCGTCTGGCGCACCCAAATGGGCGAAGGACCGAGTTCGCCCGCCCGAAGCATGGGTTCCGCACATTCCCACTCCTCCTCTTCCGGCCACCCGTGAACGATTGCGAGATATTCCTTGTGCGCCTGACGCCGTTCGAAGATCCACCCGAGTTCACGGGCCGCCCGGGTATGTTTGGCCACCAGGACAATCCCGCTCGTTTCCCGGTCCAAGCGTGTGATGATGCCGAGGCAGGCGCCATTCTCAATTTCAAACGCCAAAAGCTGCTCCAACCCACCAAGCAACGTCGGCTCCGGCTTGTCATTCGCCGGATGAACAATCAGCGGTGCCGGCTTGTCCACGACGATCCAGTCATCGCTCTCGTCGATCACGCGGAAATTCACAACCACCTGCAGGCTCATGAGCTTGAAATAGAAAAGCCAGAGACCCGCAAACGAGTCCCTGGCAATTGTAAAAACAGATCAACCCTAGAGACTAGGACTTGTAGCGGAGACGCTTCTTGTGGCGGTTCTGCTTCATGCGCTTCTTGCGCTTGTGCTTGTTGATCTTGGTCTTACGGCGTTTCTTGATGGAGCCCATGGCGGTTGCGGGGTTAGGTTACGATGAAATATTAGGGGACGATTTTGTTGAGCGGATACTCGATGATCCCCTCTGCCCCCAGACGCTTCAGTTCGGGGATGATGTCCCTGACGACGATTTCGTCAATCACAGTCTCAACGGCAAGCCAACCTTCTTCAGAAAGTTGGGAAATCGTAGGACGGCGGAGTGACGGGAGTTTTTCCAAAAGCTCGGGCAAACGAGCGGCTGGGAAATTCATTTTCAGCCCGACTTTCCCACGGGCACAGAGCGCGGCCTTCAAAAGAAGGGCGATGCGATCCATCTTTTCCTTTTTCCAAGGATCAGCCGCAGCGGCGGGATTCGCATAGAAATGGGGAAACGAGGTCAGGAGGGTATCAACGATGCGCAGGCGGTTCGCCTTGATCGAGGAGCCGGTTTCGGTGACATCCACGATGGCATCCACCAGGTCCGGCACCTTCACCTCGGTGGCACCCCAGGAAAACTCGACGTTCGCGGTGATTCCGCGCTCTTTCAAGTAGCGTTGGGTAATGCCCACACCTTCGGTGGCGATGCGCTTTCCTTCCAGATCCTCGGGCTTGCGGATCGGTGAATCCTCGGGCACGACGAGCACCCATTTGGTCGGACGAGTGGTCGCGCGGGAGTAGGGAAGCTCGCCGAGATCGATCAGCTCCACATCGTTTTCGTACGCCCAGTCGTAACCCGTGATTCCGCAATCGATGAAACCCTGGCCGAGGTAGCGGCCGATTTCCTGCGCGCGGATCAGGTAAAGATCCAGTTCCGGATCGTTGGAGCTCGGGCGGAGTCCACGCGAGGAAACATAGATCTCATAGCCAGCCTTGGCGAGCAGCTCGATGGTCGGTTGCTCAAGACTGCCTTTTGGGATCGCGACTTTCAGAGTTCGTGATGGGTCCGGCATGAAGGGGCGGCGGTTTTACCTCCGAAATCCGGGGAATCAAGCCAAGTTTTGATTATTTTCTCCCATCTTGCCGCCATCCCGGTTCATTACGAAAGAAACACCGCCACCCGCGCCGTTTCTGGCGGGTCAAAACCGCCGATCCCGCATGCCCTCCATGTCTCGTTTCCTCCCAGCCATCGTTGCGGCTCTCACCATCCATACCGTCTCGGCGGAAGAGCCGGTCACACCTCCGCGTGATCCGGCCTATGAGCTGGTGTGGTCAGACGAGTTCACCAGGGACGGTCCGCCGGATGAGGCGAAATGGCGGTCGGAAATCGGATTCGCCCGGAATCAGGAGCTTCAATGGTATCAGGCGGAGAACTCCCGCTGCCACGGTGGATTCCTCGTGATCGAGGCACGACAGGAAAAGGTGGGAAATCCGGATTACTCGGAGGGCTCGCGCGATTGGAGAAAAGGGCGCAAGGAAGCCGCCTACACCTCGGGCTCCCTCATCACTGTCGGCGGGAACCAATGGCATTTCGGCAGGTCGGAGGTGCGGGCGCGCTTCAAGGCGCTACCCGGGCTGTGGCCCGCCATCTGGACGACGGGACTCGGACGATGGCCACACGCCGGGGAAATCGACATCATGGAGTTTTATCAGGACAAGATCCTGGCGAACTTCGTCTGGGCGGGAAAAGGCGGGCGAGACCATTGGAACACGACGTCCCACCCCATCGAAAAATTTGGAAAGGACACCTGGGATGATCGGTTCCACCTCTGGGTGACCGAATGGGATGAGGAAAAGATCACGATCTATCTGGATGGCCGGCTCCTCAACACGCTGCCCATGAAAACCGCCATCAACGCGGATGGTCCGGCGATCAATCCGTTTCTCTCCCCCCAGCGGTTCCGCTTGAATCTGGCGGTCGGCGCGAACGGAGGCGACCCGTCGAAAACATCGTTTCCCCAGCGTTATGAGATCGATTACGTCCGCATCTATCAGAGAAAAACCGACCGATGATGCGATGAACAATCACCTCCCGCACTCCCTCTGCCAGGATGCCGGCAGCGGTCGAGTCTCCGGACTTTCCTTTCACCCTCCCGCCGGTCGCTCCGGCGGCGGTTGGCGATTGTCACAAGGTAATGACGGGGCGTGGAGACAAATCATTGACGATCGGCGGTCCCGGGCTGAAACCTCCCTCACCGACATGTTCTCCTATGCTTTTGTCCATGGTCCGGAAAATGGCTGGCTTTCCGCCGGAACCTGCGGACCGATCATGGTCATTCCCTCCGGCGCCAAGGAAAACACCCGCCAGCCGCACCAAAGCAACCGCGCCCCACGCGCTATTTTCACGGCCGGTCTCCTTCTCCCGGCGCGGCCCGGACACTTCGCGCGGGCCTGATCCTCTCACCATATTGATCCCATGAAGTTAAAAACCCGCGCCGCCCTCGGCATACTCCTCACCACCACCTTCGTCCACGCCGCGCCGAAGGTGGACTTCGCCCGCAGTCAGAAAGACGCGGGCTTCAAGCTCAACAACATCCCCCCGCCCTCCCGCAACGACGCCGCAACCGGTGCCAAATTCACCATCATCGATGGCGAGGGCTCGAAGGTCGAGCTGCTCAACGATGGCCGCGTCCCGGCGGAAGCGGACGAAGGCTCCATGAATTTCTCCTTCAAGGACGGCAATGATGGCGGGCGGATCCAGATCGATCTGGGCAAGGCGATTTCCGTCAAAGCCATCAACTCCTATTCGTGGCATTCCGGCGAGCGCTCGTCGCAGTCCTACAAGATCTACGCGGCGAAGGGTGATGAGAAGGATTTCGATCCCCTGCCGAAACGCGGCCCTGATCCCCGCACCACCGGTTGGAAGCCCATCGCCAAGGTTTCCACAGGCCGCGGCAGCCAAGGAGGACAACATGCCGCCAGCGTCACCGATCCGCGTACCCTGAGTCTCGGTGAATTCCGTTACCTTCTGCTCGACTTCGACGCGGTGAACCCGGATGGGAAACAAAACACCTATCTCAGCGAAATCGATGTCATCGATGCCAAGGGACCGGCGCCGGAACCCTTCGTTCCGAAAATACTCACCACCTACCAGACCCCGGACAAGAAATACACCTTCATCGTGGATTCCACCATCGCTCCCGACCTCGGGAAGTGGGCGAACAAGGAACTCATCCCGGTCGTCTTCGAATGGTACCCGAAAATGGTCGCCATGCTTCCAAGCGACCGCTATACGGCTCCGGAGACCGTCACATTGGAGTTCCGGGACGATCTTGGCGGCACTCCCGCCTACGCGATCGGCAGCAAGATCTGCATGAGCGTCCCCTTCTTCAACGGCCAGCTTGAGGGAGAAGCCAAGGGATGCGTCATCCACGAACTCGTGCACGTCATCCAGAACTACTGGCGGGCATCCACCACCAATCCCAACCCATCCCCTACCCCGGGCTGGGTTACGGAGGGAATTCCGGACTACATCCGCTGGTTCCTCTTCGAGCCGAAACTCAAAGGTGCCGAGATCACCACGGGGAATTTCGAGGGAGCCAAATATGACAGCAGCTACCGTGTCTCGGCCAATTTCCTGAATTGGGTGGTCGAGACCCACGACAAGGATTTCATCCGCAAGCTGAACGCGGCGGCCCGGGAGGGAAAATACTCGGAGAAGGTCTGGAAGGAATCCACCGGCAAGACGGCTGAGGAACTTGGCAAGGACTGGAAAGACGCGAACGCCAAACGGCTGAAACTCTGAGTTTCCTGCGATTCCAACCCAGCCTTCGGCGACGATGTCGTTCCGCAAGGTCGGGTTTTCCCATGTTTTCCGACCCAGCACGGAGGAAACGTAATCTGGCAACACAGCCGGATGCTTTCTCCGGTTTCGCTCCGGTGGAAGCAATCGCCGGGTGATTCCCGCAACGCTCCGGAACATCTCCACAAAAAAACAGGCCCGGACGCACGTCCGGGCCTGTTTGGTTGTTGGAACTAATTCAGCCGGGCGGGATTCACTCCACCTTGACCCGGAGGAAGCCCTTGTTCGGCAGGGTATCCGAGCCGTTCAGACTGAACGTGCGGTATTCGTAACCCGAAGGAGGAGCGATAGGGCCCGCTGGAGCGACGACGTTCACGCCAGTGACACCGACCGCGAATCCTGTCAGATCCGTGCTGCCTTGGATGGTATAGGTCACCCCATCCTTCGTTGCGGAAGGAGAGGTGGCGGTCGAGAACGTCGGGGTTCCGCTGCGGACGGCGATCGTCATCAGCAACTCCTTGTTCACTCCCACGTCCACGCTGCCGTCAGCCTCGATGTGATAGACCTTCGGTCCATCGCTTCCACTGTTCGGCAGGCCGCCGAGGGCGAACTCGAGGATGTTCGAGCTGCCGTCACCATCCGGGTCGGCCGCCGCACCAATGACGGAGGCGTTGGTCTGACCTGGGAAGTAGGTGGCGATCCACGCCTCGAACGGCGAGGAGCTGCGCTTGATGGCGATCTGGTTTCCTTGATAGGCGTAATCGATCGAATAACCCGACGGAAGCACCGGCGTGCTGCTGAACGTACCTGTGAGGCTGCCGTAGCTGGCCAGGATGTAGACCGCCGCAGTTGGCGTTCCGTTCAGAATGAGCGTTGCCGAACCGATGTTCAGGTTGCCCGTGACGGCGAGTTTGTCCTGATCAGCGGCGAGATCGGTCGTGAACGTGGACGTCGCGGCGAAGGTTACCGATCCAGCGGTGAGCGTGCCCGCGGTGGCACCCGGATTCAGGTTCGCACCTGCCAGGATGGAGACAGCTCCGGGGATTGTTCCCGTTCCGCCCAAGGAGCCTCCGCTCACGACCGTGTTGCCGTCATAGGTGTTCACTTCGTTCAGCAGGAGAGCACCGTTTCCGGTCTTGGTCAGGATTCCGGTGCTGCCGTCATCGCTGAGAATCTGGTTGAAGACCAGGTTCTGTCCGTTCGAATCGATGGTGATGCCGCCTGTCTTGATGACCGCGCTGTCCAGCTTCTGCAGGAACACCGCATTCACACCCGCAGCCTGTGCGCGGAGGGTGCCGCCGTCGAAGTTGACGGCGCTGGTTCCGCCGACCCCTTCCTGGATGCTCCGTGCCACAAGGGTGCCGCCGGTGCTGAGGTTGATCGTGCCGTTTCCGACAGTGGAGTTCGACACGAAGATGCCCGGGCCGCCCGCGGCGTTGACGGTGCCATTCACGGAAATGTTCATCACCCCGGTGGTTTCCTCACCAATGATGAAGTTTCTTCCCGTCGTGAGCTGGTTGAAGGTGCCTCCGGTGACATTCAGGGTTCCGTTGGCTCCGGGTTCCGCATAGCGGCCGACTCCAACCCATCCCCTGGCGTTCACCACACCCGCGCTCTGGGTCCAGGTGCCGGTGCCGCGCGCGCCGATGAAGACCTCTCCGCCGTCGTTACCGATGTTCACGGTGCCGCCCGTCTGGGTGACGAGGCCGGTGGAGGTGGTGCCGTTCGCCACATAGGCGTTTCCGGTGCCGTTGTAGGTTCCGCTGGAGATGGTGACAGTGGCGGACGAACCGGTAGCCTTTCCGAAGAAGGTGGTGCCCACGTTGACGGTTCCCGAATCTTGGAGAGTTAAGCTTCCCACCGAGTTCGCAAGGTCGGTGATGTTGAAGTCTCCCGTCGGGGTGTTCAACGTGCCCTGCCCCTTAACCGTCAGATGGCCGGTTCCATTGACACCCACGGAGGTGTAGTTTGCGGTCCGGTTGAGCACTGCGGTTCCTTCGATGCTCACGGTTCCGGTGGAGCCGGTGTTGAACCCGACCCGCAGCGGACTGGCGGTATTGTAGACCGAGCTACCCTTCAGAACCAGCGTTCCGTTCGAGCCGCCGTTCTTGCCGACAAACAACTCGCCCGTGGTGGCGGTGGAGGTGCCGTCGAAGGTCAGGGTCGCGGTGGATCCGCCGCTTTCCGAGAGGTTCAGCGTTCCCGTGGTGAACGAAGAGTTCGTGAACGTCGCGTTCGCCGTGGCGAGGTGGTTGGCGATCCCGCCGTCATAGCCCAAGGTGCTGCTTCCGCTGGTCACCGTGGATCCGGTAACGGTCAGGGAGCTCACCAGGCCGGTCGTTCCGTTGCCCACTCCAACCGTAAGCCACGTGTTGTTGGTGAGGGTGGTGTTCGCCAGCGTCAGGTTCGCAGCCGTGTCGCTGGTGTTGCCCACCCAGATCTCGCCGGTGACGCTGTTGGTCTGGGTGCCTCCGCCGCTGAGCACGACGCTGCCGTTGTTCACGATGTACGAAGCACCGTTGGTGCTGTTCGCAAGCACGTTCGCACCCGGGTTGGTAAGGGTCAAGGTTCCGGGACCGTTCTTGACGAATTTGCCCAATTCCGTCTTCGCCTCACCGGATAGGGTCAGGTTGTTCGTGATCGTCAGACCACTCGCGACCGTATCCGTGGCTGCCGAAATCTGGTAGCCGCGATTGATCGTCGTGTTCGCGCCGGTGTAGTTCAAAATTCCTCCGGCGAACACGAGATTGCCCGGGCTCGCGGACGCGGCTCCGAGCGAACTCGGATCTCCCCCGTTGGCCAGGGTTGTGACGCTCGTCACGCCCCCGCCCAGCGTGGTCTTGCCGGTGTAGTCATTCAATGTGGAAATCGTCAGCGAGGCTGTTCCAAGCTTCGTCAGGCTGGCGGCACCGCTGATTTTCCCGGCGGGAGCCGTCGGGGACAGGGAGTAGTCCAGGGCGAAGTTGTTGAAGGTGACTTGAGAAGGCAGAACCGCCGTCCCCAAGGTGATGGCCGTGATGGGAGGGTCTCCCGACGGAAGATCATTGAACAAGACCGGATTGCCGTTGATGAATTTGGAAGGAGCACCCGACACCTCATCAATCCAGTTCTCGGTCGTGTTCACATCCCAGACACCGTTGATCGTGCCATCCCATCGTGGAACGGCGACACTGATGATGTTGAGATAGTAGGTCTTGTTAAAGTCATCGTGTATCAATTCGGCCTGCACTCCGGGTGGCAAGGTACCCAGCACGAAGTTTCCTCCGGTCTTGATGTTATAAGTCACGAGCGGGAACTCTCCGGTTTGGGGCAGGGAGTTCGTGAGGTTCAGCGCCACCGTGCCATTGATCGCCAGGGTGTTGGTCACGTTCAACGGTGGCAAGTCCGTGGGATTTCCGGACATTCCGCCGTAGTTGATGTCCACCGAACTAGAACCCGCTCCGAAGGTCAGGTTCGCCGTATTCAATTGGCTGCCGAAGAACACGGGCGTCACGCCGAGCACGGCACCGGAGGATACCGAAATATCGCCGCCACCGACGCTGTTGGTATTGATGTCGAGCTTCCCTCCCGTGATCGATGTCAGACCCGTGTAGGTGTTTCCGCCCGTAAGTGTGAGCGTCCCGGCTCCGGATTTGACAAGTCCTCCCGTGCCTGTGAACACTTGTGCTGAGGCAATTGCGAAACCGTTGCTGTTGATTTTCAGATTTCCAGCGGCGAGCACCGCGTTCTCCAGTCCGGAAATGAAGGTCGGCTGTATTCCGCGGGCGATGATCTCGGTGCCGTCGAAGCTTACATTCTCGGTCCCGCCACCGCCGGCAATCTGGTTCACTTGCAGTTTGCCGCCCTTCAGGCTCACATTCCCGGTGGAACCGCCATTCTTTGCAATCTGGAAGTAGCCCGCCTTGAACTCTCCTGTCAGACTAAGGTTGAAATTTCCGGTGTTATTCTCCGGCACATAGGTAGGGCCCGCCTGCACGTCGATGGTGCCTGCGGACAGGTTCAGAGTGCCCGTTCCGCTGGCCCCGATGTCGAACCCGTCATTGGGCCCCCCATTCTTCACCCAGGTTCCACCGGTCATGTTGACTTCGCCGGTTCCGCCATCACGCCCAATCGCAACCCAGGCGTTGTTTGTGATGCTTCCGCCGCTGACGTTGAAGACTCCGTTGCCGCTGCCGCCTTGGCCGACCCAGATGTCGTTGTTCACCGTAATGGTTCCCGCAGACTTGCCGAAGGTGGCGGTGCCGTTGTCGCCGATGATGAGGTGGCCGTCACCCGTTTTGGCCAAGGTGCCGCCCGTCATGTTCACCGAGCCGGTGCTCCCGCCGCGGCCCACGGCCATCCAGCTTCCGACCTGAAGCGTTCCGGCGTTGAGCTCCAAGGCACCGACGCTGCCGGCACCCTGTCCGACCCAGAATTCCCCGGTCGAGTTCACCAACGCGTTCGCACCGTTGATGGTCATCTGGCCTTTGCCGGAACCGATGAAGCCCGCGTTGTTGTCGCCATTGTTACCGTCCATACCGCCGATGGACAAACGCCGCGCCGCGTTCAGCGTGCCGCCGGTGATTGAAAATGAGGAAGTGGTGGCATTCGGGAGGTTCAAGCATCCAACGACGAAAAACGTGTTGTCGCCACCGGCGGTGTTGTTGTAGGTGCCACCGCTCATCGTGATGCTGCCGGCCGAGTTGCCGAGGCCCACGTAAGTCCGACTGTTGTTGTTGGAGACCGAGCCACCCGAGATCTTCAGACTGCCGACGCCACCCGCTCCATTCTCGTCCTTACCGATGAACGTCCAGCCACCCGAGGTGACCGTGCCGGCGTCCACATTCACCACGCCGACAGCTCCTGTCCCCGAACCGATCGCGAGGTCGCTACCGATCGCGAGGGTTCCGGTGGTGTTCACATTGAAAGTGCCGTTCCCGTTGGTAGGGGTTTCACCGTTCGCTCCGCCCACATACAACCGCGAGCCGTTGCAGGTGAAACTGCCGGAACCCGTGCCGAACCCGGTGAAGGCTCCGCCGGAAGCCGAGGTGTTCGCAAGGTTGTAAACACCGGTACCTCCCTGGCGGCCGATGAACGCCCAGTTTCCGCCGCCGGTCGAAGCGCTGCCCGCCGAGTGATCCACCCGACCGTTCGTTCCCTCGCCCTGTCCGACCCGGAAGTCCCGTGGAATGGGGACGGTGGCGGTGATTTTCGCCACCGGAGACGCCACATTCACCACTGCGTCATCAAAGGGGTCTCCGGAGGTCTCGCCATTCGGATTGGCGGGCACGCGGTTGAGGCTCCAGTTGGAGGCCGTGTTCCAGTCGGTGCTGGTGTTGCCGGTCCAGAAATTGTCCACCGCGAAGGCGGACGAGGAGAAGCAGATGGTGACGGCGGTCACCAACGAAGCTCCGAGCAGGTGGGACCGGAGTTTCGGCGTGAGGAATTTTGGTTTCATAACGGGTTTGGAATAATGGGTATATTATCTGCTGGGTTGTATGGTAGATCCATCAACGCCATTGGGTTCGACTTCTACGCGGATGTCACCTGCGGCCGAAAAATCGGAGAGAAACGCTCGCGCGGATCTCCCTGAAGGATTTCCCCCATGGGAAGTCTCCTTCCCGGCATGCGCCGCGATGGTTTGTTGGCATAAGACAAGGGTTGAGGCCGATCCCAAGGGATCGTTGGGTTATGGATTTATATGGCTTTTCAGACTATCACACTCTCCGCCCTTTCATAGGGCGCGGGGAGCGAAAAATCTGAAGCGCTTTAAGTAATTGCGGCCCATCCTCCACGCAACCCCCCTCAATCGGGGGGAGTCCTCCGTGTACGCAAATTTCCAAACCCGGACAAGTTGTCCGGATTTGGAAAGTTTCCCGCTGATTTTCAACGAGCGGTCACTCTACCTTGACCCGGAGGAAGCCCTTGTTCGGCAGGCTGTCCGAGCCATTGAGACTGAAAGTTCTGTATTCGTATCCGAGGGGCGGAATCAGATTGCCCGCCGGAGCGACGACATTTACGGGAGTAACCCCGATTCCAAATCCCGCCAGATCGGTGCTTCCTTGGATCGTGTAAGTGACGCCATCCTTCGTCGCGGTCGGAGAAGTCGAGGAGGAAAACGCCGGGGTCGCGCTGCGGACGGCGATCGTCATCAACAGTTCCTTGTTGGTTCCGACATCCACACTGCCGTCCGCCTCGATGTGGTAGACCTGTGGTCTCTGGCTGCCGCTGTTGGGTACTCCTCCCAGGGCGAACTCGAGGATGTTCGAGCTTCCATCGCGGTCCGGATCGTCACCGGGATCGCGATCCGCCAAGGGAATGGAAGGATAACCGGCAATCCAACTGTCGTAGGCCGATGCGGTCGATCCGCTAACCAGGAGTTTTCCTGTGCCGGTGATCACACCGGGATGAGTGCCGGAGTCGTATGTTCCCGCCGCAAGAGGGGTCCCACCGATGGTCAGCCCCGCCACCTGGTCAACCAATCCGTGCGTGAGGTTCAGCACCGCTCCCGCAGCGATGTTGACAGTGCCGCTGTTGGACAGGTAGGCCTTGGTAAGCGTAAGGGTTCCCGCGCTGACCGTGGTGTTTCCGGCATAGGTGTTCGTTCCCGACAGGGTCAACACACCGGTGCCTTGCTTGGTCAGGCTGCCTTCGCCAACCAGCACCTGGGCAATGGTGATGCCTTGGTTGTTGCTGTCGATGAAGGCCCCTCCGGCGTCCACGGATACCAGGTCGTGATCAGCCATGAAGTTGGAGTTCGCTCCGGTCTGGGCACGCAGGACACCTCCGTTGAAACGGAACTCGGTGTAATTCAAGTTATTGAAGTCGCGTTGCACCACCCGTTTGGCGATGATGGTTCCACCGTTCAGGAAGGCCTTCGAGACACTCGTCCCCGCTCCTTCCGCACTGAGATAGAGACCGCCTCCGTTGATGTTCAGGGTGCCTCCCGTTATCGTCAGGTTCCCGGTGCCGTTTTCCCCGACGATGAATCCCGTGTCGTTCGTCTGGTTGACCGTGCCACCGCTGATGTTGAAATTTCCTATCGCTCCCGCCCTCCGCCCGATGGTGACCCAAGTGGCGGAGGTGAAGGTTCCCCCGGTAATGTTCACCGTTCCGGTGGTTCCCGAATTTTTCCCGACGAAAACCGTCCCGGTCGCGGAGACGTTGCCGTTGTCCTGGATGTTCAGGACTCCGGTGGAAGTGCCGACGTCGCTCACGTTGAAGTCGGCGTTCACCGTGGAGAGGCTGCCGTTGTTCTTGACCGTGATGGTTCCGAGTCCGTCATTTCCGACGGAGAACCACCCGCCGCTATGCGTCAGGCTGGCGGTGTCCTGGATGGTGATGTTCGCCTCGCCGGTGGTGTTCAACGCCATCTGGATGTTCGATTTCGCGGTATAAACCGAGTTTCCGGCCAGTACCATGTTGGTCTTCGAGTTCTGGCGTTCCCCGATCAAGGTGGTCCCGTTGGTGGTCCAGTTGGTGTTGTTCAGCGTCAGGGTTTGATCGCTGTCGTTGGTGGGAAGACCATTGTCGAATCCGGCACTCAGGCTGCCCGCCACGACCACCGAATTCGTGGCCGTGACCGTGCTCACCGTTCCTGTATCCCCGTTGCCACGGCCGACCGCGATGACTCCGGTCACCGTCAGGTTGCTGTTCTGGACGGACAGATGCCCGGGAACATTCGGAACAGAGCCGACGAAGAGATCCCCTCCGATGGAAGCCGTCTGGCCCGGTCCCGCCAAGGCCAGCGTCCCCGCGAGGATCTCGTTTGTTTGGCCGGGCTCTCCAAGTGATACGGTGGGATTCGTCAGCGTGAGGGTGCCATCTCCCCGCTTGTCGAAACTGCCGCCGGTGGTGGTCGCCACCGCGCCGGAAAGCGTCAGATTGACACCGGTGGGAACGGAAATGCCGCCCTCCGGCCCGGCATTCGTGAAGCCGCGGTCGCTTGCCGCGGTTGTTCCGGTGTAGCTCAGGATGCCGCCGTTGATCACCAGATTCCCTGCGGCTGCGGAAGCCTTGCCCAGCGGACTGGCGACTCCTCCATTGGTAATCGAATTCACCGAAGTAGTGCCGCCTCCCAGCGTGGTCACTCCGGTATATTCATTCACCGTGCCGATCTCCAAAGTGCCGGCCGCCATCTTGGTCAAACTTGCGGAACCGCTGATTTTTCCGGAGCCGGTCAAGGTGTAGGGCTTCGTATCATTGTTGAACTTCACGTCGCTCGGGGTGACGGTGGTGCTCAGGATCACGGAAGTGGAGCCTGCGGCGCTGTCGTCGAAGATGGCGGGTCCCTGGTCCGTGTATTTGATCGGGTCGGACGTGGTCAGCTCCTTCCAGTTTTGAGTGGCGGTCTCCCAGTTGGCGCTGAGATTGCCATTCCACACAGGGAAGGTGATTTCCGAGATGGTGAGCGACACCGTGCCGGTTCCATTGTCGTTGAGCGTGGCGCGCACGCCCAGCGGCAGGCTGCCGAGGGCAAAAGTCCCCGCACCGGTTTTCGCGCTGTAGGTGATCAGGGGAAAGGTTCCGGTCGATGGCACGGTGTCGGAAATGTTGACGGTGACCGTTCCGTTCAATCGGAGCGTGTTTGAGACATGAAGCGGCGCATCCGTCGGGTTGGAGGCGGAATCACTGAGCTTGAAGTCGATCGAGGAGCCCCCTGTGGTGCCAAAGGTGACATTCGGAGCGTTCAAGGTTCCGGTGTCGAAATATTGAATGACGCCCATGCCCGCTCCATTCGCCACCGTGAAACTTCCATTCCCCCCATGGTCCGTGGACACGAACAATTTTCCCTCGTTGATGGTGTGGTTGCCGGTGTAGGAATTGGAACTCGTCAGGGAGAGGGATCCCGCGCCCGATTTGGTGACTCCCCCCACCCCATCGAACGTCTGCGCCGAGGTCACATTGAATCCCGCGGTGTCCACCACCAGTCCGCCGGTTTCGAAAGTGGCCACGGTCAGCAGGTTGATGAAGTCCTCGCTGTTGTCGGTGGCGATGATCTTTCCGCCCTTGAAATGGACGTTGCTCGTGCCCACACCGCCGTAAATGCCTTTGGTCTTCACGGTGCCGCCGTTCAGATTCAGCGTGCCTGTGGTCTCCGGTTGGGAGCCGAGGACGATCCGCGGGCTGCGGAATTCGGCGGTATCGGAAATGGTCAAGGTGCCGGTTGCGGCGTTCCGGTTGCCGATCCAGGTGATCCCGCGGTCCGGTGTGGTGTGGGGGTTCACGATGACCAGTCCTCCGGTCATGACCATAGTCCCGGTGCCCGTATCGCCCACGATGAAATTGGTTTCTCCGTTCTTGATCCATGTTCCACCGGACATGGTCACGGTGCCCGTGGCTCCGGTTCCGGCATTCGTGTCGTCCTTGCGCCCGATGCTCGTCCAGTTGTTCGTGGTGAGCGTCCCACTGGTGAAATTCATCACGCCGCTGGCACCGGTGTTGTTTCCGATCCAGAACTCACCGTTCACCGTGAGCGCCGTGCCGGCGAGATTGAGGATGCCGGAGGAGTGGGGAATGGTCGTTCCGCTGTTCTGCCCCACGCGGAACGTGCCCGCCGTCGTGAAGGTTCCGCCGTTGAGATTCGCGGTTCCTGTTCCGCCGTCGTCCGTCAGGCCGCCCCCGACCGTAACCGCGCTGCCCGCGCCGGATTTCGTCACCGTGCCGCCGGACATGCTGAAGGTTCCTGTCGAACCGGCTCCGTTGCCGATCTCGAGGGCGTTCACTACGGACAGGGTTCCCGAGTCCATTTTCACGGTACCCGTGCTTCCGGGGTTGCCGACCACCAACTGATTGCCGACCGAAAGCGTGCCGGTGGTATGGATGTTCAGGTTTCCTATCCCTCCCGCTCCGGAGTAACCTCCCAAAATGATATTGTTGACGACACCAAGGGTTCCCGAGCCCTGTCCGAAGCCCGTCAGAGTGCCTCCGGTCCCCGCAGTATTCGCGAGGTTGTAGGTTCCGCTGGCCCCGGTGAGCCGCCCCATGTTGATGTCACCAGGAGCAGCCACATTGGCTGTTCCCGCAACATGGTCGACACGCGCGGCCGTATTCACGCCAATGGCGATGGTGGTAGGGGTCGGTGTGATGTTCGCGCTGATCGTGGCGACATTGGCTGGAATGGAATTGATCGTGACCGATGCGCCCGAACCGGCGCCACCCGACCAGTTTGCGAAAGTGTTCCAATCGGTGCTGACGCTTCCATTCCACGCTGCGGCGAGAACCGTATTGGTGCTGAGGATGGCGGCAAAACCAGCCACTCCGAAGGCACGGGCGTGATAAAAGATGGTGGATGAGAAAGCGGTGCGGGAACGAAAAATCGGGGTTTTCATGGGTTTGAATAGGAAAATATGAATTCGCTGAAAAAGGGAACCTATCCCATTTGCCGGGTCGCGAATGATGCCCGGCATCCGGGTTTTATCTGAAAAAATGGCCGTGCTCCGGTCCGTCCCTGGAAGGAAACGGTCTGTCACGGGCATTCGGGTTTGAACATACTCCCGAAAAACAAATCTTCATCGGGATTCACACGTTTCGAGAGGAATATCAAACCCCCGGTCGCACAAGCGACCGGGGGCTGATGTTACTGAGGCTGGCTCAGTTGGAGACCTTCACGCGAAGGAAGCCTTTCGCCGGCAAGCCATCCGAACCTTCCAGACTGAAGGTGCGGTATTCGTAGCCGAGAGGCGGCGTCGCATTCGGGGCCGGTGGGGCGATGGTGGTCACCACCGAAACGGTGCCATTGAATCCGGCCAGATCAGGACTTCCCTGGATGAGGTAGGTCACTCCATCGTGGGTTACGGTGGGCTGGCCACCAGACGCCGGAGCGAACGCCAGAGCTCCGCTGCGGACAGCGATGGTCAGGAGCAGTTCCTTGTTGGTTCCGACATCGCTGCTGTCAGCCTCGATATGGAAGATCTTGGCGTTGTTACTGCCGCTGATGGGGGATCCACCGAGGGCATATTCAATTCCATTCGTTTGTCCGTCACCATCCTTGTCGAAACCAGGAGCCCCGTCGGTAAGCGGGTTCAATCCATAACCGGCGGCCCAGAGGCTGTATGGAGTGGCCGTTTGGATGAGGGCGATCTTCTTTTGATTCTGGTAGTTATATTCCAGGGTGAAGCCTGCGGGCAGGTCCTGGACGTTGGCGAACTGACCGGTCAACGAACCATAGGAAGCGATGATGTAGACCCCTGCGGTCGGCGCGGACAGCACGTTGACATCCAGCGTCGCCGCCGAAATATCAAGATCTCCCACCGCCAACTGCCCGGAGGTGGCTCCCGCGATCTCCGCGACGAAAGTGCCGCTGATGGTCGATCCGATGGGCAAAACGTCATTCACCGTGAAGGTCCCGACGCCAGCAACACCCGGAGCGACCGAGCCGCCCGCCGAAACCACCAGTTCCCCGTCAATCGATCCCGAGCCACCAAGGGTGCCGGCGGAAACCGTGGTAGTACCGATGTAGCTGCTGCTGCCATTGAGCAGAAGGGTTCCCGTTCCTTGTTTGGTCAGGAAACCATTGGCATCATTGATTCCTTGTGCGATGGCGATCGTCTGGCCGTTGGTGTCGATGAAGGCACCTCCGGGTTTGACGTCCAGCGTCTTGATCCCGCTCAGGAAGTTGAGGTCAGCGCCAACCGCGGCTTTCAGCACACCACCGTTGAAGTGGAAGACGCTGCTGCCGGCATTCGGAGCGGTATCGTCTCCACCGCTGTCACTGATTTTTTTGGTGGTGAGCGTTCCACCGTCGAGGTTGACCGTGGCGTTGCCCGGCACTTCGTCGGTGAGGATCAAGCCGGCGTTGCCCGCAAGGGTGAAGCTGGCGCTGTCATCAATGGTGAGCGTGCCGGTGCCCGCGCGGCCGATGACCGCGGAGTAGCCCGCCCCGTTTTGGTTGAACACGGCGTTGCCGGTCAGCGTGAGAGTGCCGGTCCGATTATCGTTTCTTCCGACGTGGAGGGTCCTCTCGATGGACATCTGGGCGTTGTCCTGCAAGGTCACGGTCGCAGGCGCGTCACCGCTCTCGTTCACTGAGAAATCATCCGTGTTGCTGAACTTGCCGCTGTCCTTGACGGTCATGCTGCCACCGCCGTTGAAGCCGACGGAGACATACGAATTCACCTTGAACTCGCCGGAACCCTCGATCACCAGGCTGCCTTGGGAACCACCGCCCGGTCCCACCTGCAGGCGGCCGTTGGAGGTGTAGACGGCGTTGCCCTTCACGGTCACATTTCCGTGGGAGTTGCCGTTGCCGCCGATATTGGTTTCAGCCGCGGTCATCGTGGTCTGATCTCCCATCACCAGTGCTCCGGTGGTGCCGTTCTTGCCGACAAAGACGTTGCCGCTGGATGTCACCTTGCCTTTGTTTTCCAGAGTGAGCGTGCCGTTGGCGCTGCCCACATCGCCGACATTGAAGTCGCCGTTGGAAGTGACGATGCCATCGTTCTGCACGGTCATCGTGCCGACGGCGTCGTTACCGATGGAAAGCCAGCCACCGGTCTTGGTGAGGCTGCCGCTGTCCTTGATGACAACATTGCCGACCGAGTTGGCTCCGAGGGCGATCTGCAGCGCGTCGGTGGACACCAATGACGAAGTGTTGCCGATCGTCACGGTCGTGTTCGAATCCGCGGCCAACGCGATGGCGGTCCGTCCGTTGACGGTCAGCGTCGCTCCGTTGAGCAGCGAAAGACTGGAGGTGCCCGCCGCCGAACCAAAGGCCGCCCAGCCGTTGACCGTGTTGGTCTGGCCGGCGACTTCCAGCGCCAGACCGCCCTCCGCCACACGGAAGGCGTGGGCGATGTTGTCACCACCGTTTCCAGTGGCCAGGACGTTGGTAGGGCTGGTGAGCGTGAGTTTTCCGGGACCGGACTTGGTCAGTTTGCCAAGGGTTCCGGAGATCGGACCGCTCAAGGTCACATCCGAGGCCAGGGTCAGGCCGCTCATCACGGTGTTGTCCACCGCCTGGAGGGAGATGCCCCGGTCGATGGTGACCGCCGTACCTGTATAATCCAGGGTTCCACCGGCAAGAGCCAGTTTCTCCGGAGCCGCCGTCGCCGCACCGAGCGGGCTGGCGACGCCGCCGTTGGTCAGCGTGGCCACCGATGTGGTTCCTCCTTCGAGACGGGTGACACCGGTGTAGTCGTTGGTCGTGCCGACGGTGACCGATCCGGTGCCGGCCTTGGTCAGGCCCGTGGCACCGGTGATTTTTCCGGCGCCGCCAAGGCTGTAAACCTTGGTGCTGTTGTTGAATGTCACGGAGCTCGGAGCCACCGTGATGCCCAGGGCCACTGCGGTGGGTCCGGTGGCGGTATCGTTGAACAGGACCGGATTCGGATCAGCATAGGGGACATCGCTATTGGTGATCTGGTTGACCCAGTTATTCGTAGAAAGGTTCCACGCACCATCATTGGTCCCAGGGGTGGTCACGAACAGGATATTGACGCCAGTGCCGGGGACGGTGGCGGGAGCACTCAGGGTGAGGGTGTTGTTGGGCACATCGATGGTGCTCACCGTGGTTCCATAGGTAATGCCGGGGCCCCGGACCTGTTGACCAGCCGTGATGCCTGAGACATCCGTCAACGTGACGAGCGTCTCGCTGACATTACCCACCTTCGTCACTCCGGTGGCATCGCTTCCATCCCAGGTGGGCAGCGAGGCGCTGCTCACGAAGAGGGATACAACTCCAGCGCTCTCGACGAGAGTGGCCACAACACCATTCGGCAATGTGCCGAGGACGAAGCCGCCCGTGCCGGCTTTCGCTCCGGCGTAATTAATCAGCGGGAACGTACCGGTGGCCGGCAGTTGGTCGGCGATGTTGATCGTCACCGTACGGTTCAGCGTCAGCGTGCCGGTGACATTCAATGCCGGCACTCCCGGATTTCCGACCGTGTTGCCAAGGTCGATGTCCAGAGAGGTCGGCAATGCGGAAACCGCCGCCGATGAACCGAAGGTGACATTGACCGGAGAGAGGCTCTTCGTCGCATCGAGCTGGTTGACGCCCAGGGCCGCATCATTCGCAACCGTGATGTTGCCGGTGCCGGTGGAGGCGGAATTCAAGGCCAGCTTGCCCGCATTGATGGTGTTCGCACCGGCATAGGTGTGCACGCCGTTCAGCGTGAGGGTGCCGAGGCCGGATTTCACAATTCCGCCCGTTCCGCTCAGGATCTGGGAAGAGGCGAGGAGATTGAATCCGTTGCTGTTCAGAAGGAAGCCGCCACCATCAATGATGGTGTTGTCCACCTGGTTGAAGAACGCCGAGTCGTTCGCGGTGGCGATGACCTGGGTGCCGCTGAAGTGGATGGTTCCCACGCCGGTCTGCTGGTTCGCATCCCGTTCGCGGGTGCCGGAGAAGCGCCGGGTCCTCACCGTGCCGCCCGTCAGGTTGAGGGTCGCGTTCGGCGACTCCGGTCCGACCGAAATGATTGGACTGCGGAACTCACCGCCCGAAATATTGAAAACCGCGGTGGTCGCGTTCCCGGCTTCACCCACCCAGGTGAAACCTCCCTGGACATCCACCAGACCGGCGCTCAGGTTGAAGGTCCCGGGTCCGCTCGCACCGACGATGAACTGGCTGCCCGCGCCGGTCTTGATCCACTCTCCCCCCGTCATGTCAACCACACCGGTGCCATTGTCGCGGCCGATCGCCACCCAGTTGTTGTTAGAGATTTTTCCGGCTTCGAACTTCAGCTTGCCGTTGCCGGTGCTTGCCTGGCCGACCCACACCTCGCCATTGACGGCAAGCTCTCCGGTCCCGCTGAGATTGTAGACCCCCTTGCCGCCGTCACCGATGATGAACTGGCCGCCACCGGTCTTGTCCCACTTGCCGGCGACGTGGTTCACCGTACCATCGCTGGCACCGTTCGCCCGCCCGACCGCGGCCCAGCTGTTGTTGGAAAAGGTTCCACCGTTGATGTTCAACGTGCCCTTGCCGCCTGCCTGCCCCACCCAGCACTCGCCGCTGATCGCGACCGTGCCGGCGTTCAGCGTGACGGAACCGGTGGAGCCGCCCCCGTCACCGAGGATGAAATGGTTGCCTCCGTTCTTGGTCAGCGATCCTCCGGAGATATTCACGGTTCCCGTACCCGAGTTACCCGCGCCGATACGCACCCAGTCGTTGTTGGTGACCACGCCGCTGTCCAGATTCACCACACCGGTGCTGGCGTTCGTGCCGATGTTGAACTCGCTGTCGATCGCAAGGTTCCCCGTGGTGTTGATGTTCGCGGTGCCGTTGCTGTTCGAGCCGCTTTCACCAGCGACATAAAGCCGCCCTCTGACATTCATTGTTCCGGTGCCCTGGCCGATTCCGGTAAAGGTTCCCCCCGTCGCGGCGGTGTTGCCGAGGTTGTAGACACCGGTTCCTCCGTTGCGCCCGACTTTCATCCAGTTGCCCGCACCGGTCTGTGCGGTTCCGGCGACGTGGTCGAGGCGACCGCTGATGCCGGATCCGTCACCGATCACGATGTCCACCGGGGTGGCGACGATGTTTGCTGAAATGGTCGCTACCGGACTCGGGATGTTGATGTTCGCTTGGGAACCGCCGGTGCCTGCGCCTCCGGACCAGTTGGCGTCAACGTTCCAGTCGGTGCTGGTGCCGCCCACCCAATCCGAAGCGAAGGCGGAGCCTCCGAAGCAGATGGTGATGGCGGTGATCAGGGAAGCTCCGACAGTCTGTTGGAAACGGAGCCTCGAGGTATTGAATTTGGGTTTCATACGGGTTTTGGAATGAGGGGTATTTCTTTTTGGGTTATATATGATCACGATCCTCCAAGAGCCTCGATTACCGGCCTCACGGGTTTGAAAAATCTACCAAATTTGGGGGGTAATATAGCCGACGCTATTCTCCGAACGTTCTCCCCGGATCAGGAAAACGCTGTTTTGATATGCACCGGTATGGGTTTGGTAGCATAAGACAAGGGTTTGAGGTCGATCCTCAGGGATCGTTGGGTTTTTGATTATCAGGCTCTTGCCCATTGAATGGGTTCGAAGCAAGATGACACGATGCATTTGTAACTACTTTCTTCATTTTTTGAACCCCCCCAAACGGGGGGTGAGCCCTATTTGTTGAAAGATTCGGATAGCTTGAGAAGTCACCGGCGCGGATATTCCCTGTTGTGGCGGGGCCTCCGCAGATTTCTTGCGCCCGTCGAAGGCCTCGCTAGTCTCAAGACATGCCACGCCTCGCCCTGCTTCAATCCGGCACCTTCCCCACCAAGGCCGAATCGTTCGATCACCACGAAACTCTCATCCGCCAGGCCGCCGCCGGTGGCGCGCAAATCGTCGTCACCCAGGAACTTTTCCTCACTCCTTATTTCTGTACTGTTCAGGATCCATCCCTGTTCGATCTCGCCGACACCCTTCCCGGCCCTGTCACCGACCGGCTTGGAAAACTCGCCGGGAAACTTGGCATCGTGCTTGTTTCCTCGCTCTTCGAGCATCGCGGCCCCGGCCTTTATCACAATACCGCGGCCATCCACGATGCAGACGGGTCCCTGATGGGTCTATACCGGAAGAGCCACATTCCGCAGGATCCCGCGTTCGAAGAAAAATTCTATTTCACCCCCGGCGACAGCGGTTGGCCTGTCTGGGATACGAAGTTCGGGAAAATCGGCGTGCTCATCTGTTGGGACCAATGGTATCCCGAAGCCGCCCGTCTGATGGCTCTCGGCGGTGCGCAGATCCTCGTTTATCCCACCGCCATCGGCTGGCTGCCGGAGGAAAAGCCGACTCTCGGAGATGCCCAGCATTGCGCATGGGAAACCGTGCAGCGCGGCCACGCCGTCGCCAACGGCTGCTACCTCGCCGCGGTGAACCGCACCGGCACCCAGGGCGACACCGAGTTCTGGGGCCGCTCCTTTGTCGCGAATCCCTACGGAGAACTCGTCGCCAAGGCCTCCACCGAGCGTGAGGAAATCCTTTATCACGACCTCGATTTCCAAGCGGTGGAAGATTTCCGCCGCATCTGGCCCTTTTTCCGGGACCGGAGGATCGATGGATATGGTGATCTGACCAAACGTTGGAGATAAAACCCGCCATGCGCCTGCTCCTCATCGAAGACAACGCCCCGCTGCGCAATGCCGTCGGCCAATACCTTCGTGAGGCCGGCTACCTCGTGGATGTCGCCGCAACCGGCGACGAAGGCCTTTGGGCTGCGGACGGCGGCGGGCATGACCTCGTCCTGCTCGACCTGATGCTGCCGAATGTGGATGGCATGGAGATCCTGCGGCGGCTTCGTACCAAGGGAAATTCCGTTCACATCATCGTCATCAGCGCGCGGGATGGATTGGAAGACCGGCTCGCGGCGCTGGACGCGGGCGCGGATGATTATCTGGTAAAACCTTTTCCGCTCTCCGAAGCCCTCGCCCGAGTCCGGGCTCTCCTGCGGCGGAGCTACGTGAAAAAAAGCCCGCGGATGTCCGTCGCGGATCTCGAGCTCGACCCCATGCGCCGCAGCGTCTGCCGCGGTGACAGGCCGGTCGAACTCACCGCTCTCGAATACCGGTTGCTGGAATATCTCTTCTACCGTTCCGGCGAGGTCGTTTCACGCACGGATATCTGGGAGCACGTCTTCGAAGACGGGACCGGCGGCAGCAGCAATGCGGTGGATGTCTACATCGGCTACCTGCGGAAAAAAATCAACTCCAGCGGCCAGACGGAACTGATCCACACCCGCCGCGGGCTGGGTTACATTCTGGAGGAACCCGCACCATGAACGCCCCCTCGCTGCGCCGCCTGCTTCTCATCCGCTGTGGCGCGGGTGTCGGCATTCTCCTCTGCATCCTGAGCGTCGCGATCTACCTGATCGTCCGGCGCAGCATGTTCCAAGAACTGGACAACTCGATCAAACAAACGGCGGCATTGCTCGCAAACCAGGTGGAACTGGAGAACGGCGGCATCACCTTCGAATGGCAGGAAGGACTCGGCACGAACCGCTCCCTCATCGCGGACGGGCTTTTCCAGTTCTGGGACGAGAAAACCGGCGCCACCACCCGCTCTCCCGCACTCGGCGAGCAAAACCTGCCCCGTTTCTCGGGAGACGGGGGCAAGCCTCTGTTGCGGGACATCACCCTCTCGGACGGCGGCCATGGCCGCGCCATCGGCCTGCGCATCCACCCGTTCGTGGTGCCCGAGGAAATGGCCCGGATGAAAGCCCGGGGTCATGTCATCAATCCCCAAACCATTCCTTACCTCCTCGTCGTCGCGGACGATGCCGATCCCGTCCTCCGGACCCTGGAGCGTCTCCAATGGATACTCGCCACCGGGACCATCCTCACGCTCGGCATGGGATTCCTGGTGATCGACCGGGTGATCCACACATCCCTCAAGCCGATCAATCAGCTGACATCCCAGGTCCAGGACCGTGCCGAACACCAGTTGGACTCGGCCTTGAACCTCCCGCACACACTCCCGTCCGAGCTGACCAGCCTGGCGAGGAATTTCGATATCCTGCTCGCACGCGTCGCCGCTATCCGCGAACGGGAGCGCGATTTCATCCGCCACGCCGCGCACGAACTCCGCACCCCCATCGCCGGACTCCGCGCCACGACCGATCTGGCACTCTCCAAAATCCGGACCGCGGATGAATATCGCGAACATCTCGCCACCTGCCAAAACACCGCGGGCGAGCTTGGCGAGCTCATCACGCGGCTCACCGCCCTCGCACGCATCGGCCGCCCCGGCGACACGCAAAAGTCCACGGTCTTCGACCTTGCGGGCCAGTTCTCCCGCTGTGTGGCTTCCTTCGTCCCCCTCTTCGAGGCGAAGGGAATAGGACTATCCTGTCATTTGCCAACCGATGAAATCCGGACACTTGGCGATCCATCCCTGTCCCGCATCATTTTCAACAATCTGCTGGATAACGCCCTTTCCTACACATCCGGAACCGTGCGGATCCATCTCACGAAAACCCAGGGTCACGCGGAGCTCCGCATTTCGAATCCCACCGACCTCCCCGTGGAAAATCCCGACCAATGGTTCGAGCCGCTTTTCCGGCGCGACCCCTCGCGCCACGATGCCGGCTCCCACCTCGGAATCGGCCTGACGCTCAGCCTGAATGCCGCCAACGCCATGGGCTGGAGTCTCACCGCCCACACCACGGATGCCGGATGGATCGAATTCCTGCTGCGCGCGCCGAACGCTTCGGTGTGAGAAAAAACCCGCCACTCACCATTCTCTCATGATCCGTCCGCTAAGCACGGGGCATGACTCCACCATCCACCACCGAGACGGATTTTTACAAAGCGCCCGCACTTCCGGCCGCCCCAACTGAAACCACCCGCCGTTCCAGCGGGAAGGATGCCGTCGAGCGGCTGCGAAAACCCCTCTCCCATGTGGTCGCCGCCACATTGATATTCCTGCTCGTTTTCGTCCACCCACGGGGCTTCGGCACCCTCGCCATGGAAGGAGTGAAGCTGGCCGGACTGTTCCTCGTCTTCGCCGGCGCTCTCGGTCGCATCCTCTGCACCCTCTACATCGGCGGACGCAAGAACCGCGAACTCTGCCAGTCAGGCATCTACTCGATGTGCCGGAACCCTCTCTACTTCTTTTCGTTTCTCGGCCTCACCGGTGTCTGTCTCGCCTCCCAGAACCTGACGCTCACTCTCGTCGCCACCTCTCTTTTCCTCGCTCTCTACCGGGCGGTGATTCTCAGCGAGGAGAAAAAGTTGCTGCGTCTTTTCCCCTCGGATTTCCCGGTCTACGCGAAATCCACCCCACGTTTCTGGCCGCGGTCGCTGCCGCTCGGCGATTCCCAACTCATCCAGATCGATACCAGCGTCTTCATCCGCTCCCTCAAGGAGGTCCTGTGGTTCATGGTGGCGGTCGTCGGCGTGGAAGCCTTGGACATTCTCAGAACCCATGGCATGATTCATCCGTTGTTGTCATGGTATTGATGAAATGAACTGGCTCACCTGGTCGCTGCTTTCCGCTCTCTTCGCCGGTGTCACCGCCGTCCTGGCGAAGGCTGGCGTGAACGGAGTGGACTCGAATCTCGCCACCGCCATCCGCACGTCTGTCGTCCTGATCTTCACTTGGGGCATCGCATTCGCCGTGGCGAAACCCTCCGACGCCCTCCAATTTTCGCAACGGACATGGTTGTTTCTCACGCTCTCCGGCATCGCCACCGGTCTCTCGTGGATCTGTTACTTCCGCGCGTTGCAACTCGGCGATGTCGCCAACGTCGCCCCCATTGACAAACTCAGCGTCGTCTTCGCCATCGTCCTCGCGGCCGTTTTCCTCAAGGAGAAGATGAACTGGCAGCACGCCATCGGTGGCTCGCTGATCGTCGCCGGAGCTCTGGTGCTGGCGTGGAAGAAATGACCCCCGCCTGTCCGGATGGGGAATGCGCCTTTTTCTACGGAGGAGACGGAAGGTTCGACCACATGAACCGTTACTTCTCCACTTCCGGCTGCCGCATCATGGATGTGACCAAGTTCCACATCCCCGCCATGATCTATAATCCTGGTCTCGTCCCGGCGGAGAGAATGCAGAACCGGTGGGCTGGATGCTCCTTCCCGCCGCACACCCCCGGACTTGCGGACGCCACGATCCCGCTGCATCATCGGGACCATGGTCCGTCTGATCACCCTTCTCACCGCACTCGCCCTAGGCGTCACCGCTTCAGCCCAGTCCTACTCCCCGGTCAACGAACGTCCTCCCGCCATCGCCCGGGAGTTCCGGGGCGCCTGGATCGCCTCCATCTACAACATCGACTGGCCCAGTTCCCCCGGCCTCAGCGCGGCTTCCCAGCAGGCGGAGTTGCGCGGCATCCTGGACAAGGTGTCCGCCCTGAAAATGAACGCTGTCATTTTCCAGGTCCGCCCCCAGTGCGACGCCGTTTACGCCTCGCCCATCGAGCCGTGGAGTTCCAGCCTCACCGGCACCATGGGACGTTCGCCCGGCTACGATCCGCTCGCCTACTGCATCCAGCAGGCCCACGCCCGGGGCATCGAAGTCCACGCGTGGTTTAATCCTTTCCGCGCCCTTTCCAACAATTCCCAGCAAGTCGCGGGCAACCACATCAGCCGCACCCTGCCACAGATCACCAAAAAATTCGGCACCATGACGTGGTGCGATCCCGCGAGCGAACAGACCCGCACCCGGGCGCTCAATGTCATCCTCGACGTCGTGAAACGCTACGACATCGACGGCGTCCACCTCGACGACTACTTTTACCCCTACCCGTCCGGAAACCTGCGTTTCCCTGATGGCAAAAGCCCCGCCGAGCGCCGAGGCTATGTGGATGGCTTCGTGAGCAACCTCTATTCCGCCGTGAAACGCCAGAAATCATGGGTGCGTGTCGGCATCAGCCCCTTCGGCATCTGGCGGCCCGGTGTGCCGGGTGGCATCGAGGCAGGTATCGACAGCTATGAGCAGCTCGCCGGTGACTCGCGCAAATGGCTCAAGAATGGCTGGGTGGACTACCTCGCCCCCCAGCTCTATTGGCCGAACTCCCCTCAGAAGCAAAGCTTCTCCACGCTTCTGAACTGGTGGCGGCAGCAAGGTTCGCGCCCTGTCTGGCCAGGCATCGCCACCGCCCGCATCGGCGGTCCGGAAGACCGCCGCCCGGCGTCGGAAATCACCAACCAGATCAACCTCAGCCGCCAGATCGGCCAGAACTGGAACGGGCACATCCACTGGAGCGCGAAAAGCCTCGTCCGGAACCAGGGAGGCATCGCCACCAAACTCGCCGGCACCTACACCCAGCCCGCCGCCATTCCGCCGATGCCATGGATCAGCAACAGCGCCCCCGGCTCGCCCGGCGTCAGCGCCACGGTCGAGGCCGGAAACACCCTCGTCCGCTGCACCCCCGACAACCGGACCGCGAAACTCGCCCTCCAGGCCAAGATCGGCGGGACCTGGCGCACGATGAAAATCTACCCCGGCAGCTCCCAGACCGTCACCATCCCCCGCGCCGACGCCGTTGCGGTGACCGCGCTTGACCGGTTCGGCAATGCCAGCGCGCCGAAAGTTTTGGGGATCCGCTAGCCTCGCAGGCGCTGCCGGCGGCGGGAAGCTCCGTTTCTTCCGGAAAATTCCCGTGTCTCCGCCCTTGCCATGATGCGGGTGAGTGCGTTGACTTCCCGCCACTTCATTTTTCCTACCTGTGAAAGCCCACGAACTTTACACCGCCGTCGACCCCGCCATCGTCACACAAATGCTTGATTGGTTCCGTGCCAATGACAAGAACGTGTACCGGTCCGCCGTCGCCACCCTTGCAGGAAACCGCAAGCTCCGCCCGATTTTCGTCGAAAAGAAATCCATGGCCGAGCAATACGCATGGATCCACAAGACGCTCAAGCTCAAGCCCTGTGACACCATCGGCGAGCATCTCCTGCAAGCCTACCTGATGGCCGGACAACAGTCGCTGCTCGCGATGTTCTGCGACGGCATGGGCATCCCGCACGACGGCAAAGGCTCCGTGGTGGGCGACCTGCCGAAGAAGATCGACCAAGCGCGCCTCGACACCACCATCGACCGCCTCGCGGACATCTTCGAAAACAAGCTGCTCGCCGTTTATCTCCACTGCTTCAACATGCAGGTCCCGGAAGGCTGGCCGGAACTCACCGCCAAGCTGGAATCCGACGAACGCCTGAAGCTGGCGTAATAAGTTGATGGTCTGGAGTTGATGGTTGATAGACAGAAAAGACCACGCTTTCGCCTCTTTCTCTTCACCATCAACTATCAACCACCCACTCTCAACTTTTTCCGATGCCCAAGGTTTACGTCAAGACGTACGGCTGCCAGATGAACGAACGCGATTCCGAACAGGTCGCGAAGATGTTCACTGAAGGCGGCTACACCGTCACGACCGACGAGCGTGAGGCGGATGCCGTGCTCATCAACACCTGCTCGGTCCGCGACCAGGCCGAGCAGAAGGCTTTGGGGAAAATGGGAACCATGATCCACGCCGGACGCGACCGGAAACACGTGGTCTACGGTTTCATGGGCTGCATGGCCCAGTCACGCGGCGAGGAGCTTTTCAAAACCGTGCCGAACCTCGACGTGGTGGTGGGCACGCAGAAATACCACAAGGTCTTTGAATACGTGGACAACATCCTCACCCGCCGCCTCGAAGCGCGGATGGATGACCCGCAATATTCGTTGCGCGGCACCTCCGTCTGCGACACGGCGGCGGAAGAGGGCTCGCAGAACACCATCCGCGACCACGTGCCGAAGGCCCGCGAGGCGTCCTCATTCGTTTCGATCATGCAGGGCTGCAACATGCGGTGCTCGTTCTGCATCGTGCCGGACACCCGCGGAAAAGAGCGCGGCAGGCCCATCGCGGACATCGTGGCGGAAGTCCGCCATCTGGCGGCACATGGAGTGAAGGAAGTCACCCTGCTCGGACAGATCGTCAATCTTTACGGCCGCACCGAGTTTCCGAAAGTCGATGGCAAGTCACCGTTCGTCCAGTTGCTGGAGGCCGTGCATGAAATCGAGGGCATCGAGCGCATCCGTTTCACCTCGCCGCACCCCATCGGCTACCGGGACGACCTGATCGCCGCGTTCACCTATCTTCCCAAGCTGTGTTCGCACATCCACTTCCCGATGCAGAGCGGCTCGGACAGCATCCTCAAGGTGATGCGCCGCCCCTACAAGAACGAGAAGTTCGTCGAAATCTGCGAGAAGATGAAGGCCGCGCGCCCGGGCATCGCCATCACCACGGACATCATCGTCGGTTTCCCCGGCGAGACCGAAGAGGATTTCCAGGCCACGATCGACACGGTGGAGCGGCTGAAATTCGACAACGCCTTTGTCTTCCGTTACTCGAAACGCCGGAACACCCCGGCGGCGGAAATGGAAGGCCAGCTTGAGGAATCCGTGAAGGAGGAGCGCAACCAACGGCTTCTCGCGGTGGTGGACCGCCTCGCCATCGCCAGCAACGCCGCCATCATCGGGACCCGCCAGCGGGTGCTTTGCGAAGGGCCGTCGAAAAACAACGCGGCAAGGCTCACGGGACGGACGACCCAGAACAAGATCGTGATTTTCGATGGCGATCCGGACCGGCTTACCGGACAGATGCTGGATGTCCTCATCGAACAGTCCACCGGATTCACCCTGTTCGGGACCGCCTGCCTGGAAGGTTGAAACGACCGCCTGTTTCCGGCGGATCATTCCCACATCGTCCGGAAAGCGCCATCACTTCAGGAGATAGGTCACACTGTGGCGGCTGCCCGGCTTCTTCCCATGGAAAAAATATAGGGCGACCTGCCTGGCCTTGCCGGAAGATGTTTTCGTGAGAAGCGCGGTGTCAGGCGTGGGATTCTTCGGTGTCGCCTGGGTGAGATATTGGTTATAACCATTGTTACCTTGCTCGAGCGGAAGGGAAAACCCCGGTCCTTGGAGCTGGCCGTTTTTACCAATGGTGAACTTCACCTTCTGACCTATTCCGAACTTCGGAACACCCGTTGGAATCTGGAACGTCTGAACCGTGGCCGAACCTTTGGATTCGAAAGCCTGCCTGTCCTGAACCCTGAAACTGAACGTCTGTTTGGCAGCGAATCCACCGAATCGCTTGCCTGCCGGACCAGCCGCGTGAACCGGTCCGATCAATAGTGAAGCATATATCGCCAAACGGACAAGCGTGATGGTTTTCATGATGAATCGGGATATGATTGGGGTTGAAAAATCCCACCGGCCCCACCTGAAACCTGAAAATATATATCAGATATAGGAACACCATGACGGGGATCAGGGAATTCCGATGGAGATGATGGAATGCGAAAAGTTATTTTTTCATCTACCACTCATATCTATCATCCATGATCATTCGCAAGAATGTTTTGATCTATAATTATTTTCATTTCATCCAAACCGCGAAGCCCCCGGCAGAGAGTCCGGGCACTGCCGGAATCCCGAAAGATAATAACGGTCATGACAGCCTCATGACGCGGGCGAAGCGGAAATACCGCCAACGTTCCATGCGTCCATGACCGCAGGACATCGCCCGGCTCCGCATTCCTCGACCGCCATCACCGGGCCCCGATACGAATGATGGCAGATGGAGCCGTTTCCCCATCTGCCATCGATTTATGAATCCACAGCCTCCGCAGGAAAATGTCCTGCCGGCATCAGGTTGGTTCAACCCACCGTCCTCAGGCCTTGAAACGCCCGGAAACAGCCTGCCAGTTGACGACGTTCCAGAAAGCGGCGATGTAGTCGGGGCGGCGGTTCTGATAGTGGAGATAGTAGGCGTGCTCCCAGGTATCCAGGCCGAGCAGAGGTGTGCCGTTTTCCTTTACGACACCCTTCATGAGCGGGTTGTCCTGGTTCGGTGTGCTGGTGATCTTGAGCTTGCCGTCCTGCGAAACCAGCCATGTCCATCCCGAGCCGAAGTTCTTGGTGGCCGAGGCGGCGAATGCCTTCTTGAATTCGTCGAAGGATCCGAACGCGGCATCGATCGCTTTCGCGAGTTCTGCGGATGGTTTTCCGGACTTGTCGGCAGGCGAGAGGGATTTCCAGAAAAAATCGTGGTTCCAGTGACCACCGCCATTGTTACGCACCGTGGTGCGCAGCGCTTCGTCCGACACGGAGGAAAGGTCGGCGAGAAGGGACTGGAGTGGCTGGCCACCCACCTTCTGCGGTGCCGCGGCAAGCGCGGTATTCAGATTGGTGATGTAAGCCTGGTGATGCTTGCCATGATGGATCTCCATCGTTTTCGCATCGATGTGCGGCTCGAGCGCCTCGGCGGCGAATGGCAGCGGCGGCAGGCTGTAGGGCGCGGCGGCGGTTTCAGCGGCCCGGCTGGCAGAAGGCAGGAGCGTGGCCGAGGCCGCGAGGGTGCCGAGTTTCACGAAATGACGGCGGTCGATGTTGGATGAATTTTTCATGAGCATGGATGACTACGACGGGTCGGAGGAAAATCAACCAACTTGACGGTGGCTCGCATGTTCCCGGGCGAGCGCGGCGGCCCCGATGGTGCCCGCCTCGTGACCGAAAGCGGCGGGAAGGATCATCAGCCCGTCCTTGAAGGGACCGGAAAGCTGGGCGAAAAGATGCTCCTTGAAAGGATGGAAAAGCAGCTCGCCGGCACGGGCGACGCCTCCCCCGATGACGATCGCTTCCGGATTCAGCAGCCAGCAGCAATTCATCATGGCGGTGGCGAGCATCCTGGCCGTTTCCTGCCACTGTGCGATGGCGATGGTGTCGCCGTGGTGGGCCGCGTTGGCGAGGGCCGCCGGCACGCATTCATCGAGGTTTTTCTGGATGCCTGCGGCCGTGTAGGCCTCGCGGGCGCGGGCGGTGATCTCGCTGTTTCCGACGTAGTCTTCCAACGAGCCACGGTTCCCATAATGGCCCACGCGGCCCTGGTAATCGATGGAGGACTGCCCGATCTCCCCCGCCCCGTGGCGCATCCCGCGGATCATCTGCCCGTTCGCGATGATGGCGCCGCCGACACCCGTGCCGAGAGAGGCGAAAACCACGTTCTGATAACCACGCCCCGCACCGCAGCGCCATTCGGCGAAGGCCATGCAGTTGGCGTCGTTATCGACGGAAACCGGGAGATCGATCTTGGATTCGAGGATTCTCTTGAGAGGAACCGCCTCCCAGTCAGGGACGTTGGTAAGGCCGTAAACCAGGCCTTTTTCAAAATTCACGAACCCCGGCATGCCGACGCCGACGGATGCGATGCCGTGGTGCCGCGCACGCAGGTCCTCGACCACACGCACCATCGCATCGATCAAGGCCTCATGGCCTTCGAAATCCTGGGTTGCGATGGGTGGAGCCTGATCGATGATGTGGCTTTGATAAACGACGGCAATTTTTACGGTGGTTCCACCGAAGTCGATGCCGATGGCTAGGGGACTGTCGCTCATGTCGGCGTGAGTGGTATAGGATTGGGAACAAATGACACGTTTTTTCCGCAATTACGGGGTTAAAAAAACACGGGCCGCGACCTGCCGCAGGCCGTCGAGAGTGATGTCGGGATCAACCGTGTCGATCTCCGCCACACCTCTGGCAATGAGCGCCGCGTCGCCACCGGTGGCGATGATTTCCGGCACGCCGGGAAGCTCCTCGCAGATGCGTGCGATGATCTCCTTCACCAGCCCGCGATAGCCGATGACCGCCCCGACCTGCATGGCATGGACGGTCGATTTGCCGATGGCGGAGGAAGGCTCCTCAAGCTCGATTTCCGGCAGCAGCGCGGTCTTGCGGGTGAGGTAGCCCGACATCGCACCGAGCCCGGGCGCGATGACACCGCCGCAATAGGCGGGCTCGGCGGAAATGACGTCGAATGTGACCGCGGTGCCGAAGTCGATGATGATGGCCGGCACCCGGTGGCGGGTGAGAAGCCCGGCCGCGTTGGCCAGACGGTCCGCGCCGATCTGTCCGGGCGTCGGATAATCGATACCCATGCCCAGGGGGCTTGATGCGGTGAGGAAATGGAGCGGACCTTTTGCGGAAAACCAGGAGTCCAGGATGGCAGCCTTCTCGGGGACTACCGAACAGATGATGGTGGCTTCGAAACCCACACCCTCAAGCAGGTCCCGCAGGCTCTCCGGAGAAATATCCGCGGTGGGCAGGACTCCCCGCCATGGCAGGAGCCGGTCCTTGTCAGCCAGGGCGAACTTGGTACGGGTGTTGGAGTTGTCGATGAGGAGCCAGGGCATGATTACCAGCGGTTCGTAGTGAAATTTCGGGATCCGGAGTCCCCCAGGGCGGGAAGGCCGGTGGTGGTTTTGACAGCGAGCCTTCCACCATTCAGATGAAGGGTGAGCGGACGGCTGAGATCCGCGGAATCCAGCCAGAATTTGAACCAAATCTCCGTGGCGTTCAACGGGTCCGGGCCTGCGAAGGTGCTGTCGGCAGGCTGGATGTTTTTCCCTTCATCCGTGACGAGGCTGACGGGGATCTCAAGATCGTGCCGCTCACCTTCCCTGATCATCAGATGGACGGTCACCCAGTAGAACGACTGGTCACGGGTGACGAGAGATTCGGAAATTTCGCCGCGCGCGGCGGGATCCGCCATCCATTCATAAGGGCGGAGCCAGCTCCACGCCGCGAACGCCGATGCTGCGAGCAGGCTGGCGACGATGAGGATTCTGGCGGAGTGGCGTGACACGCGGAGAGAGGAACCTGTCGGGCGATCCGGGGCAAATGAAAACGGGCGGACCGTTTCCGATCCGCCCGTAGTGAATGTTCAGACTGATTTCAAATCTCAGTGTTCGTAGCCTTGCTCACCGTGCTCGGCGAGGTCGAGACCGGCTTCCTCGACTTCAGCGCTTGGGCGGAGGCCGATCACCGCTTTCACGATGTAGGCGATGATGGCGGTGGCGACCACGCTCCAGACGATGGTGAGGCCGACAGCCTTGAGTTGCTCGACGATGAGGCCGTTCTTGAGTCCGGCGACCACCGAGTTGGCTTTCTCATCCGCGAAGACACCCGTAAGGATGGCTCCGAGAGTTCCACCGACACCGTGAACACCGAAGGTGTCGAGAGCGTCGTCATATCCAAGCATTTGCTTGAGGTAAGCCACCGCGAGGAAGGGAACCACACCGGCGATGACGCCCATGATGACCGAGGAGGTGGAGGTCACGAAGCCAGCGGCTGGAGTGATGACCACGAGACCGGCGACGATGCCCGAGCAGAAACCGAGAACACTTGGCTTGCCCTTGCAGATCCATTCGATGAGCGCCCATGCCAGACCCGCGGTTGCGGCGCAAAGGGTGGTGGTGACGAAGGCGTTCGAGGCGATGGCGTCGGCACCAAGAGCGGAGCCGGCGTTGAATCCATACCAGCCGACCCAGAGCATGCCGGTGCCGACCATGCAGAGAACCATGCTGTGGGGAGCCATCGACTCCTTGCCAAGGCCCTTGCGCTTGCCGAGGATGAGGCAGAGAACCAGAGCGGACCAGCCGGAGGTCATGTGAACGACCGTGCCACCTGCGAAGTCGATGGCCTTGATGCCGGCGGCAGGGTTGAGAGGTCCGCACATGAAGCCGACCGTGGACCACACCATGTGGGCGAATGGGAAGTAGACTGCGAACATCCAGATCACCACGAAGGCCATGATGGCCGCGAACTTCATGCGCTCGGCGATGGCGCCGATGATGAGGGCGGGCGTGATGATCGCGAAGGTGAGCTGGAACATGGCCCACATGCTGTCGGAGATCCAGTAGTAACCGGCACCAACATTTCCCGGCTCGACGCCTTTGAACATCATGTTGCTGAAGTCACCGATGAACGCGCTCTTCGCATCCACCCCGAAGGAGAGGCTGTATCCGCACAACCACCAGAGAGGAGTGACGACGCAGGCGATTCCAAGACATTGCGCGAGAACGGAAAGCACGTTCTTGCGTCGGACGAGACCACCGTAGAAAAGGGCGAGACCCGGAAGCGTCATGAACAGCACCAGGGCCGTGCTGACCATCTGCCAGGCGTTCGTGCCAGGACCAGGTCCGGCAACGAGCGATGTCGCACCGCTCGCTTTTTCCGGACGGGCGACGTTGTTCATATAGGCTTCCACATCCGCGATCCGTTCTTCAAGAGTCGGCGTCGCCGCGGCAGGTGCCGCGGCCTCCGCGGCCGGCGGAGGAGTGGCCGCCTCTTGCGCATGCGCGGTCATACACATGGGAATGGCGATGGAAGCGATCGCGGCCGCCGTGAGGGCTCGCACTTTACATAGGTATCGACTGGTCATGGTGGTCAGGGTTAATCGGATGATTGGTTGCTTGAGCCCGGGAATTCCAAATTCGCGGGAGATGAGCGGCAATAAGCAAGGCCCGTGCCAATATGACAATTCGAGCTAATCCACTGACAACAAGCCGCAACTGTTTTGGAAAAAACAGGGAAACTGGAGATTCTCTCTTGCCATCCCCCCGGCCGGAATCCTATCCCCTCGTCGTGCGGAACCTGAATCCGCATGCCAATTAATTTCTGGACACATCTTTCGGAAAGGTGAAATATTCGCGCCAACGGAAAGTTTCCAGCTGCTATGCGGCATGCAGGACGCTGAATCCGACTCGCTCCTGTCTGTCGACATCGGCAGCCACGGACGAAGCAGCAACCGAAAACCAACATAACAAGATGCACAACTACTGCAAAACCATTGGCGCCTTGGCCGCTGCCTCCGCCCTCGTGGCTGGCAACGCTAACGCGGAAGTCGAATACGAACTCCACACCGGATACACCAGCTCCTACCTCTTCCGTGGAGTTGAGCTTGGTGACGACCTCGTCGAAGTCGGCGTTGACGCCGCTGCCGAGTGGAACGGCTTGAGCATCAGCGGTGGCGTCTGGGCTGCCGCTTTCGACCAAGACGGCACCTCGAACGACATCGACAGCGAAGTCGATCTCTACACCGAAGTCGGCAAGGACTTCGGATTCGCGACCGCTTCCGTGGGCTACATCTACTACTGGAACCTCGACAACACCAACGGTGGCACGGACGATCAGGAAGTTTACTTCTCGCTCTCCCGCGACCTTGGCTTCGCAACGGCTTCCTTGACCTACTTCTGGGACATCATCGAAAACGACGGTGGCAACGAAGGTTACAGCGAACTCGCCCTCAGCCGCGCTTTCGAACTGAACCAGTGCCTCACCCTCAACGTCGGTGGCAACCTCGGCTACCTCATCGAAGGTGGTGACTTCACCGCCCTGACCACCAAGGTCTCCCTCGACTGGGGCTTTGCCGAACACGCGAAGCTTTCCCCATTCGCTGCCTACTCCATCGCTCTCGGTGAAAGCACCGGCAGCCTCTGGAACAGCACCGAAAACGAATTCGTCGCAGGTTCCCTCCTCAGCGTCGGCTTCTGAGCCGGCTCCGGGTCATAGCACCTGACATACCTCCGAAGGCGGTTGCGAAAGCAACCGCCTTTTTCATTCCTACCACGCATGGGGTGATTTTCCCGCTTGGAAAAATCACCCGGCAAGAAAGACTGGATTCATGTTTCTCGGACTCGACTCCTCCACCCAATCCCTCACCGCCGTCATCATCGACCCCGGTTCCGGCGAAATCACCTGCCAGCTTTCCGTGAACTTCGGGAGCAGCCTCCCCGAATACGGCTCACCCAGCGGCTTCATCCCCGGTGGCAGGGATGGGGAGGTCCATGCGAATCCCCTGATGTGGCTCGACGCGCTCGACCTCCTCTTCACACGTCTCGCGGCGGAGACGGATCTCTCGAAAATCCGGATGATCGCGGGGTCCGGCCAGCAACACGGTTCGGTTTATCTGGACAGCACCTTCGACAGCCGCCTCGCGGGCCTGGATATTTCCCAAAACCTGTCCACCCAGCTCTCCCCCTCCCTCACCCGCGCGACATCTCCCATCTGGATGGACACCTCCACCGGAACCGAGTGCGCCGAGATCACCTCCGCCACCGGCGGCCCTGCGGCTGTCTGCGCCCGCAGCGGATCGATCGCCATCGAACGCTTCACCGGCCCTCAGATCCGCCGGTTTTACAAGACCGACCCTGCCGCTTATGGGAAAACCGCCCGCATCCATCTCGTCAGCTCCTTCATCGCTTCGGTCATCGCCGGAAAGTCCGTGCCCATCGACTTCGGTGACGGCGCGGGCATGAACCTGCTCGGCCTGGCCAAACTCGGCTGGGACACCGAGCTCCTGGCCGCCACGGCTCCGGATCTGGGTTCCAAGCTTTTACCCCCCGCGCCACAAACCAGCGTCCAAGGCACGGTTTCCCCCTATTTCACAAAAAAATACGGGATCTCGGAAAATTGCCGCACCGCGCTTTTCACCGGAGACAATCCCGCCTCGCTCGTCGGCATGGGTGCCACCACACCGGGAAACATCGTGATCTCCCTCGGCACGAGCGACACGTTCTTCGCCGCCATGCCGGGGCCGAAGACCGATCCGAACGGCTTCGGTCATGTCTTCGGAAATCCCGCCGGCGGCTTCATGTCGCTCATCTGTTTCCGCAACGGCTCCCTCGCCCGTGAGGCGCTGCGTGACCAACTCGGTCTTGATTGGTCGGCCTTCGACCAACCCGCGCTCGCCGCCACCTCGGATGCGGCGGGAAAAAACCAGATGCTGCCGTTCTACGGCCCTGAAATCACCCCGCGCCACGACTTCACCGGACCAGTGCTGCAAGGGTCCGCCGAGTTTGAATCCGCTGAAAACCCCGGCCTCCAAGTTCGTGCGCTGCTGGAAGGGCAGTTCCTGAACATGCGCCTGCACTCCGGGTGGATGGGCGTCAAGACCGAGCGCATCCGCCTCACCGGCGGAGCATCCAAGAACGACGGCATCGCCCGGCTTGTCGCCGACATCTTCCAAGCCCCGGTCGAGCGGCTGGACGTCTCGAACTCCGCGGCCCTCGGTGCGGCGCTCGTCGCCGCGGCGGCGGATGGCCACGATCTCGAGGCCCTGCAGGACGTTTTCTGCAAGGCTTCCGCCGGTTCCACCCTCCAGCCCGACCGTTCCCTCGCGGCCGTTTACGATGAAGCGCTCGTAAAATTCGAAACACTTCTCAAAGCCAACCGTTGACCAAACGGGGCCCGCGCCCTACTGATTCCCGCGATGACGATTGACCAATACGCGAACCGGTTTGTGTGTGACCTCGTGGCCTATGAGCCAGGAAAGCCCATCGACGAAACCGCGCGCGAGCTCGGTCTGGATCCTTCACAAATCGTCAAGGTCGCCTCGAATGAGAACCCGTTGGGCCCCTCGCCGCTTGCGAAGGCGGCGATGCGTGAGGCTCTCGAAGAATCGCACATCTATCCGGACGGCGGCGGCTACCGCCTGCGCAGCGCCATCGCCGGATCGTTCGACATGGAGATCTCCAACATCATCTTGGGAAATGGTTCGAACGAAATCATCGAACTGCTCTGCCACACCTTCCTGAACCGCGACGCGGAGCTCATCGCCGCGAAACACGCCTTCGTCGTTTACAAGCTGATGGCCACGCTCTTCGGCGCGAAATATGTGGAGGTCGAGGATCCGGGATTCCTCCACGATCTCGACGCCATGGCGGATGCGATCAACGAGAACACACGCCTCGTTTTCATCGCGAATCCGAACAACCCGACAGGCACCATGGTGGACCAGGCCGCCATCGACCGCTTCATGGCACGCGTGCCGGAACATGTGATCGTCGTCTTCGACGAGGCGTATTACGAATTCCCGGACAATCCGCCGGACACGCTGAAGTATGTCCGCGAGGGCAGGAACGTCTGCGTGCTCCGCACCTTTTCCAAGATCCACGGTCTCGCGGCACTGCGCGTCGGCTACGGTCTGGCTTCGAAAAATGTCGCGACGCTTCTGCAGAAGGCCCGCCAACCTTTCAATGTGAACAGCATCGCCCAGGCAGGGGCTCTCGCAGCCTTGGCTGATGCGGAGCACATCGCGAAGACCCGCGCGGTGAACTCCGCCGGGATGGCCTTTTATGAAAAGGAACTCGCCGCGCGTGGCTTGGAATTCGTCCCCAGCCATGCGAACTTCCTGCTTGTCAAAACCGGCGAAGGCGATCGCGTCTTCCGTGACATGCTCAAGCAGGGCGTCATCGTCCGCGCCATGAGCAGCTACAAGCTCCCGGACTGGGTGCGCATCTCCATCGGGACCGAAGAGCAGAACAAGCGCTGCCTCGAGGTCCTGGATTCGGTGCTCGCCGCAGCGGCGGTTTGAGACGCCACCGATCTTCCGAAACCGGCATCCGCTGGGATTCCCCGGCCTTGATGGCTGGGAGACACGTATCGTAAAAACGAAGAAGCAACTTCCACGGATGCACGCCATTTCGGATCCTTCCCGCACCACCATCGTGGCCATCGCCACGCCTGTAGGCGTCGGCGCGGTCTCGCTTGTGAGAATTTCCGGTCCCCGCGCGCTGCAGGTCGCCGATCTCGCCACCGCCGGCAAGGCATCCACCTCCGTGCCGCGAGCCGCACGCTACTGCCACATCCGGGATGAAAACGGGGAGATCCTCGATGACGGGCTTCTCACCGTGTTCCGCGGTCCCAACAGCTACACCGGTGAAGACAGTGTCGAATTCACCGGCCACGGCGGCATGTTGGTCACGCGGGAAGTGCTGTCCCGCTTCCTCGCCTGTGGGGCCACCGCCGCAGGTCCGGGCGAATTCACCCAGCGGGCGTTCCTGAATGGAAAACTCGACCTCACGCAAGCCGAGGGCGTCATGGATCTCATTTCCGCACAGACACGGCTCTCCCTGCGTGCGGCGCGCAGCCAGCTTGAAGGCACGCTCGGACGCCGCACCACCGAGGCCCGGGACATGCTCCTGGAAACCCTCGCCCATCTGGAAGCGTGGATCGATTTCCCGGAGGAGGACATCGATCCCCAGACCGGCGTGCTGCTGCGTGGCCGCGTCGGCTCGGTCCTCGCGGTCGTGGATTCCCTGCTCTCCACCGCCGACCAGGGCCGTGTGTTGCGCGAGGGTGTCCGCACCGTGATCTTCGGCGAGCCGAACGTCGGAAAATCCAGCCTGCTGAACCGCCTGCTCGGATTCGAGCGGGCCATCGTCAGCGACATCGCCGGAACCACCCGCGACACCATCGAGGAAATCATCAACCTCCATGGCATCCCCCTGCGGCTGGTCGACACCGCCGGAATGCGCGAGTCGGACGACCGCATCGAGGCGGAAGGAATCCAACGGACGGTGAGGCAGATCGAAGCCGCGGATCTTCTTCTGGAAATCGCGGATGCCAGCGGCCCCCGCCCCGCTGACGCGGCATCGCCCGCAACCTCGGCCAAGCACATTCTCGTCCTCAACAAAACCGATCTCGGGGAACATCCGTCGTGGGCGGAGGTTTCCGCCGTGCGGATCTCCTGCGACAAGGGCGATGGCTTCGAACAACTCTCCCAAGCCATCAGCGACACGCTTCATTTCAGCGAGGCCGACTGGGGAGAGCACGCCGTCGCCATCAACGCCCGGCATCAGGCCAGCCTGCAAATGGCCCGGACCTCCCTGCTCGCGGCCCTGGCTCTCCTGGAGGATTTGTCGGGGGATCAGGAACTCGCCGCCATCGACCTGCGAGAGGCACTGGACGCCCTTGGAGAAATCCCGGGCAAGGTCGACACGGAAGACCTGCTTGGCGTTATTTTCAGCAGTTTCTGCATCGGTAAATAAACGCGGGGTGATACCCTGAGTTCTTCCATTTCCCGTGTATCCGGACCGCGCCTCCGGCAGTTTCTCCACTTTCCCTTGGCCATCAGCCCGCACTAGGTCTAGGCTTTCCGCACATTGATCGAAGTCAGATTCAAACGTGGATTATATCTACCCGAGCTCGACCTGTGGCTGGACCCATGGGATGCGAAGCCACGGGCGTTCGTCTCCCACGCCCACGCGGATCACTTCGCACGGCATGAATCCGCGCTCTGCTCGGAAGTCACCGCGGCGCTGGTTCACAAACGTTTTCATCTGGCGGAAAGCAGGATCGAAGCCGTGTCCTTCCATGTGCCTGTGGTGCGTGACGGGTTCCGCCTCCGGCTCCTTCCCGCAGGCCACATTTCCGGCTCGGCGATGCTCCACATCACCCGCATCAAGGACAACGCGAGCCTGCTCTACACCGGAGATTTCAAGACCCGTCGCGGCAGGACGGCGGAGTCGGTCAACTTCCTCAATGCCGACACCCTCATTCTGGAGACCACCTTTGGTCTGCCGAATTACGAATTTCCCGGCAGCATGGAGATCGAGGCCGGCATCCTGCGCTTCGTCCATGACGCCTTTGCCGATGGCGAGACACCCGTCCTCTTCGGCTATGCGCTGGGGAAAGCCCAGGAAGCCCTGGCCCTTCTCACCGAACACGGCATCCCGGCCCTGCTTCATCCGACGGTCGCCGCCATGACCAGGGCCTGCCGCGAGGTGGGCGTGGAAACGCTGCCCGAACCTGTGGAATTCGACGGTCACGCGCCACCGGGCCATGTCGTCATCGCACCGCCCAGCACCATCCGCTCGAAACTTCTCCGCGGATTGAAATCCAAACGCACCGCCATGCTCACCGGTTGGGCGATGCAAAAAGGCGCGAAATTCCGCTATTCGGTGGATGAAATCTTCCCTCTTTCCGATCATGCGGATCACACCGGACTTCTGGAATGCATCCAGCGCGTCCGCCCGAAGCGGATCCTGACCGTCCACGGCTTCGCCCGGGAATTCGCCCGGGAACTCCGCGCGAAAGGCATGGAAGCCTGGTGCGCCATGGGGGACGACCAACTGGAGCTTTCCATCAACCAAGCCGCGCAGCGTGGCGGCGGTTCGGGCACCACGCGCCACATCCGCGCCATCTGCACGCTCGCGGATTTCGGGGACCTTTGCCGTCTCATCGGTGAAACCAGCAGCCGGGTTTCGAAAACCGAATACATCGCCACCTACCTGCGCGGCCTGACCACCGAGCAGGAACTCAGCCTTTCCGCCATCTGGCTGACCGGCCAGGCTCTCCCCGGCAAGCCGGGACAAGCCACCCTGCGTTTCAGCGACGCCGGCATCCGTCACGCGCTGCTCTCCCTGCCCAGCGTCCGGGAGGAACGCTATCGCGAGATCTCACACGCCCAGAGCGACACAGCCCGCACCGCACGGCTTGTGCTGCAGGAAATCCAGATCCGTCCGGAACCGCTCGATCTCGCCGGACTTGAAACGTTTTTCCAAACACTTCTCGCCACGGCCAGCGATCTGGACCGCATCTCCCTGCTTGCCGCGCGCCTTTCGACACTGCATCCGGTCGAGAGCGAGACCATCGTCAGGCTGCTCACCGGAGATCTCCGCGTGGGACTCAAGGCGGAGCACATCGAGGATGCCATCGCCGCGGTCTTCAAGCTGGACTCCGCCAGTGTGCGGGACGCGCACATGCTCTCCGGAGACATCGGGGAAACCATCCTGCTGGCCAAACATGGCAGGCTCGCCGAAGCCGGCCTGCGGGTGGGCATCCCGGTCAAATGCATGCTGGCCTCGTCGCCCGGGCATGATGAAACGGACACCCGCCCCCTGTTTGAAAAACTCCCGTTCCCTCCCCCCTATTGGCTGGAGGCGAAGTATGATGGCATCCGCGCGCAGCTCCACAAACGGGGCGACGAGGTCACCCTCTTCTCCCGCGATCTCAGGCCGATCAACGCCAGGTTTCCCGAACTCGTCGCCGCCGCGGGAAAAATCAGCGGCGATTTCATCCTCGACGGTGAAATCATCGCCTACACCGATGGCCGCAAGCTCAAGCCGCGTGATTTGCAAAAGCGCCAGCCACCCAAACAAACAAGCGGTGATCTTTTTCTGACAGACAAGGATCTTCCGCCGGCCTCCCCTTCCCGTTTCATCGCCTTCGACCTCCTCTGGCATCAAGGCGCGGACCTTCTGGGCCAGCCGTTGGTCGAACGGCACCTCAAGCTGGAGTCACTCGCTCTCGCCGCCCCTTTTGAAACCATCACCATCTACGCGGCGGAAAATGCGGCGGAAATCGAGGCCACCTTCAAGCACTCGCTCCAGAACAATCATGAAGGGCTGGTCGCGAAGGACCCCTCCGGCATCTACCTGCCCGGCCGCCGTGAAAACTCGTGGATCAAGCTCAAGGGGGTGATGCCCACGCTCGACTGCGTCGTCGTCATCGCCCGGCAGAGGCAAGGCCTGCGGCCGGACATCCTCACCGACTATACCTTCGCCATCCGTGACGAAATCTCGGGGAAACTTTGCATCCTGGGCAAGACCCACTCCGGCCTCAGCGACGAGGAAACCGCGGAACTCACCGCCCATTTCAAGCGGAACACGCTGCGCAAGGAGAAGCTCAAGCATCACGTGAAGCCGGACATCGTGCTCGAAATCGCCTTCGACGCCATCATCCCCTCTTCCCGCCACGACTCCGGACTGGCGCTGAGATTCCCCCGCATCAAGTCCATCCGCCGCGACAAAACCCTGGAGGACATCGACACGCTGAAATCTACAAAAGCGCTGGTGTAGATTTATTCCGTCTGTCCGGGACGGGCGGAATATTGAAAGCGGCTGGTCGGGAGGCAGAAGGCCGGAGTTCCACCCCGTCGGATATTTCCCCTTGGCGGAAGTGGACAGGACAGCAAACCCGGTTAGGTTGCGGCGCTGTCGCTTATGCCTGTCGTTTACTTCATCATTCTCGGAATCCCGTTGCTTTCCCTCGCCTGGTGGTTCTGGGCACACCGGCGGCTTAAACGGTTGGCCGCTCCAGCCGGGATCAAGTGGACACTGGGCCTGATGGTGGCGGTGCTGCTGGCCGGCTACGTCTGGGTGCTGCTGGGCAGGGCGAACACGGTGACCATGCCGATCCCCGCCGTGCTGTACGCGCTGGTTTTGTTGTGGGGATTGATTTTCCTGCCGTTCCTGGGCCTGCCGACAATGCTGGTGTGGGCGGTTGGTTCGATTTACAAAAGGCTCTTCAACAGGAAATCCACACCCTTACCTTCTCCCATCGCGGAAGAACCATGGACCCGGCGGCAGTTGTTGGGGACCCTGGCAATAACATTGCCGGTGGTGGCGACCTACGGCACCGGTGCCTTCAGCCTGCCGAGGATGACGCGTTTCCGCATTCGCGAGCTGACGGTGGCATTGCCGGACCTCCCCGCCGCCTTGGACGGGTTGAGGATCGCCCATGTGACGGATACCCATGTGGGCAAGTTCACAAAGGGACGGGTTCTGGACGAGATCGTGAAAGCAACCAACGGACTGGACGCGGATCTGGTGCTTTTCACCGGCGATCTCATCGACAACACCATCCGGGATCTTCCTCTGGCGGTGCACATGCTGCGACAGCTCCGCGCGAAGTCCGGAGTGTATGTCATCGAGGGAAACCACGATCTCTTCGACGACGCGCCCGCGTTTGAAAAAGGGGTCCGGGACGCGGGCATCACCTTGCTGCTGAACCAGATGGCCGCGATCGAGATCGCAGGCGTGCCTGTCGATCTGCTAGGAATCGTATGGAATCACGGCGAGGAGGAAATGGCGGCGGATGTGGATACGGTGTCAGCCCTGCGCAGGCCGGGCGCGTTTCCGATCTTGCTCGCACACCACCCACACGCGTTCGACCGGGCGGCGGAGAACGGCATCCCGCTGACGCTGGCGGGTCACACCCACGGCGGGCAGATGATGCTGACGCACGAACTTGGCGCGGGTCCCCTGATGTTCCGCTACTGGTCCGGATTGTATAGGAAAGCAGATCGCGCGCTGGTCGTCGGAAACGGCACCGGCAACTGGTTTCCGCTGCGGGTGAACGCGCCTGCCGAGATCATCCATCTGACGTTGAGAAAAGCGTAGTCAGGATGGTCTGCGGCACCAAGGCCCGGCGATCCCCCTCATTCGGGAGTGACCTCGATGCCGTGGGCCTTTGCGAAAGCCTCGGCAGCGGCGGAGTCCCGCTTGGGCCAGTTCTCGTAGATCGCTTCGAAGGTTTCCTGTCTCTCGTCCGCAGGCAGCGTGAGCGCCCATTGCACGGCGGTCTGCGGTTCATATTCGGCGACGGTCGCGGCGTAGGTTTTCACTGCGGCGGCCTTCGCGGGTCCTTCCGCGGCGTTGGAGAGCCATCTCCCCGCTGCCAGATAATCCTGCTGGGTCCACTGTCCCACAAGATTGTCCACGTTTTCCGCGATGTCTTCCGCAGGGAGATTTCCCGCCATCCAGTCGATCCACTGGCCGGTCTCCTCCTTGGTATTGAAATAGGACAATCCCGCGGCAAATTGGGAAGTCTCGGCAGGATTGAGGTTCGCGGCGTCCAACCAGGTTTTCACGGATGCCAGCTTTTCGTTGGACAAGCTTCGCGCCATGTCTTCGAGGGAGGTGGCGATCAGGTCCTCCCGCTCTGTCTCGTCAGGAAGGGTCGTGGCATATTCACGCAGGGCCGCGAGCACCGCGCTGCGTTTCTCGGGAGTCGTGCCGGTCTCGACCAACGTGCTGATGGCTGACGACACATCGTCGGGCTTCATCTCGACCATCAGTTTTATAGCGAGCTTCGGATCGGTTTCCGCGGCTCCGCTGATGATGCTTTGTTTGGTCTCGTCTTCGGCGAGTTCCGGATACGATTCGGTGTGCCCGCGCATCCATGACAGGGCGGCCTGCGGATCTTGTTTCGACCAGCGGGTGAGCGCTGAAAGCATCATTTGCTTCCGCGTGCTTTCGTCCGCAAGCAGGTCCTTGGAATCGGAAACCAGGGCAAGAGCGGCCGCCGGATTCTGCTCGGCCAGAAGCATCACCATCACTCCCGTGAGGTTCCCGCGCATCTCGTCCGAAAGGCCCGGGTCGTCATGAACTCCGGCGATGACCTGCTTGAGTTGCCCCGCGTCCAGGCCGACGAGCTGCTTCAACAGTTGTGCGGTATCCGTATCGGATATCTCTTCACCGGATTTTTCACGTTGTTCCATTTCCTTCGCTTCCGGAACGAGCCGGGAGAGGATCTCACCGGCCCGCCCGCCGCCGGCCTCCTCGCGCTGGCGCTTGGTGAGCGGTGTTTCGTCGGACGGCTGGACGGTGATGCCGAGCGTTCCAGCCCTGGTGACGAGTTCGGCCTGATCCTGGCGCAGGCCTGTCAGGCGACTCCGCTGCATGAGCCCCATGGCTCCGCCGAGGACGAGGATAAGGAGGGAGGTGGCGAGGGAAAATTTCATCTTCGTATCATTCCAGGTCACGGAGCACCGCCTCGCGGCGCTTCTCGTCGGAGATCATTTCCGCCAGGTGGCGTGCCTCCTCGAGATTCGAGTGGGCGGAGTAGCTTTTGAGAAAAGCGATGAGCACCTCGTCGCTGCCGCTGGTTTTCTGATAGCCAAGAGCGAGCTGGGATGCTTCGGAAAAGCCGAAGTCGCCGCCGTCCTGCGCGGCTTCCGCGAGGGACTTGCCGATGATGCCATCCGTCTGGCCGGGAGCCTGTTTGTCCAACCAGGTGCGGAGGCTGTCGATCTCGCCCTGTGTGACCCCGCCATCGGAGGCCAGGTTGCCAAGACGGGACTCGGCGACCTGCATCGCGGCGGCGGCGCGTTCCTCCGGATTCGCACTGACAGAATCGAGGAATCCACTGACCTTGTCGTAGCCGTTTTCGTCCACAAGCTGGTCGGCGATGTGGGCGAACGAACCCTCGCGCTCGTCCGCCGGAACGAGCTGCCGCACCAGGGCGGCGTAGGATTTCTGCTCGCCGGCAGAGAGCTCCGGGAAGGACAGGTTTTCGAGCACCTCGCGGCGCTGGTCTTCCGGCAAGGCGGCGAGCCGGTTTCCGGCGGCGGTCAGATCGGAGCCGAGGATCGACTCCAGCAATCCGGACTCGAACTGGACGCGCATCTCGCTGTTGCCATCCAGGGTCCTGCTCTCGAATTTACCGCCCGCGATCTGGCTGTCCAACCATGCGCCGGCCGAGGCCCGGTCCTTTTTCGCCCACTCCTTCATGGCGTTGGAAAGCTGCCAGCCAATGGTGTCCGGCTCGCTCTCGATACGGTCCACGAAACGGTCCAGGGCATATTGAGGATCCTTTTTGACAAGGAATTCCAGAATCTTCTGTTCCAGCGCGCCGCGTTCCGCATCGGAAAGATCGAGCGTGGAAATCTCATCCAGCGCGGCGATCAGCTCCTCACGCGCCATTCCGGCCAAACGGAGTTGGAAATCGATCATCGCACGGACCTCGACGTTCCGGTCATCGTCTTCCGCGGCGAGCAGGTTGCCGGACATGTGCTTCCAATCGATGCCTTGTTTGCCATTGGTGGAATTTCCCCGGGATGCGACGGATGCCCGTGTGGATTCGGAAACATTTCCAGCCGCACCCGTGGCGGAGATTTTTTTCCGGATGACGCCGTTGTCATTCTCGACGCCGGAAATGGACCGCGACAGCGAGAGATTCCACACGCCGATCAGGACGAGCGACGCCGCGGGAGCAATGAGGTGGATGATTTTCAAGCGAGGGGAATTTTGACTCACAGGAATGATCCGTCAAGGCGGGGGAAAGAGTGGCGGGAAAGGACGGAAAGAATCAGGCTTTTCCCGGGCTGGTTCCCATGCGATGGATTCACACATGAGTCTGTTTGTGAAAATCCCGCTGTGTGTCTCCGCGTGTGCCTTGTTCATCTCCTGCGCCGGCCCTTCCGGTCCATCCGCCACGCCGTCATCCGTCGGGCGGGATGTTTACGGTCATCGCCCGGGTCCCAAGGGATTCAAGACCGTGATCATCGATGCGGGCCATGGCGGCAAGGATCCGGGGGCGGTAAGCCGCCACACCCATCAACGGGAAAAGGATCTCGCGCTGGACACGGCCAAACGGATCGCCGGCGAACTGCGCGGGGATTTCAAAGTCATCCTGATGCGGGGTGACGACACATTCATCGATCTGGACGAACGCGTGGACCGCGCCAACAAGCATGGCGGTGCGATTCTCGTGAGCATGCACTACAACAGCGGCCCTTCGCCGATCCGTGGACCGGAAACCTACTACTGGCGGGTGGACAGTCACGGGCTGGCGGTGCGCTGCCAACAGGCCATGGCGCAGGTATCCCCTGTGGAGGTCGGCAACCGTGGTCTCGTCCGGCGCCGCATCCGCCTGACGCGGAATCCGGAAATCCCGTGTGTCCTGTTGGAGGGCGGCTACCTGAGCAACCCCGCCGAGGCGCGGTTGGCTGGCGACGCGGGCTACCGCCAGAAGCTCGCGAACGCCATCGCCGGAGCCATCCGGACACAAGCCCGGATAGGAGACGCGGGAACAGGTCCCCTGCCCCGCCCGATCAACGCTCCGCCAAGCCGTCCGACGGATGCGCCTGAATAGGTCCCATTCCACAAAACCATGAAATCCCGTCAATTCAGGATCACCGCAGCCACGGCGGTGGTGAGCTTCGCGCTGGGCGTGGCATTCGCACCCACCTTCCGCGACCACCAGCCCCCTGCGACGGGCAGTCCCGATACCAATTCCTCCCTCAGGTCCCACCCCGGAAACACCCGCGGGGAGAATGAGGATCCGGCGGGGCGTACCCGGGTCGCTTTACGGGAGGAAAAGAAAAAAGCCACCGAGCCGACGGTGTCCATCCCGCTGGCCACCGTGACCAAGATGATCTCCCAGCACCAGGTGGCCGCCGGGATGGAGTATCTCATTTATGGGGTGGAACGATCCCTGCCGCTCCTCGGCGTGTCGGAAGTGGAGAAAAAAAATGTCATCGATGCCCTGAAACGGATCGATGCCGAGATACAGGATGAGGAGAAAAAGCAACTGAAGGCGATCCAAACCGACCCATCCGAGATCCGTCTGGACAGCAGCGGGATGGAGGCTTTTTCGAAAACCCTGCCGGCACGGATTCAGGAAAGCCTCCGCTCCCATCTAGCCACCGAACAAGCGGAAGTCCTGATAAGCTCGCTGAAATGGAACCTCTTGTATAGCACCGAAGAGAAGTGGTTCCCCACCCTTACGATCACCCGGACCAGTTCGGGCAGATTGATCGCATGGGCCAGGACAATTTCCGGAAAGACAGGACCAGAGGTGGATGCGAAATACGCGGACGACGGAACTCCGATTCCTGCCGATGAGGTTTTTCCCGACCGCTGGAAACCCTTCCTGAAGGGGTTCACCCTGCTCCCCACGAACGAGGACTAGAGGCGGAATCCGGCGGAGCCATCACTTGGATGCGGCGGAATCCACCGGCTTTTTCACCCTTCCCGCCTCACTCAACGCCCTCCAGCCCCCTCGCAGCACGGAAACCTCCGCACCGAGTTGCAAGGATCGGATCCGCTCGGCGACCTGGCTGCTGATGCCGCAGTTCTCGTCGCCGCAATAGACGATGACACGCGGGGTTTCCATGATCTTCATGGCCGTCTCCGCCTCGAACACCTGCATGTCTTCCGCCGGGTCCAGATTCCAGAGCACGGACCCCGGAACTCCGGATTTTTCCCAGTCCTTGCGAAGACGAGCGTCCACCCAGAGGATCTTGTCATCCGGCGGGATCTGCTCCAGGCAGACCTCCCCCGCCTTCAAGGTCGCGGGATCGCATGCCAGCCGGCGCACCGGCTCGCCCTTGATCAGGTAGGTTCCGCCCGCTGCCGCGCACGAAATGGAGACGATGGCTGCGAATTGACCGAAAGCATTCATGGCTGGTTGGCGACGTTCTCCGCCACAGGTTTGCGCACCTGGGCGAAGGCCTGCTGGTTCTTGTATTTCGAAATCGAACAGTCGGTTTCAACCTGGATCCTGCCCAGCAGGGGAGACTTGGTATCCAAGGGGGTCACGACGAGGTCGTATCGTTTGCCGGCTTCCAAGGTCTTCAGCTCATACCGGAACGACTCCTCGGGAACCGTCACATTGGTGACATGGATCGGCTTGCCGCCATCCATGACGATGTGGATCGTCCGGGGTTCCGGTTTGCCACCAATGTCCCAATGCACTGTTTTCGGCTCCAGGCTGATGACGTTGGGAATCTGGACCACCAGATCCAGGCGCATCGACGGCTTGTCGGGCGGTGCCTGGTCAAGCCAGAGATCGATCGTTTTTTCCTGGGGGCCCAAGAGGTTTCCAAGGGCCATCGTCGTTCTGATGACGCCGGACTCCCCGGGAGCGTAGGTGAACTTTCCGCCTGATATCTGGACGGTGAGGCAGGAGCATTTCGCATCGCTTTTGGTGATGGTGACAGGCCTGCCGTTTTTGTTGATGAAAGGAAAATCCACGATCACTGACTTCGCGTCGATCGCGGCCCGGGTCTCTTTCCGGAGTTCGGCGAATTCCAGTCCCGCCGCCCGGACCAGGCTTGCGGACACCAAAACAAACATCGCAGCGGCATTCCACGCGCGCATCATGGATTGGTGGCGGCTTGTGCGGAGGCCTTGCGGACCACACCGAAGGCCTGCTGGGTCTTGTGCTTGTCGACCTTGCAGTCGGTTTCGACGCGGATCACGGTCATACCGGGAGTCGCCGTATCCTGCGGAGAGACCACCAGATCGTATTTTTTCCCTTCTTCCACGGTTTTGATTTCGCAAACAAAATTCGGACTGGAGGATTTCACTCCTGTCACACGGATCGATTCCCCTTCCGCCATGCGGATGTGGATGGTCTGTGGCGCGGGCTTTTCACCCACGGTCCATGACAAGGTTTTGGCGGGTTCCATCACGACAAGCACGGGGATGTGGATGCGCACCGTCAGCCGCATCGTGGGAGTGGCGCTGGAGTCGTCGTCCAGCCACAGGCCAATAACCTTGTCCACGGTGCCGGAAAAATTCCCCAGATCGAACGTCGCGCGAAGGGTACCGGACTCTCCGGGGCCATACTTGAGCTTTCCGCCGGAAATCTCCACCTTGAGGCACGAGCAGCCGGGATCGCTCTTTGAAATCGTCACCGGTTTGCCGGTGTCATTAGTGAAACTGAAATCCGCCGTCACCGTCCTGGCGTCCGCCGGGGCGTTCACATCCTGGGTCAGTTCCTTGAACTTGAGTTCCGCCGCCTGCGAAAAGGCCAGGAAAGACAGCCAGAGGGCGATGATGGTTTTCATGCCTCCATTATGAAGCCGGTTTCTCCTTCGACGCAAGGGCAACGGCGATAATAAGCCGCCCGCCCCTCCATTCGGGCCCCAGGACAAACAACGGCTTGCCACCCTCCAGGCGTGCGTCCGTTTTCAGGATCTTCTTCCGGCTCAGCCAGAATTCCAGATCGAGGGCGACCTCATCCGGCGTCGGCTTGCTGCGCGCCTCGAAGCGTACGAGCACCTCATCCGAAGGTTTCAGCGGCTGGGCCCAGCTTTCATAGCTCCGGAGAAGCGGTTGCACGTCCTGCCCCAGCACCCGGTAATTCTTGAAACTCAGCCGTTCTTCCCCGCGCAGACGTTTCTCCGTCTCCTTGCTCACCTCTTTTTTCCCCTCGCCGGCCGCCTTGGGATCGCCATTCGTCGCGTAATAAACGGTGACACTCACCCGTCCCATGTTGGTCTTACCCGGGTCGTCCTGAGCCGTGGAAAGGCCGGAGAAGGCCAGAGCCGCCAGCATGACGCCGGTCCGTATCCATTCACGCCGCATCATGGCCCCGTTTCGATTTCGGGTTGAGATTCCACCTCAGCCGTCGAATCGACCTCGCTCTCGGTCGGAACGAAAACCGTTTCGTTGAAATCCATGGCATCGGGGATCGCCGCGACACCGTTCAGGACGATGACATTGGCGGAAGCCTTCGTGCTCGCGAACCATTCGGCATTCACACCGCTCTCGGGGGTGTAGATGACCGGGTCCACCAAAACCGCCCGGGGAGCATTGGACACATCATATTCCGGAGCGGTCTGCGATGTTTTCCCCACCCAGAACGCCAGCACCATCCCGGCACAAGCGGTCAACGGCATCAGCCATGAGGTGAATGAGAACGATTTTTTCCGCACCGGAGCCGTTTCAGCAGCCTGAATCGCAGGCGACTGCTCCCGGATCGCCTGCATCACGCGGCTGTTGAAAAAATCCGGATACGGGGGTTCCTCGCTCGCAGGCAGAACCGCGGCGATGGTTTTCCGCCAGTTGCGGATCTCCTCACGGGCGGCGAGTTGCTCCGGTTGGCCAACCGCCCACGCCTCGACAGCGGCAAGTTCCGCGCCGGTCAATTCGTCGTCCAGCCAAAGGGCCAGCGTCGCTTCATCGGGATTCGTATTCATCTTTTAGCAGGGCTTGGAGTTTCTGACGTGCGTAGAACAACCGGCTCATGACCGTGCCCATGGTGCTGGACATGGCCTCGGCGATTTCCTTATACGACAATCCTTGCACGTCTTTCAAGATAACGACCTCACGGTGTTCCGCGGAAAGCTTGTTGAGAGCGATCTGGATCTTCTCACGCAGCTCGCCGTGTACCAGGGTATCGTCGGGAGATTCTCCTCCGGACGGTGTGGTAAGTGACCCGGAGTCAATGCGTTCGCGCTCGAAAATCTCATCATTCAACTCACCCGCGCTCTCGATTTTCCGTTTGCGAACCCAGTCGTAAACCGCGTTGTGGGCGATGCGGTAGAGCCACGTGGAGAATTTCGCCTTCGCCTCGAACCGGGGCAGGGCATGCCACGCCTTGATGAAGACCTCCTGAGAGAGGTCCCATGCGTCGGCTTCCTGATGGATCATGTTCCGGATCATGGCGAATATCTTTCCACGGTGCCGTGTCACCAGCGCGTCGTAGGACTTCATGTCCCCCTTCTGCGCCAGTGCCACCAGTCGGAAATCCTCGTCCGGATCATTCATGGAGGAATCCGGATCGAGGGAGCCGACAGGCTCCCGCATGATCTTGGACGGCTCACCATGGTTGTTATTCATTGTTTCAGGAAAAAATCTCCACCGGCAGGAATCCGGCGAACATGGATCACAGCCTGCGCGCCGAATCCGGGCCACGCAACCCGGAAATCAGGCGACCCGCGTGAACCCATCCACGCGGGCCGCCCTACCCATGAAACACGGCTCCGGATTCCGTATTCCTATTCCATGGCTTGCGCCGTGGCTCTTTCCTGCGCGACGGCCATCTGGACCGTGTGCGTGGCGACTCCCCCTTGAGGAGTCTGGATGGTGTAGGTGAACACATCCGGCCCGGTGTTCCCGGGCGGGGGCTGGTAGTGAAGGGAGCCGTCGCGGACGGTGATCGCCGCGCCATTGATGCTCAGGGGGGCGGCGGAACGGAAAACACTGCCCTTTCCATCATTCGCCAGAAGGGTGCTCACCAGGATTTTCACATCCCCGGTCGCGGGCCGTGAGATCTTGTCCGTGCCGGAGACCACTCCTTTTCCGCTGGTGAACTGGTAACGGCCGGATTCCACCGAGAATACGGCGGCACCGTTTTCCATCCTGAGGAATTTCACGCCCTCCACCGAGTCCACCGGCTTGCCGGATTCCAACACGCTGTCGAGCCCCTTCGCCGGGACATGGACCGTCGCGGTGGTGTTCGTCGGAATCGCCGTGGTGAGGGTGAAGGTCCCGTTCGCCGAACTCCATGCGCTGGTGACGAGTCCATGGATGGTCTTCAGCTCACCGCTCGCCTCCGTCAGCTTGCCACCCGGCACCGGCTTGATGATGATCCGCTTGAATCCCGGCGCGGCAGGGTCCAGGTCGATGCCCGCGACCGAGCCGTAGAGCCATTCCCCGCAGGAACCGAGCGAATAGTGGTTGAAGGAATTCATGATGACGTTCTGGAATCCCTTGTCAGGCGTCCAGCCGTCCCAGCGCTCCCAGATGGTCGTGGCTCCCATTTTCACGGAGAACAGCCAGGAAGGGAACGTGTCCTGATGGAGAAGCCGGTAGGCGGTGGCGGTTTTCCCGGCCTTGGTGAGCTCCGGCAGCAGGTAGCTCACTCCGACAAATCCGGTCGAGAGGTGGTAGTCCTTCGAGATGATGTCGGCCTCCAGATGATCCGCGGCCTTCGCGCGGAGTTCGTCGGGCAGCAGGTCGAATTTCAACGCCATCACATAGGCACACTGGGTCTCTCCGGCGACCTTGCCATCGGAGGAGACATACTTCGCGATGAACGCCTTTTTGATCGATTGGAAAAGCTCCTCGTATTTGGCGGCATCCTCGGTCTTCCCAAGAGCCGCCGCGGCCTTCGCCACAAGCTTCGTGGAATAGGCGAAATATCCCGTACCAATGAGTTCCTTGTCGGTGTCCGCACCGATGGACAGCCAGTCTCCATAGTCGCTGCCACGGTTTCCGCTCCGGATGAATCCGGTGCTTCCCGACCTCGAATAATCCACCCAACGGACCATCGAGGGATATTGGCGGGCCAGCAGTTGGAGATCGCCATAGGCCTGGTAGATCGTCCACGGGCAGATGACGCCGGCGTCGCCCCAAGCGGGTGTCCCCTTCGATGGTCCGGCGAACGGGGCGACATCCGCGAACTGGCCGTTGGGTGCTTGGCTGTCCGTCACGTCCACCAGCCACTTCGTGAAAAATGCCGCGACATCCGCATTGTAGGTCGCGGTGCGGACGAAGACCTGCGCGTCGCCCATCCAGCCCAGACGTTCGTCCCGCTGCGGGCAGTCCGTCGGCACGCTCAGGTAGTTCCCCCTTTGCCCCCACTCGATGTTGGACTGGAGCTGGTTCACCTGTCCGTCAGAGCAGACGAATTTACCGGTTTGCGGCGTATCGGATGCGATCACCACGCCGGTCACCGCGTCCAACGGGGGCTTTTCGGACACGCCCGTCAGTTCGACATAACGGAACCCATGGAAGGTGAATGACGGTTGCCAGATTTCCTCACCCTTCCCTTTGCAGACATAAGTGTCGATCGATGGTGCTCCGCGCAGGTTGTCCGTGTAAACGGTGCCATCGGGATTGAGCATCTCCGCGTGGCGCAAGGTGATCTTCGTGCCTGCCGCGGCGGTGATCTTCAATCTGACAATGCCCACCATGTTCTGCCCGAGATCGTAGGTCCACTTGTCCGCCTTCGGTTCCGTCAGGGTCTTCGCCTTGATCGTGGACAACTGCCTCACCGGCTCCATCACCTGGCCGTTCATCTCACGCGCGGGTTCATCCCGCTCCGCCACCGGGAGCCATCCGGAATCATCGAATCCGGGTTCGTTCCAGCCTTTGATTTCCTTGGTCGCGTCATAGTCCTCCCCAAGCATGAAATCCGTCGCGGTCAACGGGCTGACATGGGATTTCCAAGTGTGGTCCGTGACGACGCGCTCCTTGCCGCCATCCGCATAGGTCAGTTCCAGTTGGGCGAGAAGCGCCGGGCTTTTCCCCCAATATTGGAATCCTCCGTTGCCGATATGGCCGGAATACCAACCATTCGCCACCTGCGCCCCGAGCACGTTCCGTCCTTGGGCGAGCAAGGCCGTGACATCATATTCCTGATAGCGCAGGCGTTTCGAGAAGTCCGTCCACTCGGGGGCCAGGAAATGATCACCCACCCGTTTGCCGTTGAGGTTGAGCTCATAGATGCCCAGGGCCGTGGCATACACGGTGGCCCTCACCACCGGTTTATCCACCGTGAAGGTCTTCCGCAGATAGGGGACGGTTGCGGGAGCCACCAGATCCGTCGGATAGTGGAGCCGGGTGTTTTCATCGAAGGACTTCGTCACCGGCTGTCCGTTCACGGAAAACTCGACGCGCAGTTTCTTGACGCGGTTGAAGGCCGGATCGGCCCCGAGGGACCCATTGTCCACCGCAAGCGTGAAACTCCCCGCCTCGGCCAGTTGCGCCAGCTTCGCGGTCACATCCATGGAACCGACTCCATCCGCCGCCTCATACGAGGCGCGGAGGATCCTGGGTGGCGGCGAGAGGTCCTGGGGGAAATTCATGGACGCCTTCTCGGGGAAAAACCTGACGGATTTTTTCCCCGCGATGTCATACTCCACGCGCAGGTGCTTCACCTTGCCATAGGCAGGGTCATTGCCAAAACCCTCGTTGCCCACTTCTACGGAAAACCCGCCTGACGTGGCTTTCGCGGTGAGTTGTTCGGTCACATCAAGGCCTCCTCCACCCTGCACCGGTTCGTAGGAGGCCTTCAAGATCACGGGAGTCGGCAGGCCCGGGTCACGCTTCACCCGCGCGCTTGCGTCGATCCACTTCGCGCTCCAGTCGGATTGCTCCAGCAACCCGATCGACCATGTGGCGGGCTTGCTCCATTCGGAAGGTTCTCCCCCCTTGTCCCATGACCGCACCTTCCAGAAACAACGTGAACGCGATGCGAGGGCCGCACCTTGGTAAACGATCTGGCTCGTCGCGTCCCCGCCGACCTTGCCACTGTCCCACAGGTCACCCTTGTCCTTGGCCAGAAGCTCTTCGGATGAGGCCACGAGTATTTGATAAGCCGTCTGTTTTTCACCACGCTCGAGCGATCCGACCAGCCAGGAAAGGCGCGGCTGCCTCACCTCGATGCCGTGGGGATCCGTGAGATACTCGCAGCGCAGGTTGGTGGAGGTCACCTCGGCGAGCAGTGGGTTCGCAAGCAGCGCTAACGCGGCACACACCTTCCGGCTTGTTGGATTGGAATGAAGTTTCATGAGAGTTATGGAAAGTCTAGTGGATGGCGAACCGGAAAAACCGGCGGCTGGCCCCTGCGGGACCGGACACGCGGAAGGTGAGCCGCTCGCGGGCGGGCGAACCGGAGATACGGGTGTTGCCAACAAACGCCGTCTTTTCCGCAGTTTCCCAGACGCGGAGGTTTTCCGAGCGCTGAGGCACGAGATTGAGTCCGGCCACATCGGCACGCCGCGTGATGGAAAGCAGCGCCGTGCCACCCGCCTCCAGGGCATAGGTCGGAGCAAGGCCTGGCTCGGCGACGGATGGATCGCCACCGACGAAATACTCCATCAGCGTGGTCAGCCCGTCACCATCGGCATCGAGATGATCGGCATGATTGCCATGCTCCGCTTTCCACGTCGCGAAATCGACCGAATCATCCGTGCCGGGCGTACCGCCGGGTGCCACACTCGCGCGCCAGCTCAGGGGATCCGACAGATCCGGATTTGAAAAAGGTGCGATGAGAACGATCGAATAACCCGCGGTGTCCGCGAGGGTCGGCCACGGGGGATCATCACTGTAATCCATTGTCAGGACCAGATCTCCGTTCGCGCGGCGGAGGGTCAGGGTCTCCCCCTCGTTGGCGAGCGAGCCGGAGATGAAAACACCCGTTACCGGCCGGCCGGTGCCGAACACAGACTGGAAGGCTGTCTGGTTTTTCACCAGCAACGCCCTCGCGCCGGGGGCCAGGGTGGCTCCACTCGGGAAGACATAGGAGATTCCGGTGATGGCGAGGCCGCTCATGTCCACCGTCGCGGTTGAGACATTCCTCAGTTCGAGATACTCAGCATCCGCATTCGCCAGCGGGTGATAGTAAATCTCCGAGATCACCAGATTCCCGCTGGAAGGAAGCTGGGTATTCCCGCTGTTCGTCACCGTGACGCTGTCCGTCCCCACCACCTGCCCGGAATAGTTCAAGGCTTCCAGTTGGATGAGATTCACCCCTCCGTTGAGCGGGACCACCACGCTCCATTCCGTGGACGATGTCCACGTGACGCCGAGAGTGGTGCCGGATCCCGCGAGGCGGATGTCCTTCACGTTCACCCACCCCTTGCCCGAGATGACGACGGGCGTGTCCGTGGAGGAGAAATCCGCACCGCCATTGGTCGTGATGGAAAACGCCAGCGGGGCGATTTCCGCGTTGATGGCGGAAAGGATATAGTTCGACCGGGTGTTGATATAACCCAGGTGTCCTGAAAAGTTCTCGTTTGGCAGCAGCGAGCCGTAGTGGCCCGTCCATGCGGACATGTAGGACTGGTTGAAAACCGTCGTGCAGATGTCATGCAGGTTGCCGAGATAGATACGACGCCGGGCCGGATTGGCCGTGAGTTTCTGCAACTCGGTATTGGCGAAAATCGACATCGTCGCGTTATACGCGTAGTCCATGTCATGGGGGAAATACAAAACCCTCCCGTCGGACGGGCGGGCGTAGAACTGGCCGTTGTGACCAGAGTTCGAGAAAAACGAATCCCCCGCCCCGCTGGCGCAGGAATAGGCCAGCGCACGGAGCCACTGGTTCACATCCAGCACATCGTTCACGGTGGCGTCGAATGTGGCGCCGGACTGGTCGAACTGTTTGGTCATTGCGATGATCCGCGAGTAGTCATCCTTGTCCTCGCTGTTTTTCGTCAGATAACTCCAGCGGTAGTTCTCCTTGTCGTCCCCCATGGCGGTCACCCCCACGCCGACGACATTGTCCGGCTGCGGCAGCTTGTAGCCATTCGCATCCGCCGTGGTCGGATAGTAGATGAGTTCATATTCGTAAACCGTCCCGTCCGCGCCATCCTCGAACTGCGAATCCAGGAAGACCGACCCGAAGCGGGCCATCTGCAGGATGCCCGTGCTGGTGTGCGCAGGATCCGGCGCGATGACCTTCACCAGATCATTGCACTCCGCGGGAATGCCGCCGCTGGCATACATCATGTGATCATAGAGAATCTCCTGTGCTCCGGTGATCTGGCCCTCCGAACGGTCGATCGCGATCGTGCCGTGCACACCCCGGAAAAGCTGGTCGTCGTTGAACGAGAGATTGAATCCCACACGGGCGGAATTCTGCCGCCCGCGCTGGCTGCTTTTCAACCGGACGCCGGTGTTGTAGTAAATCTCCCTTTCACCATAGATGACGGTGCAGCCGATGCGGCCGTTGCTCATCAGGTTGTTCACTCGGTAAAGCAGGGCCTTGTCGGCGGGATCCATGATGATGCGGATGTTATGCAGGCCGTTGGTCGCGGCCAGACCGTCGTTCACCTGATAGAGCGCGTGGGACGACGGGCCCTCCGCCGGGAAATACGAGATCGCGGGAACTTGCGCGCCGTCGGTGGCGGCCACATAGAAACGCACCACGGATGCTGCGGAAAATCCCGGAATGCTTGCGGCATAAGTCCCATCCTCCCCCGTGGGGGTCATCGGCACGCTGACAAACGCGCCGCCGGCCGGAGAATAATGAAGCGTGAGGCCGCCCAGCCCGTCCACATCGCCCGCGCGGGCGGTGACGGTGACCGGCTCCCCCGGCTGCGGAACGGCGGGCGAGTGGGTGAACCGGGTGAAGCCGGGGCCGACATTCGTCACGGCGGTGGAATTCACCGCACCCGGAGTGCCGAGGACCTCGGTCCGGGCCAGGGTGGTGGTCCGAGCCAGGCGGTTGAAATACAAGCGGGTGTTGAGCTTGTTGCAGCCGCTGATCCAGCGGGCCTTGAAGGAAATCCGGTAGGTGCGGCCGTTGACGATCGAGCGTCCGTTCTGAAGCGTCTTTTCCACATGGTTGTGCATGTGCTCGGTGGCCCCGGTGGCCCGCAGGTAGAGCGCGTGGTTCGAGGCGTTGGCCGGATCGACGACGACACGGGCGTCGCTGTGGTTGCCAAGAAAACGCCAGCCCGTAGCTCCGCTTTCGAAGTCTCCGCCACTGATCATCTGAACCGGGCTTCCAGCCGGATTTTCCGTGACCGTGATGTCGTCGATCAGCATCTCTCCCTCATCCAGCAGACCGAAAACAAAGTCCCGCCACTGCCCATCCGGGCCCACCGTGCTGGCGGTCGCGACTCCCTGGTAGGTGAAGGTCTGCCAGGTGCGCCGGGCTGTCTCATCACTGGCGGCCCATGACTCGGGAAGGGAATTGTCCGACCGCGCATCGCGGAGTTCCAAGGTATTCCCCCCGCCGTCGGCTGTCTCCGGCCAGCGTCCTCCATCGACATAGGAAACGGAATCAGCTGGATTCCCCACCGCGTCCGAGAGCACCACACGCTCGCCGCTTCCGGACAAGCTGCCCGACCACGGACCGAGCACCGGCCCTGCCGCGGAAACCAGCGCCGGATCCTTCGCCACCACCAGATACCCTCCCGCAGCCAGGGTTGTTCCGGAGGGAATGGTGTAGCCGACGCCTTCGCTCAGTTTCCACCCGGACAGGTCGACGGAGACCGGGCCCTTGTTGTATAATTCGATCCATTGCTGCTGTGAGGCAAGTTCCGGGACCGCCGGGCTGCCCGGATCGGAAGTGATGGTTGCGGAAGCCTGGAGCCCGAATACCACATCGCTGCTGCTCGTGCTGTTCTGGTGCACCTCGACCGAAAGCCTGTTCGAACCGGCGACAGCGACACCAGGAGGAACCGCGACGGTGATGGGTCCCGTCTCGACGGCATTGGCGACGCCGGTGCCGGCCACCGTGCCGGAGGTCACCGCGCCGCCAGGCATGTTGACCCGCGCCAGCTCCACGCCATTCAGATAGAAAACCGCGCCGTCATCCAGCAGATGCGTGAGATTCAATGCGGACAGGGTCGCCGCGTTCGGCGCGCTGAGGGTGAAATCCGTCTCAAAGTAATAGGTGATGACGAACGGATTGTTCAGGGCGGGAGAGGTCAGCACCGTGGCCAAGCCGGATTGGAGCGTTCCGTTCGTCGAGTAACCGAGCGTGCCGGGTCCGGACTGCCAGCCACCACCTACGGCATGTGCCGTAGCCGCCCAATTCGCAGGCAGGGCGGGTCCGCTTTGGTTGTAGCGCCAGGTGGTGCCATAGGAGATCAACGGAAGCGTGCCGGTGACGGGCGGCACACCGGGAATGGCTGCCAGATCGGGAGCATTGTAACATATTTCATTGATGACGACGTCCGTATTCAATGCGAACTGGTTCGCGCTTCCCGGAGTCGCCGCAGCAGGCCTGAGCCAGTCCCCCGGGGAAGTCCGGTCACGTCCGCCGGGAGTGGTGGCGGCCAGCCGCACATCCGCGATTCTGGAACCCGGAGCGGACAGGACGATCTTGTCGCCCGCCGCCGGACGGAACCCCAGTTGTGCTTCGGTGAAGCCCGCCACCGCGCCCGCCGGGATGGAAGTGGCGGCCAGCGCATGGGTGGCTCCACCCGAAATGCCGATAGCATAACCAGCAGTCGAAATGGCAGCGGGACTGTCGTTGATGATTTCAACGAAAAATGCAGTGTCGCCCGTCCCGGCGATTTCGTTCAACTTCAGGGAGGGAGCGGCTTCGGGATCAACGGGCGTTTCCGTCGCCTCCAGTAGCGCGGAGAAAAACGCGCTGTTGTCACCCGGCGCCTTGTGAAGCGATACCGAGAGCACGTTTGTTCCAGTCACCAGAGCGCCCGATGGTACCGTTTGGAAACCCGACGCCGCAGGCTGGACGATGTTCGAAAGCGCGGCGGTGCCATGAGCCACCTCTCCCGGCGGGAGATTCGTCCGTGAAATCTCCTGACCATTCAGATAGAAAACCGCTCCATCCGCCGTCGTCTGATCGAGGCGGAGTTGTGTGCGGCCGGGATCCCCCGAGAAATTGAAGGACTTCCTGAAATAACTGGTTTGGGCTGTCGAAGAGATTCCCGTTTTCACCGCCGTATCGGGGAATGCGGTGGCCAGGCCGTAACGGGCTTCGAGATAGGCCCCGACGGATAGGAAATCGCCGTCCGACAGTTCGTTTTTATAAACGAGCAGTTCCGCGATGTCCGCTGGAACCCCCGCGCTGCTGCCCGCGGTGGAGTGGCCTCCGATGACGATGGGCTGGGGAGTCAGGTTCTCACCGTCATCCGGGGTGCTGGCCTCCATCACGCCATCCACCCAGATTTCAAAACGGGAGGCGGCGGGATTCCTGCGGATCGCGACGATCTGGAACCTGTCCGTCGCGATGGACGAGGTGGAGACAGGGCCGCCGAGGCCGTTGTTCGAATCATCCCGTTTCTGGAACTCATAGCGGTTGTCGTTCACCTTGAGGGATGCGAGCGGGTAATCGAAGTCAGTGCTGTCTCGATCGAAAAAGAAGTCGCCATTCGCCATCCCCGGATTGGCCTTGCAGACGATGAAATAGACAAAACCGGACGAAGCGGAGATGCCGGGTGCCTGTGACGCGCGGTATTCATCATTTCCGTCAAAGCGCACGACAGGTTCTCCCGACGGTGTGACATCGGTCCGGTAGGTCGGATTTCCTCCGGCGGAGGTGTTCTGTGAAACCCCGTCGGCCGTGGCGGTGTCCGTCCATTGGGAGAATGTCGAACCGTTGGACACTCCCGTGATGGCACCGGCGCGATATCTCGAGGTCAGATCGGCGGTGACGGTGAGCACCGGCGACGAGGTCGTGGTGCCGAAAAGCGGCTGGCCGGCCGCCCAAGTGGAGTCGTCGAACGCGGCGCCGGTCCAGCCGGTGGCGGGGGCGGCATCCGTGTCATTGAACCGCCATGCCGAAGCGGTGTTCGCGAAAACGTGTTGGATCGGCACTCCGGGCGTGGGGAAGTTCCTCGCTGCCGGGGTTCCGCCGGTCGTGAGGCTTGCGGTCCAGCTGGATGCTTTTTCCGAATCGGTCCCGGGCGCGCGTTTGGCGAGGGTCGCACCGACCCCATCGGCGGCGATCGGCCAGGCACCCACGTCGCCGAATTCCAGATGATCCATCACCCGGCCGGAGCGGCTGACGAGTTCGATGGTTTCTCCGGAGTTCGACAAGCTTCCGGAGAACGGCCCCCGCACTCCGGGGATGCCGGTGAGTGCCGGGTTCGCGGGATTCTTCGCCACGATCATGTAGCCGCCCCCGGCGATGACCGTACCATTGGGAAATGTGTAATCGATCCCTTCGGTGATCCTCCACCCGGAGATATCGACATTCACCGCCATCTGGTTGTGCAGCTCAAGCCACTCGGCATCCTGGTTCGAAGCGGGATTGTAGTTCACCTCGTTGAAAGTGACGACGGCATCGGCAAACAGAAGTGCCGGAAAAAACGCCGCCATGCGGGCGGCGGAACGGAGGATGGCATGAGGGATCATCGTGGACCGGGAGAAGCGGGATTGGGTTTTTCAGAACTTCTCTGAAGTGGAAAATGGCGGATCTCCGGCGGATGACCAGCCTTCCGCCGATATGGGATTCCCGGTGCCGCTCTCACGAGCGACTCCGGGAATCCTTGGAATCAGGTCATCGTGCCGAAAGGATCATTCGGTGGCCTTGACGCGGATGAATTTCTTCGAGCCGCTGATCGGGATGACCACCTCCTTGCGGACGTAATCGGACGAATAGAGGCCGCCTTGATCCGACGCATTGGAAGGCGTCACCAGGCTGGTGGACCATGAATCCGCCGCCAGGGTCTCGCTTTCCTGCACCACATAGTTTCCGGGAGCGCGCTGGCACCAGCGGAGGATCAGGTTCGTGCCGGATTTTTCCATGGTGGACAGCGAACCGGTGCTGGCGACCGGTGAAGTGCCGAAGAGGTATTCCTGAAGGTTGGTGAATCCGTCGCCATCCGGATCATCCCCACGGTCGCGGTCGGCGGCGTTGGGAATCACGTCATCCCAGATCAGGTACGGATCCGTCACGGGATTGTTGCTCACGGTCAGAACTCCGGTTCCGGAGAAACGGGTGTCATCCTTGAACGCCGCGGTGGAAGCGGTGCTGCCGTAGGTTCCGGCGATCTGCTGCACCCCTGCGTAATACAAGGTGCCCACGGTTTCATCCCCGGCGAGGCCGAGCTTGCCACCATCGATGACGAGCTTGTTGGAGTCCGGGATGGAGCCGCCGTTCACCGTCAGCACACCACCGAGAACGCGGGTGTCACCCGTGTAGGAATTGTCTCCGGTGATCGCCATCGTTCCCGGACCGCTCTTGGTCAGCGGTGACGCCGTAGCAACACCAAGCGGACGGATGTCTTTCAACGACGAGCTGACGGTGAGGTCGGCATCGCCATTGCCCGTGACATCCGCCACATCGAAGACCGTTCCGGGAGACGCGGCGGAACCGAGGGAGACATTGGCATTGTCACTCGGAGTCGCGCCACCGATCAGGAAGGCCGGATCGGTGAAGATACGGGACGCCCTGGTGCTTGATCCGGCGGGAACCACCACCGTTCCGACGAAGGCAAGGTTCGTATTGAAATCACCCGCGGTGCCGCCGCCGGTGATCCTCACCTCGGCGCCATCCAGCGTGAGGTTCGGCACGAAGGCGACCGTGCCGCTTCCGCCGCTGAGGAGCGATCCCTGGTTGATGCGGATCGAAGGTCCGAACTCCGCCAGCATGGTTGAATTGCCAAGCGGGGCGATGCCATCCAGAGCCAGGGTCGCACCACCGTTGACGGTGAGCACGTTGCTCGGGATCATTGCGCCGGCCGCGCAATACTGTCCTTCGCCATCACCGGCTCCCGCACCGCCGTTGCCGACAAGCGCGAGGAATCCGTAGTAGGACTCGAGGACTTCGGAGCCAACCGTGATGCCGCCGGTGAGGGTGTTGGCATTGTTGGTGAGCCGCACCGCGTTGATGCCATCCACCAGCAGCTTGCCGGGTCCGTCGATGACGGGCGCGAAGTTGAATCCGCCTCCGTTCACCTCCAGTCCGCGCAGGTTGAACGTCGCGCCTTCCTCGATCGTGACAGGCGACGAGAATCCGCTGTTCGCATTCCTGAAGTTCAACCGGAGCGTGCCTTCCTCGATGATCGTCAGACCATTGTAGCTGAAGTTCGTCGGGATCAACGCGTTGGAGAATTCCTGAGTTCCCGCTCCCGTCTTGGTGACGGAGATGGAGCCTCCCGCCTGGTTGCGGATGAAACCGTTGAAGACATGATCCTCGTCCGTGTCGATCGTCAGCCAGGCGGAACCCGGATCCTCCGTGTAGCCGGGAGATCCCACTTCGTCGTTCTGGATCATTCCGAGGCGGTTGGTCGTCGCGCTCTCAAGACCCGCCACCGTCTGGTTGGTGCCACGGAGCTGGACCTTGCCGTTGATCGCACCGCTGCCGACATTGAACCTGAGCACCGCGTCCGGACCGAACTGGTTGTCGAAGGCCATGTTCACGAACGTGTCATAGGTGCCATTCCCCACGGTCACGTCGCTCGGGAACGAAGGGGCGTCAGGATTCGCTCCGACAAGTGTTCCCTGTGTGACGGTGATTCCCTTGGTGAACGTGTTGGTGCCCGACAAGGACAAGCTGTTCACCCCGAGTTTGGAAAGCGGGGCGGAGCTGGCGATCACATTCGAAATCACCGCGTTTCCGCTCGTCGAATCCAGACCCAGCGTGGCTTCCTCCGCGAATCCGCTGGTTCCGATCGCCGCGACGTCCGCGCTGGTGAACTCACCGGTCCCTCCCACACGGAGGGTCAGCAGTGTTGAAACGATGATGTTGGAGCCGGTCCATTTCGTGGTGTCGCCGTTATAGAGCGAGTTGCGCTTCCCAAAGGTGAGCGCTCCTTCGCTCACCGTCGTTATTCCGGTGTAGGTATTGGCACCGCCCAGGGTCAGCGTTCCCATACCCACCTTGAACAGGCCGCCGTTCGCCGTGGCCGAGGCATCCGTGATGGCTCCCTCATAGCTGGTGGACGTCGAGCTGCCGATGTAGAGCTCCGTATCCGTTCCGGAGGTGGAATTTCCGAGGATCACCGAGCCACCCGTTCCCGAAAGGCTGGCAACCACCGGTTGCCCGGACCTGAAGTTCGCGATGCCTCCGGACACAGCCACCGAAGCGGTGCCGACACCCGAGTCACTCGCAACGTTCAGCGAGCCGTTGCTCACGAGGATGCTGGTGGTGAGGTCGTTGTTGGTCCCCAGGGTCAGGCTGCCGGTTCCGGAAATCGAGATGCCGCCGGCGACCACCGGATTGTTGAACGTGGCGTTCCCGGCTCCTTCCAAGGAGATGTTGTTCGCAACGGTGAGTGTTTGTCCCGCGAATGTGTAGGGAGCGGCGACGCCGTTGGTGAAGGTCATTCCGGCCGCATTGATCGCAGACGGAATGTTGATGTTCCTGTTGGAGGCGTTGCTGCTGCTATCGAAGCTGAGCGGCGCCAGGACATTGTAAGGCGCGCTTGCGGTTCCTTCCTTCCAGTTGTCCGCCGTCAGATCCCAGGTGGAATTGGTGGCACCCGACCAGGTGAGCGGGGTGAAGAGCGGCACCGGGCTGCCCAGGGCGATGAATTCGCGGAAGCCGACCCAGCTGTTCTCCTGGCCGGCGAAGTCGAATCTCAGCGCGCCCACATGGGTTCCCAACACATTGCCAGCTGTCGATGCGATCCGGGTGTGGGTCGCGTTGACGGGAGGAAGCGTCTGGTTGCTGATCGTCTGGATGGGAATCCAGACCGTCGGATCTTCCGCGGTGGAATAGGAAACCTTGTAGTTCTGGTCATCCCTGCCGCTGTTCGCCCACGCGGCATAGGTGTCGATGGAGGTCAGGTTGTAGCCTTTCGAGTTGGTGGAGATATCCAGCGGGAAAACGACATAGGTGTCATTGTTCGGCCCGACGCTTTCCAACTGGTTCCCTGCGGATCCGACCGAACCGTCGGTCAGCACCGCCCAATCCGGATTCGTATTGTCCGTCGCCCCGTGGTTGCTGCCGGCGGCGAAGGCGGGATCTTTCGGCAGGGTGTTTGCGAGAAGATTGGTGCCGGTGGGGAAGGTCCAGATGTTGGTGTTGTTCGACTCCTTGACGACGGTGATCACCGGAGGAGTGTCACGAAGAATGAACTCGCGATAGCCGCAATAGCCGTTTTCCTGATCGTGGAACGTCAGGCGGATGGCCGCCACCCCAAGCGCCAGAGGAGTTCCGCCGCTGCGGGTGACCCTGGTCCGTGTCGCCTTTTTGGGAGAATCGGTGGGTGGATATTCCGTGTGGTTGAAAACCTCCGTCAGAGGAAGGAAAACCGTGGGAGCGCCGACGACCGAGTATTCGAGCGTGAACCTCTGGTCATCACGACCGTTGCTTCCCCATGCGGCGTATGATTCGAAGGAGGTGATGTCGTAGCCGGCGGGTTTCGCCGCCAGATCCAATGGGAACGTGACCGTATTGCCATTATTCGGTGTCACGCTCTGGATGTTGCCCGCCGCATCCGTCGTCCCGAGCACGCCGTCGGTCACGGTGGCCCAGCTGGAGGAGGCGGTGTCGCCGCCGTGCACCGGTTGGGCGGGAGCGGGTGTGGCGGTGGCCCCGTTGAGCAGATTCGGTCCGACAAGCGGGGACCAGTTGGCATTGTCATTGCGGTTTCTGTTGTCCACGCAGACGACGCTGGAGTCGTCCTTGAGAACAAACTCCCGATAGCCCACATAGCCGTTTTCCTGCCGGTCGAAGATGATCTTGATCGAGTGGACGCCCGTGGCGAGGAAGCCTGAGGTGTCCGTCAGGCGGGTGTGGGTGGAACGGTCGTTGCTGGTTCTCAGGTCAACCGTGGAAATGGTGATGAAATTGCTGGGATTCGCCACAGTGGAGTACTGGAGCATGTAATTCTGGTTGTCCCGTCCCGAGTTCCCCCACGTGCAGTAGGAATCGAACGAGGTGATGTTATGCCCCTCCGGTTTCGAGGTGAGATCCAATGCGAATGTGACGCTCTCGCCATTGTTGGGAGTTACGCTGGTGGTGGCATTTCCGCCGGCATCTCCCAAGGTGCCGTCGACCACGGTATCCCAACTGCTGGATGACGCTTCGTGGGTGGCGGCGGTGACAACCGGCGCGCGGCCGGTGAGCAGGTTCGTTCCGGCGGGGAGCGTCCACACTCCGTTGGTATTGGACTCGTTCGTGAAGACAACCTCCGCCTGGGCCGTGGCACAGGCCAGCAATGGCGCGAGGCAGACCATCAGGGTCCGGGGGAGGAATTGAGGATTACGGGGTTTCATGGGGTTTTGGGTATTTTCGGGTATTTGCTATATGAGAAAAAAATTGGAAAAAAAATCTCAGCCGACGACGGATGGATTGCATGCGGCCCGCCACTGACCGGGAGTTTTGCCGAAGTGCTCCTTGAACAACCGGCAGAGGTTTTTCGCATTGCCCAGGCCTGTCTCGATGGCGATGGGTTCAAGCTTGAGGGCGTCGTCCATCAGCAGTTCGGCGGCCGCCGCCATCCTCCTGGCCATGATGTCCTTGCCGATGGTGTTGCCGGTGGTGGAACGATAGAGCCGATAGAGATTCCTCACCGACATGCCGCATTCGCGGGCCATTGTCGGGATCGAGATGGAATTCGGATACTGGCTCCGGATCTTCAGGATCGCCTTGGAAATGCCGGGAACCTCACAAGCGAACGTGGCCGTGGATTCACGCTCCACCACCCGCCTCGGCGGAATGAGACGGAGGGTCGGTTCGATGGCCTCTCCACGCATCGCACGGTCCAGCAGCCGGGCCGCGGTGTAGCCCAGCAGCTCGAGGTTCATGTCCACGGATGTGACTGGGACATGGGACCGCTGCCGCACGGCCGCCACGTTCTCCATGCCCATGACCGCGATGTCTTCGGGCACGCGCAGCCCCAGCTCCCTCGCGGCGGCGATGATCTCGACGGCGAAGCGGTCATGATCCGCCATGATCACGCTTGGAAGCGGGAGCTGGGAAACCTGTTGAAGAAGCCAGTTCGCACGATCCACCGGATGATGGATGGTAGAGTCGATGACGGTCGGCTCCTTCCCCGCGAGGCGGCAGGCTTCGAGAAATGACGCGCACAACAGTCCCGGTCCGCCGGAACCATAGTTGCGGAAAAAAACGATATTGGCATTTCCCAACGAAAGCAGATGTTTCGCGGCCAATTCTCCGGCCTTGGCCAGATCCGGCGCCACCGTGCACATCCCGTCGGCGGGCATCACGCTGGCGGCGGAAACCGTGTTGCCGACGATGCGGACCAGCGGACAATCCAGTCCACGGGTCCAGCGCCAGAGTTCGTCCGGCCCCGTCGTGGAAAGCACTCCGTCGAAAGGACGCGCGCCAGCCACCGTTCTCTCCACCACATCCCAGCGAAGTTCGTGCGCGGCACGCAGGATGCCCGCATGAACTTCCGGCGCACGGGGGTCCAGCATCATGCTGACGAGGGGTTTCCTTCCACGCTTCCGGAGCGGACGTGACAAATCCGCCGCTCCGGCGGAATGACCGCGGGTGGAGACAAGGGTAGCCGTGGAAATGGAACCACTGCTGCCGCAACCGTATGGGTTTGTTGACGGAGCTTTCATGCTGCGATGCCACCACGAGAGGCCGTGGTGGAGGCTGGATGACTAGCGGCCAAACAGGGTTTCGTGAACCTCCCGGTTTATGGAGTATTACACAAATAACACATCATAAATACATTACGCCGCAACAAAAGTATCAAATTCACCGCTCGCAATGACCGGATCTCCGCATCGGAATGACCGTGGAGGCATTCCGGAAGATGATCCCGCGAACGCAATTCCGGAAAAAAACATGAATCGCCACGAGGCATTCGTGACAATGGCCCTGCCAGGCAAATCCGGAAGTCCGTCAAATGGCGCCGACAAACCTATCGGTCCGCGATGTCGCGCGGGTCATGAATCCGCGGCGCGGCCCATGTATTTGAGGATCGCCTCGCTACGCGTCCGCACATGGAGCTTGCGATAGATGTTTCCCAAATGGAACGCGACCGTATCGATGCGGATTCCAAGTTCGCTGGCGATTTCCTTGTAGAAATATCCTTTCACCAACAGGTCCAGGGTCTCCGTTTCGCGCTGGGTGAGATGGAAATCCTCCCCCGGCTCCTGCACCGGCATCCGGAAATGCTGGACCACCTTCCGCGCGATGGCACTGGACATGGGAGCGCCACCGGCGAGCACGTCATCGAGAGATTCCAACAAACGCGAATGCACGTCCCGCTTGAGCACATAGCCGGAAGCACCCGCCGCCAGCGCTTCGAACACACGCTCCGCATCCTCAAACACCGTGACCATGAGAAACTGGGTGTCCGGGCACAGCGGCTTGAGTTTCCTCACCAGTTCGATGCCCGACATCCCCGGAAGCTGGATGTCCGCGATGACCGCGTCCGGCGGATCCTTCGGAATCGCCTCCAAGGCGGACTCCGCCCGCACGTGGCAGCCGCTCACCTGCCAGGACGCGGTGGTGGCGACGGTTTCCAGAAAAGATTCCCTGAAGAGGGAATCATCTTCGACAATGACAACTCGGTACGGTGCGGCGTTCATGAATTCAAGAGCACTGGAACTTTCGGCAGAGGACAACGCAAAACGACCCGTGTCCCTTTTCCCGGAGCGGAATCCATTTCACAGGTCCCCCCCATTTCCCTCGCGCGGGAGAGGAGGTTGAGCAGGCCGTTGCCGGCATCGGGATTGTCCAGATCAAAACCCGCGCCGGTGTCGTTGATGAAGGCGGCGAGCGTCCCACCTTCCACCAGCAGTTGCAGGGATGCCTCGCATGGACCGGCGTGCTTCAGAATGTTGTGCAAGGCCTCTTTCACCGCCAGGGAGAAATGATGCCGGAAGTCCGAACGCAGGGCGACGGCGGGCAGGTCCGTGGGAATGGAAATCCGCAAGGTGACCGGAGCCTCGCGGAAAATTTCCTGCGCCAGTCCCGACAGGTGACCGGCGAGATGTTCCAAGGTGTCGTTGGAAGGATTCACCGCCCACACCAGGCCATCCATGGCCCACACCAGATCGGTGGCGGCCGACTCCAGGCGGACGGCCTGCCCGCGCGCCTTGGATGGATCCCGGTCGATCGCCTGGCGCACGACGGATGCGGCGTGTTTCAGGAGGGAGACACGCGTGCCGAGGTCATCATGCATGTCCCGTGCGATGCGCGCGCGGTCCCGCTCCACCGCGTTCGACATGCGGATGATGGAAAGACGGTGCCTCGACCGGCGCTGGTAGTTCAGGAAAAGTCCCCACCCGATCACCACCACGATGCCCGCCACGACCAGCGGCATGAACCATGCCTGTTTCCAGTAGGGCTGGCGGATGACGATGGGGAACGCCAGTTGTGTCGTACGGTTCAGCGGATGATCCGTCACCGCGATGGCACGGAAGGTATATTTCCCGGAAGGGACGTTCATGTAGGTCGCATGAAGTGCGGCGCCCGAGATGACGTTGAACGCCTCCGACCAGGAAATCAGGAAAGTCTCCCCGCCTTTCGATGGCCGGACGGGCAGGGCCTGGCTGCATGTCCACAACCCGGAATGGCTCTGCTCGGCATCCAACAAACCGAGAGCGGGTGCGTCGGCCAACATCAGCCGGGCGATGGCGGGTTCGCTGCCGCCCCGCGTCCAGCCCGCCGGAATGCCGCCGATCTGGTCGGTACGCTCGCCCCTGCCGAAGTCGCCGTTCACCCAGAGATTCGTCTCCGGCTTCCCGGACCTTGTCAGCGCGAGATCATCGATGACCCAGCAACCCGTGGTGTCCGGAGCACCCGAGGACATGATCACGCGCAGGCGCCGCGTGCCTTCCGGGACATACAGGGGCTCCGTCCTGCGCCGCATCGGCGAGTCCACCACATCGCTCTCCCAACCCGGACTGGAGCGAGTCGTTGAAAAAACCGTACGTCCCAAAAGCACGTTCCCCTCTCCCAACATTTCCCAGGTCAGCGTCATTCCGCGGGCGGTGGGATTCCATTCCTCATCCAGCCCCTCGAGCCGGCACTTCACCGCCACCGGGTCCGCGAGCTCGCCCACGGGAAAACCAAAGTCGAAATCCAGCCGGTGAGTGCCCGGCCCGAGAACCAGCGGAACTCCGCTCTGCGGTCTCAGAACCATGGATTCGTTCACGTAAACCTGATGCAGGGTCAGGCCCACCTGCATTTGCAACGGTCTTGTCGCCGCGAGCAGGTCAATCGCACGGGCCTTCTCTTCCGGACTGACGAAGAAAAAGTCGTAGGGCCGCCGGGCGATGCTGCTGATGCGGACCTCGTCGATGCATCCGGGAAAGTATTCAAAAGGCCCGAGCTGGTTGAACTTTCCCGAGTTGCCGATGGCGAAGTCCCCCAGTTCCCGGCGCAGGTCCGCGGTGAGGGTGCCACGGCCTATCAGATTCGCCGACTGCTCGGCCGAGTCGAGACGGGTCCAGTAAAGCTTGAGATTGTCCGAAGCGTTTTCATTTCCGTCATAGGTCACGGCGACGTGGAACCATTCTCCGGTCCGGATGGCATGCCTTCCCGTGGTGGGGATCGTGGCAAGCCCGCCTCCCCTCACGGCATCGCCCGCGATGGGGACGAACGAAAGGAAGCCCGGTTTCTCAATACGGAACAGGAACACCCGGTTCGCCTGGTTGTCGTCATCCATCGTGACGATGTCCGCCGCATAGCTGGGCGAATTCGCGGGGAGCACGTCCAGCCTGACGATGGCTTCGATCGTGAACGCCCCATCCGGCCCCATCACGGGAAAGGGCGCGTTCACATTGTCCTTGCCCGTGTTATCGAGTTCGGGCTTCGCCAGCAAGATCGGACCATAGGGACGGTCGATCCCCGGCTCGTCCTCAGGGGTATGCGCGAACGAAACCGCAGAGCCGAATCCCTCGAGCGATTTTTCACCCGCATGCGCGCCATTGAGCATTCCCCTCAATGCGGTCGGGATGGCTCCAGCATCCTCAAACGGCGGAGCCGGCTCGTCGAAATGCCAGAGATGGAGCGTGTTCGGATCCGCCTTGTAGGGCAGGAAGGCGGGTGCGGCGGACGAGAGACCCGTGGCCGACAAACCCGCGGCGACAATGAGAACCTTCAGCATGTCACGGGCTGTGGATTTCATGCGCCGGTCGGGAAACAACCGAAAGGTTTTCGGCGGGCGTTCTTCAGTCACTGGCTCTTTTCGACAGGAGCCCGGAAGTCCTTGAACCCGATGAGTTCCGGAGTCGCGCCGTTGGCACCGCCGTAGAGAAACACCACGGTCCGGGTGTCCGGGTCGTGCTCCCACTTGGTTTGGCAGATCGGGTAGAGACGCTTGTCGTTGGGAAGCGAATAGGAGATGGAAACGTCATAGGGTTCCCTGCCGGAAGCGGGCGCATCCGTGACGGCTCTCGACTGGGCTTTCAACGCGAGCTTCTGGCTGCCCAGTTGCCCCCCTACCGCACTCGTCGTGAGATTATACCACATCATCTGGCCCTTGCGGAATTTCTGCACGCTGGCGTCGATGACCTGCAACTGCACCGGGACCACCTGGTTTTTCGGATCGCTGGAGGCGATGAGATAGAAATCCTCGATTCCCGCGGCGACTTTTCCCGCCGGAGCTCCCGCGGGCACCTGCTCCACCTTGGTGACAGGTGCGGTGAGCAGGCGGAGGGTGACATCTCCGTTCGCCACCACATAGACATCGGAAAAATTCATCTTCGGCAGTTCCACCTCCTGCGAGGTCGTGCCGTCGAACAGGTATAGCTTCTTGGGAGCGTTCGCCGGAGGATTCAGGAACACCACCCGGCACGTGCGTTTGGCCGACTTGTCCTGGGCGGTGGCGACCAACGGGAACAGTAAAAGGAGCAATAGTAGATAACGCATGAATATGACGGTTTTTCTGGAAACTATGGAGCGGCGGATGATGTGTCAAAAATTAACCCTGTGAAAATCCGGCAGAAACATCTTCAGATCTCGTTGTCCGCGAGCCAGCGGAATGATACCATCTCATAACGGCGTCCGAAGAGTTCGTTCGCAGGCAGCTTGACGGGAACGGCTCCGGAGGCATTGGAATAAGCGGCCGCGTCGTTGGCCGGATCCACATATTCCCTGCTGCGGCGGACGGTCGCCTCGCAGGTGGCGCGTGCCTTGATGATGGTTCCACCCGCATCCCGGCAGTCGCCATAGGCACGGATGGTGAAGGTATCGTCGCGCGCCGACAAGATGGGAGCGATGGGCCGCAGGATGTCGGCCTGGCGGGTCCAACCTGGCAGGCCATAGAGACGGTACCCCACGGCAGCCTTGGGATACAGATAACCGCTCTGCCCGGGGGGCGGATTTTCGGTCGCCAGATTCACCGTCCCTTGCGTGGCCAGGCTCTGGACCACCTGAAACGGATTCTGGCTGCTCTCCGTAAGTTTGTTGAGCGCGGTCTGGATCGCACCTGCCATCGCGAGGCCGTCGTCATCCGACAACTGGCGGTTCACGAACTCCGACAGCGAGAGGAACGGGCCGCGCAGCCGCACTTGTTTCACGATCTCTCCGGCGAGGAAGTCCAGCTGACCGGCTGTGAACTTGCGGTAACCGGCGAACTGCGCGCTGTTCCCGAACGCCCCCGAAGTTCCTCCTTGCCGGGCTTCCACATCACCCGCCACGCTGAAGCGGCTGAACGCATAGTCCTCCAGGCTGTCGGAAAGCTTCGGCGAGCCGGATGCCCCGATATGGGGAATCCTCTGGTTCCGCGCATGACCCAGCAGGGCGCGCCACGCCGTCACCGAGGTGGAATTGACATTGAACATGCCCTCCACTTCCAACCGCGAGGCAATGGTCTTCCAACTGGTGGCACTGTTGGTTCCGATGTTCTGGGTGGAGAGTGTGGTCGCCATCTGGGGATCAAGGGCCACCGCGGCCTTGTCTTTTTGAGACGGCTTGTAGGCGCGGTTCGCCAGCGGGTTCTCATTATCCTTGAGGAGATTCTCATACAAGGTCTTCGCATTGGAAGTGTTGGGGGGAGTGCCGAAATCCGAAGGCTCCCTCGCCAGAGACGAACAGAACCAGTCGTCGAACAGAACGTGGTTCAGACAATAGGAGTCGTCATGCTGGAGATTGACCGCTCCCCTTGAAGACGAGCCGTTGACCACGGCTTTCCGGGGAATGAGCGGGGTGGCATCACTATTTCCCACCAGATTGTAAGAATAGGGAGGGATCGGATTTTCAAACCGGGCATCCCAGTTCTGCAACTCGGCCAAGGAAGCAAGGGGACGTCCCGGCAGTTCGGAAACGATGCAACGCGACAGGCCGTCGGCCTTCTTGTAACCCGTCACGATATAACCCGAGTTCTTCGCGGGTTCGACGTCCGGGACGACGGTGCCCACGCCGTCGGCGATCCCTTGGAAGCTGAATTCGAAGGGGGAGTTCACATTGTGATTCACTCCGGGATAGGAATAGCCGATGTCCACTTCCTGTGTGGCCTTCTCGCCCATGGCGGTGTAGCCCACGAACGGGCTGGACTGCACGAACCCCTTCGATGGCATGTGGGTGTTGCTGGCCATGCGGGCGCCGAAGGAGACCGAGAGGAACTTCACCGGAGCGCTTGCCGCGGCGGCCATGGTGGGCTGAGGGAACTCGGCAGCATCCTTGGCCGGATAGGACGCCCTCGCGATCTCCGGCTTGTAGAGCATGCGGTAGGCCAGCAGGATGTCGTTGCTGTTCAGATCACCCCGCAGGACATCGAGATACATGCCGACTCCCAAAACCGGATCCTTGTATTGGGCATCGAACGACATGCTGGTGGTGATCTTGCTGTTGGCCGCGGCCGCCGCGGTGGTCACACCCTCGGCCACCACATAACTTTTCCCGCCCGACGGCTGGTAGCCCGCCATGAGGATGTTGCTGTTGGCGGGCGGACTGAAGACCTTCGCTTCCCCCGGTGCGAACGTCACACCTCCGTTGAGCTGGAATTTTTCCGGGGTGGTCATGGCTCCCTTGACAGTGCCGCCCTGGCTCGACTCCCGACTGTCCTGGACAGTGACCCTTTTCGGCAGGGTCGCACCTCCGACCGTGTAGGTCATCAGCGGTGGCAGCGTTCCCTCCATTCTGAAAGTCAGGGTTTCCGATTGCAGCGACACGTTGTAAGGATTCCACATGGTGATCACCGGAAGCACCTGGAGGCACAGATCCAGCTTGCCCGGCTGGGTGGCGCTGCCTTTTGCAAAGTGGGAGTAGATCCACTGCACCCGGGCGATCACCGGCATGACCCGCACGGTGTGGATGAAGGTCCCCTGGGAACCGTTGATCCCCGTGGCATTGATCTTCCCGGTCATGTTTCCGGTGGCCTTGGACATGTTCCGGTACAAGCTGGCGTAATTCACGAGATTCGCCCAACTGCCGATCGCGGGAAAGCTGTAGATCGCCACGTTCGTGCCGCCTTGCGGAGTGCGGTAGCTGCTCCATGGATAGAGCAGGGAGGTCGACGGGGTGGGACTGTTCGCGCTCGCCATGCGATACATCAGATCCTTCTTGGTATTGACCCGGAAAAACGACAATCCGGAGGAGGTCTGCGTCACGTTCTCGGACATGAGATTCAAATCCTTCCTCCAGCCACCGGTCGCGGTATTGGTGAGCAAACCGACCGAGTCCGTGGAAAGATCGTAGAAATGCTCGCGGGAGGTCCGGTTGTGGGCGGGTTTCGGGCTGGTCAGCAAATCGCTTTGCTGGATGCTCGTCACCTTGTCGGCGGGAGCCTGCTCGCCGGGCTCGGTCAGTGATGGATGGTTCAGCAATGCGGCATCGAGACCGAACGGAGCCGGATCGCTCACGGAGTGTGTCTTTGCGAGGACGGACCACAGCGCGGTGCTAGTGTCCTTTTCCGGAGCGTATGGCCGGGGCAGACGGGCCTTCTGGTTCTCGCCACCCACCCACCATGCGAACGATCCCCGGGATTTGTTGACGACAAGGGATTGCGGCGTGAGGTGGATCTGGCGCTTGTCCGCGTCCCTCGTGCCCACCGTATTCTCACCGATCAAGGCGACACGGTCGCCGGAAGCGGCGGTGGTTTCGGGCAGTTCGTTCATTTCCTGCTTCAGCTTTTCCTTATGGTCCGAGGTGAGCCACCCCAGAAACTTGCCCTGCTTGTGATTGGAATAGTTCGGAGCGATCGGACGTCCGCTTGAATCGTGGTCATCCCCCATCCAACTCTCCCAAACCCCCAGCACCTGGGGATTATTTTCGTCGAGAATATCGGCACGGGCCGTCACCCGCGTATCCGGTCCGGTGGTTTTCTGAAGCTCTCCGATCGCCAGCATGAGGGCCATGCGCGCGTTCGCCCGGGCCACCGACATGTCGGAGGTCTGGCCCGATGTCCGCAGGCTCACAGAACCGAGTGACAGAAGTCCTACCGCGATGACCGTAAGAAGGATCATCATGGACAGGGTGACGACGAGCGCGAAGCCGCTGGGTCTGGCGGTCCGGGTCTTGGCTTTCATGGGATTTGGCAGGGTTTTGGGGTTTTGAAAATCAGCGGGCTAAGATCGAACGACATCACAATGAGATTACAATGTGTATCGATTGACCACGTCACCAGGAGGGTGCGCGATCCAATCCGAGCAAATGTAAATACCGATTTATCCTCCCCCCGTATACTCCACGTTTATTTAGGGTGGGAGGGAATTGAGCGTTTCAGCCCATCACCTTTTCGTGTGATATACTGATTATCAATTTACTCGGATTGAACCACCCTCACCCGCACAAAGCGCGCCTCCGTGTCATCATTCGAAACCGAATCCACCACTTTCACCCGCTCCCACCGGCTGTTGATCGAGGTTATCGTCGCCACTCCAACCGCCTGCCAAGTGACCATGTCTGACGTAAATTCCACAATATAAGACAATTCCGAACCACTATCCGACTTTCGCCGGACGAATTCGATTGTGAGATGATCCGAGCCGGAAAGGGTTTCCATCCCCTTCACCGGCAACCCCTGCAATCCTGTCGCCGGAACGGTGACAGTGCGCCCGTTGAACGTCGGGTCGAGATTCAGGGCGAATTCCAACAGATTGTTGATCCCGTCATGATCGAAATCGCCAGAAGGCCCTGAAGTGGCGGAGGTCGCGATCTCCGCAGGTGAAAAATACAGTTTCTGCCAGGCAGCGTAATTTTCACTCGAAGGTGCCCCGCTTGCTCCCGTCACACTGGCGATCCACGACTGTGACGCCGAAATACGCGTGCAGAAGAAACGAGAAGGAACATTGGCCGGGCCCGACACGAATGTCCATTGTCCATTGTACACATAAAGTTCACGTTGGTCGAAGATTGCCGCAGGAAAATCCGCGCCAGCCTCCGTCGTCTTATAAGGACCTTGCACGGCGTAGTTGATACCCGCCAGACGCCACAAGCCGTTTTCCAGCACGAAGAGTCCGCCGCCGGAATCTCCCGTAGATAAATGACATTCCTCGGGCAGCCCCGGGTTATCCATCAGCCCCGGGTTATCCATATTGCAATAGAGCAACTGCCCCTCGATCGGACTTCCATTGATGACGCCCTCGACTTCATTGCGCCCCCACCGCTGGACCTGGTCCGAGCTCCCCCATTTCCATCCCTTGAGCACGTCGTTCACGATCACCTCATCCCCACGCCGCGTCCCCCTGCCGATGATCGTGGCCGTGGTCCCCGTATCGCCTGAGGCCGTGGCAAGCGGCGCGTAGGTGGGAAATGGCTTGGAGTGATCCACTTCCCAAATCTGCAGGTCCGTGTTCGGACTGGGATGCGCGGCGATGGTGGTGTAGCTGTCACCGTGGAAGTCCAGCACGTCTCCCACGTTTCCACCGACGTGTTTGGCGGTGATGAAAAAATACGGTGCGATGGGAACACCGAGAGACCAGGTGAATTTCCCCTCATACTGCCAGCCCGAGTTATCCCCCGGAGTCGTGGTATTCCGGGTGTGATCCTGCGGCCCCAGGAAAATCACCGCCTGGCCCGTCCCGCAAGCCGCGAAATAGAGTACCGCCGCGAACCGAGACCACGCGCGAGATTTCATCCCGGCAGCATAACACGCATTGCCGGCGCAGGAAGCGGAAATCTCCCGCTCCCCGACGACCTCCCTGCTTCAGATCTCACCCAACACTTCCTCGAACACCGTCAGGGTGTCGTCCAGATCCGGCTCCGTATGGGCCAGGGAAATGAACCCCGTTTCGTAAGGAGAGGGAGCGAGATAGATCCCCTTGTCGAGGCAGCCCCAGAAGAACTTCCTGAAAAATTCGAGATCCTGTTTCATCACGTCATCCACGTTCACGATGTCCCGGTCGGCGAAAAAGAGACAGAACATCGATCCCACACGGTTGAAGCGGTGCGGGACCCCCTTCGCCTCCAACAGCTGCCTCAGGCCGTTTTCGAAATGCGCGCCGAGCGATTCAAGCCGTGCGAATCCCGAACGTCTCTCCAGCTCACGGAGCTGTGCGAGGCCCGCCGCCATCGCCAATGGATTCCCGCTCAGCGTTCCGGCCTGATAGACCGGGCCGATGGGGGCCAGCAGGTCCATCACCTCCGCCCGCCCGCCGAAGGCGCCCACCGGCAGTCCGCCACCGATGACTTTTCCGAAGCAGCTCAGGTCGGGCGTCAGGTTTTCCAACCCCTGCACGCCGGCCTTGCCAAGGCGGAAGCCGGTCATGACTTCGTCGAAGATCAGCAGCGCCCCATGTTTTTTGGTGATCGAGGAAAGGAGTTCAAGGTAACCGGGCTTCGGAAAAACCAATCCGGCGTTGGCCGGGTAGGACTCCACGATGATCGCGGCGATCTGCTCCCCCCGTGCGGCGAAAAGAGTCTCCAACGCTTCCGGATCATTGTAGGAGAGCACGATGGTTTTCTCCGCGAAGCTCTTCGGCACGCCCGCCGAATCCGGCTCGCCATGGGTGAGCGCGCCCGAGCCGGCGGCGACCAGCAGCGAGTCGCTGTGCCCGTGATAGCAGCCGTTGAATTTCACGATGTAGTCGCGCTTGGTAAAACCACGGGCCAGACGGATCGCGGACATCGTCGCCTCCGTGCCGGAACTGCACATGCGGACCTTTTCCACCGACGGCACCCATTCGCAGATCGTCCGGGCCATCTCCACTTCGAACATGTTCGGGATGCCGAAGGAGACACCGCTCTTCGCCACCTCGTGGATCGTGTTGGTGATGACAACCGGCGCGTGTCCGAGGATGTTCGGTCCCCACGAACCGATGTAGTCGATGTAGTGCTTGCCGTCGATATCCTCGATCCGGCTGCCCGCCGCACGCCGGACGAAAAACGGCTCGCCACCCACATTGCGGAAAGCGCGCACCGGAGAGTTCACCCCACCCGGGATGTATTGCTTGGCAACGGTGAAAATTTTCTGGGAGAGCGGACCTTGGGGAATCATGCCCGGACGATGAATGACGGAACGCGGACGTCCATCACATTTCCCCGGTCTTCCCGGGCGAGGCCACCGCCGGAGGATAGACGATGATGCGGGCTTCCGGTGTGTTGACCACATAGGAGTAGGCCCAGCCCAGCAGGACGGAGAGCTTGTTCCGGAAGCCGATGAGGAACATGATGTGGACGAACAACCAGGCCAGCCACGCGATGAAGCCCTGCAGTTCGAACTTGTCGGTCTTCACCACCGCGTAGTTTTTCCCGATGATGGCCATGATGCCCTTGTCGAAATAACGGAACGCCGGGCGCTTGTCCTCTCCGGAGGCCTGAGCTTTCAAAATCCCGGCGATGTGCCCACCCATCTGCACGGCGGCCGGCGCGACGCCGGGAACCATTTTCCCCTCGCTGTCCTTCATGCTGACGAGATCCCCCGCCACGAAAATATCGGGATGGCCGGGAACGGAGAGATCAGGATCCGGGGTGATGCGTCCGCCCCGGTCCACCGGCACGCCGAGGGATTGGGTGAGAGGACTGGCCGCGACTCCCGCTGCCCAGATGATGGCGGCGGCTTCCAAGGTGGTGCCGTCCTTGAAATCCAGCGCTCCGGCGCGGACTTCCGTCACGCGGGTGTTGTTGCGGACTTCCACACCCAGTTTTTCCAGACGCTTGCGCGCGTAGAGGCTCTGGTGCGGGTCGAAAGCCTCAAGGATGTGTTCCGAACCCTCGATGAGGATGATGCGGAGCCTGCTGGTGTCGATGCGGCGGAAATTCGAACGCAGCGAGCGGTGCACGAGATCGGCGAAAGCACCGGCGAGTTCGACGCCGGTCGGCCCGCCGCCGACGATGGCGACGGTCATGAGGCGGTTGCGTTCCGCCTCGTCGGTGGAGAGCTCCGCCCGCTCGAGATTGGAAAGCACGGTGCGGCGGATGTTCTGGGCGTCCGCCAGCGACTTGAGGCCCAGGCTGTGCCTCGCCCATCCGTCATTGCCGAAGTAGCCGGTCCGCGCGCCTGCGGCGAGAAGAAGCGTGTCGTAGGGATACACGGCCCCGGAACTGCCGACGGCCTGCTTCGCCACCGGATCAATGGAGGAAATCTCGTCCATCAGGACGGTCACGTTCTTTTCGTCCGCCAGGATCTGCCGGATGGAACGGGCGATGTCCGGCGCGGAGAGGGACGCGGACGCCACCTGATAGAGCAGCGGCTGGAAAAGGTGGTGGTTCGTGCGGTCCACCAGAGTGATCTCGAACCGCTCGTCGTTCGCGAGCTTGCGGGCACATTCCAGTCCGGCGAAGCCGCCGCCGATGATGAGGAGTTTGCGGGGCGGTGTGGTCATGCGGTGAAGTCGGGTGATTGGGAAACGGGCGATTATGGACTGCGCCAGAAGGTGCCGCCGTTTTCCCAACTTTCAACCGTCCGCTTCCAACTTCTCAGCGCCTGCACTTTTCCAACAGTCCCGCGAGGAACCAGGTGATCTGCCTGAGCGCGTCGGTGTGGACGGAGTCTGCGAGCGGTGAGAGGTCCTCGCGGCATTCCTCGAGCAGGTTGAGCGCCGTATCCACCGCGCTCTCGATGGCGCCTTCATATTCGGCGATGCCCAGCAGCACCGGCAGATCAAGAGGCTCCTGATCGAGGATGCGCTTGTTCAGCTTCATGCGCTGCGCCTCGGAAGCGGTTTCCAGCAGGTTGAGGATGGGCAGGGTGAGCTTGCCCTTGATGAGATCGGTGCGGAGTGTTTTTCCAACAACTTCCTCAGACCCGACAAGATCAAGGCAGTCGTCGTAGATCTGGTAGGCGGTGCCCAGTTTCATGCCATAGCTGTAGAGCTTGGCCTCGGCCTCGGCATCGAGACCGGAAAGATTGGCCGAAAGTCCGGTGGCGGCGGCAAAAAGCGCTCCGGTCTTCATTTCGATGATGCGGAAGTATTCCGCCTTGGTGAAGGTGAGGTCGAAACGGCGCTGGGTCTGGATGATCTCGCCTTGGCAGACCTCACGGGCCGCGTTGCCCACCTTGCGGCAGATGTCGAGATCGTTGAAATCGGTGGCCAGCGTGAGGGCGTGGGAGAAAAGCGCGTCACCCAGCAGAACGGAAAGCGCGTTGCCCCACTTCGCATTCGCGGTGGGAACCATGCGGCGGGTGTTCGCGCCGTCCATAATGTCATCATGCACAAGCGTCGCCATGTGAATGAGTTCGAGGATGACACCGATTTTCACATGAGCTTCGGTCACCCCGCCGGCGGCACCACCGACAAGGATCGCCAGCGCGGGCCGGATGCGCTTACCCGAGGTATTGCAAACATAAGCCACATAGGGCTCCACGGCGGGATCGAAGGCGCGGACCTGCTCGCGGATGGATACTTCCACCCGCTCGAGTTCGGGGCGTACGAGTTCGAACGGGAAAAGTGTGTTGGGTGGAGTCTGAGCGGAGGTATCTGCCATGGTCGTCGGGCTGCGCCCCCAAAAAGCCACAGACGGGCGCGTCCCGCAACCCGGATCGCATAAGAACTTGAAAGAAGGGGCGGGAAATGACGTTTTTGACCCACCATGAAACCTAACCCGCTGCTTTTCCTCGCCCTTACCATGACTGCCAGCAACGCCCAGAACAAGATCCACGGCTACCCGGACGGCCCCAAACTCCCCGGGGTTCCCTACGTTGTCCACGACCCGGCGCGCCCCCAGCCACGGATCATCGAGACAGCCGGAGCCGTCGTCGTGAAGCCGCCCTCGGACGCGATCGTGCTTTTCGACGGCAAATCGCTCGACGCATGGACTCCCGGCTGGAAGATCCAGGATGGCTCGATGGTCGCGGCGGACCGCGACATCCAGTCCAAGCAATCCTTCGGCGCGGTGCAGATGCACTTCGAGTGGCGGTTGCCGAAAGACCGCAAGGTGGACGGCCAGGGCGGTGGAAACAGCGGTGTGTTCATGATGGGCCTGTACGAGGTGCAGGTATTGCAGAGCAACAACAACAAGACCTATCCGGACGGCCAGGCCGGCTCCCTTTACGGCCAGCTTCCTCCGCTGGTGAACGCCACCTCCCCACAAGGCGACTGGAACAGCTACGACATCACCTTCGTCCCGCCGGTTTATGAGGACGGGAAAGTCACCACTCCTGCCAAGATCACCATTTTCCACAATGGTGTGTGCGTCCAGAACGGCGAATCCTACCTCGGACCCACCGAGCACCGGAAGCTCGCCTCCTATCCGGCGAAACACCCGGAAACCGCACCACTCAAGCTGCAGTTCCACGGCGATCCCATGGAGTACCGCAACATGTGGATCCGCCCGCTCGGCAAGCGCGACTGATACCTTCGGATCATTCCAACCGGAGTGCGGAGCGAAGATCCGAAAACGCCGCCGCTCTCCGGAAATCCCCGCCATATCGCTGCTTTTTCCAATCGGGGAAGCTAACTACTTGCTAGAAGCCACAACAGGGTCTAGCTACACGTATCTATGAAAATGCGTGCGAACTGGCTGATCATTCCTGCGGTGGCCCTCGGCCTCGGAGCCTGCAAAAAAACCGAGGTGGCGAAAGCGCCGGATGCCAAAACGCCGGTGGCCGAGGCGGTTTCCGAAGTCGTTGAGACCGTCACCGGCAAGCAAGTCAGCCCGGAAAAACGCGCGGCCAAGCTCGGCTTCGCGAAACATCTTCCCCAGGACACGGAGGCGCTGCTCACTTTCTACAACGGTTCCAAAATCGCCGAATCCGTCAAAGGCTCGAAAGTCTGGTCGCTTGTCCAAGGCCAGATGAACGGTGGTGGCGATGTCATGGCCACACCGGAAGAGGATGAAATGGATGCTCCGGGAGTCGAAGCTCCCGAAGCTGAACAAGCCGAGGCAGCCGAAGTGGAAGTGGCGGAGGCTCCTGGTGCGGAACAGGAGGAAGCTTCCGCGGCCGGTGACCAGATGGAGGAGCCGGGCGTCGCCGCTGACGAACCTCCCGCCTCTGACGATGCCGAGAACGACCCGCTGCTCGCCGACAAGGTCATCCCTCTTCCGGACGAGGAGGAAACCGCCGGACCCGCCGCGCTTTTCGCGAAGGAAGTGACCGTTGCCTTGGGAAAATCCACCGGTGAACAACTGGGAAATCTCCTTACCTTCAACCGCCGCCAGACCTATTTCCAAATGCGGAGCATCGCGAAATCCTTCGCGGCCGCTGCCAAATCCGGTGATTTCTCCTCCGTGCTCGAAGGGCTTGAGAATTTCTCCGCGGAAACCACCGCCGAGCTTCTCAAGGACCCTCAATCCGGCGTCGCCCTTCTTGAAAAAACCAAATTCCCTCCCCTCTACATCGCCTTCCGCAGCAAGGAAGGAGAGCTCGACACCTCGGCCCAGCTCGTCGCCGCCACTCTCGCGAACGTGAATTTCTTCGGAGACATGTTCGAGCCCGTCACCATCGAGAATTCCGGCTTCAAGCTGGAAGGCTACAAGCTGTCCGGCGCGAAAATCTCCGAAGCACTCGCCGCGGATCGTGCGGGCCTCGAGGAAAACCTGGATGCCGCCACGGTGGACCAGCTTCTTTCCATCGTCGCCAAAAAAGAGATCATCATCGCCAGCGGCACCGTGGGAGATTATGTGGTCCTCTTCTTCGGCGGTTCTGCGGACGACTTCAAGCTCAGCCCGGACCTCGCGGGCTCCATCGTCTCGACCGACTCGCTCGCCTTCACGGACGCCTACGCGTCCAAGGATCTTGCCGCGATCTCCTACGGAGCGAAAGCATCGATGGACACACTGATCGCGACGGCCGGTGGCTTCTCGGACTTCACCAACGGACTGCGTGACGGACTCGCCGGTTCAGAAGGTCTTGGCGACACCCGTGATCTCGAGTCCCTCTTCACCATCGTCGCCGAACGTGAGGCAGCCCTCCGCAAGCTTGCCGGAAACGACGCATCCGGTATCGCCGCCTTTTTCGAAGAAGGTCTTAAAATCGAATCCTACGGCGGCTATGACTCGGGAATGATCGACTGGAAAGCTACCAACAAGCTCGCGCACCTCGGCGCCGGGGATGATGTTTTCCTCTTCGCCAACATGTCGGTGGATGCCGCCTACGACACCAAGTCACGGGAATTCCTCGAGGCCCTCATGGAAACCACTTACGAACTGACATTGAAGGTCAGCGAGATGCCGCTGGAAGGCGAGGAAGCCGCCAAATATCAGGAAATGGTGAAACTGTTCGACTCCAAATTCCGCCCCGACCTGCTCGCCCTCTGGGACGCATTTACCGATGACTTCGGCAACAGCCTTGGCAAGGAAAGCGCGCTCGTCGTCGACCTGAAGGGTGGCCTGCCGACCGTTCCGAACATCCCGAAGGTCGTCGTGGACAAGGCGAAGGCCCCGCGCATCACCGTCATCGCCCCCGTCTCCGACCGCGCGAAGCTCTCCGGCTCGTGGGATAAGATGAACACGACATTGACCGGCACCCTAGCCAAAATCGGTGAAATGACCGGCAACGAAATCCCGATGCAGAAGCCTCTCAGCTCCGAGAAAAACGGCAGCACCACCTGGTTCTTCCCCATGCCGTTCTTCACCGACGACTTCCTTCCCTCCGTCACGGTCAGCGACAAATGGTACGCGGCTTCCAGTTCGAAGGCCCAGGCCCTCGACCTCATTTCCAAGGCGGATGCGGGCGGAGAAACCAGCCAGGGCTTCCACTTCAACGTGAACTTCAAGGCCCTCGAAAAATACGCGCGGGAAAGCTATCAGCTCTTTGAGGAAAACTCGAACGACCTCATCGGCGGCTCCATCTCCGCCGACCAGAAAAAGCTCGTCCAGGACTCCCTCGACATCCTCAGCGACCTCGACAAGCTCACCGTCCACAGCCGCCGCGAGAGCGGTGTCCTCCGCACCAGCGTCCATTTCAAGACGAAATGAACCACGTCACTCCCGATGCATCGGATTCCGATCTTCCCATGCATCGGGAAGTTCTCGCCGAGGAACGCCGTCTGCAGGAAGCGCTCGACCGCGTCCGGCTCGAGGAAGCGGCCAAGCGACCACACCTGTCGAAGTGGCAGTGGTTGTGGAAGATCCTGATATTCGCCCTGCTGTATGCGGCAAACGCAAACAGCGAATACCAGTATCTCCTCAACATCATCGTGGTCGTCTGTCTGATGGATGGCGGGAACTCCAGGGTTCATTCCCGCATCGACGCCCTCATCGAACTCGCGAAGCTGGATAAGGGTAGGAAGTAGTTGGAACGTCTGAAAGAACTGGTCGTGGCGTCGCTTTCACAGCATGATTCCTGCCGCCATGACCATCAGCCCCGTCGCCACCGTCCGCTCGTGCTTCGGTGAGAAATTCGCGATCCCGCGCCAGCCGGGGCTCTGTCCCAGCGCCTGGGGGAGGCTGGTGTTCCACCCGGAGTACCGCAGCCCGGAAGCCGTGCGCGGGATCGAAGGGTTTTCACATCTCTGGCTCATCTTCGGATTTCATGAAACCGCCGGACAAGGTTGGAAACCAACCGTCCGGCCTCCCCGCCTGGGCGGGAATCAGCGCGTCGGCGTGTTTGCGAGCCGCTCGACCTTCCGCCCGAACGGGCTGGGACTTTCCCTGGTGAAATTCGAAGGGGTGGATCTCACCGACAGCGAAGGCCCGGTGCTGCTGTTGGGCGGACTGGATCTGGTGGACGGGACGCCGGTTTATGATGTGAAACCCTACCTGCCCTATGCCGAGGCCCTTCCCGAAGCGGCGGGCGGATATGCGGAAGAGACCTTGCTCCGAATGCCAGTGGAAATCTCACCCGACGCCGGGGCGGATTTCTTGAAACTCCCTCCACGGGCGCGTGCCGTCCTGATGGAGGCCCTGTCGCTTGATCCCCGCCCGGCAACACGTTCGGAAGATTCCGATCGGGAGTTTGGCGCGTTGCTTTGCGGCTGCAACGTGCGCTTTGTGATACGTTCGGGAATCTGCCGGATCACGGGAATTGAGAAAACCGCGCGAGGTTCTGGGTTGAATGCTTAGGATTCCGTAGTAATCCTCTTTTTCATGAGCGGATTCCCGGGGAAATTTGCACGCCTGGCATTCACCGCTGCCATCGCGGTGCTTCCCGTTTCCTGCAACAAGCCGGGGGACGTCGAGAAGGCGGATTTGAAAGAGGCCGGCTACCAACTCACCGCCGAGGGCTGGTTCCGGGCGAGCGCCCAGAACGATTGGGCCGCCTTGCAGAAATTCATCGCCGCGGGATTCCACGCCGACGCCCGGAACGCGGATGGCGACTCGGCCCTTCACATCGCCGCGCGGGAGGGAGCGGAGAAATCGGCGGAGTTCCTCCTGAATCGCAAGCTTCCCGTGGATCAGCGCGGTAACGCGGACCGCACGCCCCTGATGGTGGCGGTGGTGGCGAATCAAACGAAGATGGTGAACTGGCTGCTGCGCCAGGGCGCGGACCCCACCTTGAAGGACAAGGATGGATTCGCACCGCTCATGCTCGCGGTGCGCGAAGGCAGGCCCGGATCGGTGGCGGAACTCGCCGCGTATGATCGCGAAAGCCTCGATTCCGCGATCCTGCTCGCCGCGCTTGTCGGACGTACGGATGTCATCGACTCGCTGACAAACTTCGGCGCCTCCGTTTACACCCGCATGGACGACGGGCGCACTCCCCTCATGGTCGCGGCGGAAAACGGTCATGCGGATGCGGTGCAACTGCTGCTGGAACTGGGGTCGAGCCGCTACACCAGGGACGCGGACAACCGCACCGCGGTGGACATCGCCACCGCTGCGGGCTACCCGGAGATCGCCACCCGGATTTCCCGCGAACCCCATGCCGATGAGCTGGTATTGGAAACACCCGAGAAGATCGCGGAATCCATGGACAGTTACGTGGACGCCGCCAACGCCGGACCTCCTGCAGCGGAAAATGAGACAGGTCGGCCCACATCCGCAAAGCCCGCCCACGATCACGCCATCCCGATCAACGGAGAAACACTCAGCACTCCGGTTTCCAGCTCCGGAACCTCTGCAAAAACATCCGCAAGCGGCCCGCCCCCCGGCACGACATTCGACATGCCCCCGCTCGTAATGCGCCACTACCGGGAAACGGAAACGCCGGTGAGTGTGAAAAAAGTGGAAGGCGACACCGCCACCGTCAGCCTTGCGAGGAACGGCGACCGCGAGGTGAAGGTCAGGACGGGAGCGCTCATTCCGGGAACGAACCTCCTCGTCGTCAAGGTCCGGAAGCGTATGGAATCCGGCAAGGTGAGCCAGGGCCTTCCAGAGGAAATCGCGACGGTGCAGGTAAGGGATGAGACCACCGGCAGCACCCGCGAATGGATTTCGGGCGTGCCCGCGAACTCGCATGATCCCGTGGCACTGGTGGAAGACGCCGCGACGGGCAGACGCTACCTTGCCACTCCCGGACAACGCTTCAGGGCGACGGATGGCTCGGAATATTTCATTTCCGACGTCCGCCCGAACCAGATGGTGATCCAGGACGTAGCCAGCGGCTCTGTCCGGACGATCCCCTTGCGCGGCCCCCGCGGGTAAGATAGCCTGCCCGCCATGGAGTCCGATACCATCATTGACCACGGCGAGCCCGTCCGCCAGTTTTCCGTCCTGCTGCCGAACCGTGCCGGCGCGCTCGCCGCCATGGTGAAGCTCCTGCGCTCGCAGGCCATCGAAGTCATCGGACTCAGCGTGCAGGACTCGCGCGATGCCACGGTGGCGCGCATCGTCGTCTCCGATCCGGAGGCGACGGAACATTTGTTCATTGAGAAAGGCATCCCGCATACCACCTGTGAATTGGTCGTCGTCGCGATGCGCGAAGCCGGCCCTGGCCTCCTCCAGTGCCTGGATTCCCTCATGATCGCGGAGACAAACATCGATTTCGCCTATGCCCTGCTCCCCTGCCCCGAAGGACAGTCGATGCTTGCGATGCACGTCGAGGACTACGAATTCGCGGTGGCCATCCTCCACCAGAGCGGATTCCGCCTGATGTATCAGGAAGACCTGAGCCGCTGACCGGACGGAATCGTCTGGTTTTTGATTTTTACGCGGGCGGTCCGCCGCAGGATGTGATAGTCCGGGCACCATGCGATTTTTACAAACCTATGATTCTTGCCTGGATGCGGTGGGCAGCTATTGGATCGACAACGACCGTCGGTTGCGCATTGAAAAATACCACGGCAAAACCGGATTGGCGGATCTGAAAGCGGTCCAGTGCAGCATCGCGGCGGATCCGGCCTGGCGTGCGGATTTCCATGGTTTGATCGATTTTAGCGAGGCGGATCTGGACATTTCCGCAAACGAGATCCTGCGGCTCGCCCTCGTGATGCGCCATGGCCCCAGCCGTTCACACGGTTGGCTCGCCTATGTGGTGACCCATTCGGCCACGCACGGGGCCGTGCGGATGTTGTGCCACTGGATGCGCGCCACCGACCGTATGAGGATTTTCAAAACCCGCGCGGAGGCGGAGATCTGGCTTGCGAGAAACATTTACCAGATTCCTCCCGCGTTCATCAGCGAGGTGGAGCTGAGAAACGTGGGATGAATCCCCATCGCGGACAATCCGACAACGGGCATTGCCTGACCTGCGACAGTCCGCTACTTCTCCCGCAGAAAGTGACCTCTATTTTGGATTCCTCCGCTCCCACCTCATCACCCGCCGGTTGGCTGGTCCGTATTTCCGAAGTCTTCGCCGACCACGCGGATGACATTGTGGAAGGACTCGATGGGAAGCTTTCCAAAAAGCTGGGAACGGAGTATTACCTGATCCAGCTTCCGGATCCGGAGGCGGTCACACGGTCACAGTCCGCCGCGTTGGTAAGGTGGAACCTGCCTGTCGAGCACGCTTGGCCGTGCAACCCGGAGAAGATGGAAGGCTTTGTGGAAAAAGCCGCACAGGCGATGTTTCGCAAATTCGCCCATAGGAACCCGCAGGCGGTGTTCATCGGCCAGCTCGATCCGAGCGCGACGAACCGTTATTACAAGACCCTCGCCTCGAATCTCCGCGGCCGCGCCCTCCAGTTGTTCCCGCCAGCCGTCGCCGCCTTCAAGGAGGTGGAGGCGCAGGACAGCCGCCGGCAGACGCTTTTCTGCCTGATTGGCAAAGAAGGCCTCTTCTGCGGCATGCGGAGTCCGAAAGATGCCAACGGGTTTTATCCGGGCGGTACGAAATACATCAGCCAGAACAGCCCCGACACCATCAGCCGGGCGGGCGCGAAAATCGCCGAGGCTCTCCACTACCTGCTCATGCACCGCGCCGCGCCGGCAAAGGGCAGCCACTGGCTCGAACTCGGAGCCTGCCCCGGCGGCATGACCTCCGAACTTCTGGGCCGCGGCTACGAGGTCACGGCCATCGACCGCGCGCCCCTCGACAAGCGTTTGGACAAGGTCAAGGGACTGCGTTTCGCCCTCATGGACGTGGCCGCGTTCAGGCCGGACGCCCGCATGCGCTATGACGCCATCCTTTCCGACATGAACGGAGACGCGCTCGAGGCAATCCGCCAGGTCGCCCGGCTTTCAGCGAATCTGAATCCGGGAGGGATTGTCATTTTCACCCTCAAGACGCCGGGCGTCACCGGCCTTGCGGAAATGAACGAGCTTTACTCCGGGGCCGTCGCCATCGCGCGATCCTCCGGACTCGAATTGTTCGCGAGAACCCATCTCACCTACAACCGCCACGAACTGACGCTGTTTTTCGAGCCCGGCGAGCCGGCTTGACTCCGGGTCGGCACTGGTCATGATCCCGGACTCATGAAACGAACCCTCCAGACCCTCTCCCTTGCGGCGCTCCTGCTGTCCCTGAATTCCTGCGGCCTGCCCGGTGCCCTGGCCCGTTCCGCCGGACGCGTGGTGGAGGGCGTGGGCAATGTCGCGAATCAGGCGATGACCACCGGTCTCTAATTCCTTATCTCCCGCACCGTCCGGCCGCCATCCGGATCGACGGAGAATTGCAGCCAGACCGTTTCCGGCGGCAGCAACTCCGGAAATTTGTCCCCCCACTCGGCGATGATCACTCCATTTTGGTCCAGATACTCGTCCCACCCGAGCGCAACCAGCTCATCGGCGGATTCCAGCCGATAGAAATCCAGGTGAAACACCGGCCACCGGCCACCGGGATATTCATGCACCAGACCGAAGGTCGGACTGGTCACGACCGAGGAAGACCCCGCCGCCGCGACAAAACCCTTCGTCCAATGCGTTTTTCCCGCCCCCAGCCCGCCGACGAGGGCGAAGACGCTGCCCGGCCCCGCCAACCCCGCGGCGGCACGGCCCAGGTCTTCCATCGCTTCAGGAGATGTCGCACGTCCTTGCATCCGCCTTTTGGAAGCGGAAACCCCTGCGGAAGTCGATTTGAAAAACGCGGTTGTCCGCCCGCATGCCTCCGGGGCTGACGCATTTCCTGAAAATTCGCGTTGATTCACCACCCCATCGCCCGCGACAGTCGCGCCGCCATGCTCGACATCCGCGTCATCCGCGAAAATCCCGCCGCCATTCAAGATCGCCTCAAAAACCGGGGTGGCGATCACTGGAAGCTTGTTGACGACGTGCTCGCCTGCGACGAGGCACGCCGCACCGCCGAGACTTCCAAGCAGCAGCTCCAGAACTCGCGCAAGACCATTTCCAAACAAATCGGCATCCTCAAGGGCAAGGGTGAGGATACCTCCGCCATCGAGGCCGAGGTCCGCGGCATCAACGAGCAGATCACCGCGCTCGATGTCCAGACGGAGGCGGCATCGCTCCGCCAGGCGGAGCTGCTGTTGAACATTCCGAACCTCACGCACGACGCGTGCCCCGTCGGCAGTGACGAAACCGCGAACCCCGTCGTGCGTGAATGGGGAGCCAAACCGGAACTCAACGAACCGAAGGACCACGTCGAGCTCGCGCTCAAGCACGGTCTGGTGAATTGGGACGACGGCATCCGCACCGCCGGCTCGGGCTTCGTCGTCTATCGCGGAAAAGGGGCGAGGCTGGAGCGCGCGCTCATCAATTTCCTGTTGGATACCCAGACCGCCAATGGTTACGAGGAAGTCAACGTGCCGCACCTCGTGAAACGCGAGTGCATGGAGGGTACCGGCCAACTGCCGAAATTCGAAGACGACATGTATGGCACAGATGCCGATGAAAATGGTGTGAACAGCCTTTTCCTCGCACCGACCGCCGAGGTCCCCGTGACGAACCTCTACCGCGACACCATTCTGGCCGAGAACGAACTGCCGGTGAAAATGGTCGCCTACACCCCGTGCTTCCGCCGCGAGGCGGGTTCCGCCGGGCGTGACAACAAGGGTATCATCCGCATGCACCAGTTCGACAAGGTGGAGCTCGTCCAGATCGTCCACCCCGACCATGGATTCGAAGTGCTGGAGCAGCTCACCGGCCACGCCGAGTCCATCCTTCAGAAACTCGGACTGCACTACCGCACCATCGAGCTCTGCACCGGTGACATCGGCTTCTCGTCGGCGAAGACTTATGACATCGAGGTCTGGGCTCCCGGCCACGGCAAATACCTCGAAGTCTCGAGCTGCTCGTGCTTCACCGACTATCAGGCGCGCCGCATGAAGCTCCGTTTCAAGGACTCGGAAGGGAAAAACCGTTTCCCCCACACGCTCAACGGATCCGGCACCGCCCTGCCACGACTCTACGTCGCACTGCTGGAACAATACCAGCAGCCCGACGGCTCCATCCGCATTCCGGAAGCCCTCGTGCCGTATTTCGGTGCGGAGGAGATCCGCTGAAGTGCTCCGCCAACCATCGTCGGAAGCCTTCCGACGATGGTCCTCCGTGACGCGGCCCGGAGTTCAAGCTTCAGCTTGCCTCTTCCATAGGCCCGGGCCGTTATCCACCGCCAGCCGCCCCGGAAGAGCACGATGAATCGTGTGGCGCCGGAAACCTTCCGACGATGGTCCTCCGTGACGAAGCCCGGAGTTCAAGCTTCAGCTTGCCTCTTTCATAAGCCCGGGCCGTTATCCACCGCCAGCCGCCCGGAAGAGCACTATGAATCGTGAACTCCGGACGGCCAAGGCTGGCCATACACTATTCCCGCATGTCTGTCTGCCATCAGGTGTGACCAGGCTTCACCAGATCCGTTTTTGAAAACCGTTTCACAGGAAAACTCCGCCTCGTTCAAGCCAGCGCGCTTTTCCACCGCGCGATCTCACCCAGCACGTTCGCAATCGAAGGAGCTCCCGGATTGGTCCGCGCGGCGAGGGCGGTTTCCAATGAGAAGACATCCTTCGCGTCCGGTCCGTAGGCGGGATCGATGGCCGCGAGGTCGAGCTGGTCCAATGGCGTCTTCGTCGCGATGGCTTGCGCCACGGCCTTGCCGACGAGTTCGTGGGCGTGGCGGAAGGGCACGCCTTTTTTCACCAGGTAGTCCGCCAGATCCGTCGCGAGCAACATGGGGTCCGCGGCGGCGGCGCGGCAGTTTTCCTCGCGCAGTTCCATCGCCGAGATCATCTCGGTGTTCACGGCGAGGATGAGACGCAGGGTGTCCACGGAATCGAAAAGCGGCGGCTTGTCTTCCTGAAGATCCCGGTTGTAGGTGAGCGGCAGGCCTTTCACCGCGACCAGCAGGTTCATGAGATTTCCAACAAGGCGGCCGGTCTTGCCACGCGTGAGTTCGCAGACGTCCGGATTCTTCTTCTGCGGCATGAGCGAGGAGCCGGTGGTGTGTGCGTCGGAAAGCGCGGCGAAGGCGAACTCCGCCGAGCACCACAGGATGAGATCCTCGCTGAGGCGGGACAGGTGCACGCCGCAGAGCGAGATGACGAACAGCACCTCCGCGATGTAGTCACGGTCCGCGATGGCATCCATCGAGTTCCGGGTGACACCGTCGAAACCGAGTTCCTCCGCGATTCCCCGGCGGTCGAGATTGATGGTCGAGCCGGCAAGCGCGCCTGATCCGAGCGGGGAAATATTCAACCGCTTGCGGGCGTCCGCGAGGCGGGACTTGTCGCGTTCCAGCATTTCCACATAAGCGAGGAAATGGTGTCCCGCCGTGACGGGCTGGCCGCGCTGGAGGTGGGTGTAGCCGGGGATGACGGTGGCGGCGTATTTTTCCGCACGATCAAGAAGGGCTCCTTGCAGGCCGGTGATGGCGGCGAGCAGTCCGTCGATCTCCGCACGGGTGTAGAGCCGGGTATCGGTCGCGACCTGGTCATTCCGCGAACGGGCGGTATGCAGTTTCGCTCCCGCCGCGCCGATGCGCCTGGTCAGCTCGGCCTCGATGTTCATGTGGATGTCCTCGAGGGATGTCTTGAACTCGAATTTCCCGGCTTCGATATCGCCGAGAATTTCCATCAGGCCGCTCTCGATCTGTGAAAATTCCTCCGCCGTGAGCAACCCCGCCTTGAGCTGGGCGCGGGCATGGGCCACCGATCCGGCGATGTCGTGCGGGAACAAACGCCAGTCATACGAAATGGATTCGCCGAATTGCTGGACGAGTGATGACGTGTCTTGGGAGAAGCGGCCTTTCCACATAGCGGTGTGAGTGATTTGGAGTGAGAAATTTTTCCGCACAGGAGATGCGGCGGGCAGGAAGCTGAACCATAGGCACGGGAGATCAAATGCTAAAGTTCCGGTAATCCACGGGCTTTCCGGCAACAAAGGTTTGCAATCCTCCCCGGTTTCCCGATTGATATGCTCACCTTTCAAACCATCCCGAATACCATGTCACAATTCATCCCATTGATCAGTTCCGGCACCGCCGGCCCGCTCGGAGTCCTTCACCTGCCCCGCCTCTGGCTCAAGGCATCCCTCGGTGCCGCTGGAAAACTCCACCCGGACTACCCCTCCTGCGGAAATGGCTATGATGGCATGGTTCTCGCCGGTCTGGGTCTCGATAAGGCGGCCTTCGAGGAATTCATCTCCAACAGCAAACCCACCTATCCCGAGCTGGAGGCCTGGGTGCTCGAACAATCCGGCGGCTCGCTGGATCCTGACGCCGTCGCGAAGCTCAATGCCGACATCGCCGGTTACATCCATGCCGATGACGTGCGCACCTCCATCCTCGGTGCCAACGGCATCCCCGACGAAGGCAAGATCCGCGACGCCATCAATCTGAACAATCTCGATGACTGGCACAGCTTCCACCAGCAGGTCCTCGCCTGATTTTCCAAGCCGGGCGGGAATTCCCCCGGCGAACAGGCCCCGCGATTGGAAGATCGCGGGGCTTTTGTGTCAGCGGATTGGAGGCGCGGTCACATCGGTCCGTTGTTTTACGAAAAAATTTAAAAAACCACTTCGTAACACGAGATAATTCCATAACAAACCCATGAAACAAACCCTCTCGATCGCCCTTGTCATCGCCTGCCTCGTGGCTCCCGTTCCTGCGGCACCCACTGATGATGCGGACCGCGCGGCCATGCTGAAGGGCGTGAGCGCGGTGAACACCGGCGGGCTGCCGGGTGGCGTGACAGCCTTCGGGCCGAACGCCTTCCCTCTGGTTGCAGGGAAGGATGGAAAAAACGCCTTGCTCCCCATCGCCGCCGCAGCGCGCTGGCAGAAGGGACGCATCGTTGTTTTTGGTCATGACGGGTTCCTCAAACCGGAGAAAACCGCGGACAACGGCGCGCTGCTCCCCAATATCGCCCGCTGGGCCGCGGGTGACAAGGCGAAGCCAAAGATCGGCATCCTGAAAAACGAGCCGTTGATGGAGCATTTGAAAGCCGCGGGATTCGACACCGTGGCGCTTGATGACAAGGAGTGGGCGACGAAGATCTCCCGTCTCGACGTCGTTTTCGTCGCACCGTTCTGGATCTCCAATGACGACATCGCCCCGTTGGAAAAATTCATCCAATCCGGCGGAGGCCTGGTGGCCGGAGCCACCGGTTGGGGCTGGGTGCAGATCTTTCGCAAGGAAAACGCCCAGCTCGCCGGCGAGTATCCTGGAAATCTCCTGCTCCAGAAAGCAGGGCTCGCTTTCACCGCCGGCACTCCTGACAAGACACTTCCGCAGGGCTTCTCCACCGGCGGCAATCTCACGCTCCTCAACGCCACAACCGCGCTGGACGCGTTGGCATCCGGACGCATGGGGAAGGAAAAACTCGATCCTCCCGCCCTCGCCCAATGTGCGGCCACCTTGTCCGATGCCATCCGCTCGATCTCACCCGAAGACAAGATCCTCCTGCCGAAAATCGCTACCCTTGGCGGCAAGGGATCACCCGTTCCCACCGAGGCCAAACCCGTCCGCTCCTCCGACGCGCTCGGCAGGCTCATGCTCACCCGTGATCTCGAACTGCTCCGCAACACCAAACCGGAACAGATCAGCCCCCACCCCGCCGCCGAGGTGTTTCCCGGGCCTGTTCCGAAATCCGCTCCACGCGTCAGCCGTACCCTGGACATCGACGCCGCGGTTCCGCAGTGGCACAGCACCGGACTTTATGCCGCGCCCGGAGAAGTCATCCGCATCACCATTCCACGGGAAACGGCGGGCAAGGGTCTGTCGGTGCGCATCGGCTGCCACTCGGACACCCTGTGGCACCTGGACGATTGGAAACGAGTCCCGGAAATCTCCCGTCGCGAACCGCTGAAGGAACCGCAGTCCTCCGTCGCCAGTCCGTTCGGCGGACTGATCTACATCGATATCCCGGAAAAGGCCCCGCACGTCACCATCCAGGTCACCATTTCCGGAGCGGTCGAAGCCCCGCACTTCGTCCTCGGAAAAACCAAGGTCACCGATTGGAAAAAGACCCTCCGTGACCACCCCGCGCCATGGGCGGAGCTGGAGACCGGCAAGGTCATCCTGAGTGTCCCATCCGCAAAGATACGCCGTCTTGAGAATCCTGACGAACTCCTCACCCTCTGGGACAAGATCCTGGACGCGGAGGCCGACCTCAGCGCCATCCCCCGCGAACGGAAACGCCCGGAAAGAATCGTCCCGGACGTGCAGATCTCCGCAGGCTACATGCACAGCGGCTATCCCATCATGACCTGGCTGGACCACAGTGTGGAGCAGTCGCTTTCCACCAGGGAACTCGGAGCCGGCAGTTGGGGACACTTCCACGAACTCGGCCACAACCACCAGAAAGGAGACTGGACCTTCGACGGCACCGTGGAGGTCACCTGCAACCTCTACTCGCTCTACGTCTCGGAGACCGTCTGCAAGCTGCCTCCCGGCACCGGTCACGACGCCATGAATCCGCCCGAGGTCGCGAAACGCCTCAAGGCCTATCTCGCCCTCCCCGATTCGGAAAAATTCTCCGTTTGGAAAAGCGACCCGTTCCTCGCCCTGACCATGTATGACCAGTTGCGCGCCGGTTTCGGATGGGACACCTACAAGAAGGTCTTCGCCGAATACCTTGCCCTCCCCGACAGCGAACGTCCGAAAAACGACGACGGGAAACGCGACCAATGGCTCACCCGCTTCTCCCGTGCGGCGGGAAAAAATCTCGGCCCGTTCTTCCAGGCATGGGGCGTCCCCACCAGCGAAGCCGCCCGCAACTCCATCGCCGGACTGCCAACGTGGATGCCTGAGGATTGGGGGAAATAATTGATTCCCATCACAAGCCTCCACACCGATGCTCGACTCCATGGTGGAGCGCGTATTTCTCGGATGGGACCGGCCGTTTTTAGCGAAGACGGTTGCCTGGCTGCTGGAGCGGCGCGGGGAACTGCCGGGGATGATGGTGGTGGTGCCCACCGCGCAGAGCGGACGGCGGCTGCGTGAGGCATTGGCCGAGGCGGCAGGCGCCGTGATGTCGCCGCAAGTGGTGACACCTGGTTCGTTTTTGCAGTTCGGTGATGCCGTTGCGGCGACAGATTGGAGCGAGCGGGTGGCCTGGGTGGAGGTTTTGGAAAGTATCGGAGATTGGTCGGAATTCGGCGCGTTGTTTCCCGAACCACCGGGCGAGGAACGGAACTGGGCGGGCGGACTCGCCCAGGAGATGCTCCGGTTACGGCATTCGTTGCAGGAAAACGGGCTGATGATGGCGAATGCGGCGTGGAAACTCCGCGACACGGTGGAGGCGGAACGCTGGCAGGCGCTCGCAAGGTTGGAAGAGTTGGTGGAAAAAAAATTGCAGAGCTGGGGCGAAAAGAGCCGCAGCCGGATCCTCGCGGAAGGCCTGTCCATGCCCGGTGGGATTTCCCGCATCGTCCTGGCAGGCGTCGCGGAAATGCCACCGCTGGTCGAGCGCGCCTGGCTGGCTTGGGAGAAGCGGGTGACAGCGCTCATCGGTGCGCCGGAGAATGAGGCTGCCGGTTTTTCCCCCATCGGCAGGGCGCTTGAATCATGGACCGAACGCCGCCAACCATGGCCGGACGGTTCGGTACAGGTGGTGGCGGACCCACGCCAGCAAGCCGTCGAGGCCCTGAGGGTCGTCGGCGAAATGGGGACACCATCGAACGAAGTCGCCCTGGGCTCCGCGGACACGGAAGTGGGTGAGGAACTGGCGCACGCGTTCACCCGGGAAGGCTGGCCGACATTTCACCCGGCGGCGATCGGGGTGACGGGAGGCCTGACGCACTGGTTCAGGATATGGAGTGCGTGGCTTGGCGATCCGACGCTGGCGGCGATGTCCAATCTGCTGGCCCTGCCGGAAACGGGGGTATTGGTATCGGGGAAACGCGCGCAGAAAGCCAAAACCCTGGCGGAACTCCGGGATCGCTGGATGGTGGCGAGAACCGATGATCTGCGCCGCCGGATCGCAGCCGAAACTTTCCGCACGGACGCGGACAAGGTCGCGGCGGAGGAACTGCTTGCCGCGGCGGAGGGGTTGGAAAACTGGCGGGCAAGTTTCCTGAGAGAAAATTTCGCTGGCTCCATGGAGCGGATGCTTGGCGTGCTCGCCCGCTGCGGGCCGAAGACCCAGGAAACATCCGCGGCAATGGCGCAATGGCTGGCGGATGCCGTGCCCTTGATGGAGAAGGTGAGGCGGGGTGCCACCTTCTGGATCGAGCTGATGCTCTCCGGCATCCCCTCCCCTGTTCCGCTACCACCTGCCGGCAGGGTCCTGGATGTTCAGGGATGGTTGGAGCTTTTCCACGAGCCGGGACGGCATCTGGTTCTCTGCGGCATGAACGATGGCAAGGTGCCCGCACGAGGCGGCGGCGAACCATGGCTGAGCGAGGCCGGCCGGGACAGGCTCGGACTCATCAAGGACTCGGATCGGGCGGCCCGGGACGCGTTCCTCTATCATTCCATGCTGGAAGCCCGCAAGGATGGCGGACGGGTGGATGTGATCTGTGGGAAGAACGGTGCGGGAGGCGAGTCACTGCTGCCGTCCCGCCTTTTGTTGGCCGCCGGCCGGGACGAGCTCCCGGGGCGTGTGAAACTTCTTTTCAAGGAGGTCGAACCACCCGAAGCCGGATTGCGCAGGGAAACCGACTGGAAGTGGCAACCACGCACCGTGGAGCCGCCGAAACGCCTGAACGTCACCTCCCTCGGCGACTACCTCGCCTGCCCTTTCCGCTATTATCTGAAACACGCGGTGAAAATGCAGTGCTCGGAAACGGGGCGGGCGGAATGGAACGCGCGGGATTTCGGCAATGTGACCCACGAGGTGCTGGAACGCTGGGGGCGCGACACGGAGGCACGGGATTTTGAAAAACCCGAGGCCATCCACGACTGGTTGTCCGCCGAACTCAATCGGGTGGTGGCCGAGTGGTTTGGCAAGAGATCCCCTCTCGCCGTGCGCATCCAGACCGAGGCGCTGCGCCAGCGCTTCCTCTGGCTGTCCCGCGTGCAGGCGGCCAACAGAATCGACGGTTGGGAGGTCGTGGATGTCGAGCGCAAGGTGGAACTGCCGGTGGGCGGTGCGTCCATCGTCGCGAAAATCGACCGCATCGACCGCCATCGGGAATCCGGCAGACTGCGGGTGCTGGATTACAAAACAGGCAAGGTCGACAGCGTGGACAAGGCGCACCGGAAAAAACTGACATCCGGCACCACTCTCGCCTCCCATCTCAGCCGGGAATGTCCGGCCGTTTACCTCGGCGAGGACAAGGGGAAGACCGCGGAGTTCCTTTGGCATAACCTGCAACTCCCGCTCTATGCGGCGGCCTTGGTGAAACGGGGCGACCCCATGCCGGCTCCGTGTTATTTCACCCTTCGATCGACAGAGGCGGATGTGGCGATCCATGAATGGAGCGGCTTCGAGCCAGCCGATCTGGAGGCTGCGGAAGCCTGTGCGGAATGGGTGGCGGGCCGGATCGCAGCGGGAATCTTCTGGCCGCCCGCGGAAAAGGTGACCTACGACGACTACTCCATCCTCGCGGCGGGACGCACGCTTGAGGAAATGGTCCGCCACTAACCCGAATGGAAGATTCCAGAACCGGTATCCGGTGGAGATACCATCGCCGGATACCAGACGGACCACCCCACTCGGGGAGTTTTTCCAATCACGTCCCGTTTGTTGGAGAAACCATCGGAAACCGGCGTATCATTTCCCTTCAAACCCATGATGTTCCACACCCGCCTCGCGCGACTGGTGAGCCTTGCCGCGCTCATTTTCCAGCCCCTGACCGCAGCCCCCGTGTCGATCGGAGACTTTTCCTTCGAAGGAAACACCCTGACATCCGGAGGGTATAGCAGCGCCATCGGCCCGGAATGGACCGGCACGGGTGGGCCGAACAACGGAAGCTCCTTTGAAGAGTACATCAATGGTTTCTCATCCGATGGCACGGATCACCTTGGCATGGTCCAGGATTACGACGTGTGGCAGGATCTCGGTGTCACGTATCAGGTGAACACACGCTACACTCTCACCGTCGGAGTAGGGAACCGATCCGGCCTGACGTCTCCAGGCAACCAGACCCAATACCTGCTGGCGGATTCCACCGGGGTGGTGAGGGCCACCGGCTCCCACAGTGTTTACGGCACCGTCCCCGCGGGCACCTTCGCGGATGCGCCGCCATTGGTTTTTGATACGCAGGCCAATCCTTCCGCGGTCGGCAAAACCATCCGGATCCTCCTCCGCGCCCGCGGCGAGGGCAGGTCCCATTTTGACAACATCCGGCTGGATGCCAGTCCTCTGTTCCCTCCGGGATCGGCGGTTCTGTCAACGCTGCCCGCCACCGGAATCACCGCGGCGACGGCGACATTGAACGGAGAAGTGACATCTGTCGGAAACTCCGCACCGACGGTCACCATCTTCTGGGGAAGCTCCTCCGGAGCCAACGTTCCGGCGGATTGGCAGCACAGCACCACCCTCACCGGCACCCAATCCGCCGCTTTTTCCACCCAGATCGGCGGACTCGCCGCGAACACGACCTACCATTTCATCGCCCGGGCGACGAACGGCGCGGGTGATTCCTGGTCAAACGAGGAGTCGTTCGAAACCTCGCCGCTCCCCCCGACCGTCGTTACGGGAAACGCCACCAACATCGGTTCGCGCGGCGCGAGCCTGGGTGCGGTGATCACCGCGAACGGTGGGGAATCTCCGGCAATCACAATTTACTACGGGACCACCGACGGAGGCGATACTCCTGGCGATTGGCAGGCTTCCATTCCTCCGGGTTCCATCGACAGTTCCGGCAAAGGCACCGCCACCGGACTGCAGGTCGCCACACCGTATTTTTTCAGGGCTTTCGCCGCGAATTCGGGCGGCGGTTCGTGGGCGTCCAACACCTCCACGTTCACCACTCTGTCCATCACGTCCGCCCAAGTGGAAAACGCGGCTCCCACCGGCATCACCGGCACGACCGCCACCCTGCGCGGCGAGGTGACGGATGATGGCAACGATCCTCCGGACATCACCATTTTCTACGGCCTCACCGACGGAGGGACCGATCCCGCATCGTGGACCCATTCCGCGGCGGTGGGGGTGGATGGGGGAAATTTCACCCGTTTTGTCGCCGGACTCACCACCAACACCACCTATTATTTCCGCTGCCGCGCCATCAATGGGGCGGGCACCGCATGGGCGGACTCGTCCGACACCTTCGCCACCACCTCTCTGGTGAACTCCACGCCGGTCATCAATGAAATCCACTACCATCCTGACGACGATGCCACCCTCGGCCCCATTCCATTGGAATTCGTCGAACTGCATAATCCAGGCGACTCGGCGGTGGACCTGGCGAACTGGAAGCTTGCCGACGGCATCACCTTCACCTTCCCCTCGGGGACCACGCTCAATCCCGGCGGCTACATTGTCATCGCCCAAGATCCCGCCACCCTACTGGCGAAGTACGGAGTCTCCGCCCTCGGCCCCTATGGCGGCAAACTTTCCAACAGCGGGGAAACCATCGAACTGCGTGACGCTTCCAACAACCTCAAGGACACGGTATCCTATCAACAAGGATTCCCGTGGCCGACCTCGGCCGATGGCGCCGGCTCGTCGATGGAACTCGTCAACGCCGCTTTGGACAACGATGTCGGCGGATCATGGCGTTCATCCAATTCCCCTGGCACGGCGGAGGTTTCCTATATTTCTCCCTCGTCCGGCGGTTGGAAATACAAACGCGGCACCGCCGAGGCGTCCGCTCCGGTGGCGGCTTGGCGCGACTTCGGCTACAATGACGCGGCATGGAGCTCCTCCACCGCGCCCTTCGGCTATGGCGGTTCCTACACCATCGCCACCAATCTGAATGCCGGCAATGCCATGCGGAACGTGCACCGCACAGTTTACTATCGGAAGAATTTCACGATGGCGTCGAACCTTCCGACCCGGATCAGCCTCAGTATCCGTCACGACGACGCGTTCGTCGCATGGATCAATGGAGTGGAAGTGGCGCGAAGCGTAACCGCCCCGTCCGGACAGATTCCCTACAATTACAGTGGCTCGATAGATGGGCACCCCGCCACGGAGTGGGAGACATTCACCTTCAATACCGTGGTCAATGGAGAGAACATCCTGCGCGGAGGCACCAACGTGCTGTGCGTCCACTCGCTCAACGAAAGCACCGGCAGCAGCGACTATTTCTTCGATGCCGGTCTGTTCAAACCAGCCGTCCCCAATGACACGGCCCCCACTCCGGGCGCGGCGAACTCCTCGCGGATCACCACTCCCCTTGTTCCACCCCAGATCCGCCAGGTGGCCCACACGCCGCAGCAACCCGTTGCCAACGTGCCAGTCACCGTCACCGCCCGCATCACCGATCCGGACGGAATGGGCGCTGTTTCGCTTTCCTATCAGCTGGTGGATCCCGGAGGCTACATCCGGCTGACGGACTCCAACTATCTGACGAATTGGACGAGCGTGCCGATGGTGGACAATGGAACCAACGGCGACGCCGTTGCGGGCGATTCGAATTTCACCGCCGTCCTTCCCGCCTCCCTGCAAACGCACCGCCGCCTCGTCCGCTACAGGATCAGCTTCGCCGACAGCCTTGGAAATCCGCAGACCGTCCCCTATACCGATGACGAGCAGCCGAACTTCGCCTACTTTGTTTACAATGGAGTGCCTGCCTGGACAGGCACCATCCGTCCCGGCGCACCCACGGTGACCTATCCGGTCTCCGGTTTGCCGAACGTGCGGACCTACCAGCTCATCGCGGATGCGACCGACGTCAATAACTCGCAATACTCCGGCGGATACAACGGCATGCGTTTCCGCGGCACCATCGTTTACGACGGCATCGTCTATGACCACATCGAATTCAAGAACCGGGGCATCGGTTCGACCTATCAGGCGGGGAAGAACAAGTGGAACATCTTCTTCAACCGCACGCGTGATCTCGTGGCACGCGACAACTGGGGAAGGAAATACGCGGAAACGTGGAACAACCTCATTCTGAACGCGAACGCCGCCCCCTGGGCACCGGTGAACCGGGGAGCCGCCGGTGTCGAGGAAGCGTCATCGGCCCGGATCTTCGAACTTGCCGGAAACACCAATTTCCGCACCCACTACGTGCATTGGCGGGTGATCGACGATGCGGTTGAAACCTCGCCCGCCGATCAATACACCGGCGACCTGTGGGGCCTCTACCTCGCCATCGAACCCACCGAAGGAAACTTCCTGGACGAACGGAATCTGCCGGACGGGAATGTCTACTCCATCGAAGGCGGTGGTGGTGACAAGAAGCATCAGGGCGAGGGACAGCCTGTCGATTCCTCGGACTGGATCACCTTCCGCAACAGCCTGGCGGCCGGCGGACAGACCGAGGCATGGTACCGGGCGAACATGGATCTCGACAAACTCTACACCTTCATGGCCATCAACCGCCTGATCGGGAACGTGGATGTCCGTCCCGGAGACAACTACCGCTACTACCATCGCAGTAGCGACAACAAGTGGGAGATCCTCGGCTATGACTTCGACATGCAGTTCATCCCCGCCCACCATTGGGGTGGTACGATGGATGGCGTGACCGTCGCCGGCCAGCCCACCAGCATCCTCGCCATCATGCGGCATCCGGCGCTGGCGCGGGAATACCGGAACCGCTGCCGGGAACTGATGGACCTGCTCGCGTCGGACGGAGCAGCCGACGGCGGACAGATCGGCCAGCTTCTCCACGAGTATGCCTCGCTGGTGAACCCGACGGGGCAGACCGTGACATGGGCGAATCTCGATGCGGCGGTGTGGAATCTCAATCCCCGCACGACCGGCGGGCATTCCGGAAATTTCTACCGCGCGAACATGACCGACAGCCGCGGCGGACTCGACGGCACCGTCAGCACCGGCTCATGGATACGGACTCTGGCGGATCCCGATGGCGACGGTTTTTCGGACTTCCCGAACCGTATCAAATGGTTCGTCGATTTTTCCACGAACACCTACCCTGCGGGCGCCGCGCCGTGGGTCCGCAAGGCAACCTACACCGCGGGCGGAGGAAACGACCCGGACGTGAACCGCCAGAAAGGCTACGGCTACAAGTATCTCGAATGGGAATCCCTTTATGGCGGCTATGCGAATGCGAACGTCGAGCCGGGCACCGCGCCGAACAACGATTACCCAAACACTCCCACCCTCACCGCCACCGGCGATCCCGGTTTCCCGACCAGCGGTCTGGATTTCACCTCGGGCGCGTTCTCCGATCCGCAGGGATCCGGCACCTTCGCCGCATGGCAGTGGCGCATCGCCGAAATCTCGGCACCGGGCATTCCGGGTTACGATTCAAGCAAGCCATGCAAATACGAAATCGAGGCACTGGCCACATCCGCCCCCCTGACAACCGCTCCCGGCGCTTTCAGCATTCCGTTGGGTATGGCGGAAGCTGGAAAAACCTACCGCGTGCGCGTCCGGCACAAGGACGCCACCGGGAACTGGGGACATTGGTCCTTGCCCGTGCAGTTCGCCGCGACCGCCCCGGCCGTCCAGCTCGTCCATTACTGGAATTTCAACACCCCCGCTCCCCTGCTCACGCCCACCCGCACCAGCGGCGGCGGCGCCATCACCGTCAGCGGTACCTGGGAGTCCGGAACGGGCCAGGACTTCGCGGCGGCAAACTCCCGCCTCGGCAACGCCGCAGGCTCCCACCTGAGAGTGAACCTTCCGATCGGTCAAACAGTTGACATCAAGGCGCCCACGACCGGATTCGAAGACATCATCCTGCGTTATGAGACCCGCCGGTCCGGCCAAGGCGCGGGCACACAGACCGTTTCCTACACCTTGGACGGAACGAACTATGTTCCCTTCGAAACATTCGCGATCGCGGACGGCGTTCCGGAAGTGAAGGTTCTCGATTTCCGCAACCTGCCTGACACAGACAACAATCCCGCCTTCGCCGTGCGCGTCACCTTCCAGCAAGCCGGCGGCGGCACGGCGGGCAACAACCGCTTCGACAACCTGACGGTCGAAGGCAGGGAGCTTCCGGAACGCTATGCGAACTGGCGGATCGCCTCGTTCCCCAATCCGGCGGACCTCGCGGATGACAACATTTCCGGACCCCAGGCGAATCCCTCGGGTGATGGCGTGGAAAACCTGATCCGTTACGCTCTGGGGGTCGGACCGTATGATCCGGTGGCCGGGCTGCTGCCGGAGTTGCTGAAAAACGGCGGAAACCATGATTTCCGCTTCCGCTATGATGCGACGAAGCCCGACCTCATCTGGCGTGTCAAAGGAACGAACGATCTGACCACATGGCCAACCGTGTTGTTCGATTCACAAACGAGCACCATTCCACCGTTGGAGAATGGCTGGCTCGGCATCCCGCTACCCGCACCCGGCGGCGGGCAGGATGAAGGTTCCAAACTGTTCATCCGGCTGGAGGTGGAACTGGCGACACCCTGATATCATTTCTTCTTCAGGAACAACCCGAGTCCCGCCAACCCGATCACCGCGGCGGCCGCGAAGATCCATTTGCCTGGAAAACCTTCCTTGGAAAGATTGTCATATTTTCCGGACACCTCCTTGGAGGTGGTAGGGGATGCGTCCTGTGGAACAGAAGGAGCCACCAGGTCCGCCGCCACCAGCGGTGGCTTGCCGACCTCACCCCTGAGTGCGGTCACCGCGGAAGCATTCACCACCGGAGCGGAGTTGCCAAAAGAGTTTCTCACATAGGTGAGCACGGCTGCGATCTGCTCGTCGGTCTGGTAAGCGAGAGCGGCCATGCCTGCGGGGAAATTGTATTCCTGACCCTTCACCTTGATCGGTCCGTGCAAGCCGCGTAGCTGGATGCGGATGAGGTTTTCCTCCGGTCCAGTCACCCACTCGGAACCTGCCAGCGGCGGACCGGCGGCGGTGCCTTCGCCACTCTGGCCATGGCAGGCACCGCAGACCATGAACTGCTGCTGGCCGAGTTTCATCAGGACGGGATCGACAGCGGAGGTGCTTTTGTCGGCAGAAGCAGGAACGAGCAATGAGGCCGGATCCAGCGGGACCGGAGCCGCCGGTTTCGGCAGCTCACCACCCTTGTCGAGGCTGGCGAGCCAGGCGATGACGTCGCGCAGTTCCTCCGGCTTCAGCAAGCCGCCCATCGGAGGCATCGGCGAGGCGGGAGTGGTGACGGTGGCGATGTCGGCGCGGTTGATCCGAACGGCTTTTCCCGCCGCATCGATGTCGAGATGCTCCGGTGTGTCCGCGATGAGATTGCCTGTCAGGCTCGCGCCGTTCTTGAAATCCACCAGCACCGCGCCAAAGCCCGGAGCGATGACCGCCGCAGGGTTGATCATGGACTCGAGGAAATAACGGCGGTCCTTGTGGCGGTTCGCGATACCGACCAGGTTCGGGGCGGTTTCGCCACCGGTGGTGTGACCTTCCTCCGCACGGTGGCAACGCTTGCACTCGCTGGCCGGGTGCGAGGCGAAGAGGGCCGCGCCGTTCTCCGGATCTCCGCCTTCAAGCGAACTGTTCCACTTGGCAAGGGGGTCGCTGTTTTCCGCCAGGGATTTCTCAAGGGCGGCGAGCGCTTCCCTCACCGGCCCGGCCTTGCGTTTTTTCGCCGCGGCGGTGAGTTCGATGGCCGCCGGCGAGATGCCGTTCGCGGCACGCAGGGCTTCGAGCTGCTTGATGAAAATGGCATCCACGGCCTCACCCGGGACACCTGCGAGTATGTTCCATGTTTTCTGGGCACGTGGGGCGCTGCTGGAATTCGCGGCGGCTTCCAAAGCAGGCAGCGATTTCTCCGGCGAGAGTTTCGCCATGGCGTCCAGGGCGGTGAGAACCACCTCATCGGACGGGTCCGCCGTGATTTCCGTCAGAAAACCATCAAGGTTCCCGGGCTTGTGCCGGATGAGCAGATCCAGCGCGACGGCCCGGGCTTCGGCAGGCAGTTTTCCGTTTTTGATCAACCCGCGCAGGGCGTTGTCATCAAGTCCGGGGACCTCGAGTTTATAATGCTTCACCAGTCCGAGAGCGGCGGTGAGCACCGGACCGTCTTGTTTCAGAAGGCCCGGCAAGGCTTCCAGCAGGGCGGGCTGGATGGTGGAAAGTTCGCGTTTTTCCAATGGATTCCAATGGCCCGTCAGCTGGTCAACGGGAAATGGATCGGTCCAGATTTCCAACAGCCGCAAGGCTTCCAGCCGGACGATTTGTGGCATCGACGCATCCGCCGCGACCTTGAGCACCCGGACGGCATCTTCCGGAGTTCCCAGCCGGTAGGAGTTGTGGACAAGACGGCGCAACATGAACGGCGTCCATTGACGGGAGGCGGGATTGTCCAGCAACCCGGCCACTTCGGGACGGATGGAAACCATGTCCAGATCACAGATCGCGCGGATGGCCTCATCCGCGACTTTCGGATCCGCGTCACTGATGAAGTTGGAGATCAAGGGACTCTTGATGCGGCGCAGCGCGACCACCGCCGCAAGCCGGACGGCTGCGGACTCGTGTTCGGCCAGTCCGACGAGAAGGGTGGGCTTCGTGGCCAGTTGCTGGAGCGCGAAAATACAGGCATGGCGAAGGTAGACATCTCGGTTGTCATTTTCCGCCAGCAGATCGCAGATCGGTCCGTAGTAGCCGATCATCTTGCGCTTTCCGGCCAGCATCGCGGCGAAGAAGCGGACCCGCGGCGATTCATCCCCGAGCAGGGGTCCCAGAGGAATGCCGTTCGGATCGGATTTTGAATCCGCAAGCGCGCGCAACGCCTGGGCGCGGATCTCCGCATTCTTGTCAGCGAGGAGCGCGGTCAGCTTATCGTCCGCGGTTTTACCATTTTTCGCGTCCGGAATGGTGGCGAATTCGCTCTTCGGCAGCAAGGCCGCCCCGCGGCGTGAAATGACACCCAGCCCTTGGATGGCGTGGATGCGGACCATGAAATTCGAGGAGTCCGCCGCTTCGACGAGGCGCGTGACACCGTCCGGCTTGCGGGTCAGCGCGAGATGAGCCCGCAGGCGGATGCGGGCGTCCGGATGCTTCAGGAGATTCGCCAGCACCGCGGAACTGCGTTGCTCGAAGCCTTCCTTCATGATCTTCGCCGCACCGGCGGCATCCGCTGCCAGCCATGTGTTTTCGCCGGCATCCAGGGAAAGCAGGCGTCCGTCCTCATGAGACGCCCATCCGGTGATGAAGTCACTGATGTAAACCTTGCCGTCCCAGGAATACTCCACATCGGTGGCGGCCACTCCCCACAGGAACTGGCGCGAGTCGGTCATTTCCATGCCCGCGCCCTTCGGTTTCATCTCGAAGGACCAGATGCCGGAGTTCGCGCTTCCTCCCCGGTAGTCGGCAATGAGGAAACGTCCCGCCTCCCCCTCCAGGAATCCGGCACCCGGATTCGCGGTGAGGCCCGAGGGCCCGGAGGTCAGATGGGCGCTTGGCGGAAGAATATAGGCCGGTTGCGACGGATTCTGGAGCTCCCACATTTTCTCATCCATCCAACGGCTCGGAGGGTGGTCCTTCAGACCGATCTGGCGGTGGAACGTGTGCATCGCCTGATGCTCCATCTGCCAGCCGGAATCCCCGCCCTCCACCAGATAGACCACACGCGCGGCATCCCCCTGGTCGGAGTTGTTATCCACGCTGAAGGCATTCCCCAGAGCGTCGAAGGCGATCTCCTTGGGATTCCGCAGTCCGGTGTGGAACAATTCGAAACCCGTGCCATCCGGCTCGAAGCGGAACGCGGCGCCCTCGTTCGGATAGTCATAGGCCTTGCCCTCCTTGGTGAGCAGGCTCATCCCGCGGTCGCCCACGGTGCCGTAAATGCGGCCGTCCCCACCGAGGGTGAACCCGTTCAGGTCATGACCCGACAGGGAAACCCGTACGCCGAAGCCATCCGCCACGACATCACGCGCGTCCGCCTTTCCATCGCCATCCGTGTCGCGGAGTTGATAGATTTTCGGGATGCAGGCGAAATAAAGGCTGCCTTCGTAATAGAAAACCCCTGCGGCGGTGCCATCCAACACGTCATTGAAACCATCGGCGAAGACCTTGGACTCGTCGATCTTCCCATCCCCGTCCGTATCCGCAAGGCGGCGGACGATCTCGGTTTTTTTCGTTAGTTTTTCGATGGGAAGTTTTTCCTTCCACTTCTCGTGAAGCGCGCGGCGGTCGCTGGTCTTTTTCGCGGCGAGGTCGTCGAGATACCAATAGAGATTGTCCCGGTCGTCCTCGATCCCTTCGCGGAACCGGTGCGTTTCCGAAAGGTAGATACGGCCCTGGTCATCGAACGTGAGCGCCGTGGGCGATGTGACCTGCTGGTCCTTGTAAGTGGCTTCCACCTTCAGCGTGCTGCCGATCGGGATGTTCGCCCCGGCGACGACATCGGTGGCCTCAAGGCCTTCTACGAACGCCTTGCCCTCGCGGGTCGTGGGAGGAAACTTGTAGTTGGGATAGTCGGTCAGGACGATCTGGTCGATGGCGATGAATCCCCAGCCCGCGTCGTCGTCATCGTCCACCAGACGGATGACAGCCTTGCTTCCCTTGAGCTCGGTGACATCCCACAGGGCGGACGTGAAACGCAGGTTCTGTTTTCCGACGGATTCCCGCACCACCTTGCCGTCGATGACGAGCTGCGCTGCGGTTTTTCCGGCGGAGTTTCCACCGGCGATGAGGAAGGTGATGTAGGGTTCCGCGATGGTGAACTCCGGAGAAACCAATGCGCCCTTCTCGGAGGTGCCGCCATGGGTGGAGGAGGCGAAACTGTCGTTCGAGTAGGCGGTGAACGGCTTTTCCATGTCGTCCGTTTTTCCAGCGACAGGAGCCAGGCCGAACGCCGCTCCCTCGGTTTTCCAAGTGTCGAAACCATCCCCTTCGAAGGTCTGGAAAATCCGGGTGGCGGCCGGAAGGGATGCGGTCAGGGCCAACAGGGCGCAGGTCGTGCGGAACATGGATTTTGGGAAAAGGTTCTGATGCGGGCGGGAACGATGCGGGCCACTATCGGTGCGTGATCCCGGAATGCCAACCGTAAAGCGGACGACGGGGTTGCGGAAACCCACCGGGTTTTCAGCCGATGCCACAGGGTTCAGCCGGCGAGGACTCTCGCGGCGGCGAGTAGGGCGGATGCGACAAGCACGACCATCGCGGCACCACCCGCGATGCGGTCCGTCACGGTGGAACGCGGGCGGCGCGCCGAGGCGGTGGAAGGAAACACGATGACACCATAGATCATGCCCGCGAGAAGGCCTCCCGCATGCGCGGCATTGTCGATGTAGCGGTAACCGATGACTCCGATGAGCGCCGTCAGCAAGACACCGGCCGCCAACCTCCGTCTCGCACGCAGCGGAACGAGTTGCTTGTGAAGTGTTTCGAAAACCATCAGGAAACCAAGCCAGCCCATCAGTCCGCCCGAAGCACCTACGGAGGGAGCATCCACAAACCGGGCGGATGCCTCGCCACCGATGCAGGCGCTGAACAGGAAAACCAGAGGCAGGTGGGGCCAGCGGGCGAAGACTTCCAGACGTTTTCCCAGGTACAACAGGCCCGCGGCATTCATCAGGAAATGGACGATGTTTCCGTGGAGGAATGGTGCGGTGAACAGCCGCCACCAATCCCCTTCCAGATAGGTCTGTTTCTGAAGCCCTGCGGCGGCCGTGCCACCGAAGTGCATGAAAGTGCCGATGCCATCGCTTTTGAACTGCACGAGGATCTGTGCCAAAGCGACCAGCGAGATGAGAATCAGGAACACCTTGGTAAGCGGCGCCTTCTGCCACGCCAGCCATGTTTCGAAACGGATCGTGGGAGCGGCATCGGCGATGCCTTTTTCGGTCCAGCGGCCAAGTTGTTTGGAACGCTTGCGGGCCTGATACCACGGAATGAACGCGAAGATCACGAACATCAGCAAGGCGAGTCCGGACGACGTGGAACCAAGCATGGCGCGTGTGGCGAATGCCAGCTTGGAACCCATGTCCGGAACCACGCCCGACTGGGCCGCAAGCCGTCCGGCGTATTGGAAGCCTCCGTAAAAGGAATAAAGGCTGAACCCGACCAAGGCAGTGCCAAACCAGCGCAGCTTGTAACCCGCGTCATCCATATCCTCCCTCACCCAGCGGGACCGGGCGGTGCGCAATGCGTCGCCCATGCCCTTGAGTTCTTCCGCCAACATCATCCGCGGATGGTCCGGTGTCCAGACCAGCGCCAGACTGCCATCGTGATCATCACGGATCGCCTCGGTCAGCGCTTCCAGCGAATCGCACGAAACCCGTGATTTGACATCAACCCAGCCCCAACCGGCGGGAGCCTCTGGAAACGCATCCTCGCGAGCCCACACCGGAGCATCGGCATTTTCCAAATGGGCTTCGTTCACGCTGGTGAAAGAGCGTTACTGCTCCTTCGGTTTGTCTTCCGGAGCGACCGTCGCGTCCGCAGGTGCCGGTTCGGCAGGTGGGACGACTTGTTCAGGAGCGGCAGGTGCGGATTCCGGAGCGGGAACCGAGGCATCGGCAGGCACCTCCGCAGGAGCCGGGGTTTCAACCGGAGCAGGGTCGGCAGGAGGAAGCTCCGCCTCCAGCGACTTCGGAGCGGCAGGCTCCGCAGGCTTCACTTCCACGGTCTTCGGTGCGGTGTCCGCGGCCGTGACGGTGCTGATGGTCTTGTTTTTCTGACCGATCAAGACCGCAAGCACCAGACTGAGAATGAAGAAGAGCGATCCCAGATACACCGTGCCGCGCTGCAGGACGTTCGTCGTGCGGGCACCGAACACCTGGTCCGTCACGCCACCGCCGAACGCGGCACCGAGACCTTCCTGTTTCGGACGCTGCATGAGGATGACCAAGGTCATCAGCAAGCAGACGATCACGAAGATCACCAGCAGGAGATCGATGCTAATATTGAGCCAGTTGATCGCAAGAAAAGTCATGGGCGCGGGACTATGGGGGGCACTCCCGGCCTTGTAAAGCGGCGAGTTTCCGGAAATTTCACCTGAAAAAAACCGCGTAACAAGACATCCTTGGTTCGTGGTGGTCAAATCCGGACCTCCGCCCTACATCTCGCCACAAGTTTTCCCACGCATGAGATTCGCCCGACTTTTCGCCTGCCTGCTCTTCCTTGCCAGCCTCCTGCCTTCGGTCCGGGCCCATCAGGTGGCGTCGGTGGAACTGGAGTTTTTGAAACTCGATCACGAATGGCGGCTGTTGGGGGAAATGGACATCGCCTACATGCTGCCGGAAACGCGGGTGATCCCCGATGGCCTGCCCCTGAGCCGGGAGGCTGTCATGAAATCACCGCCGGAGGAACTGGCCCGCATCCGCAAGGAGACGGAAAACACGCTGCGCAAACTGCTGCGCTTCACCTTCGCCGGGAAAGACGTCGCCTGGAGGATCGAGTTCCCGGATTTTGAAAAGCAGCCGTTCGAACTGCCCGAGGAGGCGGGCGACATCGCGCTCCTCACCACACGGCTGCTGATCGATCCCCTCCCCGGCGCGGGAGAACTGCGCATCCACTGGGCCGGGGAGCAGGAGACGGAGCTGATCATCCTGATCGAGGAAACGGAGGAATCCGAAAATCCCCAGATCATCAGCACGCTTCCCGGTAGCAGCCTGATGCTGCTCAAACAGGAGTCATCGGGTGCCGCCGCGCCCATTGAGAAACCGGTAGCGGGCGGATTCCTGGAATCCGGATTCCGGCACGTGATATGGTGGGACCACGTGCTGTTCATCCTGGGCCTGTTCCTACTGGCCCCGCAGTGGAAACCGCTGGTACGGCAATCGCTGTTGTTCACCCTCGCCCACTCGATCACACTCGCGCTGTCGATCTTCGGATTCGTTCGTTTCCCGGAAGTGTGGATCGAGCATCTCGTCGCGCTGAGCATCGCTTGGATAGGTGTCGAAAACCTGCTGCTGAAGCGCCAGCTCGGAAAGCAACGGCTCATTTTCGTCTTCTGCTTCGGCCTGCTCCACGGGCTCAGCTATGCGGGCATCCTCGCGGAAAAGCTCAAGGGAATCTCCGGAAGCGGGTTGGTCGGACCGTTGCTGGGCTTCAACCTAGGAGTGGAGCTGGCCCAGATCGCCATTCTGGCGGTCGCTTTCATTCTCATCCGGCCTCTGAAAAAATACCTGCTGCAGGTGCGGATCATCGGCTCGGCCGTGATCGCCCTCATGGGAAGCGCGTGGTTCATTCAACGGGTGTTTTTTCCGGGCTCGCCGCTGTTTTGAAAACGATTGAAAAAAAACCATGGAAGCGATCGACAGGGATTTCCGACCACCCTTTTGGCGCATTGCCGGGCCACTGATGTTTTTTTTCGCCCTGTTGGTTGTCGCATCGGCCCTCGCCGGCACAACGTGGCCCGATCATCCTTGGCTGGCTGCTGTCACCGATTTGGCGGTCGTTGCCCACGCTGCCGTATCGGCGGTCCTGCTATCGGCATGCTTCTTCACAAGGCTGGCCCTGCACTCCAGCGGCCCCGCTTTGGATGTCACCATCCTTTTCGCGGGACTGGTGGTATTGAAACGCTCGGTCGCAGGGCGTTCATGGCATCCGGTTGCGACGCCGGGCGGCTCTCCGCCTGATGTCGAAGGCTCGGGCACGTATCGGATCGAAGTTGCGACAAACACGGGAAAGCGTGTCCTCGTTTTGGGACCATTCTTGTGCTGGCTCTTCAAAATCGAATGCCTGTGAGACAACGGGCTGCGGAAAGCTACGGACGTCTGGGATTCCAATACCCGTTGTTTTCCTCCGGGCCGAACCAACCGAGGTCGAATTCATGACTGTCGCCCTGGTGGGGGTTGAGCCCATGAGTCGGGTCCTTGTTGTTGGATTCCGCGGTCACGTGGCCGTCGCACCATGCGACGAGCGCTTTCCCATTCGCCCGGAAATTCACGGTGGGGCTGGGTTTGTCTCCCGAGGGGCCACCGCCGTAATCCCAGAACGGAGGTTCGCAATAGGGATATTCCTGAAGCCCGGACTCGCGGGCGTAGGCCGTGGTCGTGAACATCACCGTCCTGTCCGGACTGGAAACATTCGCGATCCGTTCCGATATCCTAAGCTTCGTGGAGCGGTCGAAATTCGAACCGGGGCGCCCGCCGATATAGACCGCGTTGTATCCATACCCTCCCGTCCCGGACTCGAAGCTCTGCTCGTCCCCCACGATATTCTTGAACAACGGGCAGATCCCGACCGCGCGGCTCTTGCCCAGATAGGGAGCGAGAAACCCCTCAGCCGGATCGAACTTGCCGCTGCCGGACTTCCTCGCCCCATGCCAGCGCCTCATGTTGTATTGGTCGTCCGCAGGACAAAAGACGCCGTTGTCGGCCTGATACCCGGCATTGGCAACGGCAAGGGATCTCAGATTCGCCATGCTCTGTGTGATCCGCGCGGTATCGACCAACGAACGGCCTCCCTTGTAAACGATGAGGCCGAGAACCACGACAACCGAGAGCGTCACCAGGATTTCCACCAGGGTGAAGCCTCCGGACTTTCTGCGGATGCTTTTCATGGCGTGGGTCGTGTGATGGAAAGCCGGTAAAACCTTTTTGCCGATTCAGACACCGGCCTTGTATCGCGGATGCGATCCTCCCGCATGACTCCCACACTCGCCAGATCCCCCACCCGCTGGTCCGAGATCAAGGGAGTGAATCCATTCTGAGGTAGAAACACCCCACCTGCCGTGCTCCGGGCGAGCGTCGTCCAGATCTTCAGATCGCTTGATACCTGGAGATCCCGCACGAGATCCATGCAACGTTCGTCACGAAGAGTGGTGAATTCGTAAAACGACTCCGCTCCAACCGTGATTGTTTGACAACGCCAGCCCGTGCCTTTCGGATTTTTTTCCCACGGCAGCAGCCCGAAGGCATATTCCATGAGATTAGGGATGCCATCGTTGTCGGGATCGGCGGTTGTCGTCCTCATGTTCGCCGGAAGCTCCGCAAGCAACGGCCACTGGCCGAAAGTCATGGGAGTGGAGATGGATCCCACCGCTTCCAGATCGAAGCCTCCGGAGCCGAAGGTCCGCCAGGAATCGAAGATCGACCGGTTCCCGCCATCCTTGTAAGCGCCGGAGCCCGGCACATCCACCAGCCGGATATGGGAGATCTCACTCAAACCCGTCTGCCCGATGTCAAAGGGCGTGCCCCAGCAATCGCCGTAGGCATTCACATGCTTGCCGGCCAGATTGTAAACATTGGTGGGATTGATGGTGCCGTACGCACCAACCGCCGAGGGAGTGAGCGATACGGGATTGAAGCGCACGAAATTCACCCCATCCGCGGAGACCTCGACATAGGCGAGCTCGGCATAAACTCCCCCCGATCCCGAGCCACCGGTATTGAAACCGGAAATGAATCCATTTTCAAAAATCACAAAATCAGCGCCGGAAAGATTCCGGATCGGCTTGGTGAATTTCAGCGTGATGCGGCCCGCCGGATTTCCCGTCGTGATCTGCGCGGCAGTCAGATCACCGAGGGAAACCACATCGAAGTTGTCGCCCGTCACGGGTCCGAGCGCATACTCCGGTTCATTGAATCCCGCATCGGTGTCCGATCTTTCGTAGGAAGAGCAGTTGGACGCCCATGCGAAAAACAACGGATTCACCCGATTGTTCGGATTCTGGAATTGTCCCGTCCCATCATCGATCCGCGCCTTCCCCACCCCGTGCGGTCCCACGAAACCCGGGACCGGAGCGTCGTAGGAATTCGCACGATCATCCAGCCCGGCGGAATAAGGCCCGGCTTGAACGGTGGGAATGGTCAGCATGGCGGCGAAACACACCACGGGATGGGTCCGGAGATTCATCAGGAATGGCGGGTAGAGGCTTATCTCCGGCGGCGGATGAAGAAACCGCCCCATGCGAACATGCCGAGCAGCAACGTCGATGGTTCGGGAATGATGGCCATGACGCTGTTCCCGCTCGACAGGTAAAGCTGTCCGTCGTGCGCGCGCAGTTCGCCCAACCTGTCGAGGGAGGTGAGGATCGTTTCATAATTCCCGCTGCCATCGGCCGAAAATTTCACCAATGCCGAGGGATCGGTGAAATTCGTGAGGGTGACGAGCAGATTTCCCTCCGCATCCGTGAGCATGGAGGTCGCGCCGCCGGCCGTCGCGAACGCCGTGCTGTAGTCGATCCACAGGTGTCCGCTGGCGGACAGGGAGGGCGAGCCGTTTCCTGAAATCGCCGCCGTCACTTCCGCCGCATCCCAGCGGTAGATGGCCAGGTCGCCGTAGCCCGGAGCGTAGTACAGATTCCCGGCCGCATCGAAGGTGAGCGGTCCGGACGCGCCCGCAACCCCGCCCAGATCGATGGTTCCTCCTGTGAGACCGTCGACATAATAAGTCAGCCGCGTCCCGGAGAAATCCCCGCCCGTGGAATAAAGGTGACCGTCGTATGATCCCAGGGAGTAATTCGTCAACGCAGCGGTGGTCGTCGTTCCCGCGCCGATGGAGTAGCGATAAATGTTCTGCGTGTTCGAGAACGTGCTGTCGTTGAAATAGACGGACGAACCGATCGCAACCACGCTTCCACCCGCGAAGTTGCCGCTGGCGTTCTGGATGGTGGTGGTGGATGTGCCGTCGTGGCGATAGACCCCGCTGGATAAGAACGAGGAATCCGCGGTCGCATAATAGAGCGCCCCATCCGATCCCCAGTCATAACTGATGATCCCGTCGCCGTTGCCATGGACATGGTAGGATGTCGCCGAATATCCCGGACTGAAACTCAGCGCGGCGGCGGCGGATGACGCGATCACCAGGGAGATCGCAAGCGAGATGATGCCCGTGTTTGATGGATGTTTCATGGTTGTGGTTGATTCGGGCATCATGCCTTGCGATCGCGGCGCGCACGGAGCATCAGCGGAAGGATCGCGGAGCACAGCAGCAGAGCCGTGGAAGGTTCCGGCACCGCGTGAAGAACACCCACCGCCTGCGGAAGCCCGCCGACGATCGAAATGTCGAACCCGCCCGAATCGTAGGTTGTCCAGTTGTCGAGTATCCGGTTCCCCAGGGAATCCAGCGCTCCGGCGGTTCCGGAGGATTCCGGATTCCCCACCACATCGACAAGCCTCACGTATTTGATGTTCGCCAGGTTCACCGTTCCTCCGAGCACAAGGCTGTGGGTGGCGAGTTCCTCAAGATCGAAGGGTGTCGCGAGGTTTGACGCATGCTTGCCCGCGAGATTGTAAACGTTCGTCATGTCATACATCTGGAAAGTCCCGGCGGTGGACACCCGCGTGGTGTTCAGCGAGATCGACGGGAACCGCGCGAAGTCGGTGCCGTTGCTCGACACCTCGACAAAGGCGAGCTCCGCGAAAAATCCCGGTGCGGGCCCTGAGGCGAATCCATTCTCCCGGACCGCGAGGTCCGCCCCCGCTCCGTTATAGATTCCCGTTTCATAGTAAAATGTCACCGATCCGGGCGCATCGATGCCGATGAATCCATAGGTGTCGGTGGTATCATTCACATCACCACCGTAAGGATGGAAATTTGCGGCGCCGCTGCCCGCATGGAAGGCGTTCGGTTCCGTGCCCGCCGTCGGCGGTGTGGTCGTGCTGTAGAGATCACCCAGTGAAAACGCACCGCCGGACGCGGGATTCCTGAAGTTCGGTCCCAGTCCGGGAGCGGGCGAGTAGTCGGCGATGGTGGTGGCCCATTTCGTGATTCCGGACACCGCGATCGGCGTGTCGATGCCGCTGCCGCCATTGTAGCTGGTATAGGAACCGGCCATCGCCGGGCCGGTCGAAAGGAGCATCACGATTCCGAACGAGGATTTCCTTATCTTATGGAAAATCCCGGAAAAGGGATTGTTATAGGATTCTGTCAGATCAGGCCGGATGCCGGACACGGTGGTGCCAGACACCGCGGGCATATAAAATGCGCGGTGGAACATTGTTGGTTTCTCTTATGTGTGTTGTCGATGTGCACAAAGAGAGGGCAGCGTGGGATCACGCGTCCTTCTCCCGTCGATCCTCTTTCGCGGAGGACCACTGATTTGCTTCCCCGGCAGGCCGGTTGGCGGGTGACGAGCTACGAAAGCGCAAGTATTCGGACTCCCAGCCTGGCCTTGTCCCCGCCTTCACCGTCCATCGGAACGATTGGCTTTGTGGGGACTCGTATCTGGATACCGCTGCGCGACAGTTCCGGGTTCTCACCGGATTCCATGACGCTTTCGTGATTGGTCGGCGGGAACGTCTCTTCTTGCCGGACCAACCGCAAGCAGAATTCTGGATAGATATGGAAAGCTTCCCGTGGATTTCACCGTGGATCGTTGGCAGGCAACGCTCCCCATATCTCCGCCATCAGTGAAAAAATTCCGGGCTCGGCTTCTTTCAGGTCACCGGCGACGAAGGGATGGAAGTCATTCGAGCCGAAATAGCTCTCCGTCATCTCGGCGAAAAACTCTTTTTGGTTGGTGAGGCCGTAGTGCTCACGCCTTTGCCCGGTGGTGGTCATGACGGACTTGTATCTGCCACTGTCACGGAATTTCTCCCAGGCGGCGGTGATCCGTGGATCATCAAAGCCCAGCACCTGATCGTGATACGCATGCGCCAGTTCGTGCAACACGGCCCATGGCATCCGGTGGTTTTCAAAGGGAGAGAGAAACCTGTCCGCCCGGGGGATATGCACGCATTTCACAAGCGCAGCAGGGTAGCCGTTCTCCTTCAGCCATCCCGCGCCAGGGTGATACTGCATCGCTGCGAGCGAACCACAATCGAGATCGAGCTCGATGGTCACCGCCCGCAGCTTCGCCAGGGCGGGCTCCGGCACAACCGTGGCGATGGCGACGAGCCTGGCATCAAGCAGCTTCAAAGCGCGTTCGCCTACCGTCATTGATTCTCCTTTCAACAGGCGCTCATCCACCCGCACGCTCCATCCTTCGATGATCCGTGTCTCGTGGGCCGTCAGGAGATCCGGTTTTTCACCGGCAAACCACAGCAGGCCCGTCGCCAGAAAAATCAGGGTAAACCGCATGCGGACCTTTTTCACGTTCACAGCCACCCGACCAGAAACCCGAAACCGACCAGAGCAACCGCCACTCCGCCCGACCGCACCGCGATCCGCCCCCATGGCCACTTCACCAGCAGGCCGAAGGCGATCCCGGCCAAATGGAGGAGACCGGTGGAAATCACGAAACCAACGGCGAAGGTCATCGCATCCGCCGCCTCGGGCAGTTCCGTGCCGTGGGCATACCCGTGAAAAATCGCAAAGATCCCGACGAGCACCGCCGACACCCACAGCGGAGGCCTGGCCGCGAGCGCGACCATGGCTCCGAGAACGACACCGGAGAGCGCGATGCCCGTTTCCACACCCGGCAGTGGCAGGGCCAGCACCCCCATCGCCCCGCCCATTGCCATCACCACAGGAAAAATCACCGGCAGCATCCACATCGCCCGGCCGCCGAGGAAGGCTCCCCACAGTCCCACCGCGACCATGGCGACGATGTGATCCAGTCCTGTCAGGGGGTGTTGGAAACCACTGAAAAATCCGCCCGCCGCTCCCGTCGCCGTATGGGCGCCGGCGGTCGAAGGCAGGACAAGCAGTATCAATGCGAACGCCAGCAAGGTTGCGGCCCGAGGCTTGGTCTTATGGAGAATGGTCATCTTTGAGAAGATACGTGGCGGCTCATCGCATCCATGTCAACGAAACGGTGCTCCCCGGAACTTCGTTCCCCTGGCGGTCCATCCGGTCCGCTGGAGAAAGCGCGGCTCCGCATTTCCACCAGAAGCGACATTGAAGATGAATCCACGACGGCCCACATCGCGCTTGACCCCGGCCGGACATGGCGGGCAAATCCCTGCGGAATGACAACCTACCCGCGGCGTTCTCATCGTTCGGTTTCCTGTGGAATCGCGGCCGCGCTGGCAGCCCTCTCCACCCCCATGGCGAGCGCCCACATGGCGGTGGAGGGAGCGGGGGAAATCGGCAACGGCGCGCTGCACCCCGTGATGACACCGGCGCATGTACTCCTCTTGCTGGGACTGGGGCTGCTGCTTGGCCAGCAGACGCCGCTCGATCTCGGCAAACGCCTGCGGGTGTTCGCTCCGGCTTCCGCCGCCGCGCTGTTGTTCACGTTCACCGGGACGATCAGGGAAATCAACCAACCCGTCCTCATCGCCCTCTCCCTGTGCGTCGCGATACTTGTCGCCCTGGAAAAAAGGCTGCCGCGCTTCGTCCCGGAATTTCTCTGTACCTTGACCGCCATCGGGATAGGAATCGATTCGGCAGTGGAGACCGGCGACACAGGAACCATCCTCAAAACCCTGATCGGCACCTGGCTGGCAATGAACGCGATCGTTTTTTACATCGCGATCTGTGCGTCGAACGGCGCGGACAAGCAATGGGCCAAGGTCGGCGTCCGCATCCTCGGCTCATGGATCATCGCCATTTCCCTGATGGTGCTCGCGTTCTCACTGCGGAAGTGATGGCAACGTCACCCATTGCGACGACAGGCTCACCAAAGGCACGAAAGCACACTTAGAGGGTTTTCTCCAACGGGGATGACCTACCCAAGCCGTCATTTTGGCATTTGCCCCTGCCAGGCCGGAAGAAAGGACAGGCATTCCCGCCTGTCCCTACATTCTCCGGCTCACATCTCCAGCAACAACCGTGTCGGGCTTTCCAGACACTCCTTGATGCGGATGAGGAAGGTGACGGCCTCCTTGCCATCCACGAGGCGGTGGTCGTAGCTGAGGGCGAGATACATCATCGGGCGGATGACGACCTGGCCGTTCAGAGCGACGGGGCGCTGCTGGATGGTGTGCATGCCGAGGATGCCGCTTTGCGGAGGGTTGAGGATCGGCGTGCTGAGAAGCGAGCCGTAGGTCCCGCCATTGGAAATGGTGAAGACGCCGCCGGTGAGATCCTCGATGGTGATCTTGCCGTCCTTGGCTTTTTTCGCGTAGTCGAGGATGTCCTTTTCGATCTGGGCGAAGGATTTCTTGTCCGCATCCCGCAGGACCGGGACAATGAGCCCCTTGTCGGTGCCGATGGCGACGCCGATGTCGTAAAAGTGGTTTTCAACGATGTCCGTGCCATCAATGCGGCCGTTGACGGACGGGATGTCCTTGAGGGCCTGGGCCACGGCTTTCACGAAGAAGGACATGAAGCCGAGCTTCACTCCGTGCTTCTTCATGAAATCGTCCTGCACCGCCTTGCGGAGGTCCATGACGGCGGTCATGTCCACCTCGTTGAAGGTGGTGAGGATCGCGGCGGTCTGCTGGGCGTTGACGAGATGCGTGGCGATCTTGCGGCGCAGCATCGACATCTTCTTGCGCGTGGTCCGGCCGTCGCTGACAGCTTCGGTCGAGACCCGCTCTGCCGGAGCGGCAGGAGCGGAGAAATCCGGTTTGGCAGGGGCGGATACCGGTGCCGGTGTGGCGACGGGCGTGGGTGCCGGGGCGGCGACAGGAGCCGGAGCGGCGGGTGCGGAGGCCGGCGCGGCGGCGGGTGTGCCGGCGGCGGCGCTGGAATCGATGGTCGCGATGACGGCACCGATGGAGACCTCCTCCCCTTCCGGGGTGATGATCTTCAGGCGTCCGGAAGCCGGTGCCTCAAGCTCGTTGGAAACCTTGTCCGTTTCCAGGGTGACGAGGATTTCGCCTTGGGCGACCTGATCTCCGTCCTTTTTCCGCCATTGGGCGACGTTTGCGGAGGTGATGGATTCACCTGCGGCAGGCACTTTCAGCTCGACGATGCCACCCGCGCTCACAACGGGTGCGGCGGCAGGTGCCGGAGCCGGGGTTGCGGCGGCGGCTGCTGCGGCCACCTCACCCGAGATGCGGGCGATGACGGTGCCGATGGACACCTCTTCGCCTTCACCAACGAGGATTTCCAACACGCCGTCGCTGGCGGCTTCGAGTTCGTTCGACACCTTGTCGGTTTCCAAGGTGACGAGGATCTCGCCCTTTTTCACGGGATCGCCGTTTTTTTTGTGCCAGCGGGCGACATTGGCGGAGGTGATCGATTCTCCAGCGGCGGGAACTTTGACGTCGAGTGACATGGATGAGGCGTGGTGAGAGTTGGGAAAAATGGATGGTTTCAGACTTCGAATGCCTGGACGAGCAGCGCTTTTTGTTCGCGGTAGTGCATCGCCTTGGAACCGGCGGCGGGACTGGAAGCTGTGCCCCGGCCCGCATAACGGATCTTCCGACCGACGACCTCTTCGAGGCGGGGTGCGATGTAGGACCACGCGCCCATGTTGTGAGGTTCTTCCTGGCACCAGACAAATGCCGAAGCGTTCGAATACTGGCTGATGAGAACTCCAACCATTTCATCGTGAAGCGGATAGAGCTGTTCGACACGGACAATGGCGACATCTTCGATGCCGTTTTCCTGACGCTTGGCGACGAGATCGTAGTAAACCTTTCCGCTGCAGAAGATCACCCGGTTCACGTTGCCCGGGTTTTCGAACACCTTCGTATCCGGAAGGATTTCCTGGAAACAAGTGCCTTCGAGGAAATCCGACTCCTGCGAAATGGCCTCCGGACGGCTGAGAAGACTCTTCGGAGTCATCAGGATGAGGGGCTTGCGGAATTCCCGGTGCTTCTGACGGCGCAATGCGTGGAAATACTGCGCGGGCGTGGTGAAGTTTCCGACGATCATGTTCTTCTCCGCACAGAGCTGCAGGAACCTCTCGAGCCGGGCGCTGGAATGCTCCGGACCCATGCCTTCGTAGCCGTGGGGAAGCAGCATCACGAGATCGCTCGGTGTCTGCCACTTGGACTCGGCGGAGGAGATGAATTGGTCGATGATGACCTGCGCGCCGTTCGCGAAATCACCGAACTGCGCTTCCCAAAGGGTCAGCATGGCCGGGTAGGAAAGCGAATAGCCGTAGTCGAACCCGAGCACCGCGAATTCGGAAAGGAACGAGTTGTGCACGCAGAACTTCGCCTGCGACGGGTCGAGGTTTTCCAAGGGGATGTAACGCTCGCGCGTCTCATAGTCATAAAAGACCGCGTGACGGTGTGAGAAAGTGCCCCGGCGGCAATCCTGGCCGGAAAGCCGGACGGGAGTGCCCTCGAGCAGAAGGGAACCGAATGCCAGCGACTCCGCGAAGGCCCAGTCATAAGGGCCGCCGTTGGTGAGAGCTTCCGCACGGCGCGGGATGAAACGCTTTTCCAAGGTCGGGTTCAGGTCGAAACCGTCCGGAATGGTTGTCAGCACGGCGCCGATCTTCTGGAGCGCCTCGCGGTTGATGCCGGTGGCGATGGGAGCATGGGAATACGGCACCTGGTCGACACCGGTCGAACCGCTGAACGCGGTGCGGTCGCCCGCTTCCTGAAGCTGGAGCATCTTCTGATAGCCTGCCTCGAAGCGTCCCCAGATGGCGGTCTCCAGTTCCTCGACATCCGCTTGGGAGATGACGCCTTCGGCGACGAGCTGCTGCTTGTAGATTTTACCGAACGTCGGACGCTCGGCGATTTTCTTGGCGATGATCGGCTGCGTGAACGCCGCCTGGTCGGCCTCGTTGTGGCCCTGCCGGCGGTAGCAATACATGTCCAACACGATGTCCCGGCCGAATTTCTGGCGGAAATCCAGGGCGAAAAGCGCGGCCCAGTAGAGCTCCATCGGCTCCTCGCCATTCACGTGGAGGATCGGAGCCTCGATCATCTTGGCCACGTCCGTCGCATATTCGGACGAACGCGCGTCGGCGGGAGCGGTGGTGAAACCGATCTGGTTGTTGATGATGAGATGGATGGTCCCGCCGGTGCGGTAGCCCTTGAGCTGGGAAAGGTTCAACACTTCCGCGACCGAGCCCTGGCCCGCGAAAGCGGCATCACCGTGGAGAAGGATCGGCAGCACCTGGCCTCGGTCGATTTCGCCGCCGTGGAGATCGTTCAGCACCCGCTGGCGGGCGCGGGCCTTGCCCTCCACGATGGAATTCACCGCTTCCAAATGGCTTGGGTTCGCCGCCAGGCTGACACGGACCTTGCCATCCGGCACTTCGCGGATGCTCTCGTAGCCGAGGTGGTATTTCACATCGCCATCCCCTGCGACCGTGTCCGGTTCGTAGGTCGGGGTGAATTCGTAAAGCAGGGTGGTGAGGGATTTCCTGACGAAATTCGCCAGCACATTCAGGCGGCCGCGGTGGGACATCCCCATTTCGATCTCCTTCACTCCGCGCGAGGGACATCCTTCGAGCAGGGCGTTGAGCAGGATCATCGCGCCTTCGCCACCTTCGTTCGAGAAACGCTTCTCACCGAGGAACCGCTTACCAAGGAAATTTTCAAACGCCTCAGCCTCAAGCACCCAACACAATGAGTTGAGCTTTTTCGCCGGGCTGGACTCGTCACGCATCGCATGAAGTTCGATCCGCTCGCGCACCCAGTGGCGGACGGTCGTGTTGTGGATGTGCATGAACTCGAAACCGATTTTTCCCGAATAGGTCGCCTCCAGGGCAGCCACCATGTCGCGGAGCTTCATCCGGTCACCGTGGCGGAAGAACGAACTCGCCACCTCGCGGTCCATGTCCGCTTCCGTGAGGGAAAACTGGTCGGGGCGCAGGCGCGGATTCCGCTCCGGAGCATCCAGCGGGTTGATCGCCGCCTGGGTGTGGCCGAGCGTCCGGTAATTGTAAACCAGGCTCGTCACCCGTCCGTGGAACGCCACGTCATTGTCGGCCACCGATGGGGCGACCGCCACCGCAGGAGTGCCGGAAGCCGCGGCCTCCTCCTTCTTCTTCACCTGGGCCGAACCCAGCTCGAATCCTTCGAAAAATGCAGCCCATGTCGCATCGACCGACCGCGGGTCCTCGCACCATTGAGAATATTTTTCTTCCAACAATTCTGCGTTCTGTCGCGGCGAAACCGAAGAGTTCATGTGAAATGGGTGAAATGATGTGGCGAACCTGCGAATTTCCCGCTTGGCCCGCCACGCACGGACATTCATTAAGGGGCGCGCAACGCCCCGTCAACCGTGCAAGCGCGAATTTCACCGCAATTACCGGAGTACAAATCATGATCGAAGTGAATGAACTTACCAAGCGCTACGCCCGCCACGAAGCGGTGCGCGGCATCAGCTTTTCCGTGGCCCGTGGCGAGGTCGTGGGATTCCTCGGTCCGAACGGCGCGGGAAAGACGACCACCCTGCGCATGCTCACCGGCTACCTGCCACCCACCTCCGGAACCGCGACCATCGCCGGGTATGACATTTACCGCCAATCCATCGAAGCGCGCCGGAAGATCGGCTACATGCCGGAAAACGTCCCGCTCTACGAAGACATGCGCGTCCGGGAATACCTGAAGTTCCGCGCCCAGCTCAAGGGTCTGAACGGCGGCGACACCCGCCGACGGGTCGGAGAGGTTATCGACACCTGCGGCCTGGAAGGGGTGAAGCGGAAAATGATCAAGACCCTCTCGAAAGGCTACCGCCAGCGCGTCGGCCTCGCGGACTCGCTCGTCCACGATCCCGAACTTCTCATCCTCGACGAGCCCACCAACGGCCTCGACCCCAACCAGATCCGCCAGATCCGGGAACTCATCCGCCGTCTGGCCCAGACCCACACGGTCCTCGTCTCCACCCACATCCTTTCCGAGGTGGAGATGATCTGCAACCGGGTCATCATCATCGATGGCGGGAAAATCAAGGCTGCGGACACCCCGACCAATCTCGTCGGAGAAATGCGCGCCGCCGGCCGCATCCAGGTGGAGATCCAGGCCGACCCCGAAGTCGTGGCCGGAGCCATCAACCGCCTCCCTCACGTAAAGAAAGTCACCCCTGACACACTCGACAACGGCTGGACGCGCTACACAGTCTGGTGCGATTCGGGCACCGACTCGCGCGAACGCATCGCCAACCTCGCCTCCCAATACGGCTGGCCGCTGCGCTCGCTTTTCCGCCACGTCGCGACGCTGGAGGATGTCTTCGTGGAGCTGACGCGGAGGGATTGAAACACCGCTCCGCCCCCGTCATCACCGCCAACGCAGACGAACGAATCCACTTCCCGAATCCGGAGCCTCAAACGTGGTTTCGATGTTCTCCACATTCACCCCGTTGATCCATTCGAGTGAGAGCGGCACCTCGGAGACCGCGTCCACCGGTTTCCAATTTTTCAGATCCGGGCTGATTTCATAGCCATAATCAGACATGGTCATGCCAACCCGGCGCGGGAAGCGCAGACGGATCACGGACTTCCCGCCCTCGGTGGCGGTGGTCAGCTTGACCGGATTGGGATCGAACCCGGATGACGAGGACCCGAACAGTTGTTCGAAGGCATGGGGAATGCCATCGCCATCGGCGTCGGTGGCATTGCCGGTTGCTTCCGGCATCATCGGAGCGTCCGAACGCGATACGACAACGGCGGGAGCCGCCAATGCCCAGCGTGCGAGAAAAACCCCGTCATCGTTCAGAATGGAAAAACCATCACTCCCCCAACGCATGAAGGACCGCTCGTTCAGCTCCCACTCATGTTTCACAAGGCTCAGCTCTCCCAACCGGGAACGGGTGACGGTATCAAAAGCCGTTATCTTGGTCGCATCCAGGAAGTAGGCCCTGTTGCGGGGATTTTCCAAAATGGACAGTCCGTAACTCCAAGGCAGAAGATTCACCACCTGGGCGAGCGAGCCGACCTCGAACAAGTTCATGTTCCACATCCACAATTCGCCGCTGCCGGATGAACTGAAATCTCCTCCATGGGGCTTCTCACGGGTTTTGTTCACCCAGACGCCCTCGGGCGTGACCGACAGCCGATACAGCATGCCCCCGACACCGGTGAAAACAGCGGGATTCGCCGTCCTGTTGATGAAAGTGATCAAATTGGTATCGGTGAAAGAAAATCTTTCGACCTTCACTTTTCGCGCGGTCGACCCATCGATCGCCGCGACATAACCTCCACCCTTTATGGTGACGATGATGCTGGTTCCGTCGCCCTCGAGAGCTTCGATATCGGACGCCTGCGGAACCGCACTGTACGGGTCTTTGGGAAGAACGATCCTGACTGTTTCCGGCGGACTTGCTTGAAGATCAATGCGACTGATTTCTCCAACATCGCGCAGTCCCACGAAGAGGTAGCGGCCGTTATCCGACAATGCCATCGCGCCGGGGGCGGGGTCCGCGTTGAGGGGGATCGGTTTTGAGATCCTCCCCGTGTAAGGATCCATCGAGACGACAGACCTGGAAACAGGCGGTTTGATTTTCCTCACGGGATCGTAATAATATTCATACGCCCCGTCGGAGGGGGAATATACGGGATAGAGCTCGGTGGATGCGGCATTTGAGATCCATATCAACTTGCGGGCCGGATCATAAACCTGGCCGCAACCGACGAGCCCCACCTTGTTACGGGCGTTCGGCCCGTCCCAGTGCCCGTAGTTGATCAGCGCGTGGCTGCCGCTGTTCGAAAAATCCGGGTCGACCGCACTGGAACGGGCCAGAGCCGTGCAGGCGATGCTCGCCACACTGGCGGAGGTTACCGTCAGATTGAGAGTCGCGGACATCCCCGCTGCCAATTCATCCACCGTCAGGTTCGCCCCATCTCCCACGATCTCATGCAGGCCGTGGTCGGCAGACGCCCGCTTGATTTCCACCTTGTCGGAAAAACCCACGGAAAGATACGCGTTCCTTGCCGGGTTCGGTCCGCGGTTGGTCACAGTGACCTTGCAGTCCACCCATTGACCCACAGCCGGAGGAGTTGAAGGAACTTCGATACTGGTCACCAAATCCGTCGCGGCCTGGCTCGGCAAAAGCCTGGGACTGTTCACCAGCATCAGGGTATCGGAATTACAGAACGCCAGTCCGCTTTCTCCCCAACGGATGAAATCCACCGGATCATCAGGAATGGCGGGCAGATCGAGCGCATCGATGGGATTTTGTGTCACCGGATCATAGGCGGCGAGCTTCGTCACGGCACCCGATAAAGTCCCGGCCTGATAACGTTCGAGGTAGAATACCCGATGGCTCGCGGCATCCGGGCATACGGATCCACCGTAGGAGTATTTCCCCAGAGGTTTCAATTTCTCCCAATCATAGACATCCCCTTCGGGGAACAATACCATATCTCCGTAGATCCGCGTGCGTGGTGTCCACCACATCCGTATGATCCGGGCCTCGGGCTCTTCAGAAATTCCGCCGGCAGTGACCTTCAGCATGCGCCGCGTGATGCTGGGCGAGCTGTTGTGCCATCGATTGGCAAAGTCTAAAAACACGGTGGGATCCGATGTGGGGTAAAGGAAATTGCCACCATCCCGCACGGGCGTCACCGCCTGCCTCGGAACACCATTTTCGTAAACCGCCACCGAGTTATTGACCGTGTTCCTGTCGAGAGGCGAACGGGTCGCGACGACAAGATCCGGCTGCCCCGGCACGGTGGCGATGTCCGCCGCATAGAGGGCTCCCCCGGCACCACTGCCTGCGGAAAAGACAGCGGCCACGGTCATGGTGGCTGGATCGATCTTCGCGATGGTCCCGTTCCCCTTCAAGGAGACATACAAATATTCTCCGCCGCTGGTCAGCGCCAACTTGCCGGGGTCCTGCCCCGTCGCGACACCGCCGGTGATTTGCATGGTGTTCGGATCAATCGCCACCACCTGATGAACCGCCCCTGTGGGCACGCTTGCGTAAATCCGCTCCCGGAGCGGATCCCATATCAAATCCACAGCTTTGAGGCCGAGGGTCCTGACGCTGTCGAAATGGCCGCTCCCGCCATTCCGCCCCGCCGAATCTCTTGCGGTCAGGGCTGTGGCAAGGGACGAGGAGGCCGGAATCGTCACCTTTCCGGACCAATATCCTGAACTCAAATGGACAAGCGAGGGGCTTGTAGGCTGGCTGCCACCGCCGGAAATGATCAAAGCCAGATTCACGGGTCCGGAAAAACCGGTGACGATGTTGCCTTCCACGTCCACGGCGGAGACCTTGATCTTCCGCGGCTGTCCCGGAGCCACAACGCCATCCAACACCGAAACGCGGTAGCCAGCCACATCATCATCCGTCACCACCAAGCCACGATCCTTCGCGGACACATTGCCGGCCCGGGCCGAAATGACGGCCTCGCGGGTTCCATCGAGCCGCGTGTTCTGCAGCGCCGAAACCTGGAATGTCGCCTCCCTCAATCCCGCCCAGATCGTAACACTGGCGGGAAACGACAGCCCCGATCCATTGACAGCCGAGAGAAGGACTTTCAGATCGTTCTTCAGTGTTCCGGGAATGGTGACTTTCCCGGCTACTTTCCCACCTTCGGAAACCTTCTCCGGCATCTCGAACGACAGCAGAAGGCGGTCATTGTCAGACAAGGTGGTCCTCGCCTTCGCCAGGGTACTCTTCCCCGCCTTCGCTGAAATCGTGATCAGGGAATCTCCCTCGATGAGGTCGTTCTGGAGTGCCGAAATGGGAAAGTCCACCGATGTTTTCCCCGCTGGGATGACAATCTGCTCCGGGATGGCCAGCTGATTCTCCGGCGACTGGACGAGAGTGACAAATCCATCCTTGTCGAGCGCGCGGCTCAAGGTGAGGGTCGCCGTTTTCGATAGCATATCCCCTTCTTGAAAGGAAGAAGGAACCGCCAGCTTCACGACGGGAGGTTTTTCATTATCAAATGACGGACAGACATTGAGAATCTCGAATTTATATTCGGGAATAGCGAGCTTGATCCCCACCAATTGGTTCAATGTCGTGGCCTTGTCATCCTTAACGCTGAACTTGAAGCTCACCGACTTCTTTCCCGCCTTCATCCGGACCTTCGAGGGAAAGACCAGCCTCCCCTTCGGGTAGCCGGCGACGGTGAACGTGAGCGAAGTTTTCTCGGGATAGGAGAATTGCAGGGTCGCCACTTTCGAATCACCACCTTCCGTCACCGAGGATGGCATGATGAGGTATACCTTCTGCACCTTTTCGGCCGGTTCCACCATCTCGTCCTGTATCTTCCCCATGGGTGGGGCGGGAAACGGTTGGAGAGCGCCGGAGGAATCATCCAATGAAGCCTGCCACCGGTCGGCAATTCCCGACAGAGACTCCGCCTTCATCCGCATGCAGAGACAACCACCTGTTAGTATAACAAAGAACAAAAATCGTCTCATGGCAAAATCTATCCGGAGATTGTCCATGACAGATCACCGCATGGTCAAGCCATTCGAGCCACCCGCCATGGAAGGGCCTTGCCCACGTCTCCCTCACTCCTTACCCAACCGCAGCAGCCCACCCGAAAACCCATCCTGCAATTTCACCTCAATGCGCAGGCCGGTCGTCGTGACAGGCTCGAAGCGGACCGTGTTTTCGCGATCCTTTTCCACGCCGTACCCGGACACATCCAGCGGCACCCACTTTCCATTCTCGCGCCGCAGCACCCGCCATGAGGCCGGCACGCGGCATTTTCCCGAGTCCGTATCGTCAAACCAGTAGGCGGAAACAGACGAGACTTTTTCCGGCTTGGCGAAACTCCACTCGATCCACTCGCTGGTGCCGGTGTGGTCCCAGAACGTGAAGCGCGGCCTCCTCTCACCTCTTGAGGATTCCGGCAAGGCCGCGCCGACAATCTCCTCAATGGGTCCGCCATGCCCCTGATGGGAAACGGTGATACCCGGCTCAAGCACCGCGTCCCCGCGCAGGAGAGGAAACGCGGTGATCCGCAGCGTCTGTGCTCCGAAGGGAACGAGGGTCACCTGCTCCAACGGCCCGGTGCTTGAAGCGGGGCTTTCCGGCACCTCGTCCGCCATGCGGTCGTTCCTGACCAAGCCCCACGCTGGCAACCGTTTCGCGGGAACGGTGAGCTGGACCGGGGTGGTCTCGGGCAGCCATGGATTCTGCGGCATCTTGCCACGGGTGAGTTTCACCACCTCGCCGGGGTTCTTGCGATCCATGTCCAGCGCGTAGTTCCATGGCGTCTTCGGGGTCATTTCCACCTCGTCGAATCCCTTGCCGATCTTCGTGAAGGTCTTCACCTCCTCACCGATGCGCAGGCTGAAAAGCAGGGGACCGCGCCAGAGGGTGGCGGAGCCTTTGAAGGCGGTCTTCGCTTCCAATGCCGCCGGGAACTCCGCCACCACCTGATCGCCGGGGTTCCATGTGCGGAGAATGGTGAGGAATTCTCCCGATTTCACTCCGCTGACAAACTCTCCATTCACCGCCACGCGGGGATTTTCGCTCCAGCCCGGGATGCGGAGCTTGAGAGGAAATTCCACGGGCTGCGCGGGCAGGATTTTCAGGCGGACGGCATCGCTGAAGGGATAATCGGTTTCCTCGATGATTTTCACCGCCGTCCCGCCAAGCTTTGTCGTCACCTCCGTAGGACCGTAGGCGACGGCGGCGATGCCGCCATCCTTCGTGGCCATCCAGGCGTGCTGCACATACTTCGGCCAGCCCATGTGGAGATTGTAACAACAGCAGTGGAATCCCGAATGCGGGCTGACCAACAGGTCGTCTCCGTGATCATCGGCGAAGGGCAGTTGCTTGGGGTCGTTTTTCCGGGCGACCGGCACATTCGGCAGGGTGTAATACTGGAACTGCCTGAACTCCTTGGTCGTGCCGCCGGGAAGAAGGTTGAACGCGATGCGCTCCAATTGGTCGCCGATGACAGGGTCCCCCAACGATTCCATGGCCACCTCGCTGCTCAGCATCTGTTCCACGATGGAACACATCTCCACGCCCTGGGTGGTCGAACGGCCCGCCAACGGCTCCGTGCCGCTCCACATGCCGATGCCGAGGCCATGCTTTTCCGTCAGGACATTCCATCCTTCCGTGAACACCGCGCGATCGGCGGGCGCGCCGGTGCGCAGGTAGTTCACGACGGGGAATTTCATCGCCTGGGAAACATTCACGCCATGGGTGATGCGGAAGTCACCGGCCGCCCCATTCAAGGACTTGAAAAACGGGTTCCATTGGTTCGCTTGGGACCGGAGTTCGTCCACCACCTCCAGCAGGAATGCCTCACCGGTCCGGTTGTAGAGCCAGTAAAGCGTGTCGATCTGGTCCGCCGCCCGCGCCTTCGCCCATTCCTGGAGAGGTTGCTTCGGCAGGCGGGCATGCATGAACCGGGCATATTTCATCAACGCCGGGATGACCCGTTCGTCCCGGGTCGCCTCGTAATAATCGCGCAGCGTCCAGGTGATCACCATGCGCGGCCACCAGTCGTCGCTCGATTTCGGACCGATCTGGCCGTCCTCCCTCTGCGTCTCAAGCAGTGAATCGATCCACACCTGCGCCTGCTTTTTCAATTTGGCATCACCCCCGACGTAGGCGAGGCTGACGAGTCCTCGCAGGTAGTAGGGTCCTTTTTCCCAACCCTCGCCATCGCCGCCGCGCCAGCCGTTCTCCGGTCCCAGTTCGGGGATGACTTCCTCGGCGTGTCCCGTAAGACCGTCCGCCTGCATGCGCAGTTGGTTTTCCAGCCACCCGCGTGGCTTGATGGAACCCAGGTCCAGCGCGATGAATGGGGCGGATTGCAAGGGAGCGCGGTTCTGAACCACCGCGCCGTCCTGTGCCCGGGCGGAGTGGCTGATCAAAAGACAAAAAGAAAGGCAGTGGGCGATGCGGCGGGTTTTCATCATGCGTCCACCCCAGCATGGGCGAAATCCCACCGTTGGGAATAGCCGGGAAGCACATGTGGCTATTCCCGACGGGCGGACCTTTCCTCCTTGACGTTTTCATTCGCCGCGATGACAGGATTATCATAATCCTCGCGTATGCAACCGCCCCGGACTTCCCCATCGACAAGCCCCGTTTTACCGTCATAGGTAGTTACTTGCCAGCCCCTTGAGCGCACTTACGAAAATTTTGCAGTCAGCAAGCGGAAACGGCGGCCTCGTTTCCTCCGAACTCCTGCCGTTGGTCTATGACGAACTCCGCAGCCTCGCGAGGATGCGGATGTCCAAAGCCGCCCCCGGCCAGACCCTGCAGGCGACCGCGCTGGTGCATGAGGCATGGCTCAAGATCTCCGGCGACGAGGAGCGCTCATGGAGCGACCGCGCGCACTTTTTCCGGGCGGCCGCCCAGGCGATGCGCCACATCCTGGTGGACCGGGCGCGGGCGAAGGCCAGCGTGAAACGCGGGGAAAACGCGGAGCTTCTCGACATCCACGTGCACGGGCTGGAGGTGGAGGACACCACGATGGACGAGCGCGTGCTGCTGGTGGACGAAATGATGAACCGGTTGGAAACGGAGGACCCCGAGAGCGTGCGGGTGATTTCCCTGAAATTTTTCGGCGGCCTCACCAACAAGGAGATCGCCGCCATGGACGGAGTCGCCGAACGCACGGTGGAACGTCACTGGGCCTACGCGAAGGCGCGGCTCTACCAGCTGATCCGGGAGGAAACGGGAAATGATGCGGGAGATGACTCCGTCCATTGACAAGCTGCTCTTCACCGCGGCATCACATTTCGTGGAGGCTGCCGAGCGGCGGACGTTTCTGGAGTTCGCCTGCAAGGGGGATGTGAAGCGGTTGCGGCAGATCGAGGAACTGCTGGCCATTTCCCAGGATGCGGAAGAGTTTTTCGACCTTCAGGGCGAAGAGACGGCTCCGGTGGTGACTGAGACGGAAGAAGTCAACGAGGGCAGTCTGGGAGCGCGCATCGGTCCTTACCGGCTGATCGACCGTCTCGGCTCGGGCGGCTGCGGTGTGGTGTATCTCGCGGAACAACAGGTGCCGGTGAAGCGGCGGGTGGCGCTGAAAATCATCCGCCTCGGCATGAACACGGAAAACGTCATTTCACGCTTCAATCTGGAGCGGGAGGCGCTGGCCCTGATGGATCATCCGAACATCGCGCGGGTGCTGGACGCCGGGGCGACCGCTTCCGGGCTGCCGTATTTCGTGATGGAACTGGTGGATGGGGAGCGGATCACCGAATTCTGCGACCAGAAACGTCTCGGACTGAGGGCCCGGCTCGAATTGTTCATCCTCGTCTGCGAGGCCATCCAGCACGCTCACCAGAAAGGCGTGATCCACCGTGACATCAAGCCCTCCAATGTGCTCGTGAGGACGGATGATGGCCGGGCGGTGCCGAAAGTCATCGACTTCGGGATCGCCAAGGCCACGGCGGGACATCTCGATGTCGAGGCGACGGTGACGAACTTCGGCCAATTCATCGGTACTCCCGCCTACATGAGCCCCGAGCAGGCGGCGGGCGGCACCGACATTGATACCCGCAGTGACATCTACAGTCTCGGAGCCTTGCTCTGCGAACTTCTGTCGGGAAGTCCGCCGATCCGGTTCGAGCATTTCAACGAGCGCAGCGAGGAGGAGATCCGCAGCATGTTGCGTGACGGGGACACGGGCATGCCATCGGCGAAACTGCGGGAAATTTCCAAGGACGAGGTTGAAAAAATCGCCGGAGACCGTGGCGTTGATCCGCAGCGGCTGCCGGCGTTGCTGGCGGGCGACCTTGACTGGATCGTGATGAAGGCGCTGGAGAAGGAACGCCCCCGGCGCTATGAGACGGCGAACGGGCTGGCCCTGGATGTGCAGCGTTATCTGAACGAGGAGCCCGTGCTCGCCCGCCCGCCGAGCCGCCGCTATCTGCTGACGAAGATGATCCGGAGGAACCGGATCAAGTTCGTGGCGGCAAGCATCGCGTTGTTCGGCCTGCTCGGTGGTTTCGGCGTTTCGACGTGGCTGTTTTTCCGCGAACGCGACGCCCGCGAGGAGCAGGCGCGGCTGCGGGTCGTCGCGGAACACGCGAGGGCGAACGAGGTGCACCTGCGCGAGATGGCCGAGGCGGCCGACCTGATGAACCAGGCGGCGGTGTTTCTCAAATACCGTGACATCGAGCAGGCGGACAACCTCGTGAGAGGGATCACGCCGGAGCGGGTGCCGCGCTCTCTGGAATCCGCCGCCACACTCAAGGCCGTCGCAAACTGGAATCTGGAGCAGAAACGATGGAAAGAGGCCGCGCAACGCTTCAACCTCCTCGGCCACGTGCTCACCAGCGTGGACATGTCCGATTCGGACCAGATTTCCTTCTCGCTCCTGCCGGCGCTCACCGCCGTCAGCGAATGGGGCGAACCGGGACAGTATGACCAGCTCCGCCTGCTGACCATCAAACGGTTCGAAAAATCCGCAAATCCCGTCGTCACGGAACAGATCATCAAAGGAGCATTGCTGGAACCGGCGGATCCCAAAATCCTCGAACAGGTCCAACCGCTGGCCAAGGTGGTGTCAACTTCTCTCGCCGGACCGAAAAGGGAAAGCGACGCCCACAACATCGCGTGGCGGCAATTCTCGCTCGCCCTGCTGGCCTACCGCGAAGGCCGCCTGACCGAGGCCGGTGATTGGGCGAGGCGCAGTCTTGCCACCAACAACCAGAGCGACACCCGCGCGGTGTCCAACCGGATCATCCTCGCGATGGTGGATGCGGAGAGCGGCCGCATCACGGAGGCCCGTTCCGCATTGGAGGACGCCAGAAAGCAGGTGGACCAATGGGCGGAGAGTCCTTTCCAAGTGACGAATGCCGACCGGACCCTCTGGTACAACTGGGGAGCGACGCGCATTCTCTTGAAGCAGGCGGAGAAAATGTCGGGCAACTGACACACCCGGACTCCTTGTGAAAAAAATTTCACCGGCCTGTCGGACTTCGGCTGGAGATTCCGTTACTTTAATTGAGAGGCAGGTGCAATCGTCCCTCACCATTTCGACACTTTCCCCGCGCGAGTGGCTGTCATCCTTCTGATATTGGGTTTTCGGAAGGACCGCAGCCGCAAGACGGGGACGCGGCTGGAGCGCGGATCCCGCTCCAGCCGCTCCTGTCGGATGATCATCCGGTTGTTTGGAATATTTCCGGAAATCCCGTGTCGGCTTATAGCCGGGAATTCCGTCATTCATCTTTGAGGGCGGACTCCGCCCTTACCCCCGGAAAAATCCAAAAACACCCATGAAATCACCCATCCCACCCCTCATCGCGGGCTTTTTCTGCCTTGCGATGACCAGCCACGCGGCACTCATCGCGCACTACAAGTTCGACGAGACCTCCGGAACCTCCGCAGTGGACGAACTCGGAGTCACCAACGGAGTCATCGGCTCCGGTGTCACCATCAACCAGACCGGCAAGTCCGGCGGAGCTTATCTTTTCCCGGACAACATCGCCGATAGCGGCATCGTGGACATGGGCAACGCCGCCTTTTTCTCGAGCATCAGCAATCAGGTCACCTATTCGGTCTGGATGAATTCCACCGATTCCGATGCGAACCGCAACACGATCATCTTCTCCGGAAGTGATACGGTCGCGAACAGCTACATGGACCTCGGGATGTCCGGAGAAACCGCCAACGATGGTCCCGCCACCGCGCGGAACCGTCCCTCCGGTGCGAACTCCGCGGTAACACCGGCCAAATCCGCCCAGCAGACGGGCATCCTGGGGGGAACCACAAGGATTGACGACGGCCTCTGGCACCACCTCGCCATGACGGTCAACCTGACAACGGGCATCCTCACCCTCTATGTGGACGGAGTCTCCGCCGCCACCCAGGACTTCAACGCCGGTGTCGTCGCATTCCCCATCTTCAACAACTTCGAAATCGGACGTCTCGGACGCCAGGGAAGCAAGGCGGACGCCTACGGCGGCCTTGTCGATGACGTGCAGGTTTACAACACCGCGCTCTCGGCACCGGAAATCAGCTATCTGTTCAACAATCCCGGTCAGGCCGTTCCCGAACCCGCCGCCTTCGCCCTTGCGGGCCTGGGCCTGCTGGTCCTGGTCCAGCGCAAGCGCGGATGAAAGACCTCCGCTCTTTCCCACGATTTCTCACAGACCTTTGATAACGCTGACCGCCGGGTGATGTCTATCGCCCGGCGGTTGTTTTCCGTCTCCACTTTCCGTCGTTCCTTTTCCTCCATGAAATTCCTTCCATTCGTCCTCGCCCTCGCCAGTTCGGCATTCGCCGCCCCACCGGTCACCAACGGGCTGAAACTCCGGTTCGACGGCGCGGACATCGACACCAAGGGAAACAGCAGCCTGCTCGACGGACAGACGGTCGCGGCGTGGAAGGATCTATCAGGCGGCGGATCCCACGCGGACAAGCTCAAGGGCACGCCCACTTACATCCAGCCCGGTCCCGGTTTCGGCGGTCTGCCGGTCGTCGCTTTCCAACCGGCGGATTTCAATGGCCCCGACCATTTGAGCAAAACCGCCACCCCCGTCACGAGGTATCCCTTGACCGTGTTCGCCGTCGTAAGGTCGAACACCGCGAAAAACTCGGTCATCTTCTCGCTCGTCGATTCGACAAGCGAAGAGAAAATGTTCGGCATCCGGTTCGTCTCCGAGGGAAAGGGAGGGCCCGGACGCCTCGGCCTTTTCCGGCGGAACACCAAGTGGGTCGAGTCCACCTCCACCGCCGCATTCAACAACAACCAGCTCCACGTCCTCACCGCCCGCTTCTTCAGCGCGGATCTGGCGCGGCTTTATGTGGATGGCACGGAAGTCGCCTCCTCCACCACCTCCGTCCCTTTGCCGAAATTCGACCGCTTCGACATCGGGAACAACGGCCGGGGGGATGATACCACCGATCCCTACGAGGGCCAGATCGCGGAAATCCTCGTCTACAACCAGGACATCACCAACGCGGACCGCACCAGGACCGAGGAATACCTCTCGAAAAAATGGATCACCGGTCCATCCGGAAAGCTGGCCGCCGTGGAGGCCGGACCGCAGCCCGAACGCGTCATCTCCCTCTCCACCGGGGCACAGGGTCGCACCGGAATACCGGACTACTCTTCCCACAAGGCGGAAGGAAACCTCATCGGCTTCGATCTGGCGGGTGGTGCGAAGCTCCGCCTCACTCTCAACACCGACCGGATGGCCCGCGTCCAGTATGCGCCGGACGGTGTCTTCCGCGCGGACAACCTGCCGGATTACTCTATGGTTCAGAAATTCGACTGGTCGCCCGTTTCCCATACCATCAAGGACCATGGAGAATACATCGGCATCCACACCGACGCCATGACGATCCGGGTGCGGAAAAGCCCCTTCCGCCTCCAGATGTATGATGCGGCGGACGAAAAACTCATCGTCAAGGATGCCGACCAACAGGGAATGTATTCCCAGCAAACCAGGCGTGGCGTGATCCGCACCGAGGGCGGCACGAACAACGCGCGCTTCGGATTCGGCAGTGGCGACCACGGCCACTCGCGTCCGCTGAACAAAAGCGCGGGCTACGACCAATACACCGTCACCCACGGCCGCACCTGTGTGCCGTTCTTCATGAGCACGGCGGGTTACGGCGTGTTTCTCAACACCGTCGAAAAGGCGACCACCTTCGACAACACCGGCAGCTTCCAGACCGACAACTTCCTCGACTACTGGTTCATGGCGGGAGATTTCAAAAAGGTGCTCGGCCTTTACTCCGAGCTCACGGGGCGCATGAATCTGTTCCCGAAGTGGGGCTACGGTTTCATGCTGTCCAAGTATGGAAACGACAATGCCACGCAGGCGGAATTCTCCGAGTGGATCAACCGTCTCCGCAAGGAGGACTACCCCACCGATTCCTATGTCTTCGACTTCGGCTGGCGCGGTGGAAAATTCGGCGCGCACCGGTGGGACAACACCCGCTTCCCGAATCTTGGCAAAATGTTCGAGGAATCCAAGCGGCTGGGTTTCCACATCGGGCTACACAACAACAAGGGCACTCCTGAAGCGGGCGACGGGAAGTTCACCGATCCCGCCGTCGCCGAGAAATGGTGGCAGGCGCATTGGCCGGATGTCATCAAGCCCGGCCGCGGCGACTGGTTCTGGCCGGATGAGTTCGACGTCTCCGGAGACAATCTCATGGCGAACCGTGCCGCGAAGGTCGTGCACGAACGCTGGTTGAAGGAAACCACCGCGCAGCGCCCGATGTTCTTCACCCGTGGCGGCTTCGCGGGCCATCATTTCTCCGCCACCTGGTCCGGGGACATCCCGAACAACATCGGCGAAATGAGCGAGCAGATCACCGGCAGCCTGGCCCTGGGTCTTTCCGGCTACCCCTGGTGCTCGAACGACCTGGGAGGCTTCTTCCAGAAACCCACCGACGAACTCTACATCCGCTGGGTCACCCAGTTCGGCGCGTTCAGCGGGATCATGCGCGCCCACGGCCACGACGGCCGCGAACCATGGCTGTATGGAAAACAGGTGCAGGAAAACCTCCGCCGCTCCCTGAAGACCCGCTACCGCCTGTTCCCCTACATCTACACCACCGCGTGGCAGGGCACCTCGCAAGGTATCCCGATGATGCGGGCGATGGCCCTGGAGCACTCGGAAAACCCGGAGTCATGGACCAAGGACAGGCAATACTACTTCGGCGACTGGTTGCTCGTCGCTCCCGCCCTCGCCACCACCGCCACGGAGGTATCCGTCTGGCTGCCGGAAGGAACATGGTATGACTTCTTCAACCCCACCGTCACCCACGCGGGAGGACAAACGATCACCGTGAAGGCCACTCTGGACCAGATCCCCGTCTTCGTGAAGGAAGGCGCCATCATCCCCACGGGTCCGGAAATCTCCCATTCGGATGAAAAACCGCTGGATCCCCTCACCCTTGAACTCTACCCCGGCTCCAAGCCCACCCAATACAGTCTCTATGAGGACGATGGAATCACCCGGGACTACATGCTCAAGGATGCCTACAGCCTTACCGGCTTCACCAGCGACTGGCCTCGGGAGAACTCGCTCGTCTTCACCAAGGCTGCCGTGAAGACCGGAAATCCCGCCGCCTACAAGCCCAGGCTGCCCCGTGCCACCGTCCTTCACGCGAACCACTGGACCCGGAAGCCGGAAACGGTCCTGCTCGGCGACGCAGCCGTTCCTGAAGCCCCTTCCGAAGCGGCCCTGGCGACCCTGGACAGCGGCTGGTTCTGGTCCTCGGGAAAACAGCAGCTCGTGATCCGCTTCATCGACGACGGTCGCGAGCGGAAGATCTCCGCCAGCGCCCCGTCCGGCGGCGGCAAATGAGGATTCGGAAAACTTGCAACCTCCGGCGCTCATGCCAGTCTCCACGCGCATGGCTGAGAAAACCCTTTTCGAAAAAATCTGTGACAAGGAGATTCCTGCGACCATCCTGTTCGAGGATGACCGCTGTGTGGCTTTCCGGGACATTTCGCCACAGGCGCCACACCACATCCTGATCATCCCCCGCAAGCCGGTCCCCCGCATCGGACTGGCCGGGAAAGGAGACGAGGCGCTGCTGGGGCACCTTTTGCTCACCGCGGCGGAGGTCGCACGGGCCGAAGGCATCGCGGAAAGCGGCTACCGTCTGGTCATCAACAACGGTCCGCATGGCGGCGAGGCGGTGCCGCATCTGCACATCCATTTGTTAGGCGGCCGCCAGCTCCAGTGGCCACCCGGTTAGAATTCCTCCCCATGATCTCCAAATTCCGCCGCCTCCTCCCGTTCCTGCCGCTCGTTGTGCCAGCGTGCTGCCCGACGGCTCCCGCCCCTGTCGCGAAGACCGGCCAACGGGTGGTGCTCGTGAATGGCTTCGCGGAACGCGGATCCATCTTCAACACGCTCCAGCAGCGTTTGGAAAAACGCGGGATCGAGGTTTATGCTCCTCCGCTGCGGCATCCGGACGGACGGGGCGGACTTGAAAAGCTCGCCAGTCATCTCAAGAAGGACATCGACAGGAGATTCGGACCCGACGCCCCCATCAGCATCATAAGCTTCAGCATGGGCGGGCTGGTGAGCCGCGAGTATCTGCAGAACCAAGGTGGCGCGGCCCGATGCGAGAACCTGATCACCATCTCCTCCCCCCACCACGGCACGCTGGCCGCGTGGACCTACCCGAGCCAGGGTGTCCGCGACATGCGTCCCGGCAGTCCCTTTCTCAAGCATCTGGGCGAGACCGAGAACCAGCTCGGAAAAATGACCGTGGTATCCTACCGCACCCGGCTGGACCTGATCATCCTGCCGTCACGAAGCTCCGTGTGGGACCGGGCGGTGAACATCGAATATCCCGTGGCACTGCATCCCATGATGGTCACCTCCCGGCGGGTGGTGGACGACATCGAGAAGCGGCTGGTGAAGTGACAGGAAACCACTGACGGGAAACCACCTTTCCAGACCGGTAATGAAAAAACCCGCCCTCCGGAGCGGAAGGCGGGTTCTTTGTGACGAGCGTGGGATTACTCGCCTTCTGGTTTGATTTTTCCGAGCACTTCCACGCGCACGGGGGCCACGCCACGGCCGGCGAAGCCGAGCCGTTCCGCGATGCCGATGGTGACGTCGATGATGCGACCCTTCTTGTAGGGTCCGCGGTCGGTGATCGTGACCACTTCGGATTTGCCGTTTGCTTCGTTGATCACACGCACTTTCGTCCCCATGGGCAGGGTCTTGTGGGCTGCGGTGGCGGCTTCGTTCGAGAGGCGTTGCCCGCTGGCGGTCCGCGTGCCGGAATTCGTCCGGACGGAATACCAGGAGGCCTTGCCGTGTTGAACCGACTGCACAGGGAATGAGTCGGCGGTTTGATGGTTGGTGTTCGCATTCCCCGTTGACGCGCAACTTGGAATAAGGATGACGCCGGCGATTGCCAGGGCCACGGATTTTAGTTTCCGGGTCATGTTCATCGTGTTTAGTCCCCTTAGGGGCGGGCGCTTCATAAGGACCTCGTAATGAGGATGCAAGACAAAACCGCCCCACTCCGGACCACCCGTTTCCCCTTACACCGTGGTGGTTGGAGGGGAAGTCTTACAGATTTCTTAACTATTTTTTGGTGACATTTCCGTAATCCGCGCCTGTGCCCCGGCAGTTCGCCCGGGATGGCGGTCGAACCGCTCCGGTCCCCCGCCTTCGGAAATTCCGGACAGCTTGGCACGGATTTTGTTATATGAAAAATCATGCTCAAGCAACGCATGCCATCGAGTCGCAACCGATTCACGGGAGCGGATTTGGACTTCCTCACATCAGTCCTCGCCCCCGATGAGCAGCGCATGCATCTCGAGAAGCTGTGGAATGATGCGGATGCCCTGCGGGAGATTCTGGACCTGAAAGAGGTCTTCCGCGGCCTGCTGGATTCCCCGGCGGCGATACAGGTCTCACCGCGTTTCTATTTCTACGTGCTGGTGCGGCATGCGTTTCTGGATGCGGATCTGTGTGACGCGGAGCTGGCCGACTATGTGGCGGGCGTAATGGCAAAACGCATCAGCCCGTCTCCGGATGATCCGCTGCAAAACATCGCCCGGGGTTACACTCACGCATCGGACTTCATCGCGATCCTCTCCCATGCCAAGGGCCGCATGCGGTTCCATCTGCAAATGGCAGCGGGAAACCAATTCCTGATCCTTACCGGCCTATACCCGTCATTTCTCAAGCACCGCTGCCAGCAATACGGAGCGCCGGAACTCGAGTTCTACGAGGAATTCGCTCAAAGTTCGTTTCGGGAAGCGGCGCACAACCGCATGGCACCCGGTCAATCCTCGCGCCGTGTGCTGGGAACTCTTTCCGAAGCCATGCCCACCGTGCGCAGGTCCTTGAACCGCCTCGCCGAAGAATTCGTGTTCCTCGGATGAGAATGATGCCCGGCCCCGGCAGGCGGACAGGTTGTAAAAAACAACGTGGTGTCGTGCAGATTGCCACGACTCATGGGACTTTCACTGCTTGAGGATCTCTGTCCACGTGGCACTCGTCAGGCGCCAGCCATCTTTTTGATTCGCCCATTGGAAAGTGACATCATAGGTGCCATCCACCGGTCGGTAGGTGGGCAGCACGACCAGACCGGTGAGGGTGAGTTCAACTGTCGCACGGTCTCCGTTCACCGTGACGGACCGGAAGTCCTGAAGCTCGAAGCGGGTTTCTTTCGCAGCGCCGCTCAGCCACGAGTGGGCGGACTCTAGTTCGGCCCGCTCGAAGGTGCCGTTCGCCTCGCTGATGGTCGGGGTTTCGAGCTTCACCTCTTCCGACAGCAGGGCGTTGAGCGAGAAGGCGCCCGCCTGGCGGGAGACGTTGCCACTCCCGGCATCCATGGTCAGCGCGGAGAGCAGCGAATTGCAGCGCCGTTTCACCACCTGTGCCGGTGAGAACCACCAGACCCCGAAGGCGATGAAGACCACGGCGATGACGGAGGGGATGATGTAGCGTTTCATGTGGCGGCGGCGTGTTTGTTAGGGTCGTAAAAGATGCGGATGTCCGCCTTGTCGGTTCCGAGCAACTGCTGCGCCCGCTTGAGAGCGGCGCGGGTGGAGAGGTTCGGGTTGCGGGGGTTCGTGAGGAAAATATTGCTTTCCCCCGCCCTGCGGTCGCAACCCGCCTGGAGCGTCACCAGGATTCCGGACTTTTTCAGAACCCGGTAAACCTCGCGCGTCGCGCCGGAAACAATGAGATGCAGGCCTTCCTTCCGCATGTAGAGTATCAGATCCTCCAGCGCCATGACGCTGGTGGCGTCGAGATGCCGGGCATTTTTCAAACGCAGGATGATCACCTGGATCGCCGGGTCCGACACGGTGCGCTGGATCTGGGTGCGGAAAAGTTCGGCAGCTCCGAAAAACAGGTCCCCCTCCACGTGAACGATGGAAATCGCCGGGATGGGCCGCTGCCGTTTTTCCCCCATTTCACGAAGTTCCCCAGCCTCGCTGAACTCATACTCGATCAGGAACGGCCGGCTCGCCTTGCGCAGGAACAACGTGATGGAAATGGCCACGCCGATGAAAATCGCCACGTGCAGCGGAGCGAGCAGCGTGGCGACGAACGTGGTGACCAGCACCACCGCGTCGTCCGTAGTCGAGCGCAGGCAGATGCGGATGTGCCTGAGGTTGAAAAGGGAAAACGAAAGCGCGATGACGAGGGCAGCCAGCGCCGCCTTCGGCACGTAGTCGATCAACGGCACTCCCCAGCCCACGGACGCCGCGATCAATGCCGCGAAAGCCATGGTGTAGATCCCGGAAATGAGCGATGCGAAACGGGTCCTTGCCCCGGATTCGTGATTGAGCATCGAGCGGGTGAGCGAGCCGGATGCGGGCATTCCCCCGGCAACCGCGGTCGCCAGGTTCGCCATGCCCACGGCAAGCATGTCCTGGTTCACATCCGGACGGTCTCCGGTTTTCGAAGCGAGGGTCTTCGCCATCAGGGTGTTCTCCAACGATGCGAGGAAGGCCAGCGCGAACGCGATGCTGAGCAGGGCCGAGATGTCCGTGAAGATGTCCGCCCTGACGAGGTGCGGCATTTTCAACATGAGATCCGGGAATCCAAACGTCGCAAAAGTCGCCTCCCCCTTGAAGGCCGGGTGTCCCGAGCGGATCAGGCTGCCGAAGATGACGGATGAGACCAGGAGCGAGAGCGCGAACGCGGGCCAGGCCGGACGCCATTTCCGCATCGCGACGAACACCAGCAGCGTCCCCCCGCCGATGAGCAGCGAAACCCAGTGTGTCTGCGGCAGGGCGCGCAGCAAACCGAACAACAGCCCGATGAAGGTCGAGGAAGTCTCTTCATCCACCACTCCGGAAAGTCCGAGAAACGGCTTCAGCTGGTTTGCGACAATCAATACCGCCGCACCGGATATGTAACCCACCAGCACGCTGCGCGAGATATACTGCAGCAGGTCCGCCACGCGGAAAACCGCACCCACCGCCGCCATGATGCCCACCATCATGACCAGCAACGGGATCAGCTCCCCCAGCCTGCCGGTCAAACCCGGGTTCACCGAAAAAAAGCTGAACAGCATGAACGCCGTGGCATTCGTCGGTCCGAGAATGGTATGCCGCGAACCCGCGAAAAGCGGCGCGACGAACGCGGCCACGGCGGTGCTGATGATTCCATAGACCACCGGCAACCCGGCGATGGCCGCGAATGCGATGCCCTGTGCGATGGCCAGAACCGTGACATTCGCCCCTGCCCAGGCGTCGGCACGGAATTTCACCACATCATAATGCCGCAGATCCCGGAGAAACGGAGCGAACACCACCCGTTCCGCCGCGAAAAAATCCCGCACATCGCGGATCAGGTGGGCAAGGGTGCGGGAAATTTTCATCGAGCACTGCTACACTACTTGAAGCGCGCGCGACGGAAAAGAAATAAACCTATCAGGACACACGCCGCATTCGGCGCCCAAAGCATCATCGTGGCACCGGAATCCGACTTGAACTGGTCCGCGAGCATGGTCAGCAGGAAATAACCCGCACCGATCAACAGGCTGTACACCAGTCCCATCGAGGAATCCCGCCGCCGTGACTGCAGGCCGAGGGGTACGGCCACGAAGGCAAAGGCGAAACACGCCATCGAAAACGAATAACGGGTCACGATTTCGGTATGCAATTTCAGCCGTTGATTCTCCGGCAGCAATGGATTGGTCTCGATTTCGCGGCGGATCTGTTCGTTCGACATCGAGTTCGCCTTCGGCTTTTTCGGATCCCTCAGATCGAACACCACAGGCTCCGCCACCGAAGCGAGGAACATGGTCACCTCTCCTTTCTCATTCCGGGATTCCGCATAAGCGTCCTCCAGCTTCAGCACGAGCTGCCGCTTGGTCTTGTCCACCGAAATCGCGGCACGCGTGGCATGCACGTAGGTCGTATCACGATTTTCGGAGTCGGCTTTCGGCGAAAGGTAGAGGTGGAACCCCTCCACCCAGTCCCCCGTGCGACCCTCGATGAGCAGTTTCGGCACCGAACCACTGTCTTGATTGAAATTCTCGCCATTCACCACTCCTGGCTTCAGCAGGGATTTTGGATCACGAGATGCCTGATCATAAATCAGTTGGAACATCGTCGCCCGGGAATGCGGCACCACCGACACATTCAGCCACAAGCTCAAGGCCGAAAGCGCCGCGCCGATGACAAACACCGGCATCGCCAGACGCACCAGACTGAGACCAGCCACCCGGAAACTCGTGATTTCCTGATTCGACGAAAGCCGTCCGAACACCATCAGCACCGCTGACAGGAATCCCCACGGGATGGTGTACATCAGCGAAAGCGGCAACACGTTGATGACAATGCGGATCACCAGTTCCAGCGGTGCCTTCATGTCCACCAGCAGCGGCTGGATCTGCTTGAAGAGGTTTCCCAGTACCAGGACCATGCCGAGCACCAACACCGCGTACAGAGTGCCCAGCAGCACCTGTTTCCCAATGTAGCGGTCCGAAATACGCATGAAGTCCCGCCACTCTGGAGCCGGTCATCCCGCCTGTCCAGACAAGAGACGGGAGGCAGACCGTCATTCTGGCGGGCGGCCGGATCTTACTCGATTCCTTTCAGGATCTGCTTGCGCAACTCGGTGATATCCAGCTCTCCGGTGTGACGCCATACGATCTTGCCACCGGGGGCGACGAGCACCGTGTGGGGAAGAGCGCCGGACCACTCGGAGTCGATGGCGGTGGCCATGGAGTCCGGATTTCCACCGGTCCAGTGGTAGTTGTTGGACGGAAGACCGCTTTCCGCCATCGACTTCGCGGTGGGGTCCGGGCTGGCGGCATGGCGCGAGGTAAGGAATTTGGAAACCGCGGGGCGGGCCGCGACCGGATCGACACTAATGGAGATGAATTCCACCGGACGGCCTTGGAAGCGGCGGCCGGTCTCCACGAGATCAGGAAACTCCTTCACGCACGGACCGCAGGTGGTGGACCAGAAATTGATGATGCGCAGGTTCTTGGAACCGTTCTCACGGAGTTTCTTGGAAGTGGCCTCATCCAGATCGGCGACAGTGACCTCGCGCTTTTCCCATGACTCCTGATCGGCGGCGACGTTGGATTTCTTGAAAAGCCACTTGGTGGAGCAGCCGAAGGAGCGCGTGGTTTTTTCCTTCACCTCGGTGTCGGCCAGCACGGCGTCGAGCGCGTCGCGGAGGTAGCTCTTGTCCACCTTACCCGAATTACGACCGGCATCGTCCATGCGGCCGGTATAGCGCAGCTTGCGCGCGGAATCGAACAGGAACACGTGCGGCGTGGATTGGCCTCCGCAGGCGGTGACGAATTCCTGTTTCTCACCATCATAGAGATAAGGGAACGTCCAACCGTAGTCCTTCGCGAACGGCGTCATTTCAGCGAAGGAGTCATTGTAGGGAGAATAACCGAGTTCGTCCGGCGTGAGGCTGCCGGGATTGTTTCCGTTCACCGCGACCAAGGCCACGCCCTTGCCCTTGTAGTCCTGGTAAATCTGCTCGGTGCGGCCTGCCGCCGCGACCGAATCCGGGCAATGGTTGCAGGTGAAAATGACGCAAAGCGCCTTGGCGTCCTTGAAATTTTCCTGGCTGTAGGTTTTTCCGTCGATGCCCGGCAGCGAGAAGGCAGGCAGGTCCGAACCGATCGCGAGCACCTTGGGGATTTCCTGCCCGAGGACCGGAAGCACGAGGGCGGCCGCCACACCGCAGAGTGTTTTCAAAATCGTCATGCCCACGGATACCGGACCAATCGTCATTTTCCTGCAAAAAAATTTCATTGGATGGTTCCATCACGCCCCGACGTATGATTTCCCCATGAAAACCCCGACCCTGTTCCTGCTCCTCGGCCTGCCCGCCACCGCACTTCCGGAGGCGAAGTTCCGCGCCGTGACCATCGATGCGGAGCTCCAGATCGGCTACGGCATCGCCATATCCGACGTGGATGGAGACGGAAAGCCGGACATCGTCCTGGCGGATAGTGCTGAGACCGTGTGGTATAGAAATCCGGATTGGAAGAAATCCCGCATCACCGGAAAACTCACGGCGAAGGACAACGTCTGCATTGCCGCGCGCGACACGGATGGGGACGGAAAGGCGGAAATCGCCATCGGAGCCGAATGGAACCCCGGCGACACCTTGGACAGCGGAGCCGTGTTTTCCCTCCAAGCCCCTGAGGATCGTTCGCAGCTTTGGAAAGCGGCTCCGCAACACCGCGAACCCACGGTGCACCGCATGAACTGGATCCGGGAACCGGGCAGCCACTTCCTCGCCGTCCTTCCGCTCCACGGTTGTGGCAACAAGAATGGCGAGGGCGACGGCATCCGCTTCCTCGGCTACCGCCCGGAAAAGGATTGGAAAACCTTCCTCATCCATGAGGGCTTCCACATGGCCCACAATTTCCAACCCGTGTTCTGGAACACCGCCGATACCGCCGAGAGCCTGCTCGTCGCCGAAAAAGAGGGGGTGCACCTTCTTTCGCACGGTCGGGAAAAATGGTCCGCCACCAGGCTTACCGACCGCGGCAGCGGCGAGGTCCAGTTGGGAAAAAATCCCGACGGCAGCCGATTCATCGCCACCATCGAGCCGATGCACGGCACCGATGTCGCGATCTACCCCGAGAGGGAAAAAGCCTTCGGCACACGGATCGCCGTGGACTCCACGCTGAACCAAGGCCACGCGCTCGTGGCGGCGGATTTCCTCGGCATCGGCTCGGATCAGGTCGCCGCCGGCTGGCGCGAGCCCGGCAAGGATGACAAGAAGGTGGGCATCCGCCTGTACGCCCCTTCCGCTCCGGACGGAGGGAAGTGGCAGCTCCACGCCACCATCAGCGACAACACGATGGCCTGCGAGGACATGAAATCCGCCGATCTCAATGGCGACGGCAGACCCGATCTGGTCGCGTCCGGACGCGCCACCAGAAATCTCGTGATTTACTGGAACGAAACGGAAAAACCGTGATGACTAATGCAGCCGGGTTACTTGTCACCACCGCCCGGATCCGCAAAAAATCATCCAAACATGAATCCACTCTTCGACCTCACCGGCCGCGTCTATCTCATCACCGGATCCACCGGCTCGCTCGCGGGCTCCGCCGCGGACTACCTCGCCGCCCAGGGAGCACGCATCGTCTACCTGGGACGCAGCCAGGAAAAGCTGGACGCCTCGCTCGCCCGGTGCCGTTCCATCACTCCGGCAGCCGATTGCCTCGGTCTGGTCGCGGACGTGCTGGACCGCCCCGCCCTCGAACAAGCCCGTGACACGGTGCTGGAAAAATGGGGCCGCATCGACGGCTTGCTGAACGGTGCCGGCGGCAACATGCCCGGCGCGACCATCACTCCGGACAAGAGTTTTTCCGATCTGGACTTCGAGTCCTTCCAGCAGGTGGTCGATCTCAATCTCCATGGCACGGTTCTTCCCTCGTTGGTCTTCAGCCCGGCGATGATCGAAGGTGGCCGTGGTTCCATTATCAATTACACCTCCGTTTCCGCTCCGCAGGCGCTGACCCGCGTGGTCGGCTACTCCGCCGCCAAGGCCGGCGTGGAGAACTTCACCCGCTGGCTCGCAGTGGACATGGCACGCCGCACGGGCGGAAAAGTCCGCGTGAACGCCATCATGCCCGGATTTTTCCTCGGAGAACAGAACCGCCGGATGCTCACCAATGAAGATGGATCGCTGACGGATCGTGGAAACACCATCATCAGTAACACACCGTTCGGCCGCTTCGGCCAGGCGGATGAGTTGCACGGCGCGCTTCACTATCTGTTGGGGGACGCCTCGCAGTTCGTCACCGGCACCGTGCTCGCGGTGGACGGCGGATTCGTCGCGTTCTCCGGAGTCTGAGCCCACGCTTTCCGGCGGCGGCCCACGGCCGCCGCCACATCGCCATTCCATGAACCATTTCCTCCTCGAAGAAGGCTTCCGCTGGTTCGGCCCCTCGGACCCGGTGCCACTTTCCTTCATCCGTCAGGCGGGCGCGACAGCCGTTTTCACCTCGCTCCACCAGATCCCCTACGGAGAAGCCTGGCCACGGGAGGCGATCCGGGAGCGGAGGGAAATGATCGAAGCGGCGGGACTGCGCTGGGCGGTGGTGGAATCCGTACCGGTCCACGAGGACATCAAGACCGGGCGCGGTGATCTGGCTGCCTTGTTTGAGAATTACAACACCACCCTGCGGAACCTCGCGCTGGAGGGCATCCATACGGTCATCTACAATTTCATGCCGGTTCTGGACTGGGTCCGCACCGACATGCGTTGGAAACTGCCGGACGGCTCGGAAAGCCTGCGCTATGATCCGGTGCGTTTCGCCGCGTTCGAGATCCATGCGCTGCGGCGCGCGGGAGCGGAGGCGGATTACACGCCGGAGCAGGTGCGAAGCGCCGCCGTCTGGTGGGAAGATCTGGACGATGTCTCGCGCGAAGGATTTGTCAGAAGCATCATCGACGTTTTTCCAGGCGTGAAATGGGCGCTCACCTTGGAAGACATCCGCGCCATGCTGGGCCGCTACGAGGGCATCGGAGCTGTGGAACTGCGGGCGAACCTCGCCCGTTTTCTCCGTGCCGTCGTCCCCACGGCGGAAGAATGCGGCGTGAGGATGGCGATCCATCCGGACGATCCACCCTTTTCCGTGCTCGGTCTGCCACGCATCGTCTCCACCGCGGAAGATGTGGCCGGGATTTTCCTGATGGCGGACAGCCCGGCGAACGGTCTCTGCTACTGCACCGGTTCGTTCAGCGCGCGGGCCGACAACGATCTGGCGGAAATGGTCCGGGCATTCGGGCCACGCATCCATGCCACCCATCTCCGCAGCACCCAGCGGCTCGCGGATGGTTCTTTTTACGAAGCCGGCCACCTCGCCGGATCGGTGGACATGCCGGTGGTGGTGGAATATCTGCTGGAAGAACAGGACCGCCGTCGCAGCGAGGGACGCGCGGATTGGCAAATCACCCTGCGGCCCGACCACGGGCATACCATGATGGACGACCTGCCGAAACCCGCCGGCATCACCCCCGGCTACTCATGCATCGGCCGGATGAAGGGTCTGGCCGAATTGCGGGGACTGATGCTCGGACTCCGTCACAAGGCCAGGTAGTCCGGAACGTCCGCTGCCACCTTCCGAATCGGAAACGCGGATGAAACATGGAGCAAAATGCCTCATTCTCCGCCCATCCCGTTGCGATATGCTTGGTGGCCACTTAACTGAATAGATCGCAATATACTGATGATGAAATGGATATAGCCCTCCACAAAGGCGGAACGAGTCCTGCGAGTGGTTGCACCTGATCCGCACAACCCTCAAGTCTCAGTCACTGCGTGAGGGCCGTGCGCATATCTGAACCAACAACCTACCATCACCAATGAAAACCTCATTATCCATCGTCACCGCCCTCGGCCTGTTGCTTCCGGCCGCCACTCTGGACGCCGCTCCAGCCAGTAAAAAATTCGGCGGCTTCTCATCCGGGCAAAAATTCACACTTACGGTGACGGAGAAGAAATCCGTCAGAACCAAGGGTGACGACGTCAAGAAAAACGCCGCGGTGCCGAAAGACATCCCCAACTTCTCCAAGGGTGAGAATGTGACGTTCACCATCGGAAAGAAAGGCCAGTTGAAAGGCCCCGGTTTCTCAATCGTCTATCGCGAGACCGAAGATAACGAAAACTTCTACGCCAACACCGGTTCGAACGGCGAGGTGGCCAGTGTGGAAAAGGGAAAAAAGGGCAACGCGAAGGAGGCCACCCTTATCTTCTACAAGCTGAGCTTCTCGGGAGTCAGACCGGTCACCCACACGGTGAAATATGAACTGGAGCGCTGAACACGCTGACACTCCAAATGAAAAAAAGGGAGAGACCGGAGTCTCTCCCTTTTTGTTTCAATTCAGCCGGTCAGTTCGACCTCGCCTTGAGGCGGGCGAAGACCTTGCCCGCAGGTCCGTTGGACGCGGGGATCAAGACCGTCACCGTATCCGGAGTGGTCGCTTCATTCACCGTGACCACCACGCCATCGGCATAAGTGCCGCCGGTCTGGGTGATGGAAACCTCCGTCCACGCACCATCGAGATCGGCGTCCCATTCGAGGATCAGATCCGCATTGCCGATGGACGACTCCTCGCGGGTGAAGGTGAGCGTCAACCCGGTGGCGGCGCTGCCGGTGCTGCTGACCAGCGGAGCGCCTCCGGAAGCGAGCGGGTTCCCGCCCAGAATCCATTCCAAACCGTTGGCGATCCCATCTTGTTCGGGATCCGCATCAAAGCCATCCTCCTTGCCGGGACTGCCATCCAGACCCTGGCTGGCGGCCCATGTGGTGTATGCGCTCCCCGCTCCTGTGGTGAGGGTGACCTGGGAGGCGGTGTAGTGGATGGTGAGCGTGTTCCCGCCGACAGTCAGGGAGGCTCCCTCCGGAAGACCGGCGAAGGTCCCGGTGATGCCGGATGACAGGGACTCGGCGATCACAAATGTCGTCGAGGGTGGAAGCATGCCGCTCCCCACCTCGCTGATCGACAGAGTCGCGCCCGTGAGGGTGAGAGCGTTCGAAACCAGGAGCTGGTCCACGCCGTCGAGCGTGCTGTCGATTTCCAGTTTCAGGGTGGAACCGCTCGCCAGGGTGGCGGAATCACAGGAGAAGAAACCGATGTTGATGCCGCCGGGAACGCCAGGCTCGACAGATGCTCCGGAAGCAACGTTGAGCGGACCGCCGCCGGTCCCCAGGCCCGCGATCGTTCCCGCGCTGACCGTGGTGGCACCGGCATAGTCGTTCGTCCCGGTCAGGACGAGGGTGCCTCCGCCTGTTTTTGTAAGACCGCCAGGTCCGGTGATCGCTCCGTCCAAGACAATCTTGTTGACCCCGCTGTCGAAGGTCACCGGTCCCGCGAGGGTGATTCCCAATGCGGAAGTCCAGTTGGCCGCGGCTCCGATGGTGCCGCCGGCAAGGCTGATCGCATACAGGTTGCTCGAGCTGGTGATACCTGCGGAGCCAACGTTCAAGGTGCCGCCCGTCATGGTGTAGTTCCCGGTGCCGGTCGTCACCACGGATCCAAGATCCAGTTGCTTCACGTTGATGGTTCCGCCCGTCTGGGTGAGGGTGGAGACGATGGGGCCGATGGAAAGACCTAGCCGCATGTTGCCCATCTCAAGCGTGCCGCCGTTGATGGTGTAGGAAGCGGCCGTGGCGCCGTTGCGCTCGCTCGCTCCGATGTAGGCGGAGTCACGGTTCGATGGATTGTAGGTCACCGTGCCGCCGTTCTGGACAACAGTGGCGCTGCCACCGTCACGACCGAACACCAGCGCGTCGTTGAAAACACCCGTCATGGTGAGGGAGCCCGTCGGCTCGATGGTGAGCGAAGCGTTCGCTCCTCCCAGATTACCCACCCAGAGGGTGGTGCCGCCCGTGCCGGTGATGGTGGTGGCTCCGCTGATGGTGGTGGCTCCGTTGGCACTTACAAATCCGCTGAAGGAGGTCGTGCCGCTCAAGACCTGCGTTCCTGCGTTCGCATTCAGGCTGCCGGAGAAGGAGTTGTTGCCCGCAAGCTTCACCGCTCCGGCTCCATATCCCAAATCAAGCGCTCCGCCCACGGTGGTGGTGCCGTTCAACGTGAGGCCCCCTCCGTTCACGATCATCGCCGCGCCGAAATTCGCAGGCCCGTTCAACGTGACGGAACCCTCGCCATCCTTGGTGAGACTGCCGGATGCGTTGATCGCTCCCGCGCCACCAAGAGTGTAGTTTTTCTCTTCCGAATTGTTGAAATATACCGTCGAGGTCGCGACATTCGCGGGAATGCTGATCGGCGGAGCAACCGAACCGCTGTCGAAGAACGATACCGGATCACCGTCGGAGAACGCCGTCACTCCTGTTCCGTCGGTGGTGTTGTCCCAGTTCTGCGCCGTCTTGTTCCAGATGTTGCTGTTGTTGCCCCCCACCCAGCTCAGCTCGCGCCGGCTGGTGCCGAAAACGACATCCTCCCAGGCCTGCCCGACGCGGATTTCATCGTGCTTCACCGTGCGGCCGTTCACAAACGCCGCCAGCGAGATCCCGTTGAAGGACATGTCCGCGACGCTGAACCTCGAAAGGGTCGGAAGTCCCGGCTCGGTGCTGGAGATCGGGTTCTGATAGACGAAGACGTCGTCATTGCCGTCCCTGAAGTCGATGCGGACGACGTAAAAATTCACCGCCGTGTTGCCAGGGCCGATCAGGGCCTTGGTTCCGTTCGGCGCACGCAGGCTGACGATCGGGTCCGGGGTGTCGTTGCCGATTCCCCCGATACGTCCCGGATCGCCGAGATTGCCGCGGTGGAACTCGAATTCATAAAACATGGTAGTCCCATCCGGCTGCTGGAGGAAACTGATGTAGATCGTCTTGTCGTTCGCTCCGACGTTGCCGTTCCCATCGATGTATCCCGCGGCAGCGAGCCGTCCCGTCGGCGATGTGTCCAGCAGGCGTCCGCTGCGCTTCGCGTTGGGGATGTGGGAACCATTTCCCATGGACCGGGCGTCATAGCCGTTCGGTGCGTTCGTCCCGGCGGTCAGACCTCCGGTGGTGGCATTTCCTCCGCCATTGTCGACACTGGCCCAAGGGGCGCCCCATCCGAGACCTCCGTTTTTGCCGTCCAGGCTGGTGTTCGCATCATAGCCGAATCCTTCATAGACCAGGAGCCCGGCAGGAGTCGGATTCACCGTGATCGTGACATCGCTCGAAGAAAGGCTGCCTTGGGAATTGGTGGCCACCAGATGGTAGGTCCCCGCGTCAGAAGGCTGCACGTTTGACAAACTGAGCGTGGAAGTGTTCTGCCCCGGGACCGGGTTCACCCCCTTGAACCACTGGTAGGTCGGAGCGGGGAAGCCATTGGCCGCCCCGGTAAGCCCCACCGTGCCACCCGCCTGCGCGGTGGTGGCGGACTGCGGCTGTTTCACAAAGGCCGGTGCTTCGAGAGCGGGATTGATCACATCCGCCCAAGTCTGGCCGAACCGGAGCTCGTCGTGCGTCACCGTGGTGCTTCCGACCCACGCGCCGAATGACACCCCGTTGAACGACATGTCCGAGACCGCCAGCTTGGTCAATGTCGGCACACCCGGCTCTGTCGCGGAAGTCGGGTTCCGATAGACATACACGTCGTCATTCCCCGCCTTGAAGTCGATGCGGACCACGTAGAAGTTCACCGCCGTGGTTCCAGCCCCGAGGGAATAGTTGTTGGTTCCGCCCGCACGGAGGTTCACGTTTCCTGCCGGAGAAGTGGAATCGTTGCCGATGCCACCGATGCGCCCCGGATCCCCGAGGTTGTCACGATGGAATTCGAACTCATAGTAAATGTCAGCGCTGTTCGGCTGCTGCATGAAACTGAGGTAGAGCGTCGTGCCGTCGGCACCGATGCGTCCGTTCGCGTCACGGTAGCCGCGGACGCCGAAGGGACCGTTCAACGAGACATCCAGCAGGCGTCCCACCCGGCGCGCGTTCGGCAGGGTGGCGCTGTTGCCGGTGGAACGGGCGTCCACGCCGGTGGGAGCGGAACCACCTGCGGCAAGGCTGGCCGTCACCACATCGGCGCTGCCGTTGTTGACGGTCTGCCAGCCACCGTTCCAGCCGGTGCCGCCGGACAAACCGGTGAGATTTCCCGCTCCTGTGGGGTAGTCGAATCCTTCATAGGCCATCTGGGCGGCCTGTGAACCGGAGGGGATCAGTAACAAACCCGCCAGCAAGGCGACGTGGTTTGTACTGAGTAACGGGTACATCAGTTTCATGGATTTATGGATTTGTGGAATCTTGGGTTTGTGAAAAGTGGAGGTGCGTTGGCACGAATCCCACTCGTTCATCAGGTTCCTTCCACAAGGGTTTCCCTCTCCGATGCAAACAATGAAAAAGAATGCAGCCCGTCAGGTTCCTGTCATGTCAGGTTGGTCAGTCACCATTACAGATTATTTCCCGGGAAGTCCCCTTATGGAAAGGCGTTGAACCAGGACATCGACATATGACAGGGCGTGCCAAAATCCTCAAATCGGGTGGGAATAGGCACCACAGCTCTCCCTTACCACCAAACGGGGTGTCACCATCAACGTTCTCGGAGGAATGCTCGAATTCGCGATACGCTCCTGCAAAGCGTTGAAAGCTGTCAATGCGATATCCCTGCACGGCTGCTCCATGCTGGTAAGCGGAATGGTCAGCAGGCTGGCGAACCGCACGTTGTCAAATCCCACCAGCCGCAGGTCATCCGGCACCCTCACGCCGATCCGGTTGAGCGACTGCAGGAGTTGCGCGGCGATGTGGTCGCTGGTGCACAGGACGGCGTCCAACTGGTGCGACTGCGCGAAGGATCGGACGAATTTCAGATCGGTGGGATCTCCCGCGTGGACGAATTTGCGGGGAGCTTCCAGCCCATGGTCCAGCATCGCGATACGCGCGCCCGCGATGCGGGCGTCCACGGTGGATGCGGTGAGCGGCCTCATCACATAGGCCAACCGTTTCATTCCCAGCTTGATGAGGTGCTGTGCCAGCAGGTAGCCGCCCGCGAAGTTGTCCACCCCCACCAGATCCAGTTCGCTGCGGTTCGGAAACGCTCCGATGTCACGGTCGATGAGCACCACCGGGATCCCGGCCTGGCGCAGGCGTTCGGTGATCCGGCGGTTCGCCGCCTCGCGATCCGGCTGGTGTTCGAACGGCACGAAAAAAACCCCGGCCACCCCGCGCTCGATGAAACGGGAGCAGAGTTCCTCGGCCTCCTCCACCGTCATCCTGATCTCGCTGGACGGTGGCGTGGCCGCGCCCCACCAGAGGCCGTAGTCGTTCACCCGGGCGAGGCTCGCGAGCTCCCCGCAGATGGATTCGAAAATTTCAGTCTGCCGCAGGTTCGGCACGATCATTCCCAACTGCGGACTTCCTGACCGGCTTTCGCCAGACCGGTCTTTACCGGATCTCACATAAGTGCCTGAGCCGGCCCGGCGCTCGACCAAGCCGTCGTCCTGCAAGCTTCTCAAGGCCTGGCCGATGGTCGGGCGGGACACTCCGAAGCGCTTCACCAACTGTACCTCGCTGGGAAGGCGTCCCGTCTGGCGATATTTCCCGGCGAGGATCTCCGCCGCGAGTTCGCGCGTGATCATCCGATGTTTCGAGGAGGATTCCATAGCTGAATCAGTCAGGACCAATTCACTAGTGGACATGTCTGGTTTTTTTCAAGCGGTAAAATCCATCATTGCCGCACGGATGTGTGCCCCGGAGCCTGCGGGAAGCATGAATGTCTCAAACCCATCCCACATCCCTCATGCTTCGGAGGAACTTCCTCCGTCGCGCACCACCGGCGCACTTCTTGGTGCGACACTCGTCGGCGCGCTGGGTGGCCTGCTGTTCGGCTTCGACACCGCGGTGATCTCCGGCTGCCAGGATCAACTGAGGGAATTGTTCCGGCTCACCCCGGGCGAACAAGGATTCATGACGGCCTCGGCGCTCATCGGCGCGGCGGTCGGCTCCCTCGCGGCGGCGAAGCCCGGGGACCGATATGGCAGGCGCGACTGCCTGAAAATCGCGGCGGCGTTCTATCTGTTGTGCGCGGTCGGCTGTGCCGCCGCAAACGGACTGTGGATGATGGTGACCGCTCGGATTCTCGGCGGGATCGCGGTGGGCGCGACATCGGTGCTCTGTCCGATGTACTTGGCGGAGATTTCCCCGGCCGCATGGCGCGGCAGACTGGTCGCCTGCTTCCAGGTGAACATCGTTCTCGGCGTGCTGGTGGCCTATTTGTCGAACTACATCATCGGCTCCATGGACTTGGGCGCGGCGGAATGGCGGTGGAAACTCGGCATCCAGACACTCCCGGCCCTGGCGTTTTTCGTGCTGCTCTTTTACATCCCCCGCAGCCCTCGCTGGCTGGTGATGAAAGGCAGGCACGCCGAAGCCGGTGAAGTGCTGACCAAAATAGGAGTGGAGGATGGACCGGCACAACTGGCGTCCATCCGTGCATCCGTGGGTCGGGACCAATCCGGCGGATCGTCCCCCCTCTTTGTCCGATCCCTCTCCCGGCCCATCTTTCTCGCGGTGGCGGTGGCGATGTTCAACCAGTTGGGCGGAATCAACGCGCTGTGGTATTACGCTGACACCATCTTCGCCATGGCGGGATTCAGCAAGGATTCCAGCGCGCTGCAGTCGGTCATCCTCGGAGTGGCCAATCTGGTTTCCACACTCATTGGCATGGCGATCATCGACAAGGCTGGCCGCAAGCCCCTGCTGTTGTGGGGAACGGTCGGCTGCGGCATCGCGCTGGCGCTGGTGGCATGGATTTTCAGCGGCACCGCCCACCGCGAGTGGCTGGTCTGGCTTTTCGGCGGCTTCGTCGTCTGCCACGCGTTCGGCCAAGGCGCGGTGATCTGGGTGTTCATCAGTGAGATCTTCCCCACCGCCAGCCGGAGCAAGGGCCAGACGCTCGGCAGCTTCGTCCATTGGTTCATGGCCATGCTGGTCTCATGGACATTTCCATTGGTCGCGAAGGATGTCGGTGTGTCCGGAGCGGGGCTTCCCTTCGCGTTTTTCGCGGCGATGATGCTGCTCCAGCTTTTCGTCGTCGGCTTCCTGTTCCCGGAGACCAAGCAGGTCCCGTTGGAAGACATGGATAAGAACCTGTGACCCGCCATCCATCATGTCCAACTGGCAAACCATCACCGCCCGCGTCGTCAGAGGCCATCAGGTCGCATCGGGAAAAAACGGCAACCCCCGCTTCCCTGGCGGCACGCTGCGGATGCAGGAACCTTTCTTCAACGCCCTGGGGCTGGATCTCGGAATCTATCACCCCGGAACCCTGAATGTCAGCATCGCGCCGCTTCGCTACCGTGTCATCCGGCCACGACATACATTCCATCAGGTAAAATGGCATCCCACCGAGCCTGCCGAAGACTTCTCCTTTTTCGACGTCCGTCTGGTCCGCCCCGATGGCGGACGCCTGGACGGCTTGATTTATTTCCCCCATCCCGAGACCAAACCCGAACATTTCCAGCGGCCGGACGTATTGGAACTGCTGTTTCCATACTCCGATGACGTCGGATACGGAACGGAACTGATCCTGGAGATTTCCGCCGCGCAGATGGTGATCGCGTGACCAAGACCGCTAACTGCTAATTTCAGAATCCACCCCAAAACCCTTGTCCATGAACAAATCACCTATCTTCATTTCCTTACTCGCGCTCCCGTTATGCCTGCCCGTGTGTCGCGCGGAGGACGAACCCATCGGTAAATTCCGCAAAACGGATTATGGAAACTGGCAGGCTGATGGAGATGCTTTCAAAAAGGGCCCCGCCCCGGGAGGACTGCTCAAGAAGCTGGAAATCGAAAACGCGGGTGAAGGCCCCCTCATCAGCAGCGAGATCGAGGATGACGGCCCGACGGGCACCCTCACATCGCCGGATTTCAAAATCACCAAGCCCTATATCGCGTTCCGGATCGGCGGCGGAGATTACGAGATGCACGCCTGTGTCGATCTCGTCGTGGATGGGAAAACCGTGAAACGCGCCACCGGCCGGAACAGCGACCGCCTGTCCCCCGTGTCATGGGACGTGAAGCCATGGCTCGGCAGGCAGGCGCGGCTCGTCGTCATCGACAAGGCCAGGGGCCATTGGGGCCACATCAACCTCAGCCAACCGGTCCTGACGGACGCGCCCGAAGCCATGCCCTTGGAAAAAGGCCGCCTCTATCAGGAGCCCCTGCGCCCTCAGTTCCACTTCACGGCACGACAATGGACGATGGATCGCCTCAATCCCGGCATGAGGCAGGAAGGCTGGATCAACGACCTCAACGGCATGGTCTATTACGATGGCGAATACCACCTCTTCGCCCAGCGCTGGCACAAGTGCTGGCTCCATGCCGTCAGCAAGGATCTCATCCACTGGGAGGAGCTGGAACCCGCGTTCTCGGAGGAAAATCTGGATGACGGCGTGCAATCCGGCACCTGTGTCATCGACTACCAGAACAGTTCCGGTCTCTCGCCCGACAGGAAAAACCCGCCGATGGTCGCGTTCTGGACCCATGCGGACAACCACAGCCACGGCATTTCCTACAGCCTCGACCATGGCCGAACATGGAAATTCCATGACAAGAACCCTATACTGGATTTCCCCGAACGGGACCCCAAGGTCTTCTGGTATGCCCCGGGAAAGCACTGGGTCATGATGATGTATGGCGGCGGCAAATACCATATCTTCACCTCCTCCAACCTTCTGGATTGGAAAAACGAAAACAACCCCATCAACGACGCCTTCGAGTGTCCGGACTTCTTCGAGCTGCCCGTGGCCGGGAATCCTTCTGTCAGAAAATGGGCGCTCGTCCACGCGGACGGAAAGTATTCCCTCGGCACCTTCGATGGAAAAAAGTTCACCGAGGAAACCCCGCGCCACCTCAGCGACGTCGGCGGCCATAACTTCTACGCCACCCAATCTTTCGACAACACCGACAAGGCCGACGGCCGCAGGATCCAGCTCGCATGGATGCGTGGCTCCGATTTCAAGGACATGCCGTTTTCCCAGCAGATCTCATTCCCCTGCGAACTGACGCTCCACGAAACCAAAGACGGGCTCCGCCTCTTCCGCCAGCCGGTCCGGGAACTCGACAAGCTCCGGAAGGACGGAAAGGAGCTCACCGGCCTCGCGGTGAAAGCGGGCGAGACAACATCCCTCGCCACCACCGGAGAACTGTTCCGCATCCGGGCGGAAGCCTCCATCCCGGAAGGAGCGAAACTGCACTTCAACCTCAGGGGATTCGCCGTCACGCTGGACTCCGGATCACTCGATGCCGGCACCGGCAGGCATGCAAGCTTCACTCCCGTGAAATCCATCGAGATCCTCATCGACCGGGCCTCCGTGGAAACCTTCATCAACCATGGAGAAATCTCCTGTACCCGCTATTTCCAACCCAAGGAGGAAGGGCTCTCCATGAAAGCCGAAGGAGGGGATGTCACCATCCACTCGATCAGTGTCGAAGGACTCAAATCGATCTGGCCGGACGCCGGACGCGAATGACTTGGAAAGTGGTCCACAGGAATCGAACCTGAACCCGAGGATCCGGAGGCCGCGTCCTATTGGCAATCATTGGAAAGCCTTGGTTTCCCCAGGCGATTCGACCCAAGCCTCTTGAGGAGGAGGGCGCGGCGGCAACGCGCAGCGGAAGCTTATCTCAACGTCTTCAAATACTCCACGAGATCCCAGCGTTCGGCATCGGTAAAGTCCCTGAAATTGCCATCCTCGCCTTTCGTCTGGGTGAAAGACGGGCCGCTGTGCCCTTTGTTGGAGTTGCCCGCAACCGGAGCTCCATCAGCGGCCTCGGTTTCAAATTTGAAGGACCGCTCCGTGGATGAACTGGTGAGAAATCCGACATTCCTGGGATCGAATTCCCGGCTGCCGACGAAGAACGACTTCATCCGCTGCTCTTGCGGCAGGAGCATTTGATAGAGATTCGGCACTGATCCGTTATGCAGGAAAGGAGCCGTCGCCCAGATTCCATGAAGCGGCCGGCATATATATCCCGTAGGAATATTGGGCGGCGCGGACGGATCGGGAACATGCCCCCCGGCCATTGCAAGCATCTGTTGATTGTCCAGTCCGGTCTCGTCCTTGAAACGCTTGATCACCCCCGCCACGGCGGCCTTCAGAAGCAGTCCTGCGGAAACCTTGTCCTTGGCCTGCTCGTCTGGAGGTAGATACGGCTTCAAGACTCCGGGAATGGATTTCCGAAACAGAAAATTCTCCACCATTTTCGGGTCGGTCCCTATCTCTTGGGGGCGTAGCGAACGAGTCTTGATGAACTGCTTTCCGGCGAGATTGGGCGGCGTCATCGGGTAATTGCCCTGTTCGTCGCGAAGCGGATGGCATCCCTTGCAGTTCTGCGAATAGAGCTTCGCCCCGCGCTCCGCTTTGCCGGCATCTATCGCACCAAAAACAGATTCGGGCCACTGGGGAGCCTTCAAGGAGTCGATCAATTGCTCCAGTCGATCCAGGTTCTGGATCCTCGCCGTGGACCTGAACTGTCCTGTCGCCGGCGCGCCATCCAGCTTGAGCTTGCCATACACTCCCAACACTTCGCCGACGTTCCGGGCTATCGCGTTGTCCGCAGACCGGTTCCATTGCACATAATCCAGAGCCCGGGCATACCAGAGATACGGAAAACTCACCGGCGCATCAGACACCTGGTGGTTCTCCGGTATCCGGAGCGCGGCCACGGTAATCTCGTTCACAATGGCTCCAAAGGCGTCAAGCCGGGCAAACCCGTAGGGATGCTCCGCCCGATTCCTTTTTACCAACTTTTCCAAGTGGATCGTGTAGGATTGCAGTTCGGCCTTCAATCTCGTGGTGTCGAACAGCCCCTCCGGTCCGCTGATTCCAGTCCTAAACCGCTCGAATTTAGCTGTGTCATCGCACGTTTCCCGCATGGCATCGGACAGCCTCACCAGAAATGATTCATGATCAACCATGGCGGGACCACCATCAATGCGGAGGGTGGTTTTGTTAAAAGTGATATTCGCGGTGTGGCAGGAGGCGCAGGTAAGTCCCAGCCACCTTTCAGCCTTCGGAAAATCCGATTTTACGTATCCTGGCTCGAACGACGAAAGCGATGGATCGATGTCGGCCGCGTCCGGACTGTCATCAAGAACGAAGCCGATTGGCAACTCATGCGGGTTTTCCCGGCTTGTTGGTTGCCGGATGAAACCCAGCGAGTCCATGTTTTCCGGAGAGCGGAACAGCTTTTCACTTCCCGCCTGTTCAAGATGGATGAACCACTCGAAGGGAATCAGTTGGGAACCCTGGTTTTTGAGATAAAATTCCGAACTTTCCGCCCTTGTCCAACCCTGCTCAAGCCAGACCGGTCCCTGTCCGGAATGGCCTTCACCGCCATCAGGAGGCGCGGCTTCCAGATGCCCCTTGTTGCAGCCGGCGACACATGCCAGCAGAATCGCCAGACGGCCTGCTTTCACGAAAGGTAAAATGCTTTTTTTGATATTCATGGCGGTTGTTTCGCGCTTCAAGGTTTTCGTTGGAGGGAGATGAGGGGATGGACTTCCGCATAGGGTTGACGAGGTGAACATCCAAATGCCGGGGAACCTCAAGGTGCCAGTCTCGGGAGATAGATCTTGTTTATGAACTCGGCCGATTCGGCGGTTTCATTGAACGCCCGCCGGCTGACGGTCTCGATTCGTTCACTTTTCGGCCCCCAACCGAAGTTACGGACATTCCATTGGGTTTTCGGGGTAACCGGCTCTCCCAATTTGGAGAGGCCGGGGGGCTTGGCGAACGCAAAGGGTCCCGATTTGATTTTCAACAACTCCGCCCGGGTTGTCTCGGTATGGCAGCTCACGCAGTCCGTATTGAAGAAATGCGAACGGACGGGATTGCCTATAATATCCACAATGTCCCGGTTTGTCGCCTCCCCGTCTAGAACAGGCCTTCCATCATCCCCCTTTTTGGCGATCTGCGCCTTGGCTCCAAGGTCCAGACCGTCTTTGAAAAGAACAGCCGTCGAAACACCCCGCCTCATATCAAGGGGTACGATGCTCTGATTGGTGATCGGCGAACGGTTGTTCGTGACAGGTACGGGCAGGACCTCCGGGCCGGAGAGAAAACTGAGGGCCTGGGCCTTCTGCTCCTTGTCAGGCATGTTGAATCCCGGGGCAACCACGCACTTTCCATCGGGAGTCACAATCACCGCAACGAAGATCCACGGTTCCTGACCATTGGGAAGCCCCATGATCGCCATCGCCCGCAGCCTCCCCTTCGGCAAATGTTCGCGCAGGGTATCCTCCATGGCCTTCCTGACCTTGGCGGAAGCCGAAGGGCTGGCCAGTCCGGGATGCACGCCCATCTCCCGACCCGAAGTAGGCGCGTTCAAGCTGGCGGAGACGGACTTGACGGCGGCGAGGTCTCTGACGACCTCCAGGAAGGCGGCTTCGTCGGGTATCGCCTTTGGAAGCAGATTCGCCCCGTTGGCCGCACCTGTGCCGCTTCTGAAGCTGTAAATCAGATGGATCGTGATGTCGTGAGGCGCTGGAGGGTTGCCCGTAACCGGTTGCAGAATCAGCCGGATCTGGGGATCACTTCCGAATTTTTCGATGATCTCCGCCCCAGCCCCCGGGGCGCTCGGATCGAAACGGACCCCGGCGATTTTCCAAACCGACATTTGACGGACCTCGGAAGGCAGATTGATCCGGAATCGAGGCAAAGCCGCATCTTTCCCGTCGGCAATGGCCAATATCCCGTCAAAGGCCGACTTGGGCCACAGCGGTTCACCCGCCGCCGTCTTCAACGAGTCCATCGAGATCACGGCGCCGAGATGCTCGGGTTTGGACGGCATAGGAAACAGCCAGGAAACATCGTTCACATCGAAATGCGGTGCTTGAGCCCGCAGCGGAGAGGCAAGACCGCCAACGGCCAATAGAAGAGAAGCGAAAATTGGTGCGACTGGATTCGTTTTCATGTTACTAAAGCTGGCTGCGTGAGACAATGATCGGAGCGGTTCAATGAACCGCTCTCCGGATGAAAAGATTCTGGCGGCTGTCCTTCCCGCTCCGGAAAAGCCGGACGGCACGGCTTTGTGACCCGCCTTGGCAGACAATGTCTTCGTCCAGGGGATGGACGAGGTGGCTCGATACCGATTCGTCCTCGCCGGGGTTCATCTGGACGGTTTCTTGTTCACCATGGAGGAGCGGGAGATAACGATTGGCGGCATCCTAACGGAAACCACAGTGACGGAAAGAAGAAAAGACGTGAGGCGGCAATTTATATATAGCAGATCCGCTTCCAGGAACCCGGTCATGAACGTGGCGGGAAGCGCCGGACGTTGAAGGCGCCGGTTCCCGTAATAGCCGGCAGAACAACACCCGTCACAAATGAAATTTCAACATTCCCTAAACAAGAAAGGCCCTCGGATTAGGATTGCGCGGTCAGGTCATATATTCTAACACACGGCATGTCCGGATTAAGATTTTTACTTGTCGCGCTGGTGGCTCTTGTCTGCCCTATGGTCACATCATGCTTTGTATCCCGGACAATCACGGGCAAACTCGCTCACAAGCCGTATCGGATGGATAATAAAACCAGCGACGAATCCGCGGCCTTCGCCAAAACGTTGGATCCGATTCCGGGCGGCCGCGGAGGCCGCCCCGTGAGCCTGGGCTATGTGGAATTCGACGACCAGGGAGAAATGTGGCGCATGAACAATCAGGATGGCGGGACCACACAACTGATCATGCTCCTCAAGGATCTGAAGGAGAAATCGGCAAGCGGCCCGCTCAAGGTGGTGGTGTTCATCCACGGATGGAACAACAACGCCAGTCCGGGAAACGAGACCGAGGGCAACCTGGCCAGCTTCAAGAAGATGCTGACCGAGCTCGACCGCTCCTCAGGCACACCGATCTACGGCGTGTATGTCGCATGGCGCGGCACCTCATGGCCCTATCCTACCGGCATTGATCTTTGGGACCGTGACGCCGCCGCGAAGCGCATCGGCGGACCCACCATGCTGACGGCCTTGCGGTCGATTTCCGCAACCGCCCGCCGCAATGCGAACGGCAGCGTCGTCATGGTGGGCCATTCGTTCGGAGGCAAGATCCTGACCCAGGTGACCAGCCAGCATCTCGCAGGCGAAATCGGCCGGGCGCTTGGCGAGGACGGCACCGAGATCACGCCCTTGGCCGACACGGTCGTGGTGATCAACAGCGCGACCAACTCGCAGGAGATGAGACAGGTCAACGAGCTCATGCAGACCCACAAAATCACCTATCGCCGGGGTGGACTCAATGTTCCTCTCTTCGTGACCATCGCGAGCGAGTCCGACTTTCCTGTGCGGTCCCTGCTACCAATATACCTCCGGTTCAACCGCGACGTGCTTGCATTCCCCGATCGCTCCGGACACGTGGCAAACCGCAAGGAGAACGATGCCCTCTACCGGGCCATGGGGCATAACGCCGATCTCCTTAACTTTGAGTTCACCGGCTCACCGCGCTCTTATCCCCGCATTCCCTGGACGGGAGACGAACCTCTCAAAGAGATCGTCTCGAAGAACTTCAGGAACGGTGCCAGGGCGACCAATGATGGACTTGATCTTTGGCTGCAGACATCCACGGACCAAGCGAGTGGCAAGGCGTTCCGGCTGGTTCCAAAACACATATCTCCAGATGGCTACCAGTCGCCTCACTGGGGGTTCACCGTTCCCGACTTCGCTGTTTCAGACCATTCGGGCCTCTGGCAGCCTAACTTTGTCGCGCTTGTTTCCGCCCTCGACGGCATGGCCCGGCCGTCGGTCCGGGCGCAGGTCACCACGCCCAAGCCCAAACTTCAGATCCAGCGCCAGATCTATGACATTCCGACTGAATAAGAACTCCCGCATTCCAACGTTCCGAAATCGGGCCAAGCGGAAGAGGGACGGCTGCTTCCGACGGTTTCCCGATCTGCTGATATCCTCCCCTCTCCGGGTCCTTTTGCCGAAGCAGGACAAAGCGGTCGACAGATAGCCTGCCAATCGCCGCACTGTAAGACCGCCTGACGGACCGCAGGTCCTTCAGGACTCCGATCCCGATGACTTCCATGGAGCAAAGGGATTCCCGACTCCCTCGAAGGCGGGCGCGAGCTCAGGATGATGGCGGAGGATCACCTCCTTCATACCGGTTTTCCGTATCCATTCCAACCCCGTCCCGGTGTAGATTTCCTCACGATAATCGGTGGTGAAAAACCGGTCGCTTTTCAGCCGCCTCGAAGCCATCAAGATGAAGATGCGGAATGCCGTATCGCTGAACCCGAAGCCCTTTGGCAGTGGTTCGCAAAACATTCCCACCATCGTATCAACCTTGTCCAGCTCGCCGTAGATCGTTTGGAGCTTGGCAGCAAGGGCCGGCCTACCTCCTGAGAGCTCATCCCAGCTTTCAATCGGTTTCATCCGCAGCTGGCGCCGGAACTCATTGTAACGCGGAACACCTCTCTCGCGATCCCGCAGGATGTCGACAGCCGCCAGGTCCAGCTTCTCGATCGCGCCCTCGGCGTCCGGAGGAAGTTCCAAGGCGCGCAAGAAGCCCGGATAGTTGTTGATGGTGATCGCTCCAGGATGCGAAGTGCCGAAACTATAAATCGCGTCGCTCATGGAAGCGCCGTCACGGAAGGGCCTCCGCGCCTCGCCAAAGGCGATCTCCGTCATCCCATAGTTTCCGAGCACCCGCCCGTTCCTGTGGTTCCGAATTTCGACTTCGTCCGGAATCAAAGGGTGGAGCCGATAGACCGAAGAAAATTCTTCAGTCAGGGCATAGGGCGCGCCGTGATGGTCGGTCTCGGACAGGGGGACGCCTGTGAAAACATCCTTGATCACCCCGTCGGGAAGAAATCCCGCTATCTTGCGGGCCAAGCCCTCACCGAACCAATGCCCGACCAGGCCCATCCAGTTGGCGTCCAATGCGGTCTTGATTGCTGGATGGGCGAGGATCCCCGGAGTCCATTCGACCGTGTGGATCTTGGCCATGACCGCACAATTGATGAGCCGCGCCCTTTCAAAGATCTCCTGTTGCCCCAGATGAGGTTCAGCCGTTGCCAACAAATCGCAGATCTCATTGTGTTCCTTTGCGAAAAGGGTGTGCAGAATCTCAAGTCCCAGCCACCAATTGTCCGTGAACCCGCTCATGGTAGTACCGCTCAATGGTGCAGGGGGAGCCCCCGGCTCGGCCGTCACGACCGGCAGAAAGCCCGCGGCATTGATGTAAAGCCTTCCATTGCGACATAACTCGCCCGTGTCAGGATCAAACCTCAAGGCCCGGATCTCCTCGTCCGTTTCTCCATAAATCTGGGAGGCATCCCACCATTGGGGATCATCGTTGCGGAATGCCGGAAACCTGGCATTCAGGGGATCTGAATTGGTGGGATCCGGACGGGTCCGGCGGAGGAGCATTGTCGGACTTTCCCAATCTCCTTCCCTCGGGACCAGTATGGGGTCGCCTCCCCCCGGGGCTTCCCTCTCATGATTGAACCAATCATGAACCTGGAACTGTATCCAGGCGGCCGCAAGAAGATTGAGGGAAGTCGCCGGAACGAACTCCTTGCGGGCAAGGAGCTCCTTGCTCACCAACAACGGGTTGGGCTCAAGCAGATCCGATCCAACCTGCACCGGCGACAGAGGCAACATGTTGCGCCCCAGTCGTGAATGGCGGCATCCCATCGCCGGGAAGCGCATGTCATTCTGCGTCCCGCCGGTTGTCCGCATCTTGGTTGTGTTGGGACCGGGATGGAAGGGACATTCCTTCTTGGGCTGGGTGAGGTCACCGTCCGTATCATGGAGGTTATGTGCCCTGAGTTCGATGCGGAACGAAATCAGGTTCGCCACGCCGAGCAGTCCGGGAAGCCTGTGCCATTCCACCCAACGGTTGATGCGGCGAAAGATCGCCACGGTTGCTCCGTCGATGATCCGCTCCCCGAATCCCTTCCTTTTCGTATATCGGCTATCGCTCATGGTCATCTCCGGTTGCTCGGCTCCGAGACTCTGGCCAGCTCTGGACGTCAATCATTCCCTTCTGCCGGAACCGCCGGCCGGCTGGCGATCCACTTGTTGATGAATTCGGCCGACTCCGCCGCTTCGTTGGCGGCCCGCCGCGAAATCGTTGGCAAGGTTTTTCCGCCGTCGAAGAAGTCCGGGAACCATCCGAAATTCCTCACATTCCAAGAGGGCAACCCCGGTGGACTTTTCCCGGATCGTCCCGGCAGGAGTTTATCATTGACGCCCGAGATGCCGTCCGGCCGTTTGAAAGCGAATCGGCCGGACGGATCGTCAATCCCAAGCTCAACCTTCCTGCTGAAGTCCGTATGGCAACTGACACAGTCCGTTGTGATCGTATTCTGGAACCGGGGATTGGCGATGATATCCGGCACGTCCCGGATTCTTGCTTCAGAAAAGGGTCCGGCGGAACCTTGTGCGAAGAGAGGATGACCCAACTTTGCTTCAATCCCCTTCTCGAACAACAGCGCGGTGCTTATGCCGAAGCCGGTGGCGGGATCCGCCGAGGGCGCGGGCACAACCTTATGGTCGGCCCCCGGAAGCGCGATGAACATCTGCGCCAGGACAGGCGCGGCTCCGCCCTCCTGCAATGGAGGAGCGAAGCCACCCACCGCACGTGGCCCGAACGCCGTGTCAGGAGCTCTCGCGACGGAAAAGAATATCCACGGTTCCGGAGGTTTGATTCCCATGAACGAGACCACCTGGAACCGCCTGCGGTTCAGATGCTTCATCAGGAACGCCTGCAACCTGCTCTGGAAGCCCGGAATTTTTTTCACAAAACCAGGATGGACATCCAGCGGAACCCCTCGTGTGGCCGCACCCGCTGAAACGAGATCACGGATCTCCTTCAGATCTGCGACAATCGCATCCAATGCGGCATCATCCGCTTGGAAGGGAGGCTGTATTTTTCCCCGGGCATCCGGCTTGAGGAAATTGAACACCACATGGGCGGCATAATCGTGCACCACCACCCTGCCATCTTTCACAGTGACTGGTTGCGCGATCAGGCGGATACCGGGAATCTGGCCAATCTTTTCCAAGACTTGGGGAGAGGTCCCGGCCGATGCGGGGTTGATCCGTATTCCCGCGATTTTCCAAGTATGAACCTTCGTCAACTCCTCTTCGAATGTGATCGCGAACTTTCTGGATGTTCCGTTCACCATGGCTTCCACTTCACGGGCGCCGGCGGTCTCGATGACTTGTTTGAACAGGTCATCGGGCCAGATGTTCCCATCCGAACAGGGATGATCCATCGATATGAGCTGGTCGACGTCCTCCGGCGAGGTCGGTACTGGCCACAGGAAAGACACGTCGTTCACGTCCAGTTGCACGGGCTGGCCGTTCGCGGGAACGAACAGAAAGGTCGACAGTAACGCGGCAAGACAGGCACCGCAGGACGAAACGCGCCGCCGGAACCTCCCTGCCCCATCCGACCGGAATATCAATGTCATGAGTGTCATACGAGGAGATATTAAATCATTCGAGCCCGACCGGTCCAGATAACACCATCACCCCGGATGTAATCAGCTCAAAACTGATTTTCTCTCTATCAGGACTTGTTAGTAATGCCAGCCATTTTTACGTATTATTACTATTTATCCGGAACTTCCAACAATGACGGATCGATAGATGATCAAGAGTTATGAACCATCTCCGCTTTGAACCGATGACCACGAGGGCCCAACCCTCATATGAAGCTACCGGCGGCGGATTGACATATTCGCCACGATGCCGTCCAGAGCTGCGAATCATCCCGTTACCTGTCACGTCATCCGCTTGTTCTATCAGACCAATCTTGACTTCCCGGATGATTTCATCAGTCTGGCCGCTATCCAAGTAAATCTACTTGGAGAACTTTCCGTCCCCTCAGATCATGCTCCCTCGCCCACGGACCATTTTCCTCTTATTCGGGATGCTGATCGTCGCTCTCGGCCTCTACGGTCTGTTCCATACGACACTGACCAAACTGGATGCCGAGTCCGCCTACATCAGCGGGCACGCCGGTCACACAGCAGTGTCAGATCCGCCACTGGACAAAAGCTTCGGCATTGTCTTCTGGATACAGTCATGGGCGTCGCTTCTGCATCCCGGCCTCCTCCGCTCGATAGGAAGATACACACATGCGGCTTTATCCAATCCATTGCCAATCTTCATCTCAGGCACAATCATAGGACTGGGCATGCGCCTGAAGGGTCGCCGCGAAGCCGTTCCCGCCTGGATCCGCAGGATTGGCACGGGAGCAGCCATTTTCTTTTGCGCCGCCGCCGTCATATTTGCCGGGGAAGCCTTCATCTACCTCGCCCGATTGTCGCTCAACCAGTGGTGGCTGTTCCTGGTAGCCGGAGGTTGCTTTTGTCTGCTGGTCATTCTGTTCAACTCCGAGGAGCTGACGGAAAAATGGATGATGGTGGTCTCCAGATCAGCGGTATTCGCCGGCCTCGCCGTCCTCTTTCTGTTGGGATTCTACTGTTATGCCGTAAACCGCTACAGCAGCCGCACGGCGGAATTGGTCCGCGAACAGAAACATCAGGACCGCATGGATTATCGGGAACTGGTCGCTGGTCACACCCGATCGCCCGATTTCAAAGCCTTGTTGTCACAAGCGGAGGACCTCATCAACAGCGACCGGGAGATCTCCCTCGCCATGGCTCGTTATGTATTCAAGGAGTCCTCCGCGCTACCACCATCCGATTCCGATGACGCCGATTCGCCCGAATGGAAGACCAAATCATTTACCGCTGTCTTCCCGCCACCGCGTTATTTGCGGAATCAGGACCGCTGGAACGACATCCTCGCAAAATTCGTCGACGGAAACACCACACTCCAATCATTTGACAGCTACCTGCAAAAATGCCTGTTCGGAAACGAGGATCTGAGGGGCCTTGTCCCCTACAAGACCTATCTCGACATTCTCCGCGAAGAACGATACCCGCGAAAAGCCGACCTGCCCAGAACAGCCCTCGACGCCGGTTTCGATGGTGATATCGAAGCGATGAAGCAACAGTTCCGCCTCCGCGACTTTGACGAGCTGAACGAATTGCCACCCCACTGCGAAATCCTCTACACCGGCGACGAAGAAGCCACGGCGGAGAAAGCCTGGAAAACGGCGGAGCTCCTGCGGACCACCAGGCGCTTCATCATCCCCGATCCCAAATTCATACCGTTTGGCATCGACGGGAAAGATCCGGGCATGAGCCTCTGCATATTCGCACGGGGCGACGCCGACTACCGCTCGAACATCCTCAAGATTCTCGAAGTGACGGAGCTATATATTCCGCCAAAAGACACGTCCAAAAAGGCCCTGGACGAAGATCTCAAACAATTCTGCGACATGACATTCACCAACTTCGATCTTTATAGCGACGGCCGGATGAATCAACCCGAACGCCAGGAAGCATTGGAACGGTTGCGGACCCGGGTCCGTGATCTTTCCACTTCGGATCCGGTCTCCTCCAATAGGGTCGAGCGTCTCAATAACGAGATCTCAAAACTTGAAAAGCAGGAAAAGGTTGATGTGGACCAAGCTCCCAAATTGAACTCGATTTCACAGCGCATGCGCTTGAAGCGCGAACTCACCACTTTAAGTGAATACCTTGAATTCGGCAAACCGGAGAACCATTTCGAAATCTGGATCGTTCCAAACTGAGGGACTACGACACCTCCCACCATCAGTATGAAGAAAAGGATCGTCATCTGCGCGGACGGCACTTGGAACAAAGCCGAGTTGGCCGAGGAAGAAACCGGCAAACTGACTTCAACAAACGTTTCCAAAGTAGCCGCCATTGTCGCTCGGAAGGACGATGCCGGCCTGGAACAAATTGTCCTCTATGTCGAGGGCGTCGGTTCGGTCCAAGGAGAGGAGGTGACCGGAGGAGCCTTCGGGTGGGGGCTGAGCCGGAACATCAGCCTGGCCTACAAATTCCTCTGTGACGTCTACAACCCGGACGACGAAATCTTCCTTTTCGGTTTCAGCCGCGGAGCATACACCGTTCGAAGCCTCGCCGGACTCATCTGCAACAGCGGCATCGTTCGCGATCCATCCAAGATCGCGGATGCCGTCGCCTTATATCGGGAGAAGAACACGCCCGATAAATCCAAATCCATCAAATCCAAAGTTTTCCGCAATCAATTCAGTCATCCCGCCTCGGTTCACTTCATCGGCGTCTGGGATACCGTCGGAACGCTGGGCCTGCCTCTCATGAGGCATTCTCTCGCGAAAACCTTGGGATGGGAGTGGGATTTCCACGACACCAGATTCGACAAAAAGGTCGCGAATGCCTATCATGCGGTCGCGCTTGACGAGCGTAGAAGCAAATTTCAACCCGTCCTCCACGGAACACCCGAAGAGGGGCACAATGTGGTTGAAAAGTGGTTTTGCGGGGTGCATTCCGACATCGGAGGCGGCTATCGGGAGACGGGACTCTCCAACATCACATTGGAGTGGATGGTTTCCGCGGCCTTCTCGCACGGCCTGGCGGTCATTCCCAACTGGCAGGAATTTCTGGGCATCGATCTGGAAACACTGCCGGACAATCTGATGTCCGCCAATTATACACAACTCGCCTTGCCGCAGTATGAGAGGCATGAGGAATGGAAGGGCTTTTTCAAGTGGGCGGACCGGGTGATGGGCAACCCGGATGGATTTGTCCGAGACCCCGGAAACAATCTTCACGAATCCGTCAGGCATGTCCGCAAATTGTTCGATGACAACGTGCTCGTGAGAGCCGATCTTTATTGGAATGACTCCGGCATCGATGTGGTCGCGGGCAAAAGATATCGCCTGTTGGTAAACCGTTTCGAGGGAGTGTGGGACGCTGGCATCCCTGTCCCGGACCCGAGTGGAATCACCAGAGTCTCGCGCATCCAAAGCCTCCTGGGCTGGCTCAAGCGTTCGAAGATCCACCGCTACATGCAACTCTTGTGCACCGTCCAACGGGATTCCTCGACCATACTGGCATTCGAAGGGAATCAAGTGGAATTCATCGCGACCAAGAGCGGGAAACTCTCCTTTTTTATGAACGATGTTCCTTGGTTTTATTGGAACAACCGCGGATATGCGACCATCCATATCGAAGAGCTCGGAGACGTCAATTGAGCCTTTCCAGAGCTACGGGCCGACTACCTTGTCCCGAAGTGATCCAGGACCTCTTGTTATCGCGCGATCACAACATTTATATAAACCACTTATTACAAACAAATTGTTAGTGGTGGTCCCGTCAGGAATCGAACCTGAACCTACGGCTTCGGAGACCATCGTCCTATCCATTGGACCACGGGACCAGTGCGCTTGCGCTTAGGCGGAAAGGGGTAACGGGCGGGACGATGCTTGGCAAGAACAGGATTTTCTTTTCTCTCAATGCCTGATCCGGTCCCACGCGGCCCAGAAATCCGCCGTCTGGGCGGCGTCGGGGACGATTTCCAGCAACAAGGTTTTTTCCCCAGCCTCGAACCGGTCGAAATCGTCCACGGTGCGGACGCGGACGTGGTCCATGTTCCAGAGGGTCGCGAGGCCGGAGAGATCGGCGGTTTGCGGATTGGTCATCCACTCGGCGGCCCGCGGGCTCATGGTTTGCAAACGTGGAAGGCGTTCGAAGATTTTTCCGCCGCCATTGTTGATCACGACCAGCACGCGCCCCTGGCAGTTGATCTGCTCCAGCACGAATGGCGCGGCGAGATCATAAAGGGCGGTGAGGTCGCCGACGACGGCCCAGGTTTCACTGACGTCCGCAGACCAGCCGAGCCAGGTGCTGACTTGTCCGTCGATGCCGTTCGCCCCCCGGTTCGCCCGTACGGAGGGAACGGGCCGCGCCCATTGGGCGAAAAGGTTCCACTCGCGGATGGGCATGCTGTTGCCAAGGAACAATCCTCCGCCGATGGATGCGTAGTGGGAAAGCGTGCGGAGCAGCGCGGGCTCGCTGTCCGGATAGATTTCCAGGAGCTCATCGATGCGGTTCGCCCGGCTGGAGGCGGCGGAAAGGAGGTCCAGCGCGTCGTCCGCGAATTCAATGTCGCCCAATGCGGACAGGACGCGGTTGAGCGTCCCCCGGATGACATTCGACTCCCGTGCGAGGCCGGGCAGGCCGTTGCGGCAGACCGACCATACGGAAACCTGTGGCAGATTCTCCAAATCTCTCCAGAAACGGCCGCTCGGAACCTCGCCGAGGCGCAGGATTTTCCCTGGCGGATGCGCCTTCAGCACGCGGTCCGCATCGTGGATCGACAAGCGTTCCAGCCCCTCTCGGAGGCCGCTGGTGGCCTCCGCCACCACCGGCACGCCAAGGTCGTTGCAAAAATGGAACACGTCCTCCCGTTCGTCCGGTTCCAGTCCGCCGACCATGACGACGATGCCCTTGTAGTGCTCCTCCCGCAGCCAGCGCGCCAGCGCCGCCACGTCGAGGCGGTCCTTCGCCGGACGGAATTCACCGAGGGTAAGCCGTGAGAAATTCTCCTCACCCGGCTCGAACTCTTCATCGAACTCCGCGTTCAGATGCAGCGGCTGCTTCCCATCCCAATCGGCGAAGGTCCCCTGCCACGCGTGGTTTCCAAAAATCCCCGGCTGCACGATGCTCTGCGGAGCGCCGGTTCCCCGGAACGACTCCGGACGATCCGCCGTGATGGCCACCAGGGGGCGCGCCTGATAATGGGCCTCGATGACCGCGGGCAGAAGCTCCGCCGCCGCCGTGCCGCTGGTGGTGATGACCGCGCAGGGTTGGGCGGTTTCCATCGTCCGCCCGAGGGCGAAAAATCCGGCGCTGCGTTCTTCAAAATGCCGCCACACCCGCACGAGTCCGGCGGATTCCGCCCTCGCGAGCGCCTCCAACAGTGCCGCGTTCCTCGCACCGGCGCAGACGACGTACTCGCCCACGCCCGCCTTGAGACAGTTTTTCACCACATCTACCGCCGGTTGCCATGAATTCACGGGGCTGTGCTACCTCACCCGGCTGACAATGTCCAAGCGTGTGTTCGCTTAGTTTTTCCGGCGGGTGTCCCCATACCTTTCACTACGGATCTCGATGATGTCTCCCCACTTCAGTTGGTCGCCTTTGGCATCCTTTGTCAAATTCCGCCACTCCTTGCTGTCGGGATTCCATTTGCCGATCCGGATCTCGTTGAAACCTCCCTGCGCGTCACGACGGATGATGCTGAGCACCCAGCTGTTTCCCACCATCATTTTCTTTATTTCGTCGGTCGCCGCATATGTCATGAGCGGCTGGAGATCACCCGCGGCCCCGGACTTCGTTTCCAGAACCCTCATCTGACGTTTGTAAGATTGCTCCATGCTCCCGTCGCTTCCGACGGTGCCATACAAAGGGGAATCCAGCGAGAGAAGAAGCCTGTCAGCCCGCCAGGATTTCGGGTAGATGACCTTGTCCAGCACCGTGGTGAGCATTTCCCCAGAAGCTCTCGACATCATTGCCTCCGGCTCCTCCATCAGTGCTCCATGCTTCAGATAGGTCTCGAAAACGAGCGGATTGTCTTGCGAGCGTCCGGAAATCACGGAGCCGACCGCGGTGAGACCATCCTTGTCCTTCGCATTCAATTCCACCCCCAACGAAAGGAGGTAATCAACCATCTCCGGACTCCTGGCAGCAAACAAAACGGTGCGCTTGTTCTCATCCACAGCCTTCGGATCCGCTCCCGACCCGACAAGCAATCTGGTCGTCGGCAGGCTGTCCCTCGATACGGCGGCAATGAGTGGTTGAATCCCTCCCGACGGATTGGAATATCCGAACCTTCTTCCCATATTGATGAGTGGTTCCACCAGGTCGCCATTGTATCTGACAGCGAACAGCAGATCCCTGGAGAATAGCGCTTCTCCAGGATCACCATAACCCGAGATGGCGCTTATGATGTCATGGGCGGTCGTGTTCCTGCGGAAACAGATGGCGAGGAGAAGGGAATTCAATGGTTCGTCCTTGATCCATGCCAACTGAGGACCGACGCGTCTGACATCCGCCCCGGCCTTGATCAAGGCGCGCGCGACCTCGCGGCGGTCATAGAGGATGGCGAGATCGAGCGCCGCCCACTCTCCGCGCAAGTTGCCCAGTTTTTCATCTTTTGGAGGAAGCAATTCATTGATGTTCGGTCCGAATTTCACGGTTTCGTCGATCTTCGCATTCGCGGCGAGGAGAGCGTTCACCACCTCCAGACGGCCATGGATGGCGGCGAGTTGCAGGGAGGTGAATTGCTCGCGGATCGTCCGGCTGTCAACGTCCACCTTTTGTTCGATCAGGTAGGACAAAACCCTCATCCGTCCGGTGACCGCCGCGAGGTGCAGGTGGCGCCAGCCATTCTCCGTCGCCCCGTCGATCAGGTCCGGGCTGCTACGGCCGAGGCCCTTGAGTTGCTCGATTTCGACATCCTCCGGATCTTTCGGCGGGGGCCCGGCCGAGGTGCCGGCGTCCGGAGCGTTTGGCAGGGCCATGCCGAGCGCGGCCAGATTTTCCCGGCTCATGCGGACGAGATCGGTTTGCTCGGGGAATCTCTGGGCCACGGTGCGGAACGCGGCGGCGGCGGCATCCCTGTCGTTCTTCTTGCGCGCGATTTCCCCGAGGCGGAAGGTCGCCGTCGCCGCGAGCGCTCGCTGCCGGTCATGCGCGGCGACCACGGCGCGGTAGCTCTCGGCAGCCTTGTCGAAGTTCCGGTTCGCCTCCTCCTCAAACAGCCCCAGACGGAGCAGATCTTCCGGTGTGGCTTCCGCGGCACGAAGGCCGGACAGCAGGAAAATCATGGCGATGGCGACCATGGAGCGACGGGATAGGATGGATGAAGTCATGGCCGGAGTGTGCATGAAATGGAAAAGCGGGTTGTCAGGATTTTGTCATGATTCGCGGGCGGTCCCGTTTTCCAACCGGTAGCCGATGCCATGCACGGTGATGAGATGGCGGGGTTTCGCCGGATCACATTCGAGTTTCTGGCGCAGCGCGAGGATCTGGTTGTCCACCGTGCGGGTGGTGGGATAGGCGCTGTATTCCCATACCTTGTCGAGAAACTCCTCGCGGCCCACCGGGCGGCCATCCGCCGCCGCCATGACTTCCAACATGCGGAACTCGCGCGCCGTCAGGCTCAACTCCGCACCGCCACGATGGCAGGTGAGCTGGTGGAAATCCACCACCACATCCCCGAGCCGGATCGATGCGGGAGGGCGGGAATCCGAGGCCACACGCCGCAGCAAGGCGCGGACGCGGGCCAGCAACTCCGCCCCGCTGAAGGGTTTCACCAGATAGTCGTCCGCCCCGTCATCCAAGCCACGCACCCGGTCTTCAATGGTACCGCGCGCGGTGAGCATGAGCACCGGCACTCCACGCCCCCGCCTGCGGATTTCGCGGCAGATCGAGAAGCCGTCGAGGCCCGGCAGCATCACGTCCAGCAGGATGAGGTCGAACGTTTCCGACAACGCGCGCTCCAGTCCCGCCACACCATCCACCTCCGCACGCACGCGGTAGCCGGCGTCCTCCAACAGCGGCACCAATGCGGCGCGTAGCGAGGTTTCATCTTCGATGAGGAGCAGTCTCATGGCTATGTGTGATGAATCGAAATAAAGACAAACAAACCACGGAATAGACGGAAAGCAGGACAAACGGAAAATTGAACACTACCCGGCTTCTTCATTTCCGTGTATTCTGTGCATTTCGTGGTTCTCGTTTTCCTTCGTCAGGATGAATGGGGAGCAAAATAGAAAACACCGCGCCCCCGCCCTCGGAATCGCCCACCGCGACGGAGCCACCATGGGCCTCGGCGGTGCGCCTGACCAATGCGAGCCCTAGTCCGGTACCAGGGGTGCTCCTCCGCAGTTCGTCACCGATGCGGTAGAACGGTTCGAAAATCCGTATCCGCTCGCCGGCGGGTATTCCCGGACCACTGTCCGCCACCTCCAGCGACCATCGTTTCTGATCCAAGGGAAACGCCCGGCATGTTACCGCTCCACCGGCGGGCGTGTGCTTCAGCGCGTTGTCCAGCAGGTTCAGGAGAACCCGGCGCAACGCGGCGACGTCCCCTACGGGAGGTTCGGGAAAAGCCGCGATCTCTTGCTCAAGGCGGACGCTCCTCTTCCCAGCCATGGGCCGCACCAGCGAGACCGCATCCGCCACCATCGCCGCCACGTCGAAGACTTCGTATGGCCCGGATTTTCCACCCCGGGTGAAGACGAGGACATTTCCCACCAATTCTCCAAGACGGGCGCACTCCTCGCGGATCATGCGGGTGTGATCCGCTCGTTGACCCGAGCGGTCCGCAACGCCTGATTCGAGATTTTCGGCCAGCAGCTGCATCGCAGTCAGGGGAGTGCGTATCTCGTGGGAAACCGCGGCCATGAATTCCGACTGCCTGCGCGCCAGTTCCACCGCCCTTGAATACGCCCTGCCGGCGAGAACCAGACCAAGTCCCACGGCCAGTCCGGCCAATCCGATGACCCCGGTGATAATGTTCCGGGTCCGACGCTCTCCGCGCAGATAGGCATCCTCGTCCGCAAGCACGACTTCCGACTGCCAATTCTCATGAGCAACCGTAGCCAAGACAGGCTTCCCCACCGGCCCGGCCACCGGTTTCCCACCGATGCTGACGGAAATCGCCAGGCCGTCCGGCAACCGTCGTTCGTTCGTTTTTCCCAAGTCCGCCGCCGCGGTTCTTACCTCGCCCTCCTCACTTACCCGCCACTCGCCACCCCCGTCACGCAATTCCACCAGATACGAGGCACCGCCCGATTCCAACCACAGGGCGGACCGCCGGGTTTCGTCCCGCCTGATCTGTTTGAGCAGCTCCGCCCCGGCCGCCATCTTCCGCCAGCGCTGCCGCCAATCCGCCAACGGTCCGGGAACGGGGATCTTCAATCCGGCAAAACGGCTTTCCGCCTCTTCCGACACCAGTGGAGAGAGGAAATCCGGAGAGTCCGTCAGAATCCGCGACAGCTCCATCAACCTCTTGGGTTCAGTTTCCTTGCGGATCAACTGAAGCGCGGCAAGGCTTCGCAACGGCAGTCCCGCAGCGGATTTCACCGAGTCGGGACTGCCCAGGACCCCTTCGAAATCGCCCGATTCATAACGCCGCCTCGCTTCCCCTCCCACCGTTCCGTCATCCGGCTGCGGCGGATCTCCCGTCACGTCTCCCGTGGGAACAGCAGACCAGTCCCCCAGCATGCCGGAAACGGCCTGCAATCCCTGCCGGGCCGACTCCCTCGCCTCTTCCAACAGGCGTGTCCGGCGGGTTTCCGCGTCCGCCCGCCACGCGTTCCACGACAATCCCGCGAGGGCGCAAAACGGCAGCACCACCCACAGTGAGAGCAGCAGGAAACGTTTCAAGGGTGCCCGGGCAGTGGCCATCGCGGGAGAGAGTGACAGGATTTCCCCCGCACTTGTCATGTTTTTGTCACAGTCATCGGACAAATGACGGAAAAAAGAAATCCGTCTTCGAATTTCTATGCGCTTTCCGATTCGGCTTGGTTCGTGCTAAATCCCGCGCGCCCATGACTGATACCGCCAGCAACTCCACCCGCGAACAACTCCGGCTCGAAGGATTCGACCTCATCGACGAGCGCCTGCAATACCTGCTGGGTTGCCTGGAGGATGCCTTGGTGAGCACGGGAGAGACGGAATTGCTGCCCTATCTGCCGTGGTCGGGCCGCGTTCCGGACATCTCTGCCGCACCGGAAGGACTGCCGCAGCTTTATTCGATCGGTTTCCAGTTGCTCAACATGGTTGAGGAACGCGTGGCCGCCGAGATCCGCCGGGAGCGGGAAAAAGCGCTGGGCGCGGAGTCCATCCGGGGCCTGTGGCCGCAGGCGCTGCGCGATCTGAAGGGGATGGGTCTCACTCCGGAGCAGATTCTCGCCGTTCTGAAGGACGTGCAGGTGGAACCGGTCCTCACCGCCCACCCGACCGAGGCGAAGCGCTCCAGCATCCGCGAGCGCCACCGCGCCTTGTATGGCGAAATGGTGCGGAATGAGTTTCCCAAATATACGGAGCGCGAGCGACGCCGCATCCGCGAGCGGGTGGTGACGACGCTGGAAACCTTGTGGCGCACCGCGGAGATCCACCTGGTCCGCCCGGACATCACCAGCGAATTGCGGAATGCGACGCACTACCTGCGCGACCTTTTCCCCGCGGCGATCAACCGGCTCGACCTGCATTTCACCGAAGCCTGGCGGGATGCCGGGCTGCCGCTGGAAATGTTGCGCTCGGCGGGCAACATCCCGCGCCTGATCTTCGGCACCTGGATCGGCGGCGACCGCGACGGGCATCCGCTGGTGACTCCCGAGGTGACGGAAAAAACCCTGAAGGAACTGCGGCACTCGGCTTTCAAATTGTTGGAACGCGAGTTGGCGGAACTTTCCACGCAGCTCACGCTGTCCCGTTACCTCACCCCGGTTCCTGGCGAACTCCAGGCCCGCATCGACCATCTTGCGAAAACGGTGGAATCCCCCGAGGCAGTGAAGGAAATCCTCCACCGCCACGAAGAGGAGCCGTGGAGGCAGCTCGCCCTGCTGATGGCCCTGCGCCTGCGCGAGCAGATCAAGGGCAAGCCGGGCTATCGCAACACCGCGTGCCTGACGGACGATCTGAACCTGCTGTCCCGCACCCTCGCCGGAGCGGGGTGCCACATGCTGGAGGAGGATGCCATCCGTCCCATCCGTCACAAGCTGGAGATGTTCGGCTTCCATCTGGCGACGCTGGACATCCGCCAGAACTCGGAATTCCACGACAAGGCGATCAGCCAGTTGCTGACCGCCGCCGGAGTGGAGGACGGGGAGAACTACGCGAGCTGGCCCGAGGAGCGTCGGCTGGATTTCCTCAATACCGAACTGCTCTCCACCCGGCCGTTCATCCATAACGACCTGCGCGTGGGCACCGAAGCGGACGATGTGCTGGACACCTACCGGGTGCTGGTAAGGCACCGCAAACACTGGGGAACAAACGGGGTGGGAGCACTCATCGTCTCCATGACCCGCAAGCTCTCCGATCTGCTCGGAGTTTATCTGCTGGCGCGGGAGGCGGGCCTTGTCGATCTGACGCCCGAGGGGCTGGTGTGTCCGCTGCAGGTCGTGCCGCTCTTCGAGACGATGGATGATCTGGACCGCTCGCCGGGAATCCTCAAGGCATTCCTGGAACATCCCCTCACCCGCCGTTCACCGGCGGACGGGAACCAGCAGGTGATGCTCGGCTACTCGGATTCCAACAAGGACTGTGGAATCCTGGCGGCCCAGTTCGCGCTTCAACGCGCGCAGACAGCCCTCACCCAGGTAGGTCGGGACAGCGGGGTGAACCTGTGCTTTTTCCACGGCCGGGGCGGCACGATCTCCCGTGGAGCGGGGCCCACGCACTGGTTCATGGCCGCGCTGCCGAACGGAGCGATGAGCGGCGGCTTCCGCATGACCGAACAGGGTGAGACCATCGCCCAGAAGTATGCGAACCTCGCAAACGCGACTTACAATTTGGAACTTCTTCTCGCCGGTGCGGCGGTGACGACGGCGCATCATCGTCACCTGCCCCCGGTGGAAGACCCGTGCCAGGCGTTCATGGCACGGCTCGGCGATACCAGCCAGGCGGCGTACCAGAATTTCCTCAAGGCGGAGGGATTCATCGAATTCTACCGTCAGGCGACGGTGATCGACGCTCTGGAAAACTCGCGCATCGGTTCCCGCCCCGCCCGACGGACTGGCAAGAAGGGATTTTCCATCAGCGATCTCCGCGCCATTCCATGGGTGTTCTCATGGACGCAGGCGCGGTTTTATCTGCCCGGTTGGTTCGGGGTCGGGAGCGGTCTGGAGAAACTGAAGCAGGAATCGCCCGGGGACTTCGCGAAATTCAAGGAGGCCCTGCCACATTCCACCTTCATGAGTTATGTGCTGACCAACGTGGAAACGAACCTCGCGTCGGCGAATCTGGAACTCATGAGCGACTATGCCGGCCTCGTGGAAGATGTGGAGCTCCGGGACAGGTTCCTGGGAATGATCCTCACCGAGTTTGAAAAAACAAAGACCCTGCTGGCGGAGCTTTTCGATGGGGACATGAAAACACGCCGTCCCCGGATGGCGAAGACCCTGGACATCCGCGAAGCCCCGCTGCGCGTGCTCCACCAGCAGCAGATCGCGCTTCTGCGCGAGTGGCGCGGTCATGTGGCGGCGGAAAATTCCACCGAGGCGGACGCTCTGCTGCCGAAGCTGCTGCTGTCCATCAATGCGATCGCTTCCGGCCTGAGAACCACGGGTTGAGAATTCCACCCCGAATGCGGCAATTCACATCCTCCGCAAGGAAGGATGTGAATTGAAATAAGCCGGCGGACTCCACCTGAAGTGTCATCCCCCCCCGGAGGATACTCCGGAGGGGATGATTCCGGGGAGGGGAGTGTTCTCAGGGTTGCGTCACCCGGAGGCGGGCGAAGAACTTGGTGTTGCCGGATGTCGGGATGGTGACGGTGACGGTATCCAATTCGGCGGTCGGGGCGTTTTCGGTGATCACCACCATGCCCGCTCCCGGTGATGCGCCGATCGGAACATTCGTCCAGCCCGCGAGATCGCTTCCGTATTGTACGGTCTGGGTGGTGTCCGCCTCGGAAGCGTCGCTACGTTTGAAGGTGACGACAAAACTCGAGCCACTGCGGGTTCCCGTCGGAGCGATGGATGCGGCATCCACGAGCACCGGACTGCCACCGAGGGTGTATTCAAGCAGATTGCTCAGTCCGTCCGCATCGTAATCGGCGTTGGGTCCGCGTTGGTTGACGGGCAGCGTCGGGTAGTTGGCAACCCATGAATTGTAGCCACCCGAGGATGTCGCCACCGAAAGCACACCCGTGGCCTCCGTGAAGGTCCAGACATTGCCTCCGATGACACCCGTATGGACGTCGCCGCTTTCTGTGAGTCCCTGAATGGTGAATGTGGAACCGAAGGTCTTGGTGGCGGTGTCCACCAGGGTCCAGCTGTTTCCGTTCGCGGTGGCGGCCCCGGTGAGATCAAGCGTGAAGTCCCCGTCGATGATGGCGGTCCCCGCTCCGGTGATCTTGTTGTTCACGCCATTCGCTCCGATGACGAATTTGAGTCCGGCATTGTCGGCGAGGTTGATGCCTCCGGCATTGACGGTGGTGTTTCCGGTGTAGGTGTTGATGGCGGTCAGGGTGGCCGTGCTGGTTTCGGTCTTGGTAAGGCCGAACGAGCCGCCGGTCTGCGAGATGACACCGGAGATGGTGAAGTTCATGCCGGAGCCCGCGGCTCCAAGACCGCTGTCCGCGGTGAGGGTGACCGGCCCCGTCCACGTCACACCGCTGAAATCCGCACCGACGGCACCGCCATTCAGCGTGATCGCGTTGTTCTGGGAGGACGGAGTGAGACCGTCCGCCTTGGCCCATGCGGCGAAGATGCCACCCGCGTTCACCGTGACAGGCACCCCGTTGAGTCCGTTGTCATTCGCCTCGATGCCGAAGGTCCCGCCGTTGATGACCAGCGCTCCAAGCGTGTTTCCGGCACCGTTTTCCGGAGCCCGGTACCAGACCTTGTCGGCACCCGCCTTGGTCAGGGTGTGCGCACCGGTGATGTTCACGGGCGCGCCACCCGTTCCGAAATTGAGCGTGCCGGTTCCGAGATCGCCGACCGTGGCGTCACCCGACAGGTTCACAGTTCCTTGGATGAGGCCGCCTCCCTTGAGGGAGAATCCGTTTCCACCGGCAGTCCCGATGCCGGCGAAGGAGACCGTTTCCCCCACGGGCAGGGTCTTGCCGTTGATGTTGAGCTCGGCGCCATTTGCCACGGTGACACCGCTCGCGACACCGCCGAGCGGTGTGCCGTTTCCGACAATGAGCGTTCCCTCTTCCACCAGAACCGGGCCGGAGAAAGTGCTTGCACCATCCAGGGTGACGCTGCCGGTCCCGCGCTTCACGAGCTGGCCGGTGCCGGAGATGACCTGGTCGAAAACCGGGGCATCCGTGCGGTTGTAAACCAGGATCGAATTGTTGGTGATGGCGGTGGCTCCCAGGTCGCCCTGGTCACCCAGCTCCAGCGTGCCCGCGTTGATGGTCGTGGGTCCGGTATAGGTGTTGGGATTGTTCAACGTCGTCTTGCCGGTGTTGTTTTTCACCAACGTGGCGACGCCATGGATGCCCTCCCCTTCCAGCAGGTAGTCGAATGTCGAGTCGAACTCGACGGTGTTCGGGATGATCTCTCCGGCCAGGGTCACCGTGGTGTTGGCGGCACCCGCGGCATCGGTGAACCTCACCCTGTCGAAGTCGTAGAACTTGCTGGACGATCCGTTCGAGGAGGTCTTCCAGTTCGGGGTGGCTTCCTCATCCCAAAAACCGTCCACATTCCCGGCCCAGACGAGCGTGTCCGCGGCGGTGACCTTCGCTTCCACGCGGGTATCCACAAGGTTGTTCTGAAGGGTGAAGGCAAGGTGGGGATTTCCACTGGCCACGATGGAAAGCCCGGCGAAACCGCTCGCTCCGCCGATCGCGCCTTCGTAGTCGATCAGTGGAATGACGTCGTTCAACTGGAGATTGCCCGAGGGAATGAGCGAGATCGATGACGGGGAGGCGACGCTGAAGCCGTTCGTCGCGGTGACCGCCAGCTTGTCGGAAGTTGTGGAATTCACCCGCAGGGATGCGGTTCCGCCGTTGAAGCTGAGCCCGGCGATGGTGCCTGTGCTGTTCGCGGGAGCGACGTTCGTGCCCAGGGTGCCCCCCGCGTTCACCCGGAAGGTGGACGCGGTGAACGGTGTGGCACCGATGTTGAGGCGACCCGCATTCACGACGGTGTCACCCGAGCGGGTGCCTCCGCCGGTGAGGGTGAGCACCCCGGTGCCCTGCTGGACCAGCGCGCCTGTGCCGGTGATGACGTTGGCCGGAGCGAGATCATCGGAGCGGTTGAATGCGAGCGTGCCGTTGTCGACGATCGGTCCCGTGCCGATGATGCCGTTGGTTCCGCCGTCGCCAACCATAAGGGTGCCGGCGTTGATGGTCGTGGTGCCGGTGTAAACCGTGGAGTTTCCGATTCCGGAGACCGCGTAGTTGTTCAGGCAAAGCGTCCCCGGACCTTCCTTCGTGAGATTCGGATTGGCGAAGCTGATGGGGGAATTGTTGATGCTGCCGTTGATCTGGAGATCGATGCCGGTGGAGGTCGTCCCCGCGGCCGTGGTGATGACCGTGTTGGGCTGGCGGAGACCAATGTTCACCCCCGACTCGATGATGGACGTGTCCGGCGATGCGAGGGTGGTGATCGAGGCGCTGCCGTTGAACATGTCGAAGCTGCCGTTGTAGGCGGCGGCCCCCTCTCCCTTGGTGATGTTGCCACCCTTCATGGTGATGGCCATGTTCCCGAAGGTCTGGTTGTTGGCCCCGTTGTTGATTTCCAGGGCGCCACCGTTGCTGATGTTCATCACGGTGATGCTGTCCGAGCCTCCGCTGTAGCCGGTGGCGTCACCGGTGGTCAGGCGAAGGATACCGCCATTGGTGATGTTCACCGTTCCACGGATGACTCCGCCCGCTCCCCCGCCCGCGGTGAGATCGAGTACCGTGCCATTTCCACTGATGGTGGTGCCGCCGGAGTACACCTGCCGGGCGGCGAAGGTGCTGAGCCCGCCGCTGTCGGTCCCGCTGCCGAGGGAAACCGCTCCCAGGAAGCTGTTGCTGCTGGTCAGCGTCAGATTCGCATCTCCGGTCTTGGTGATGCCGGTGGTTCCGCTGATGAGGTTGTTCGCATCGCCGCTGAAGGTATAGTGGTTGCTGCCGGTGTTGTTGATCGTGATCGAGCGCGGGGCGATGTTGCCGATGATGTTGATCGTGCCGGATCCAGCATCGTTGAAGGTGACGATGTCGGATTGGAAATATTTGTCCGGGCTGCCGCTCTTGTCCCAGTTGGAGACCGTGGTGTTCCAATCGCGGTTGATGGAGCCGGTCCAGGTGATCGGGACACCCACGACATCGAGGGTGATGATTCCCGGAACGCTGGTGTTGAACTGCGTTCCCGGACGGAAACTGGCGGCGTTTTCAAGGAAGAGGTTCGCGGAGGTTCCGGTGAGGGCTCCGGTATAATGGATGACAGGGATGTTTCCTCCCAAGCCGCTGGCCCGGACGGTGGTGGTGCCGGACAGGGTGAGTCCGCCTGTGACATGGAGCGCACCGGGGACGATGTTGAGCACGTCCGCAGGCGTCGCGCCATTCAGGGTCAGGCCGGTGGAGAATGTGCCGGTTCCCTGGAGGATGCCGGTGGTGTGGGTGTGGGCTCCCGCATGGGTTCCGTTCACCGTCAGGGTGGTGCCGCTGTTTTTCACGACGGAACCGCCGAAGGCTCCCCCGATGGTGAGTCCGCCCCTGCTCACGGTGACGGTGCCGGTGTAGCCGGAGGCATTGCCCGCCAACGTCACCGTTCCGTTCGCATTCGCCGCGGCGGCATCCGTGCTGTTGATTTCCAAGGGCTCCGATCCGGTCAATGTTCCGGTGATGGTGCCTCCCGCGCTCACCCCGGTGATGCGGGCGCCTCCCGTGCCGACGGTGACGTTTCCGCTGATGGTGTTGTTGTTGAAACGGATGGCTCCATAGTTGGTATCGCCGGCCACCGGGGTGGTGAGGGTTTCCGTAGGACCCGCGCCGGTGATCGTGAAATTGTTGGTGTAGGTTCCGCCGATGGCGTTGAGCCACGCCTGCCCGCCCGACGCGACGGTGACGGTGCCCGTGCCGAAGCTTGCCGCGTTGTTCGCCTGGACCCGTCCCGCGTTGACGGTCGTGCCACCGGTGTGGGTGTTGGCCGTGGTGAGCGCGACATTGTTCACACCGCTTTTCGTCAGCAACAGAGGGGTGCTGCCGTTGAAATCAACAATGGGAGTCTGGATCTGGTGGTCCGCACCGGTGAGGATGCCGGTGGTGGTGACCCAGTTGGCGTCCACCGAGGAAAGGTTCAAGGTGCCGGAGCTCGAGGTGAGCCGGCCGACCGCGCCGGTTCCGGACGCCTTGATCCAGAAACCGTTGGTCATGCGCTGCAACAAGGTCCCCGAGGTGATGTTGAAAAGAACGTTGTTTCCCAACAATACATCGCTCCGGGTGCGGAGGGAGGCGATTGACGAAGTCGCGCCAACCGTGTCGGGAGTGACGCTCAGCTGCCCGCCGTCCTGGGTGGTCCATCCGGTGTAGGAATTGACCCCATGAAGCTTGGTGATGCCGCCGAGTAAAGTCAGGCTGCCGGGGGCGGTTCCATCCACAAGCGCTCCGGTGAAGGTAACGGGCTTGTCATTCCAACGCGCCTGTACGTTGTTCACACCTTCGAGCGTGATCGTGCCGGCGAAGGTTTGTTGCGCATCGTCACTGATCAACGTGCCTCCGACGAGCTTGATGTTGTTGTTGTGGATGATGACGTTGTTGGTTCCAGCCGCCCGCGGCTGAAGCGTCACACCTGTTACGGTGATGGTTCCCGTGCCCATCACGTTGTTCCTCACCCCTGCGGTGTTGGAGAGATTGTTGAGGACGAAAACCTGGCCGCCGGTTTGTGTTTTGCCAAAGTTCAGATTGCCGGTGCCTGTGATGGCGCCTGTCAGGATCAATTCACGCGCGGTGGCGCCAACCGCGGTATTCTGGCCACTGATTCTTGAAGTGGTGGCATCCGCGAGCGAGATCGGTTGCGGCCAGGTGTAACTCGCGTCGGTTCCCGAAAGACCGCCCACCGCCAGCGTCCCTCCCTTGAGGGTGATGGTGTCCGCCGCGGTGCTCGTCCCCCATGCCAAGGCTCCGGTTCCCGTGCCGCGAAGGGTGGTGTTGTTCTCGATGATCCATTTGCCACTGAATCCGGCCAGCCCCGTTCCTGCGGCCGTTCCCTGGTTGGCGTCCACAGTTCCACCCCCCTGCACCGTGACGACTCCCGTGCCATCCACATTGGAATTGGCGAGTCCGGGCGAGATGCCGGCCAGACGGATCTCACGGCCGGCCGCCACGTTCCAAGTCTGGTTCGTCGTAAGGTTCAGAGTCCCGGGAGCAAGAACCAGATTTTCGGTGGCGGCGGCCATGTTGATGCCCGAGGCACCCAGGGTGAGCGCGCTCGTACCGGTGCCGATGCTGACAAGTCCCGTCGGGTTGAGAACCTTGATGCCGAGCCAGGAAGCATCCGCGCCCAACCCGGGATTCATCGCTCCCGTCACCGTGTTGTCCCACACGGCGACGTCCGCCGCGGTTGGAAGGGATCCGCTCACCCAGCTCGAAGTCTGGTTGAGGTTGAGGGGATTGTTGGCCTTGAAAACATCCGCGGCTGGGGCGCTTCCGCTCAGCACGATGAGCGAGGTGAAGCCTGCGGCGAGGATACGGAGATGCAATGGATTTGAACGATTGGGTTTCATGAATATGGGTTTTTTTGGGGCTTTCCTTGTGGAGGGTCATTCAAGGAATGGACTTTACAACCTACCCAATGGATGGGCATTGTAGCTACTCTCTAAATGGGTAGTTTTTGGGCAGACTGTCCTCCGCCGCCCTGACAAGCAGGAAATCCCCGGTCGACGGAAAAATTTAGCAGGTGACAACCACGGGAATTTTCGAAAATTCCCGCTGATTTCCCTGTGCGGCCTTCCAATTGTCTCAGTCCGTTCCCCCCAAGCTCTTCCCGGCGCGCGGAGTTGCGGGGTTTCCACGGTAGCGGTGCCGTTCACCATTTCCTCCCATCCGTTGCGGCCCCTCTATTTCATGTATCGGACAAGTGCTTGTTTTGGGATCATCCGCTGTTACGTTCCCGCCAGTCATGAATCCCGTCGTCAAGGAAACCATCGAGCGCTGCCGCCAGGCGGGACTCCGCCGCACCAAGGCGCTGGAGGAACTCATCAGCACGTTGCTGGAAAGCGCGCGGCCGATGACGCTCACCGAACTTGCAACCTCCAAGCGCCTCACCGAGCAATGCGACAAGGCCACCGTTTTCCGCCTGCTGCAGCGGCTCGCCGAGCACAGCGTGGTCCGCCGCCTGGGCCTCCACGAGCGGGCGGCCTACTTCACCCTGCTTGTTCCGGGAAAACACAGCGACTACCTGATTTGCACGAGTTGCGGCAGCATCGAGCCGATCAAGGCCCCCTGCCCCGTGCACCAGTTGGAGGATGAGATCCGCGAGAAAACCGGTTTCCGGAATCTCTACCACGAGTTGGAATTCTTCGGCGTGTGTCCGAAGTGCGCCTGAGGAAACCGTCTGATTTCCGGTTGCGGGATTGACGTCGGTTTGAATCCCTGCCACATCCTCCGCCCGATGATTTCCCTCGCCAGTCTCCGAGTTAAAGCCCCCGCCGCCATGATTTGGCGGCAGGTGCAGGCGCATGGAGACTGAGCGGAAAAACACCGCACCCTCTCCGGAACGCCCGCCACGCGGCAGGTTCCGGGGAATCGATCCGAGTCCCGCCTGTCGCCCGGATGTTCCGGTTTCCACCGGACACCGACATGCACTTGAAAAACGATGACTCCTTCGACCGCCGCAGCATCTCATGGATGCTCGCGTCCGTCGTCCTTTTCGCGACGAACACCCTGACGATCCGCGCCGTCGCCCTCCACTTCCCCGGGGCGGACGGCTGGGTGGCCATGCTGTTCCGTGGCACGGTGGGCATCGCGGTGGTGTTCGCTCTTTTCGGATTCGGCCGCGGGTTGAATCCGATGCGGCTGTTCAAGGGCAGGCTCATCGTCACGCGGGGCATCGTCGGCGCGCTCAGCACGGTCGCGTTCTATATCACCGTCATCAAGCTGGGAGCGGGAAGGGCCGTCATCATCAATCTCACCTACCCGATCTTCGCCAGCATCATCGCCGCGGTCTGGCTGAAGGAACATCTCAACCGCGCCGCGATGGCATGGATGCTCGTCGGCTTCTGCGGACTGGTCGTTTTCCTGAGTGACAACGGCCGCCTGGGCGCTCCCGCGCCATACGATTGGCTGGCGCTGGCGGGAGCGGTCGGCTCCGGGTGGGTCATCGTGATCATCCGGCGGCTGCGCCATGAGGAGCACCCGGCGACGATCTATGCCTCGCAGGCCGTTTACAGCATCGCCATCGCCGCACCCGCCGTGGTGAAGCTCCCCGTCCTGCCCGCGGCGGCCTGGGTGGGACTGGCGGCAGGGGCGGTCATCGTCACCTTCGCCCAGCTCATCATGACACGGGCCTATCAGTTCATGTCGGTATCCCGGGGATCATCGTTGCAGATGCTGCTGCCACTGACGACGGCGGTGGGAAGCTTCCTCATCTTCGGCGAGCGGTTCCATGCCATCCAGATGGCGGGCGGCGCGCTCACGCTGCTGGCCACGTGGCGGGTGGTGATGGCGCGGTGAGACCGGGGAGGCTAGCCGAAGGCCTTCAGGAACCCCACCTCGATCGCCAGCGGCTCGAAGGCGTTTGTCTCAAGGGTCCGCCGCAGGGAATCCAGCGCCTCCATCCGCTGGAGCAGGCGTGCCTCCGTCTCCGATCCGGCGATGCCGCGCAAGGCGGGTGCCGACTCGGGGAAATCCAGTCCCCCGGCATCCACCTTCATCCGCAGGAGATCCGCCATCCAGGCCATCAGCACGTCGAAGAGGCGGTTCCGCCCGTCCAGATATTCCGCCTCCGCGGCGGCCTTGTGAAAATCCTCCCGCTCCTTCAACCACCTGCCGTCCGTGCCATCGCGATACGCGGAGACCTCTTCTTTCTCCGCCGCCTTCGCCGCGGCGTCCGCCTGCTCGCGGAAGTCCGACAAGAACGAAGCGAAAACCGCCTTCAGGTGCAGCGCCGCCACCGGCGTGCCGAAGCCCCGCGACGCCGCGGCGTTCAGGGCGGCGACAAGCTCCGCACCGCCGTCCGCCAGCAACGCCCGTCCGCCGAGCAACGGCAGCCGCACGCAACGGGAAAGGATCGTCGGCAGCAGCCGCTGTGGATTCGCCGTCAGCAGGAGCAGCAGCGTATTCTGCGGCGGTTCTTCCAGTGTTTTCAAAAATGCGTTCGCCGCCTGGTCGTTCATGCGGTCCGCCTCGGTGATGACCCCCACCTTGAAAGCCCCCCCCGGCGCGGCGAGATGCAGCGTTTGTTCCAGATCCCGGATCTCATCCACACCGATGCGCCTGGATTTCATGCGGGGCCGCACGATGCGCACCCAGCCGCTCTCCAGCTCGTCCAGCGGAGGAGTCTCCACAACCACCGGCTCGCCGAAAAGGTCGATGCCTCCCGACTCGCCCCCCCCGTTCACCAGTTGGATCAGGCGGGCTGCCAAATTTTCCTTTCCGCTGCCATGCGCCCCGCTGATGAGGAACGCGTGCGCCAGCCTGCCCCGCCCGTGTGCGGAGGAGATCATCTCATAAGCTCTGTCAGCCAAATACGCCATGCGCCGCCATCGTCTCCCGAACCCCTTCCGTGGCAATGCTGAAATGTGCGCCGGAGGGACGGAAAAACCGCAAATCGTTCACCACCCGGCCGTCACGGGGAGAAAAACTCCAAGGAGTTCAAAGCTCCTTTGTCATCGCGAAATTCGGAGCAGGGTGCCCGATGATCAGGTTCATTCTCGCTTCCGTAACCACGAAACCCCTCGACTCGAAAAAGTCCTTCGCCGTCAGGCTCACCTCCGCGGTGAGTCGCGGCAATCCCATTCCCCGAGCCTCTTCTTCCAGCCTGACAAGCAATCCGGAACCGATCCCCTGTCCTTGGAAATCAGGGCTCACATAAAAATAATCCACGAACCCATCTTTCTCCAGTTCCGCCAATCCCACGATACGGTCGTCCACCATCGCGAGGAACGGACTTTTCAGGATGCAGCGCTCGCGCCACTCCCCCATGTCCTGATCGGCAGGAGCCCACCGGTGAAGCAGGTCCTGATGGCAGTCGCGGGAATTCGATTCGTGAGTCGCCCGGAAATAGACATCCCACACGTCATGCTCGTCCCCAAGCAGGTAGCGTCGGATCGTCATGGCGTTGTGAGCGTATCATCCTCTCCCGTTTTTCCCGCCACCTCATAGCGTAGTTCCGCCATCCCGCTTCCCATCTGGCGCACCGATACCAGTCGCAGCACGGGACTCAGCACCCGGCGGGGAAACAAGGGCTTTCCCTTGCCCAAAGTCGCCGAACCCACTTGGACAATGATTTCATCCAGCAGGCCCGCATCGTGAAATTGCCCGGCCAGATCCCCACCTCCCACGACCCAGATGTTTTTCCCAGCCGCGGCCTCCCGCATTTGTGAATAAACCAGCCTCACATCTCCTTTCACAAAACGGATGTCCGCTCCTTCGACCGGAGAAAGCGGGCGGCTTGTGAACACCCACACCGGTTGGCTGTAGGGCCAGGGAGATCCTGTTTCCGCCGTGACCTGCTCGGCATGGCGCAGCATCCACTCATAAGTGGAGGAACCCATCGCCAACGCCCCCACTTCTCCAATGAATTCGGGATAGCTGGAATCATTGATGTTCCCCAGCGGAAACAACCATTCCAACGAATCATCCTCGGTGGCGAGAAATCCATCAAGACTGGTGGCCGTGTAATACTGTGTTTTCATGAACGGGCGGATGCTCCGGCCACCCATACACTCCCCGCTTCCATCCGGAAACAGGAATGACACCCGGTTGTGATTCTGTTCCACCGCGACCGCGAACGGCGGGACTTTCCCGGAAACACGGTGCCATGTTTCCGGATCACAAGGCTCCTACCGTTCCAACATCGTTTCGAAATATTCAGTCTCCACCTGGGACAAACGGATGCTGGAAAGGGCGCTGCGGGCGACCTTCGGATTGTTTTCCACAAGGCTGGGAAAGACATCGCCAAACAGCTCCGCGCGTTTCGCGTTGTTTCCCATCTGCCGGATCTGTTCCCATGCGAACACCGGATTGTCGAACGAAGCCTCTGAAGCGACCACGGCCCTCACACGGTCTTTCTCGCTCGCGGAAGCCAGCTCGTCAGACCATCCGGCGATCTGTTCAAGAGAATCTCCCGCTTCGACCCGCCCGCGCGCGACTCCTTCGACCGCGAAGTCCCTTTCAAGTCCCGGAACGAGGGAAAGCGCGGCGGTGGATGCCGCCGCGGCATCCATGGCGGCCCAGGTCCCGAAGATGCTCTCCATGAGTTCGGGGCGGCGTGCGGGTTCCAGAAGATAGTTGCGGAACGCCGCTTCCGGTTCGCTGCCGGCCCACTCCTCGAAAACGGCTTCCATCGCCACCACCCGCCCTTGGGAAATGTCGAGCGATCTCGCCCAGTCGAGCGCCGCTTGTGGGCTATCCTGGGCAAGCGAGGAGCCGATGGCATAGGCGGCCTTCTCCATGTAGATGAGATTCGGATTGGGCTTGGCGAGCTCCGCCTTGAGGATTTCCTCTGCGGTCAGGCCTTCATATTCCTCTTCGGTACTGGTGCCGGATGCCTCACGCTCCGCGAGCACACGTTCCCGGAAAGCCTCCTTCATCTCCTCTACCGAATTCTGATATTCCTCCGCCGCCCGGGTGACGTCCCGATTGGTCATGCCGGTAAGAACGGCCGACAGCGCGAAGGCCTGCTCCGATTCAAGGGCCAGACTCCTGACCCAGGACAGCGCGAACTCCGGATCGGTTTCTCCGATGACCAAGCCCACACCGGTCGCCGCATCCATGCGATTCGCCATGGACCTGACTTCGGAGACCAGGGCGATGGCGGCCGCGGGGTCGACCTTGACCAGTTCGGTGGCGATGGCTGCCAGCGCGGAGTCGAGATTGTTTTCCGTGAGATGCTGTCTGGCCGCGGCGAGCGCCTTCAAAGGATCCGAGACGGCATATCTGGAGATAATCCGTGTGACGAGGTCGCGAAGTTGGTATGAGCCGGCGGTTTCCGGCGAAAGCTGGTCCAGGGAGGCCAGAAAACCCGGAGTGAGACGACTCCAGATTTGCTCGCCTTCGACCTCCGCATCGTCGAGAAATGCGGTGAAGGACTCCATGTCCGTCTCCAGCCAACGCCGCATGAGACTGGCGATCAGCGATTGTTGTGTCCGGGGATCCTTGACGAGCAGGATGCTCCGCATCAGCGAGGGATAGTCGCTTGCTGGAGAAGCCTCGATGCGCCGGAGCATTTCCGTTTCGATGGCAGAGGCACGTGTTTGGGCGGATCCATCCTTGAGACCGGAGATCGGACGGGAGTCCTGCCGGTCACCGGTTCCATGGTTGAGCCATAGCGCGGTGGCAAGAATCAGACAGACCGCGATCGCGGTGTGGCGGATGGATTTGCGGAATTTTCTGGAACGGGACATGGGTTGGTTTGCGGAAGCGGGTCGATCCCCGGGGGAAGTAAAGGCGGCGGGAACCCGGCGGATTTCCGCCGCCTTGGAGTCGGGTCACGGACCGGTTAAAGACGGACCAGTTTTTTCAGATTGGGGAGCTTGACGTTGCGGATCACGGCGCTGGTGTTGCCCACGCTGTCCTTCACCAGAACGGTGACGCTGACGGTGTTCGAACGGGAGTTGATCCGTTTCTGCAGGTCACCCAGACCGATCACCGCATTCCATTTGGCCATGCCGCTGACAGGAACACGTTTGCCGCCGATGGTGACCTTGATGGATTTCAGCGACGCATCCTTGGTGATCGTGCCGGAAACCACCAGCCGCAGGTTCTTGCCCTTGCCTTTGACAACCGCCTTGCTCTGGAGGTTGATGATCGGAGGATGGATCGGCGGGACGATCTCCTTCACCACATAGTTGAAGTTCTCACCTTCAAGGGGAGGGACAAGTGGCGAATTCACCCGATGGCGGGTGGCGGCCTCATATGCGGCCGCGATTCCCAGCACCTTGTCATCACCCCAGAAGCGTCCCATGAAACCCAGCGTGCTGGGCTCCGCCGTGGTGGTGGCGTTCAAGGGAATGTTGACGGTGCCCATGGGGACGGTGACGAAGGGGTTGGAGAAGGAGTTCACCAGTGCCCGCGAGATGGGTGGAAGGGTGATACCCGTGCTGGTCTTGACCGGAGCCGTCGGCATGATGAGCGCGTCGAGATTGTTCGCGGCGAGGAACGCCTCGTAGTCCAGGATCTGATAGCGGACCGCGAGGAAATGCTCGACCGCGTCCGGCGCGGTCGGTCCGAAGGTGGTCTTGTTCGCGATGGCGTCACGCGAGGACTGGGTGAGCTGGGTCACCGGCGAAATCCTCGCGACCACCTTGCTGTGGAGGGTCTCCGGAGTGTCGGCCGGAGTTGCCAGCACAGCCTCGAGGAAAGTCTTGAACGGATAGCCCCGCGAGCTGCCGACCATGTTTCCCGTGAGATCGGTGTTCACCGGAGAGTAGAGTTTCCGGGTCGGAGGGACCAGCACGGACTGGGGAACGGAGGCCCTGCGTCCGGTGAAGGAGATGTCCAGTTCGGGCGGCACCGTCACTTCCACGATGGTCGCGCCCGCGGCCTGGAGGTCCGCTCGGGCTTGGGCGAAGAGGGCGCGGATCTCATCCGCGACGCTGCCTGTGGAGTTCCCCAGCATGTTCACCGGGACGCCGAGGCGTTTGCCCGCGAGAGTCGTGGAAGCGGCGGTGGCGGAGTAGCCGGTCGGCTTGGCGCGGCCGGGGATCACGTCCACCGAAGCCCAGATGTCATCGGGGTCCGTGACCGTGGCGGCATCCATGATGTGCGCGGTGTCCTGCGCATGGCGGGCCATCGGTCCCACCACGTCCCGATCCCACGCGAGGGGAGCGAGCCCTCTCACCGAGATGAGCGCGTTGCTGGTCTTGATGCCCACGATACCGCCCCGGTCGGAGGGGCTGCGGACGGAACCTCCGGTCTCGCCACCGAGAGAGAAGAAGGAAAGGTTGCCGCCGGTGGCCGCGCCGGAACCACCACTGCTCCCGCCGGTGCGGAACTCCGGATTATAAGGATTCCTTGCGAGTCCCCATACCTGGGACAGCGCTTGGGAAGTGGACGACTGGAACGCGTCGAGATTGGCGTGGCCGAGGAACACCGCTCCCGCATCCTGGAGTTTGTCGATGACGAAACAAGACTCCTGTGGATACAGGTCCGCCCATGCGGTGATCCCGTCGGTATTCGGAAGCCCTTCGAAATTGAAGCTGCCTTTCGCGGTGAACGGGATGCCTTGCAACGGGCCCAGTTTTTGACCGTTGGCACGCAGGCGGTCGGCCCGCGCGGCTTCCGCGATGAGACGGGGATTGATGGCGGGAACCGTGTTCAACGTGAGTCCGTTGCGGTCGTATGCCTCGATCCGGTTCATATAGAGCAAGGACAGCTCCACGCTGGTGAGCGCCCCTGCGTCCATGGCTTTCTGGACATCTTCCATGGTGGAGTCTTCCAAAACGAAGGGCACCGTCTTGTCCGCATGGGCCGCGGAGATTCCCAATCCGATCGCAGCGGCCGCGGAAAGACGGTTCCGCCACAGGTGATGGCATTTTAAAAAGATCATGATAACTCTGGTTTTATTATTCTTGGTGGTTGGAGGCGGAACCCAAGAATGCAGCTATCATGCCATTAGCGGCGGATCCAACGACGGAAAGTGCGGTCACCGCAGCGCCGGATCATCTTCAACGTCATCTATTATGCGGTGAATTTATCACCCAATTTGCTGATCACTAATCATATGATCGGATCTTTCCCAATCCTATTTTCGTTAGAAATAAAATCAGAAGGACACCCCGGTTTCCCGGGTCCGGCAACAACGTCATAGGGCTTTAAAAGTGCCAGGATCTTTGTTCCCCAGATATGGGATGAGCCGCTTGACTTGAGACGAGCCTCCATGATGAATCACAATCATGGAGGCCGTCTCGAGGAATTCCGCATGCAGGCCATTTATCATGCGCCAACACCTCGTCCCCGTGCCCTTACCTGATGCTCCAGGAGTCATGCCAGCGGATTTCCGGCTGGCCCTTTTCGGTGAACGTGATGGGCAGCCAGATATAACGGGAGTCGGCGAGGTCGTCCTTGATCCAGCGGTCCCCCATGAAGATGAACTGGTCCGGCTTGCCGTGGACGGGAAGGACGTAGGTGGATTGGGAGAAAAAGGAAATGTCGGCCTTTTCACCCTTGCAGGGATTTTCGAGTTCCTTCCACGGACCCCAGATGCTGTCGGCCACGACCGAGCGGGCGGCGTTCGGCGCCCATGCGGTGCAGCCGGAGGCGATCATGTGATATTTGCCCTCGCGCTTGAAAACCGCGGGAGCTTCCATCGAACGGCCTTCACAGATGCGGATGTATTTTCCGGTGGTTTTCAAATAGTCTTCGGTGAGTTCGGAGATCTGCATGGTGGGATTCCCCTCGGACGCGGCGAAAAGGTAGGCTTTTCCATCGTCATCCACGAAGACGGTAAGGTCGCGGACCATCTGACCGACGGAGAAATCCTTCACCAGCTGGCTCTTTTCGTCCGCTTTCTGCTCTTCGGTGACGCCGACCGGCCATTGGTTCGCATGCGGCCGGAAACTGCCATGGTAGGTGAAGGGACCGGTGGGCGAGTCACTGGTGGCGACGCCCGCCTTCGCAGCGGCGTAGTTCAGGGAATCACTGTGGAACCAGAGGACGAATTTCTTCGTTTTGGCATTATAGACGACCTTGGGGCGTTCGAGCACGAGCTTCGGGTCGAGATCCGTACCGGGGACGGCAGGCAGGACGTTTCCCTCGTTTTTCCAGGCAAGCAGATCCTTCGAGGAATAGCAGGAGACCCCGACGACATCGACCCGGGTGCCGCCCCAGGACTTGTTCACCTCGGGAAGGTAGGTCTTTCCCTCCTTGATCTCCCCATACCAGTAATAGGTGCCCGCATGGAAAAGGATGCCGCCGCCGTGGGCGTTGACCATTTTACCATCGGTATCCAGCCACACCTCGCCGGGGCGGATTGCGGTGGCGGGCTTGGTTTCTTTCCCGAAAACACAGACAGAAAGAGCTAAAAACCCGAAGGCGATGAATTTTTTCATCCCTGAGGAATAGCGGATGCGCCAAGGACCGGGCAAGAATTTCGAACTCCCACTTATGGGGGGAAGAACGGATCCGGCAGTCTCTCTCGAATTTTGATATTGGCATAATGCCATCATATGTGCTATCAAAACACATGCCTCCCCGCATAGTTGTGGATACCAATGTTTTCATCGGCGCCATCTTGAGCCCGGCTGGCCAAAATCGGGAAATCCTGAGAGCCTGCCTCTCAGGCAGGGTTCGTGCGATCATGGGGGCCGCCCTTTTCCATGAATACGAGGACTTGCTTTCACGACCTGAACTGATGGCGAAAAGCCCCATTCCGAAAGATGAGCAGTTGGCGCTTTTCGACGCGTTGCTTTCTGTGGCGGATTGGATCAAAGTGTATTACCTCTGGCGGCCGAACCTCCCTGACGAGGCAGACAACCACCTTATCGAACTCGCGCTCGCAGGCTCAGCCGAAGCAATCGTCACCCACAATCTCAAAGGTCTCCTTCACGGACAGTTACGTTTCCCCGAGCTTAAAATACAGACTCCGGCCCAATTCATATCCACACTCCCATGAGCACGCTCACCATCCGCCTGCCAGACGACAAACACGCCCGTCTCCGCCAGCTTGCGAAGCACCGCGACATCAGCGTCAACAAGCTGATGGAGGAGCTCGCCACCATCAGCATTGTGGAGTTCGATGCGGAAACCCGTTTCCGAGCCATTGCCGCACGAGGCTCGGCGGCAAAAGGCCTCGCCGTGCTGAATACGCTGGATGCGGCATTCTCCACGGCTTCGGACAAATCTCCATCTTGAAACTTTTCACAATCCGGCAGAAACAAACTCAGGACAGGTTTCCCTCCAGACTCTGGACTGGACACGCCGCATGCCCCGTTTCACGGTCCCCGCATGGATACGCAGAACGTGTTTGCCCTGCGGGGTGGTAAGGCGGAGATCGAGGAAGGCGCTGATTTCGCCCCGAAATTCGACGCGGACGGCCTCATCCCTGCGATGGCGGTGGATGCGACGACGAAGGAGCCGCTGATGCTGGCTTACATGAACGCGGAGTCGCTGCGCCGCACTCTGGAGATCGGCGAAGCGGTGTACTGGTCCCGCTCGCGCAAGGAATTCTGGCACAAGGGAGCGACCTCCGGTCACATCCAACGGGTCGTGGAGATCCGGACGGACTGCGATCAGGACGCCCTGGTCGTCGTCGTCGAGCAGATCGGCGCGGGAGCCTGCCACACGGGCCGGAACTCGTGTTTTTACCGGAAAGTGGTGCCTGCGACGGCGGGCGGCACGGCGAAATTGGAGCAGATCGGGGGCGAAAAATCGTTCGATCCGGCGGCCGTTTATGGGAAACACTGAAATTCGATCAATTTCGCGGTTGCAAATCCGAAACAGATCCACTAGCTCTCCCGCCCCGCGCGTCAGGGCACACCGCACAGACACCGCTGGCAGCACATTCATTTTCCGCGAAGGAGGACCCCATGCACATCATTAAGAAGATCGAGTCAGAGCAATTGAAGCAAGACGTCGCCGAGTTCAACGTCGGTGACACCGTGAAGGTTCATTGCCGCGTTGTTGAAGGTGGTAAAGAGCGTGTCCAGATCTTCGCTGGCCTCGTGATCGCCCGTGGCGGTTCCGGCGTGAACGCCTCGTTCACCGTTCGCAAGATTTCCTACGGCGAGGGCGTCGAGCGCGTCTTCCCTCTCCACACCCCCCGTATCGCCAAGATCGAGGTCACGAACCGTGGCAAGGTCCGCCGCGCGAAACTGCACTACCTCCGCGAGCGCGTGGGCAAGCGCGCCCTCCTCGTGAAGAGCGCCGACTGATCCGCATCGGAAAAATTTCATCAGGACGCCCCGCTTGGTTTTCCAGGCGGGGTGTTTTGTTTTTCAGGTGTCACGGAGATTTCCGCTTTTCGGAAGGCGGACTCCGGGGCAGGTTTCCCGTGTGCGAATTCCAATCCCCGTCGTCATTCTGCTCGTCATCACCGTCTGTGGCGGGGTGTGGTGGAAGAACACCCGGCATATGGACTTCATGACGCCACCATCCGCCGCGAAGCTGGAGGAGGTGCGTCTCCGGGTGGAGGCGGAGCTGCCTCCGGAGGAAATCGCGGCAGTCGTCCCGCCCGTGGTGGTGAAGGAACCCGAACCTCCTCCCCCGCCCCCCGAGCCGCCGAAGCCGGAGATCGATCTGGGGGATCTGGCCACCCCGCCAATCCTTCAACAATATGGAGAGAGAGTGCCCCAGGGAACAGAGCACCTGATCGAGCTTGCGAACGCGCTCGAGGAAAAAGGCGATTTTCCACGAGCCTTGCTCGCATGGGAACGGGTGATCGACCTCGCGAGGCCCGACGCGGCACAGGCGGCGGGTGCCATTTCCTCAATCCGGCGGCTTCGGCCGACGCTGCCGGAGTGGAATACCACCCCCGAGGCGATGATTCCGATCATCCTCTACGCCAGCACCGGGAAAACGAACGTCAAGACACTGACGCCCGTCCTCACCGGGATCGCGCACGATCTGGAGGCGGCGTCGTCCGGCATCGTGAAGGTGAAGGCCGTGGTGAATGCGGGAAAAACCAGCAAGTCCGGAAAGGGCCCCGCTCCCGTCGCCCTCTGGCTGGCGGGATCGGTGAAAAAGCCGTCGTCCACGGAGGTTCTCTCCTTCACGGCGAAGTCTCCGGAAACACTGAGGGCGGAAATTCTGAAAACCGCTTTTCTATTGATCCAGAGTCAGTTGGTCCGCACCACCGCCTACACTCCCATCGCCGCGTTGGCGGAAGGGGAAGACCCGCAAAGCGCGTTGAACTTCCGGGTGACGCGGCTCTGCTGGAGTGAATTTGCCGCCGGACTCAATCTTCCTCCGAAAAAACAACCCTAAGTTGCCATTTTTTCTAATTTCCCGGCCGGACCGAACGTTACCTCCCATTCACTTCGATGACCGCACGTCTTTTCATCCTCGTCCCGGCGATCGCCACCCTGGCGCTGGCACAGGAAGCGCCCCCCCCCGCCCCTTCTCCCGAGGCAGAAAAGACCGCGGAACCGGTGAAGCCATCCGTGAAGAAACTTGATGGCACGCGCTACCAGATCGGCGAGGTCATCTTCGACGAAAAGACACGGGAGATCCGGTTCCCCACCGTGGTGAACATGACCGAGGGTCTGCTGGAATTCCTCGTCGTTCACAAGAACGGCAAAATCCACGAAGCGCTGCTCGCCACGGAAATCTCCCCCACGCATCTGAATCTCGCGTTCACACTGCTGCGCTACCCACCATCCCGCGAACTCTATCCCCTGCCGAATGGAACCGGAGGCCTTTCCGGCGAACTCCCCGTCGTGCCGCCGGAGATCAAGGCAGCGGCCCGTGTCGCCATCGATGTGGAATGGAAGGAGGGCGAAAAAGTCCGCCGCGTGCCGGTGAACGAGTGGATCCAACATGAGGTGAAAACCACCTCCATGCCCGCAGGCCCGTGGGTCTACGGCGGTTCGGATTTCAACAACGGCAAGTATGCTCCGGAGACATCCGGCGACATCGTCTCCATTTTCATGTCCATGGCCTCGATCCTGAACTATCCGGGCACGGACTATGACAACGACGACGTCTGGGCGCCTTTCCCGAAACGCGTCCCCGCCGCAGGCACCGCGGTCACGGTCATCATCACCCCTTACCAAAACGCAAAACCCATCCCGAAACCATGAAACTCATCACCTCCCTCGTCATCCTCGGCACCGCCCTCGGCTCTGCCGCCGAAACAGCTCCCAACCGCTATCTTTCGCTGAAACAGGAAATGCGCCAGGCCATCGCCCGGGGCAATGCCTGGTTGAAATCCCAGCAAAAGCCCGCGGGCCACTGGGACGACGAAGGCATCCCGGCCTTCACCGCCCTCGCCCTGACCGCCGCCACGCGCGATCCGAATTTCGACCGCAAGGCCCCGTTTCCCGAATCGGTCGAAAAGGGCTACACCTGGTTGCTCGGCCAACAAAAGGATGACGGCGGGATCTACAACCGCGGCTTGTCCGTCTATAACACCGCCACCTCCGTGACCGCGCTCGTCTCGGCGGGGCGGGAGGGCTACGAGCCGGCCATCGTCAAGGCCCGCAAACACCTCATCGACAACCAGTGGGACATCGGCAAGAAAAAGGAAACGGACAATCCCAACGACGGCGGTGTCGGCTACGGCTCGAAGAACGACCATACCGACATGTCGAACACCTACCTCGCCATCGAGGCGATCGCGCTTTCGAAAAAGGTCATCGAGGACGGGAAACACGGCGACCAGCCGGATCTCGATTGGGATGCCGCGGTGACCTTCCTTTCCCGCAGCCAGAATCTCACCAAAACCAACGACCAGCCATGGGCATCCGATGACGAGAAAAACAAGGGTGGCTTCATCTACACTCCCGGCGACAGCAAGGCCGGTGAAGACAAGCTGCCGGACGGGCGCACCGCCCTGCGTTCGTATGGCTCCATTTCCTACGCCGGCCTGCTCTCCTTCGTTTACGCGAAAGTCAGCGCGGACGATCCCCGCGTGGTCGCCGTCAAGGAATGGCTCGGCAAGAACTACACGGTCACGGAAAACCCCGGCATGGGCGCTCAAGGTTTGTATTACTATTACCAAACCATGTCCAAGGCCCTCGCCGCCGCGAATGTCACCACCCTGAAACTGGAAGGAGGCAAAGAGGCGGACTGGCGCAAGGAACTCGGCGAAAAACTGCTCGCCACCCAGCGTGAGAACGGCTCGTGGGTGAACGAGAACGCCCGCTGGATGGAGTCCAACCCTGTGCTCGTCACCGCCTACACAGTGCTCTCGCTCGAGCAAATCTACGACGCGATCCCGGAGAAATGAAATGGCAGGCCCGGCCTGATCGAACCGCTCTTTGGCACCCCATGATCCGCGCCGCTCTTCTGATCTTCCTCACCCTCGGCACCGCCTTCGGTGCCGGGGTCACGGAAGAGAGCATCCTGTTTTCCGGAGTGAGATTCCGGGTTGTCCGCGTGCCGGCCGCCCGCGTGCAAGTGGTTTGGAAGGATGAAAAGGGCGAGCCCTACCGCAGCTTCGACAAGGTGCAATCCGCCTTCTCGCGGAAAGGGCAAACCGTGAAGTTCATCATGAACGCCGGGATCTTCGAGCCTGGCGGGATTCCCAGCGGGCTGCATGTGGAAAACCAGAAGACACTCCATCCGCTCAATCTCGCGGACGCTCCGGGGAACTTTTTTCTCAAGCCGAACGGGGTCCTCCATACCGCTTCCGGGGTGGGCCAAACGGAACCCGCCATCATCGATGCCGCTTCATTTCCCAGAATTGAGCCCGCACCCAAGCCCGGCTGGGCCATTCAATCCGGTCCGCTGCTCCTCATCGATGGCAGGCGGCACCCGGCATTCAACCAAGGATCCGCCAGCAGGCTGCCTCGCAATGGTGTGGGAGTGGATGACGAAAAACGTCTTGTCTTCGCCATCACCGCCAAAGGCGAGGTGGTGAATTTCTGGAATTTCGCCGGACTGTTCCTCCAGCTCGGATGCCGGAACGCGCTTTTTCTCGACGGTGACATTTCCCAAATGGCGGTGAATCCCACGAGCCCCGTCGACAGCAATCTCTTCGGTGCGATGTTCGTGGTGGCGGAGTGAGGCATGGAACGCCGGATTCAGCCGGCCCGAAACGCACGCCTTGATTTGAACCCGCAAAAACGCGACGGTTGCCGCCCGTGACCACCCACACCGCGCCGCTCACCTCCGCCCAGGCCGAACTCCTCCGCCAGGCATTGATACGGCAGGGTTTCGATTTCACGGAGAAACCACATGCGCTGTTTTCCGCCAAAAAGGGCAAGTTGAACGTCACCGTCTACGAAAAGGGACCGAAGGTGTTGATCCAAGGCAAGGAAACTGAGGACTTCATCCGCTTCACACTGGAACCGGAAATCATCGGCGAGGCGAAGCTAGGTTATGAGGAGATCCTCGAGCCGGACAAATTCGAACCACATTTCGGCATCGATGAGAGCGGAAAAGGAGATTATTTCGGTCCGCTGGTCATTGCCGGGGCTTACACGGACGCCATCATCGCCCGCCGCCTGATCGATGCCGGGATCATGGATTCCAAGCGTGTGACCAGTGCCGCCCGCATCCGCAAGCTCGCGGAGATCATCCGTTCCACCCCAGGCTGCGCCACCACCGTCGTCGCCATCGGTCCCGAGCGCTATAACTCGATGCATGCGTCGTTCCGAAATCTCAACCGTCTGCTCGCATGGGGCCACGCCCGGGCCATCGAGAACCTCGCTGCCGCTCGCCCGGACTGCCCGCGCACCCTGAGCGACCAATTCGCCCGCCCGGAAATCCTCCAACGCGCTCTCAAGGAGAAGAACCTGACCATTCAACTGGAGCAACGCACCAAAGGAGAGTCCGACACCGCCGTCGCCGCGGCCTCCATTCTCGCTCGGGAACGCTTCATCGACTGGATGGATAAAACCTCGGCCGCCAGCGGGGTGAGGCTTCCTCTTGGGGCCTCCGATTCCGTGGTATCGGCGGCGCGGGAATTGATCGCGAAACACGGTCCCGACGCTCTCGGAAAAGTGGCGAAACTGCATTTCAAAACGACCCAGGTGATTCTGGGCACTCCGGAGTGACGGCCTTTTTGGTGACGGCTCGTCCGCGAAATGACACATTTGTTCCGATTTGTGTCATTTTCCTGCAATCTATGCAGGGTTTGACGTTTGTTCGGGCGCTGGCATGAAAATCGCATCAATTGAGGTGATTTTAGGCGCGACAACCCGGCCCGAAGCATGCTTAAATCTGCGCACACCCTTAATTCTCAACACTGTCCCTATTTAAAATGGCAACCATCACCAAACGAGAACTCGTTATCAAAATCACCGACCAACTCGGCGCAAAAGGTCTCGAAATCACCCAACAAGACGTACTGGAAGTGGTTCAAACCCTCATCGACGAGATCACCGAATCCCTCGCACATGGCGACACCGTCGTGATGCGGAATTTCGGTGCGTTCCAAGTCCGTGAAATGAAAGCCAAGATCGGCCGCAACCCGAAGGATCCCGGCAAGGACGTTCCAATCCCCGCCCGCGCCGCGGTGAAATTCAAACCCGGCAAGGAGATGAAGGAAAAAGTCGCCACCACCCTCCAAGTCATCCGCGAGCGCAAAGCGTGATTTCAACCCACTTGAAAAACCCTAACCTCCGCCTCGCTGCCGTTTGCAGCGCGGCGGTTTTCATTTGTACCTCATGTTTCTCCCGTCCCGGAGGCTATGATGGTTACCAGACGCGCAGTTATACCGTGCGCGGCCAGACCTATCACCCCATGAGCGTGGAGGAGGCCCTCGACTTCGAGGAAACCGGGACGTGCTCGTGGTATAATGAGTCGAAATTCTTCGGTCTGAAGCGCGGCACCACCTCCCTGGGTGAGAAGGTCATGCCGTGGCATCTGATCGGAGCCCACAAGACCCTTCCCCTCCCCTGCCTGGTGAAAGTGACCAACGTCGAAAACGGGAAATCCGTGAAGCTTCGCATCAACGACCGCGGCCCCTTCATCGGAAACCGCGTGCTCGATGTCTCTCCCCGCGCGGCAAAGAAACTCGGCTTCAAGGGCCAGGGCCTGACCACCACCCACATGGAGGTCATTTCGGTAGGCGACGGCTCTTACAAGCGGAAGAAGAAGCGGTTTTTCTTTTTCTAAGAAAAATCCGCACCTGTCCGTATCAGCAACGCGAAATCCATGAAATTCCCGCTCTGTCTCGCCGCCTCCCTTTCCCTCGTTTCCTGCGCCACCATCTCTCCGCCCGCCTCACACGGGACCGTGGATCACGTCGTCCTCATGTGGCAGAAACGGCCTGGAAATACGGCGGACCGTCAGGCGCTGCTTGATGCATGTTCCGAATTGCGGGTCATCCCCGGCATCAAGTTCCTTGATGCCGGCACAGCCCTTGCCAGCGAACGTCCGGTGGTGGACGATTCGTTCGATGTCGGCCTGACCGTTCGTTTCGATTCGGAAAAGTCCCTGCACACGTATGAAACCCACCCGTTCCACGTGAAGAAGGTGAACGAGGTGCTCAAGCCGCTGACGAAGAAGATCGTGGTCTACGACATTGTCAGGTGACAGGTTTCCGGACTTGAACAAACCGGACATCCGCCCGCAGACTGCGTCCGCTCCTCGGGAGCGCTTCCACTATGTCCAATTCTTCAGAAATTCGCGTGTTCGCCCCCGCCACGGTGGCCAACGTCGCCTGCGGTTATGATGTCCTCGGCTTCGCCATCGACTCTCCCGGCGATGAAATCGTGGTCCGCCATTGTGACAAACCCGGCCTGCACATCACGCAAATTACCGGAGACGGTGGCAAGCTCCCGAAAAACCCCACGCAAAACTGCGCCGGAGTCGCAGCCCTGGACCTGCTCAAGCATCTCGGCATGACGGACCGCGGCATCGAAATGGAGATCCACAAGAAGATGCCTTTCGGTTCCGGCCTCGGATCGTCGTCCGCCTCGTCGGTCGCCGGAGCATTCGCCGTGAACAAACTCATCGGCGAGCCGCTTACGAAAAAACAGCTCCTGCCATTCGCCATGGCGGGTGAAGCCTCCGCGGACGGTGCTTGGCACGCGGACAACGTCGCCCCCTGCCTCTTCGGCGGCATCGTTTTCATCCGCTCGAACGACGAACTCGACTTCGCCCAGATCCCCGCACCGAAAAACCTCTGGGCCGCCGTCGTCCACCCCGATATCGAGGTTCTGACCAAGGTGGCCCGGGGAATCCTGCCAAAAGAGATCCCCCTCGAAAACGCCACCCAGCAGATCGGCAACCTCGGCGGACTGCTGTGCGGACTGATCCAGGAAGACTACGGCCTCATTTCCCGCTCGATCCACGACGTCATCGCCGAACCCCGCCGCCAGAAGCTCATCCCGGATTTCTACAAGGCCAAACGCGCCGCCATCTCCGCCGGAGCCCTCGGCTTTTCGATTTCCGGTGCCGGCCCCTCCGTCTTCGCGCTCTGCGAGGGAGAGGAAATCGCCCACAAGGTCGCCGATGCAATCAGCAAGGTCTTCCACGCGATTCCGATTGAAAACCAGGCCTATGTCTCGCGGATCAACCCGACGGGCGTGCATGTGATCGAAAGTTGAATGACTCCGACGGTGTTCGATTTCCCCTGAAAACCGGACACTGTAAACCAGCAAACTTCATTTCACCGTGCTTTACCACTCCACCAACAACCCCTCCCACCAGGTCGACCTCAAGGAAGCCATCCTCCGCTCGCTGCCGCCGGACAATGGCCTCTACATGCCGGACACGCTGCCGGTGCTGGATTCCTCGTTCTGGCAAATCTGGCGCGAACTGAGTTTTCAGGAAATCGGCATCGCCGTGGCGGATGCGTTCTTCGGTGAGGACGTGCCGCCACAGGCGCTCGTGGACATCGTCGAAGGCACGCTTTCATTCGATGCGCCATTGGTCACGCTCGGACCGGGCGATCACATTCTCGAACTTTTCCATGGCCCGACCCTCGCGTTCAAGGATTTCGGCGCACGATTCATGGCTCGCCTCATGGCCTGGCTCACCCGTGATGACGATCGGGAACTGACCGTTCTCGTGGCGACTTCCGGAGACACCGGCGGAGCCGTCGCATCGGCCTTCCACAACGTCCCCGGCACGCGTGTCATCATCCTCTATCCACAAGGAAAGGTTTCCGGACTTCAGGAAAAACAACTCACCGCGCTCGGAGGAAACATCACGGCCTTGGAAATCCAAGGCACTTTCGACGATTGCCAGGCGCTGGTGAAATCCGCCTTCCTGGACCGTGAGCTGGCGGAAACCCTCAATCTCACCTCCGCGAACTCGATCAATCTCGCCCGCCTCGTTCCACAGAGCTTCTACTACATCCACGCGGCGCGCCAACTGCCGGAGGGCGTGAAGCCAACATTTGTCATCCCGTCCGGGAATTTCGGAAACCTGACCGCCGGCCTGCTCGCCATGCAGCTGGGCCTGCCGGTCGAACACTTCGTCGCCGCGACAAACAAGAACGACGTGGTGCCGGAATTCCTCCGCTCAGGACAATACAATCCACGCCCCAGCGTTCCGACGATCTCCAACGCCATGGATGTCGGAGCCCCATCCAATTTCGTCCGCATGCAGGCCCTCTTCGGCGGATCCTGGGATGCCATGAAATCCCGCATCTCCGGCATGACCTTCACCGACGACCAGACCCGCGCGGCCATCCGTACGGTGAAGGCGCTGCACCAATATGAGATCGACCCGCATGGTGCCGTCGGTTGGCTCGCCGCACAGAAATGGCGCGCCTCCCACCCCACCAGCCCGACGATCACGCTGGAAACCGCACACCCGGCCAAGTTCCCTGATGTCATGGAAAACGAGCTTGGGCCGAACAGCATCGAGATCCCCGCGCGGCTCGCCATCCTCGCCCAGCGCGAAAAGGTCGCCACTCTCCTGCCTGCCGACAAGGCCGCGTTCCGGGATTGGCTCGTCTCCTTCAAATGAGGTTCCGACGCTTCGATTTCGTCATTTGACAACCCGGATACCCGGCGTTTGGTGACGGCTCAACCTACGAACCAACTCACCAACATGAGCACTGCAAAAGATCTGACAAAAGAAGCGCCGACAAGCCCACGCGTCCGCACCGCCGGATATGCCATCCTCGCCCGCATGGCGGACAAGGGGCGCGCCACCCTCGCCGGAACCGTCGGGGAATTCCACTTTGATTGCCCGCTCGACAATTTCCTCTTCGGGTTCAAAGGCGTCCAAGGCTCCGATGTGAAAAAATTGCTGGAAGACGGAGCCTCGAACGAAGAGATCGCCGCATGGCTGGATGCCAACGGAACTCCGAAAACAGAAGAGGAGAAAACCGCGTGGTCGGACAGCGCCGAAGCGGCCCGCCCTTACGACAATCCGGAGAAAAAGGAATGGTTCATCGGCGTCTGTAAGGAAGCCGGTGTTGATCCTGCCACCAGCACTCTTTTCGACTATCTCGAAGCCGACGACAAGGCGAGCTACGCGAAGTAACTCCCGTCACGCGGCCTCCGCGATCATCAACACGTCCGAAAAGGGCAGATCCGCGAGCAAACCAAACGCATTGTTCCGCGTCAGCCGCGCCCGCGTGGCGGCGGGACTTGCCATGCCGCATAGGAACTTCGCGAGCTGCCGCGGCGTATTGAGCGCCGCGTGTTTTTCATCCATCAGGGTTTTCACCGCGATCAGTTCCTCATCCGTGGGTCTTCTGACTTTCGGACGTTTGACGGTCTTGGCGGGAACACCCCGGCAACGGTCGCAATGCCCGCAGGGCTCCGCCAGAGTCTCACCGAAGTGCTTGGTCAAATAGCCCGTCAGGCACCCTCGATAGGCCGAGATCCCCAGAACCTGGCGAAGCCGCGCGAGGTCCGATTGTTCGCGGGCTTGGAACTTCTCCACCAAACCAGCGGTGAGCTCCCTGATGTCGCCCGGATCTTTCCTGAGCTTGTATCCCTGCCGCAGGCCCGAGACCTTGAGCATGATGTCTCCGGCGGAGTGGAGGTCGTTGAGCACGCCCACCACCTTTTCCCGCGAACAGTCGAACTTTCCGGCGAGCAAGGTCGGTTGGAAACAAAGCCACCAGCGCTTCATTTCTCCGGCATCAAGAAGCTGCCGGATGAATTTCCGCTCCGCAGGTGAACGACCTGCCAGAATCTTGTCCCGGGTGTTGAGCAGTTTCGCCCGATAGCTCCCGTAGAAACTTCCAGTGGCTTCGATCATGCCATCGATTTCCAGATAGGTCATGACAGTGGAAACCACGCTTGGCCGGATGTCGCAAATGGTGGAGAGTTCGTAGGGTGAAACATCGAACGCCGGACCGAGCCGCAGCACCCTGTCTACAAGATTGGAAAGCGCTCGAGGCGATGGCGTGTCCGAATGGATGAAATTCTCCAGAACCGTCAGGTCATCACCGCAGGCGAGCATTTCGCAGAGGGCATACCCGCCATCCCGTCCGGCGCGACCGATTTCCTGGGTGTGGTTTTCCAGGCTTTTCGGCAGGTTGTAGTGGAACACCGCGCGGATGTCCGACTTGTCGATTCCCATGCCGAACGCGATGGTCGCGACGATGACGCGTGTTTTCCCGGCCATGAACGCGTTCTGCGCGTCCGCCCGGAATTCGGCGGGCAACCCCGCGTGATAGGCGCGGGCGGGAAGTCCGTTTTTCGCCAGAAAGGTTGCCACTTCTTCGGCGGTCTCCTGGCGCGTGACGTAGACCACCGCCGCACCATCCACAACGTTCAATTTCTCCAATAACAAGGATTTCCTTTCCTCCACGGTGCATGGCGTCACCCGCAGATCGAGGTTCTGCCTGTGAAAACTCAACTGTACATGGTCGGCGGCGGCGATGCGGAATGCCTTGCGGATGTCACGCGCGACCTTCGGCGTCGCGGTAGCCGTCAGACAAAGAACCCGTGGAATTTTCAGGCGGCGGCAGATCTTGGCCAGCTTGAGGTAGTCCGGCCGGAAATTATGCCCCCACTCGGAAATACAATGCGCTTCGTCGATGGCGATGAGCCGGATGGGCAGTTTCCCGAGTTTCTTGCGGAATGATTCGTTCGCGAATCGCTCGGGCGCGATGTAGAGCAATTTGAGCGAGCTCGCTTCCAGTCTCGAATAAACCTCGCGCACTTGTTCCGCATCCAAGGTGGAATCCAGCCGCGCGGCGGGGATCCCTTTCGCAGCGAGCGCGTCCACCTGGTCCCGCATCAATGCGATCAAAGGGGAAACAACGAGGGTGAGGCCATCCAGCAGCAGCGCCGGGAGCTGGTAACACAGGGATTTCCCCCCTCCCGTCGGAAAAACCGCGAGGGCGGAGCGTCCCTCCATCAGCGCGCGGACAACCGGTTCCTGTCCACCACGGAAATCATCGTGGCCGAAGTGTTCGCGGAGGGTGGAAAGCACCCCGCGAGTTTCCGTTTCCCCGACGCGGTGGCAAGCGGGAATGGAACTCGCGCCTTTTCCGATGGTTGAGGCTTGGCAACACGTCGCACAAATCCGAAAACACGGCATGTTCAGCGCCAGCAAACTCACTCAGGAACAAAAAGAAGCCCTCAAACAATGGGCCGCCGAGGGAGCCACGATGTCCGACCTCCAACGCCGTCTCAAGGACGACTTCGACCATACCCTCACCTACATGGACACCCGGTTTCTGATTCTCGACCTCGGCATCGAGCTGATCGAGGAGCCGAAGGTTGTGAAGAAAGAGGAGGAGGAAAAACCCGCGCCTGTCCCGACCGGCACCGTCACCACCACCATGGACACCCTGACACTGCCCGGCGCGCTGGTCAGCGGAAAAGTGACTTTCAGCGACGGAGAGACCGGCGTCTGGATGCTCGACCAGACCGGTCGCCCGGGTCTCGATCCCGACACGCCGGGCTACCGTCCCACTCCGGAAGACATCAAGGAATTCCAGATCCAGCTTCGCGACCTGATCCAGAAAAGCGGACTTTGAGGAGAGGCATCGCAGCTCCTACAGACACAAAGCTCCGCCAGCGGCGTTGAATCCGTAGAACATGCCCGGGCCATCCAGACCATCCACCACGGCGCGGAATCGCAGCCGCTGGCAGATGCTTGTCCCGTTTCTGGCTCCCGCTGTTTTTCTCACCGCTTGCAAGCCTGCGGAAAAGACGGCGGAAAAATCCAAACCTTCCGCGCCGGTGGAGTCGCCGGTGAACCACCTTGCCACCGAACTCGCCGGCGCCCGCATCGATGTGGCGAAGACCAAACTCGATCAAAAGCGGCCGGATGAGGCACTCTCCCTGTTGGTCACAGCGATCAAGGCCGATCCGGCGTCCGGGGAAGCCCGCTCCCTGATCGAACGCATCCTCCTGGATACGGTGTGGAACCTGCCGGAGCTGACCATCGATCACAAGCTGCCCATCGGCCAGATTCATACTGCGGGCTCTTCCGCATGGGTCAGCCTGGAGGGCGGCGCGAACACCACCCTGCGCTGGAATCTCGACACGCTGAAAATCGAGAGCGTGCTTTTCCCAGCGAAGGGCCATATCACCCGCAGCCTGGTCTTTGATGGAGGGCACCGCCGGGCCGTCGTCCAGCGTGGTCCGGTCACCTTGCTCTGCGATGCGGTTTCGCTCGAACCGATCTGCGATCTGGGGCCGCTGCCGGACGACATGACGCCGGCCTCTGTCATCTCGTTTTCGCCTGATGGACTGCTGATGGCGCATCCCGCGTTTGTTTCGGAAGCGGACCATTCCATCGTTTGGAAATTACGCGATTCGGCAACGGGCCAGATCATCCGCACGTCGGATCCTGTTGCAGCCACCGCTGCCCAACCGCTCGCCGCGTGGCTGGACCGGCAACAACTGCGGGTGATCCACTCGGATGGCAGTCTCACGGAGATGCCGGTTTCTCCTGTTGAGGAAATCCGTCACAAGCCCATGGCGGAGCCGGTGAAGCTGCTTCAAGCGCAATTTTCCACTGATGGGAATTCCGTGCTGACGCTCCAGAATCAAGGATCACACCAGCCACCGGTGCAGGCGGTGATTTCCTATCAAGGTGCGGACGACGGCTCGCTGGAGGAAAGAGCTCTCATCAACCGGTTTCCGTGGAGCCTTCAACCGAATATCTGGACAGGCCTGATGGCGGATCCGCAGCACGCGCCCTTTTTCGTCGAGGGAAAAACGCTGGAGGATCTGACAGGTTCCCACGCGTTGTTGGAAACAGGCTCCGATATCACTGCGGCGGCGTTCGACGAACAGCGTATCATCACGGGCGAGGCAAACGGCATGCTGACCGTCCATCGCCTGCTGCCGTTGCCAACAAAAACGGAGAACCCCACGCCCCCTCCCGCCGTGGATACGGCAGCTTTGACAGCGTTGGAGAATCTCAGCGAAGCCTTCGCCGGCATCCGTTATGACGAAAAGGACAGGACCTTCACCCGCCTCTCCCTTGAAGAACGCATGAAGGCGTTCGCAGCCTGCCGGGAGGATGTGCTGAACTCGGTTTTCCCCGGCTTGGATTTCACCCAACTCATGGCGGCGTTCGAAGCGGCGAAACAACGCACCGCGCCCGCCGCCGAACTTCTGCCACTCTGGGACCGGCTCACCCATGCGGATGCGAGCGGGAAGTCATGGCAGGAGATCATCGGGCTTTCCCAGAATCTGGCAGCCGCCCCATGGCACGAGCAGGAGAAGATGGAGGAAATTTTCCGCAGCAACGACTCCCCTGCCATTCTCGCCGCCATCAAGTCAGCAGGCGGAAAAGGCCCTGCCGCGGCGACCGCGCTCGCGCTCGCGCTGAAGTCTGACATCCACGAGTGGATCGATGCCTGCCTCACCCAGGCAAAGGACCTGCCGCCTCTGCTCCGGAGGATATCGCTATCCCGCATCGCATGGCTCCAAGGACGCAAGGCGGACGCGCTTTCGGTCTGGCCGGAGGTTTTCCCGGTTCTTGCGGACGTGCGGCTGCGGGAGGACTGGGACGGGTGGGAGCAGGCGGATTTCCAGCCCGCCCTCGACAACATCCGCGGGTGCGTGAACGAAGTGCTCGCCACCATCCGCATCCCGGAAAACGCCGCGCCGGAGGAACGCAAAGCCGTTGCCGAACGTCTGGCAGATCCCGCCACCGTGGAAGCCGTGGGCAAGCGCCGTTTCGGCGAAGCCTGCCTGCAGGCGGCGCTGGCCTTCTCAATCCACAAGGAGGAGGCGCAAACCACCTTCCAACTCGCCTCCACCGCCCGCGAGCTGGGAGTCGCGCCGGAACCGTGCATCCGGGCGGAAGCCATGGCCCAGACCGTTCTCGGCGACTACGCGAAAGCCCACGAGCTGTGGATCGAACTCATCACCGAGCACCCCGTTGAAACCACCATTCCCGGCGACTATGCCGAGGCAGCCTACACGGCTTTTGAAAACATGGACCCCAAGCAGGCCATGGAAATCCTCACAGCGGGCATGCACCGTTTTCCCGAGGATGGAAACTTCGCCATCCGGGCCGGCTGGGTCGCCCTGCTGACGGGAAATTCCGAGCGGGCCTATCAGTTTTTGCTCACAGGAAAGCGCATCGGCTTCCCTGCGGAGAAGTTGGAAAACGCCACCGCCCTGCTCACCATCGCAGCGGCTCAATCCGACGCCCAAGATGATGCTGCGGTGTATTTCCAAGACCTCCTCAGAATCGACAAGGCATGGGCGGACACCGCGACACTCGACACGCTGGACTGGCCGGAGGAACTGAAATTCACCCTCGGCCAGTTCATGCGGTAACAGCTCAAGCCAGGTCCTTCACCTGCACCTGGGCCCACCAGTCCTTGAAGCCGTCGATGAAGACCTGGTGGTTCGGGTCCACCTGATAGGCGTCGTGCTTCTCAATGGTGTCGAACTGCATCGCGAGGGCGTAGTCCCATGATTGGTCGATGACCGGGCGCACCATCACGGCGGCGGGTACGGCCCAGCGACCGCCTGCGACGAGGTCGTTTTCCAACAGGTCAGCGAGTCCTTTTTCAAAAACAGCGCGGTCGGCGGCGTTCTTCCGTTCATCCTTCAGCCAGAAATATACGTGGTGGTCCATGGACCAAGGAAATAGAGATCCGGGCGTTCCGCCGCAAGCCCCGATATGGGGGACAAAAGGGGGACAAATCAGCCGCCGTCGGCGCAAAACGACACCTGCCCGCCACGGGCGGCCAAGCTCGCCTTCACGCACCCCAGGCAGATGCACGCCTTTCCCTGTTCCGGAAGCTGTTCGATCAATTCCATGGGAATTTCAATTTTCCCGCACCAGCAGCCGCCGATGTCATTGACGCCGCAGTGGTTTGAGTTTCCGCAAAGCGGACACTTGTTTTCCGTGGAGATCTGGCACATTTCGCAATCCATTCGAGGGTTCAGCATCTACATAACCCTTCACTCTTAGCAATACCCGGGCCATTCTCCGCCCGTGAAAATCCTCGTCACCGCGTTCGTCCCCTTTGACGGCCGGTTGGAAAACGCCTCGTCGCTCGCACTGCGTGGGTTGAAAGGGCTCCACCCGGAAATCCGCACCCGCATCCTGCCGGTGGATTCCGTCATCGCCCCGGCACGGCTCAGGCAGGCGCTCCGGCTGATCCGCCCGGACGCGCTGATCATGCTCGGTGAGGCGGCGGGCAGTAAGGAAATCCGCTTGGAAACCACCGCATGGAACGAGCTGGATTTCCGGATTGCGGACAACGGCGGACGAATGCCGAGGGGGAAGGCCATCATCAAGGGAGCGCCATCCCAGCTTTCATCGACGCTGCCATTGGAAACATTCCGGGAACCGCTGGAGAAAAATGGACATCCGGTACGTTTCTCGGACGACCCGGGCCGGTATCTCTGTAATCAGGTTTTTTACACGGCAAGGCACGATCTTGATGCGAACCGGATGACTTGCCCGGCGGGTTTCATCCACCTGCCCCTGGCCCGGGATTATCCAACAGAGCGGTCGGTGGCCGCGTTGGATCTGATGGTTTCCGAAATGACGGGACGCAGTCTTTAGCCCTGACGCGCATCCCGAACATCGTGGCTCCGAATGCGGCATGGTGGCTTGTCGTGGACGCGTCTTCAGCACCAACGGTGCGGGATGAGAAAGCCCATGGCAGCGCCATGGGAAGAGATTTGAGAGATGCCGAAATCCTGAAAGGACGGCATCCCTGGCGCGCCGCAGCCCCCTTGATCTCGTCCCTTCAGGACTTGGGAAATGGGGTGGTCGATGACCCGGGGTTGCGCTTCGCTCACCCCGGGCTCTCGCATTTCGCACCGTTGGTGCTGAAGAAGGCCGAGTTTCCTACGGCTCATGCGGCAGGGCACGAGATGTGTATCAAAGCCAAGGCTCTAGCCAGCGGCCAGCGCTCCGCTGCTCAACTCTCGTCACCTCCCTGCCGGACTTCCGGGCTGAATGCCAGCGGGGCCTGTGCGGATTGATCCACGCTCTGGATCGATCCACGGTCGTCCTGAACCGGCACCACCTTGATGTCCACCTCCACGGGCACGGCGCGCAGGCCCGCGATGATCTCACGGAGCTGCGCCACGGTGGTTTCCGAAAGGCTCTGGGGTTTCGCGTGCTCGCGGCCGCTGTCAGCGATGACTGCCTTGATCGCCTCCAGACCATCCTGGAATCCCGACAACTGGGCGACCACGCGTCCCACGGGATCCTCCTCACCCGCACCGCCGAGCAGACGGCGTTTCATGAACTCCTTCTTGATGTCCACCCAGCGGGATTTCTCCGTGTCGTTGGAGATGTTTTCAAATTCCTTGAACTTGAGCAGATTCGCCTCCGCTCCCTGGGTAAGGGTCTGGGATTCGTTCTGGTAGTGATCGAGGATCAGGCTGCGGATCTCCGCCTTGCTCATCAGGGGCAGCACTTTTCCGGCGATGCGGGCCATGTTCCGGTAGGAGCCTTGAAGACGGAACGGAGGTTCCGTGCGATACGCGTCCTCCTGCGCCGCGCTGCGGATGTATTCCTGGTTCACCCGCAGGATCGTGTCCCGCACCTCGAACAGATGCCGGGTGACGGTGACCATTTCCTCGATCTCGGCGGGTGCGTGGTTGCCCTTGAAATCCACGCCCTCCTGGCTGCCGGTCTCCGCGACTTTCATCACGGCATACACGTCTTCCTGGTGACGGCTGGCGAGGCGGGCCAGAATCGGATTCGCGGTCAGGCTGTTCTCGATGTAGCTCGCCTTGAAGGCGTCGAGATGGCCGCCGAGGATGTCGCCGAGGTTGTAGGTGTCCGCGCGGTTCGCCAGCATGTCGGGGATCTTGAACTTGGTCCCGCCTTCCGTGTAGGGATTCCCCGCCATGACCACGGCGACCTTCTTGCCCCGCAGGTCATAGGTCCGCGCCTTGCCCCGCCAGACGCCCTCCATCTTCCGTTGCGCGTCACAAAGGCTGATGAAGCGCTGGAGGAACTCGGGATTGGTGTGCTGGATGTCGTCCACGTAGATCATCACGTTGTCACCCATCTCCAGCGCGAGGTTGAGTTTGTCCACTTCCTCACGCGCGGACATGTTCGGCGCTTCCGTCGGATCCAGCGAGACAACGGCATGGCCCAGCGCGGGGCCGTTGATCTTCATGAAGGTGAGGCCGAGCCTGTTCGACACATACTCCATGATGGTCGTCTTGCCATAGCCGGGCGGTGAGACGAGCAGCAGCAGCCCCGAGCGGTCCGTGCGGGTGTCGCTGCCCGCCGTGCCGATCTGCTTCGCCAGGTTCTCCCCGATGAGCGGCAGATAGACGTCGTTGATGAGGCGGTTTCTAACAAACGAACTCATCACCCGCGGCTTGAACTCATCCAGACGGATCTGTTCCTTGCGGACTTCGATGAGCTTCTGCTTCAGGCGGGTGCATGCCTCGAAGGCGGGCACCTCGCGATTTTCAAATCCTGACAACCGCTCGCGGAACGCCTGGTAATCGGTCTCGTAAATGCCGCCATCCTGGATGACCGCATGCTGGCCGCGCAGTCCTTCCACACGGATGGAGGATGAAACTTCACTGACTCCACGCTGCTCGATGCCACCGCGCAACCAATGCGCGGCCGACTCGGCCACCCACGCGAGCGGTGGCGTGCGGCGCGGATGCGTCACCGGGCCGTCCGTAAAACGGAGGTGGCCGCTCATCCAGTCAAGCAGGACGAGGAAACGGCGCTCCGGATCGTCGCCGAGAGGGTCGAGCGAACGCGTCAGTTCCGACGCGGCGGTGCCGGTGTTCAGCGCAAGCTTGAAGGCCGCCGTGCCTGCCGCCGATTCCGCGGATGCGGGGACCGGACCGCCGGAAGCGAGTTGCTCGAACAAATAGGCCGCGGAATCCCTGGCAGCTTGTGGACCGTTGTCAGAAACCAACAGCCCGGCCGCTTGCGAGCGGGAAATGAAGTCCGACAGGTTTTTCTCCAGCTCGGACCGCAACGGGTGCGCCTCTTCCACCGGCGCACCAAACGCCCGCCGCATGGCACCATGCGCGGAGATCAATCTTTCCATGGATCCGCCTTGCTCCGTCGTACGGTAAACTTCCCAAAAAAGCATCGCGAGAGCCCGTACCCTGGGTCCGAAGCGCAACAGGCCGAGCGAGCGGTGGATGGGCAGGAGAGCGGACAGGATCTTCAGCGCATCCTCGTCATGCACGCCCTTGGTGTAGCCTTCCGAATAACGCGGAGCCATGAAGGCATGGACGGCTTCCAACGTGGGATCGCCCTCGATCCCGCTTTCCAACAATTTCCAAGCAAGCCACTCCGAGCGGTAGATCCGGTTGTTCTCGCTGACGACCTCCTGATCCCACACCGCCCGGGTGGCGAGGAACTCCTCGCTTTCCACCGGTTCGAAGAAAGCCGTGCCGGACAGATGGAAACACGGCGTGCCGTCGTGGGTGATGATGGACAGCTCCAGTTCCTGGGTGTTCACCGAGAAGTTGTGCCGCCCGAACTTCAGGACATTCCCGCCGTCCGCGAAGAGTTCCTTGCGGTCCTTGAGCTGGCGCACCGCGTCGTCCTGCACGGTCTTCAGCCGCGTCTGGAGGTCGTCCGCCTTCACACTGTCGCCAATGTCCCTCAGCTCGGTGATGATGTCGCGGAGCTTGGCAACCATGAGATCGCCCGCGAAGTAGCCGTTGATCGCATTGATGTCCTCCAGCGATCCGGCGCGGTTTTTCAACCCGCCAAGGATTCTCTCGGCGGATTTGAGAAGATTCCCCGCACGGCGGTTGCGCTGCTCGATGAGCGCTTGTTTCCTTCCTTCGAAGGCTTCGTGGATCTCCTCACGCTTGATCGTGAGTTCCTCGATGTATTCGTCGAACTCGGCGAACCGGCCTTCGAGGTCCTCCACCTGAACCATCACCTTCGTCAGGTATTCACCACATTTTTCTGGGGTGTCGCAGAGATCGAGGAAATTGACGACCGACTGGCCGAGCAGCTTCAGCTGTGCGCCGAACTGCGCCACGCCTTCGACCCGGGCGAGTTCACGGCGTTTCGATTTCAACTCCGCCCGGATGCCGTTCAACGTGGCGTAGAGTGCGGAAACACTCTCGATGATCGCCGTGGTCTGCGTGGCGTCCTGGATGCGGAGGTTGCCGACGATGTCGATGAGCAGTTCCAGTTCCGAACCCGCCTGGTCGAGCCCTTTCGCCGTATCATCCGCCTCGGTGGTCTTGGTGATCTTCGCGAGCGACTCGCGCTGGGTCTCGATGGCCAGCCGGTAGGGTTCGAGAGCACGCTCCTGAAGCAGGAACTCCACGGTGCGGCCGGAGACCGTGTCGGTGGCGTCCGCCACGCGTTTGTCGAGGTCGTCGATGACCGTGCTGTCGGCGTAACGCAATTCCCGCAAGCCGATGATCTCGCCACGGCGCAGCCGGAGGTCCGCCAGATTCCGGACAAAACCACGGATATCGTCCGGCGCGCTGCCCCGTACGGAATTGAGGAGTTTTTCCGTCGCATCCCGCACCTCTTCGGTACGGGCGGCGGTCGCCTGGCGCAGGCGGACCACCTTGTCGAACTCGTCGATCGCCGCATTCGCCGCGGAGTTGATCGCCTCCAGCGGTTCGGAAAGTTTGTGCGCCTCGGCATCCTTGAGCCAGAAGTAGCCGTCCAACACCTCGCGCGTGCGACGGACGAGCTCCAGATAGACATCGGCGTAGGTGTCCCCTTTTCCCAACAGGATGAGGATCTCCCGCGCCTCGGCCATTCCGCTGACAAGCGTGGAGTTCCCGATCTTGAACAACAGCGAACCCCGTTTTTCATCCGGCACCGCGGTTGCGGAATCAGCGACGTAGGGCGTCCGCCAGACCTGCAGCGCGTGGTGTTTCTGCGCCTGCTCCGGGGCTTGGAAAAGCACCATCCGGCCGTCCGGATCAAGCGCGAAGCCGTTGCAGACGACCGGTGTTTCCACACTCTGCGCGATGACATTGTAGGAAAACAGGACGTAGTGGCCGCTGGTCCGCTGGTAGAAAACAAACAACGTGTCCTCGCCATTGCCCGCCGCGATCCGGCGTTCGAAGCGCAGGCCGGACTGCCCCGTCTCGAACGTTTTCACTTCTCCCGTCGCCAGCGCGTAACCATTGGCGAACAGGATGCCCTGGTCTCCCGGCAGCAGCACGCAGGACTGGCCGATTCCATCCACCCGGTGCACGGTGCGGGTCTTGCCATTGAAGACAAGATGCCGGTGCTTGCTTTCCCGATAGGGAAGAATCCGCAGAATCACCAGCGGTCCGACAATGGCATAGAGGATCTCCGCGTCGTCGAGCGTCTGGTCGGCATCATCCACCGGCTCGGAATAGATTCCCTGCCCCGTCTTGGTGTTATCCTCCACCTTGATGGTGAGATCCCCACCGATGGTTTCCACAAACACGATATCCCCGACCGAGATGTGGGGATGATCCCCGGAGCGGTGCATGTCCCGGTGGGCGCGCTTCCACTGGAACTCGACCGGTTCGGGGTAACGGCACTCGTGCTCGGAGCGGTTCCCCTGATAGGCGAGAGTCCCGTCACCATTGACCAGCCACTTGAAGGTCTTGAAATCATCCTCGGACTTGCCGATCCGCATCTTCATGTGGAGGTGCGGCCCGATCAGCATGAACTTGGTGAAAACCGTGCTGCGGTAGTAACGGAAGAGCGATTGGAAATCCTCGTTGAACATCGCGTCCCCGAGCACGGAAGCCAGATCCTCGATATGGAAATTCCGCTCCTCGTCCAGACGGCACAATGCGAAAACATCCGCGGGTTCCGTGGTCTGCTTGAGGCCGAACTGGATGTTGTAACCCAGCAGGTAGAGATTGTTTCCAAGGCAGGCGATATCACGCGGCACGCAGCTGTGCGCGGTGCCGACATGTCCCGTGGAAAGCAGCTCCGTGGGGATCGCACCGAACACCTCGTGACGGTCCGCATTCAGCGCGTCCACCCGTTCGCGCAGCACCGCGGCGTGTTGATCCAGGCGCGCCCGGATCACCTCATAGGCTCCGCCTTCCAATTGTTGGGGTGTGTCGCTCATCCTTATCGTCCTGGAAGATGGTTGTGAGATGCTCTCAAGGGGATTTGTTGATTAAATATTCCGGTCCACCACTCCGCTGCTTTTTACAGCGTTGCGGATCTTCTGCTTCGCTCCGTCCGGCAGGCGGTCCATCACGGCAGGTGGGAGCGCCCCGTATATTTTTGGGTTCAATTTCGAGTCATCATTGGAGTCGAACAGGCCATAAATCCCGGACGATTCCTCATGTTCATACCATAACGCAATATGATCTTCCTGAAACACCCACGCTTCGTTATATTTTTCCGCATATATGAACCAGTCGGAACCGGGTTCGATCACGCCGGCCGCCCAAGTGAGTTCATTTTTCCCAATGCGTTGCCCGACATTCAACAGGCCGTTCTCATCTCGAAATACCCGGATATATGAATCTCCTGTGATCTGAAAAAGCCCTTCCGTAGTGATGAATACAGGCTGAGCCACATTCCGCTCCTTTCCGGCAGCGCCGGAGGTTTTCGATTGATTCACCCTGCCGCATGCGGCCAGGCCAAATGCGGACAGACAGATTGCATACGTACCGATCCGGGTTTTCATGAAGATCGTCTGCAATCCATTATTTCAAAAACGAAGCCGCCTTCGCGTCCGCCAGGCCGAACCGCTCCGCCGCACCGAGCATGCCGATGAGGCGCTGGCGTTTCTCACCGTCCGCGCAACCCACCAGCTTCGCCAACAGGGCGGAGACGCTGAGGTTCTTCACATCCTCGGTGTTGACACCGAAGTCTTCGATCCAGGTGCCCATCTGAGCCTTGAAGTAATCCGGATCTCCGTTGAAGAAGGTTTCCTTCACATCGCCCAGGACCCGGCTGTTGGACACGGTGCGGTCCACCACCTTGCCGGTGGTGATGGCACGGGTGATGCGGTCGAAGAACTCGGTCTCGCCACCCACGATGTCGATCTTCGCATGCTTGAGGGCCTCGCCGATGACGATCGCCTGCTGCTCGGCGATCTGGCGCTGCACGTCGATCTGGGCGAGTTCGATGACCTTTTCCTTGTCGAGTTCGAGCTTGAACTCCTCGTGATCCTGACCGGCTTCCTCGAAGAGCTTCATGGCGTCCGCCTTCTGGCGGATGGCCTCCGCGTCCGCAGTTCCCTTCGCACGGATTGCCTCCGCATCCGCAGTCCCCTTGGCACGGGTGATCTCCGCATCGGCAGTTCCCTTGGCGCGGATGATGTCCGCCTCGCCGATCCCCACGGCCGCCGAATCCTTGGTCGTGGCTTCCGCGAGAAGGATTTTCCCAGCAGCTTCTTTCTCGGAAGCGGCTTGGAAGGCTTCGGCAATGATGAGTTTTTCCTCAGCATGGAGCTTGGCGGCCTGGCGCGAGGCTTCCGCGTTGGTGGTCAGGGTGTAGGCATCCTCGTCCGCCTTGAACTGGGCGGCCTGCTTGTGAGCTTCCGCCTCCTTGATCTTCTGGATCTGACTTTCCTGTGCGGCGGCTTCCGCATTCGTAACGGTGACCTTTTTCTCACGCTCGACGGTGGCGAAGGCTTCGGTGTCCTTGATCCGCTGTTGCTCCTCGACCACGGATTTCTCCACGATCACCCGCTCGCGGATGACTTCCTGGATTTCCTTGCGCTGCACTTCGATGGCTTTTTCCGCCTCGATCTGTTTGATCTGCGTGACCCGCTCGCGTTCGATCTGCTCGATCATGCGCTCGCGTTCGACGCGCTCCAGCTCCACACCGTCGGTGCGCTCCTTGTTACGCTGGGCGACGAGCACCTGACGTTGCTTGTTCTCGTCCGCAATGGCGAGTTCCTCGTCCGCCGCGATGCGCGCGATCTCGGATTTCTTGCGTTCCTCTTCCTTCACCTTCGCGGCCTCCGCCTCTTCGCGGAACTGCACGGTTTCCACCTCGCGCTTCTGGCGGGCTTCGGTTTCCTTGAGCTGGCGCTCAAGTTCGAGAATCGCCTCCCGGGCCTCGACGTCCTGCTGCTTGATGATCTTCTCCTTGTCGCGCTGGATCTTGTTGGAAAGCTTCGCCTGCTCGGCGGTGAGCTGCGTGATTTTCTTGATGCCTTCCGAGTCGAGGATGTTGTCCGGGTCGAGCATTTCGATGGGGGTCTGCTCCAGATAGTCGATGGCGGCGTCCTCCAGCACGTAGCCGTTCAAGTCCGTGCCGATGACCTTGAGGATCGCCTCGCGGAACTTGTCACGATCCTCATAGAGCTGGATGAACATGAAACGCTTGCCGACGGTCTTGAGCGCTTCGGAGAATTTCGCATCAAACAGGTTGCGGATTTCCGGTTCGCTGGAGGCGCGCACGCAGCCGATGGAATCCGCGACCTTGAGGATGTCCTCCTCCACGTTGTTGATGCGCACGAAGAACACCACCTTGATGTCCGCCCGCATGTTGTCCTGGCAGATGAGGCCGTTCTTCCCGGTCCGGTCGATCTCGATGCGCTTCACCGAGATGTCGATGTGGTCCACACGGTGGACGACCGGAAAGACAAAACCCCCGTTGAGAATCACCTTTGCCCGGCTGCCTCCGGTCCGCACCAGCGCCCGGCCTTTTTCCACCTTCCGGTAGAACGTCAGGAAGTAGCCGAGGATGCCCAAAACCAGCAGCGCGCCGACAAGGAGACCTACAATGCCGAGACCCAGGAATATATCAGCGAGCGGAAATGCGCTCCTCAAGGACAACAGTGATGCGAGCTGGTTCGGTATCATGATTTCAGTGTGTTGGATTCGGTTGAAATGGGTTTGACGAGATAAACTCCGGCCGCCTGATCATATGAAACCACGGCCACGGTGGTGCCACGCGGCACGGGTTCGATATCCGGAAGAAGACGTGAATTCAGAATGGCTGGAGCTCCTTGGGGCCGCCGCACCTCTACCTGGCCGTATCGCGAGTCGATCTCGATCGAACGCACCACCCCCGTTTCTCCGATGACCGGAGCGGCATCCTCCGCCGACTTGAGACGGCGCATCACGGGCACCAGCGGCTGGGTGATGATCTTCGTCGCCACCACGGCGATCACGAGTGATGCGAGCAACAATCCCGCGTTCAGGAACCACTTCTTTTCCGGATTCAGATAGTAATTGAGGAGTATGGAGGCCATCCACAGGGCGAGTATGAGAACACTGAGCACGATGGTGAGAGGCACGGCTCCCGCGTTCACCGCACGCATGAGATCCGAGGAGAAACCGCCGGCGTGTTCGAGGCCGCCATCCACGTCGATGTCCGCATCTCCGGAAGCGAAATCCGCACCCGTGAGGATCTTGAGGGACCAGAACACGATCACCAGTCCTAACAGGACGGTGAGCGGCAAGTTCCAAGGCAGGATCGCCTGTTCCCAAAGTTCTTTCACTACGGGAACCATGGGAGTTCGCATATCTTCATGGCAAGAGAATCCGGGTTGGAAATTCCCAAGATGATTCCAGCCCGGCGCCCGATTTCGTTTGCGGCCCGCCGCTCCCGCCCTACCATCGCCAGCAACACCATGATTCGTCTGCTGTCCTCCCTCGCCCTGCTTGCCCTGACCGCCACGCCGGTGCTGGCGCAAACCAAGTCGCTGCCGTCCGACGTTTACAAATCCGTGCTCCGCATCGAGGTGGCCACCCAGGTGCCGGACTACCTGACGCCGTGGAATTCCGGGCGGTTCAGCGGCGGCATCGGCACCGGCTTTCTCATCGGGAAAAACAAGATCCTCACCAACGCCCACGTGGTCTCGAATGCCCGGCGCGTGCTGATCACCGTTTACGGCAGCCCGAAAAAGTATCCCGCCAAGGTGGAGTTCATCGCGCATGACTGCGACCTCGCCCTGCTTTCCGTGGAGGATTTCAAGGATTTCGAGGCCTTCCCGACCTTCGAATTCGGAAATGTCCCTACCTTGGAATCTCAGGTGCGGGTCATCGGCTACCCCGTGGGTGGCGAGCGCCTGTCGGTGACACGCGGCGTCGTTTCCCGCATCGATTTCCAACCCTATTCCCACTCCCGTGCGGACTCGCACCTCGTCGTCCAGATCGACGCGGCGATCAATCCCGGCAACTCGGGGGGACCTGTGGTGCAGGAGGACAAGGTCGTGGGTGTCGCGTTCCAAGGCCTGCGCCAGGCCGACAATACCGGCTACATCATCCCCACTCCGGTCGTCCGCCGTTTCCTCAAGGATGTGGAGGACGGCCACTACGACCATTATGCCGACCTCGGCGTCAGTGAATTCCCCCTTCACAACCCGGCGATGCGGAAGGCCCTGAACCTCGAAAACGACGGCAACGGCGTGCTCATCACCAATGTGGTCCCCGGCAGTTCCAGTGATGGCATCATCAAGCCGGGTGATGTGCTCATGTCCTTGGATGGCAAGCCGGTGGACAGCGCCGGGATGATCACCATCGACGGTGAGAACGTGAATCTCAATGAAATCATCGAGCGCAAGTACGCCGGGGACAAGGTCGCCGTGCGCTTCCTCCGCCAGGGTGGCTGGAACGACGTGGACATCGTCCTGAAACCGCTCCACTGGTCGCGGATGTATGCCGTGCAATACGAGCAGAAGCCCCGCTACGTCGTCTTCGCGGGGCTCGTTTTCCAGCCTTTGGACACCAATCTCTTCGCCGCTTCGAAATTCAACGATGTCACCCTGCGCCGCCTCTACACGGATTATGTGCCGAAAGGCCTGTTTGAAAAACACAAGGACATCGTCGTGCTGACACGGGTGGAGAGCGATCCGGTGACCAGCCAGCTCGGGGGATTCGCGGGCTTCGCGGTGGACAAGATCAATGGAGTCGAGGTGAAGGACCTCAACCACGCTCACGAACTCCTGCATCCCAAGGAAATGCCGGAGTTTTTCGTCATCGAACTGTTCGACGCCGAGCGCCCCATCATCATTCCGTCGGCCAAGGTCGCCGAGGCGAACAAGCGCATGCAGGACAACGGCATCGACAACCTGGAGAATCTCGAAGACTGAGTCATGTTCCGCGTCGGCATCGCCCTCGGGTCGAATCTCGGAGACCGCCTGGCGAACCTCCTTGCGGCACGCGTGAGGCTGCGGGAAATTTCCGCGGACGGCGCGTCATTCCTGACGGCTTCGACCTACCGGACGGAACCTCTTCTCTGCCCTCCCGGCTCACCATTTTTCTACAACTCTGTCGTGGAAATCGGCTTCGAAGGAGATCCGTTCGAGCTGCTGGAGATCACCCAGGGGATTGAAAAAGAATTGGGCCGCACAGCAAAACCGGAGCGAAACGCTCCGCGCGTCATCGATGTGGACCTGCTGTATTTCGGCGACCGCATCATCGATACCGAGGCACTCGCGCTGCCCCACCCCCGTCTCGGCGAGAGACGTTTCGTGCTCCAACCGCTGGCGGAGATCCGTCCGGATCTGGTCTTGCCCGGACAAACGCAGGACATCGCCGGCTTGCTTGAAAACCTTGTTTCCGACGAACCTCCATTGATCCGCGTGGACGACCTCGCCCGATAAAATGTCGGCAGCTTGCGGGACGATGAGCGGCAATCCCACGTCCTGAAAAAAATCCATGCGTTGACGTATGACATTCCCGCATCACATCTTCGATCCCGGGAAACACACAATCACTGGCACAAGAACGGCTTCCGCCGATTCGTGACCCACACCGCCTCATGGGATCCCACATTCAACCTCTTCCATGACACTCTCCGCGCTCGACCTTTTCACCATCGGCATCGGCCCCTCCTCGTCCCACACGGTAGGTCCCATGCGCGCCGCGAGCCGGTTCATGCGCGAGCTTTCCGGAAGAAATCTCACGCCGCAGGTCGCGCGTGTCCGTTGTGACCTTTACGGTTCCCTCGCCGCCACCGGCAAGGGACACGGCACCGGCACCGCGATCATGCTCGGGTTCCTCGGCGAAGAGCCGGAAAGCATCGGCATCGACAGCATCCCCGCAAAACTCGCAGCCATTCGCCGCGGAATCATCGCCGCGCCCTGGGGAACCGATCTCGCGTTCGATGAAAAAACGGATCTGGATTTCAAGCGGCTCAAGCCGCTGCCCCTCCACCCGAACGGCATGCACTTCACCGCCCTCGATGCCACCGGTGCGATTCTCGCCGATGCCGTCATCTACTCGCTCGGCGGCGGCTTCATTTCCAGCGAGGAGGAGTTGAAAAATCCAAGCCAGAAAGAAATCGCTCTTCCTTACGCTTTTACCAACGCCGCCGAGCTGATGCAGCACACCGAGCGCACCGGTCGCTCCATTTCCTCGCTGATGCTGGAAAACGAATCTTCTTTCCGTCCGGAGGCAGAAACACGCGCGGCCCTCGACGCCATCTGGCAGGCGATGCAGGACTGCGTGAAACGCGGCTGCTCGCGGGACGGCATCCTCCCCGGCGGACTCAAGGTGAAACGCCGTGCCATGGCCATTTATGAAAATCTCTGCGGCTCGCGGGAAATGTCACTGACCGATCCCCTCACCGTCCTCGATTGGGTCAATCTTTACGCCCTCGCGGTGAACGAGGAAAACGCCGCCGGTGGCCGGGTGGTCACCGCCCCCACGAACGGCGCGGCGGGTATCATCCCCGCCGTGCTGCACTACGCCGTCAGATTCCGGAATTCTCCGCACCCGGATGGCGTGCACCGTTTCCTCCTCACCGCCGCGGCCATCGGCATGCTCTACAAGCGCAACGCCTCCATCTCGGGAGCCGAAGCCGGTTGCCAGGGGGAGGTCGGCGTCGCCTGCTCGATGGCCGCCGCCGGCCTTGTCGAATATCTCGGCGGCACGCCGAAGCAGGTGGAGAACGCGGCGGAAATCGGCATGGAGCACAATCTCGGCCTGACCTGCGATCCGGTCGGAGGACTTGTCCAGGTCCCCTGCATCGAGCGCAATGCGATGGGTTCCGTCAAAGCCATCAACGCCTCCCGCCTCGCGCTCTCCGGCGATGGCAGCCACTTCGTCTCGCTGGACAAGGTCATCAAGACCATGCGCGACACCGGCCGCGACATGAAATCAAAATACAAGGAGACCTCAAGGGGAGGACTGGCGGTGAATGTGGTGGAGTGTTAGTTATCAGAGTTGGATATCCCGCAAGCATCACACTCCTCCCCCGCCCCACCCGGCTTCGATATCGGACGCCGCAGGTTGTCCTGGTGGCTTCGACTGGCGGCTTTGTATCGCGGGGAAATCCGGAATCGGAGAGGTTGACAACGGAATCATCCGCGAACGCTCGGATGGGTCAGGCTGAAACTCCGATTGGCATCGGCTGATCCTGGTTACCAAAATGATCACACCTCCCCATGAAACAATGAGGGAAAGACACCATAAACCAAACCCGGCCGGGTTTGTTCCCAACCTGATAAGAACATTGCTGCACCAAAAGGAAATCCACCAGACAACGACGAGAACAGGAAGCGAGCCAGGGTTCTTCCGTTGAAAACTGATTCGGATGACCCTCCGCAAGGTGACGATGGGAACAACCCAGTTAACAAGTGGAATGAAATGGGAACCCACGGCCCAGCCCGGTGAGGTGTCCCCCTGAGGATTGATACGAAGGGCGTTTGAACAAACACGATAGACCCAGATCAGGTAACAGACCGCCGACCCGAGAAATGCCAGGACATGGATGATGGTAAGCATCACAAGCATGTCGCCCTGACCGGCGGCCAGCATCAGGAATTTGACCAGCACTTGGATTGAAATTGCGACAAGCGCGGCATTCCCAATTACGCGGGCATCCTGGAGATACGCCTTGGCCTGGATTTCCGGAGAAGGTGGGTTAACGACCGTCGGCGGCTGGTAGGGATCAAATTCTGAGGCGTCTTTTGTCATCGGGCATCACAAAACTACAAATCCGGCATTGGAATGCACGGGTAAAACGGGAAGCTTGGTCCATGATGGGTACCCATCCCGCCACCATTGGAGCTCTCCTCACCGCTCCAGCAGAATCTCATCCCCCAGCACCACCAGCTCCACACTCCCCTTCAACGTCTGATCGATGAAGGGCGTGTTCTGGGATTTGGATTTCATGAACTCCTTGGTGAAGGTGGTTTCCTTTTCCGTGTCGAAGAGGATGAGGTCGGCGGGTTGGCCGGCTTCGATGGAAACGGCGGGCAGCCCCATCAGGCGGCGGGGCTCGGCGCTGTAGCGCTTCACGATGAGATCCCAGCCGAATTTCCCGGTGGCGACGAAGTGGTGGTAGAGCGAGACCAGCGCGGTATCCATACCGGTGATGCCGTTCGGCGCGCTGATGAAATCCTGGGATTTCTCGAACGGCGTGTGGGGTGCGTGGTCGGTGGCGATGAGGTCGAAGACGCCGTCGATGAGGCCTTGCAGCAAACCGTCGTTGTCCGCCTGGGTGCGGAGCGGCGGGTTCATCTTGTAGTTCGTGTCGTAGTCGCCGATGTGCTCGTCGGTGAAAAGCAGGTGGTGCGGGGAAACCTCGGCGGTGACCTTCACATCACCGCGCTGTTTCCACCAGCGGATGGTTTCCATGCCGAGCTTGCTGGAGACGTGCTGGATGTGGATGTGTGCTCCGGCCGCATGGGCGAGGCGGATGTCGCGGTCGATGATGATCTCCTCGGCACAGGCGGGCGAACCCTTGATGCCGAGCCGGTAGCTCATCGCACCTTCATTGAGCGCGCGGGGTCCGGCGAGTTCGGGAACCTCGCAGTGACTGGCGAAGAACATGCCGAACTCGGTGGCGTATTGCATCGCGCGGAGCAGAACGGCGGGATCGCCCGTGGTGTCGCCGTCGTCCGTGAGCATCTTCACGCCGAGCGCGCGCATGCCGTCGATGCCCGCCAGCTCCTTGCCATGGCGGCCGATCGTGACACAGCCGGAGGTGTAAACCGGAATACGCGCCGTCCGCTTGGCGATGTCCAGCACGGTGCCCACCACCGTCGCCGAGTCGATCGCCGGACTGGTGTTCGGCATCATGACGACACCGGTGATGCCGCCATTGATCGCCGCCTCGCTGCCGGTGGCGATGGTTTCCTTCGCCTCGAAACCCGGCTCGCGGAAATGCACGTGCGCGTCGAACATCCCGGGCATCAGGAGTTTTCCGGCGGCATCGATGACGCGCGCGCCATCCGGAGCGACGAGGCCTTTGCCGACCTGCTGGATTTTTCCGTCGGAAATCAGGACATCGCCCTCGGTGAGATCAGGCGAGTCTTCGGAAGCGATGCGGGCGTTGATGATGAGGAGCATGGTTTGAAAAGGTTTTAAAGGTCTGACTTACGGTTCAACCAACTACCGGACTGGCGTTTCTGATGGAAAACCGCATGGATGAAAACAGTGGAAGAGGGTTCATCAAACTCGAAGATAATCGAGCAGGGAAAACGCCGGGCGCGGGCGACTTGATAATTTTTCCGGGCAAAAGCAAAGCGCTTTGGATCCGAAAGATGTTTTCTCGTGAAAATGGAATCTCATTCCACGCGGCCTTTTTTATCCGCCGCCCTGACCATCCGCGATGCGGCTTCGCCGGGGATCGTAATCGCCGCCCCCGAAGCAAGATCGGCGGCACGGCTCTCCACCTCGTCCAACTGGGCGGTGAGAATTCCGGCATCAAGGGAAATGCTTTCCACCAGCTTCTCCGCCAGAGCGATGCGCTCGTCTTCACCGAGAGCCCGGGCCTCGTTGAAAGCCTCTCTGCGACGGCGGTCATGGGGGCAGGATACCCGCTGATCCGCTCCGATCAAGCAGTTTGAGGGATACGCAAAATCGCCAACTACATAATATGCAAAGATTTAACGGAAATTCAAAATTTTTCGCAGCCATGCCCGATGCCTGAAAGTCACAACGGTGGGACGGAAGATTTTCTTTCCAATCTTGATCCGTGTTCATCCGCGTTCATCCGTGGTTCCTCTTCGATCTTAACTATCGCCCTCCGGCTCGATGCTGTCGCCCAGATAATGTTCCAATACGGTCATCAAGAGTTCCGACGACGCCGCTCGCGCTGGCACAGATGAAGAGGAACCACGGATGAACGCGGATGAACACGGATTTCAGGCAGATGGGAAATGGTTGATCACCCGTTTCCACTCCAGACGACCTCGTTTGAAATTCAGAATCAGACCCACGGGATGACCCGTGATCTTCAGATAATTGAGCATTTGACCGATCTCGTGATAAGTGATGCGATCGATGACTTTGGTGTCCACCACCACGAAACCGAACACAATGAGATCGGGAACGTATTCACCGACTTTGACGGTTTTATAAACAACATCGTACCGGGGCTGCTGGCTCCATGGGATGCCGCGCAATCCGAACTCGACGCATAGCGAATTCTCATAGGGTTTCTCCAGAAGTCCGTGCCCCAAGGCATTGAGCACCTCAAATGCGCAATTGATGATCTCGCCGGTCTCGACTTCAAATCTCAATCCGTGTGCATCCGCGTCCATCCGTGGTTCCCTCTTCTGCTTATCCCTCCCGCCCCGGCTTCAGCCAGTAAAGCACCGCCATCCTCACGGCGATTCCGTTTTCCACCTGGTCGTTGATGAGGCTGCGTTCGTAGTCCATGACGGCGTCGCAGAGTTCGACACCGCGGTTCACGGGGCCGGGGTGCATGAGGTAGAGTCCGCGGTCGCGGATGTCGGCGAGGCGGGCGTCGGTGATGCCGTAGAGGCGGTGGTATTCGCGGACGCTTGGGAAGTATTGCACGTCCTGCCGCTCCATCTGGACACGGAGGAGATAGACGAAGTCCGGCGACCAGGCCATGGCTTCCTTGTAGTCGGTGAAGCGGCGGATGTTTTCCGGGCCGTTCTTCGGGACGAGAGAGCCGGGTCCGAGGTAGGCGACGTCCACGCCGAGCTTTTTCAGGATCGTGCTGGTGGAGCGGGCGACGCGGGAGTGCAGGATGTCCCCGATGATGAGAACCTTTTTCCCCGTGGGATCCGGAAACTTTTCCTTGATGGTGAAGGCGTCCAGCAGGGCCTGGGTGGGATGCGCGTGCGCGCCGTCGCCGGCATTGATGACGGAGGCCTTCGTCTGCTTCGCGATCATGCCGGGCAGGCCGGAGCGGCCGTGGCGGACGATGATGTAGTCGGTCCGCATCGCCTGCAGCGTCTCGACGGTTTCCCGGACGGACTCGCCCTTGGTGATGGAGGAGTGCGCGACATCGAAGTTCGTGACATCGGCGGACAGGCGTTTGGCGGCGACCTCGAAGGAGGAGTGGGTGCGGGTGCTGGCTTCGTAGAAGAGCATGAGCACCGACTTGCCTTTCAGCGCGGGGACTTTTTTCACCGAGCGGGTGAAGAGATCCTTGAACGGAGCGGACTGCTCCAAGAGGTGTTCGATTTCCTCGCGGTCGAGAGAGGCGATGTCGAGTAGGTCTTTACGTGCCATGCTGGAGTTGGGGAAAATAATAGAGTGCGCCGAAGATGATGAGAAAGAGCGCCATCACCGCGATGAAGGCGGCGTGGTGGCGCGACAGCGGTTTTTTCACAAAGATGAACGTCGCGATGAGAAAAGCGGTCACCACGCAACCGGCGGGAACCATTTTGTCCACATCGTAAAAGTAGATTCCCGCGGCACTGCCGAGAACCAGCAGATATCCCGGAGCGTAGAGAACCGGATGCGCGGCCAGTACCGGCGGAGGAGCCGCCCCCACTGAATTGGCCAGCATCTCCCGGCGGCGGATCTCGCCCAGCTCCTCGTCGCTGTGACGATGGATCGGCAGGGTGGAATCCTTCGGCGGCGCGTGCGCGGCGGGCAGCGGGATTTGTTCGGACTTTCTCAACGAGCGCACCCTTTTCGGAGCTTTTGGCCCGGGCGGCGGATCCACTGCAAGGATCGGGTTTGGCACCGGCAGGAACGAACCCTGTGAGGGCGAAGCCTTCGTCGGATCCGCCGAGAGGACGGGAACCCGTTCCGAGCGTTTCAACGAATGGACCGCCTTGGGTTCCCTCGCCTCGACCGGTGGCGGAGCAGTGGCTGCCGGAGTTTGCGGAGCTTCGACCACCTCCGGAGGATCCGGCATTTTCCTGACAGGTGGCTCAACTGGCGCAGCCGCCGGAGCGGGGACAGCCACAGCGGTGGCGGGCTTCGGAGGGCTCTCCACCCCCGGGGCTTCTGCGACAGGAAATCCGCCAATACCGAGTGACTCGCGGAGTTTCGCGATCTCTTCGGCGGATTTCTTGCGCTGCGGTAAGCTCATGGATTTTCGTTTGAGACGATCCGGACCTCGTCCTTCCCGTCCGCCCCTTCCAGCGAGACCAATACATGATCCAATCGCCTCGTGTCGAGAGAGATGCCAACGTAATCGGGCTGGAGCGGCATTTCGCGGTGGCCGCGGTCGATGAGCACGGCCAGCTCGACCTTGGCCGGGCGGCCGTAGTCAGAAAGCGCGTCCAGCGCGGCGCGGATGGTGCGCCCGGTGAAAAGGACGTCGTCGACGAGAATGATGTGCGCTCCCTCGACGGTGAAAGCGATGTCGCTTTCCTGAAGACTCGGATTCGCGTGCAGGTGCTCGAAGTCGTCACGGTAGAGGGAGATGTCCAGCACGCCAAACGAAAGTTCCCAATCGTCGTCTTCAGACAAGATCGTCAGGACCCTCTCCGCCACTTCGTCACCACGGCTGCGGATGCCGACAAGGGCGATGGGCTTGCCGAGATGTTTCTCACGGATGGCCGCGGCGAGGCGGCCTACTCCGGCGGCGATTTCTTCTGCGTCGAGCGTGTGTTCCATGGGGAGTCAGAAATTGAAGATGCCAATGTCCCGACGGCGCTGCCGGCCGGGGAAATCCACGAGATCCGCCGCCGCATGGGCATCCGCCACGGCGGCTTCGCGGGTGTCACCGCCGGAGACGATGGCGAGCACGCGGCCGCCGTTCGTTTCCCAGGCGCCATCCGCCGTGCGTTTCGTACCGGAGTGATAGACCCGGGCATCCGTGACCTTCTCCAAACCGGAGATCCCATCACCGCTGCGCGAACTTTCCGGATAGCCGGCGGACGCGAGGATGACGCAGACGCTCCAGCCATCGCTGAAGCTCACGAGGTTTTCCTGCAGTTCGCCTTTCGCCCCGGCGAGGCAGAACGCGGCGAGATCGCCCTGAACCAGCGGCATCACCGCCTGGCACTCGGGATCGCCGAAACGGCAGTTGTATTCGATCACCTGCGGCCCGGCGGGCGTGAGCATGAGGCCGAAGTAAAGGAACCCGCGATAAGGCAATCCTTCCTTGCGCAATCCATCCACCGTAGGCCGGACGATTTCCTTTTCGATCCGCGCGAGCAGCTCAGGGGACACGAGCTGGCGGCTGGCCACAGCCCCCATGCCGCCGGTGTTCGGCCCGAGATCCCCATCCTGCGCCCGCTTGTAGTCACGCGCGGGGGTGAAGATGAGATACCGGTCGTCGATGATCGCGGCGAATATGGAAACCTCCGGGCCGGTGAGGCATTGCTCGACCAGCACCCGTCCGGCACCGAAACGCCGCTGGGTGAAGACCTCATCCAGGAAATCCAGCGCGGACGCCTCGTCGGGACAAACCGCCACGCCTTTTCCTGCGGCGAGGCCGTCGAATTTCAACACGGTCGGATATTCGCCAGCGATGGCGGCCACCGCTTCCTCCAGCGTGTCTGTCGCCGTCGCACGGGCCGTGGGGATGCCGTTTCGGACTAGAAACTCTTTTGCAAATTCCTTGCTGGCTTCAAGTTGCGCGGACTCCTTCGGCGGTCCCCAGCACGGAATGCCGTTGCGCTCGCACAGATTCGCAAGTCCCTCACCCTTCACCAGATAACTCTCCTCGCCCGCCACGCAGAGGTCGATGGCGTTCGCCGCCATCCACTCGACGAGAGTCTCCAGTCCATCCACAGGCACCGGTTTCGCCAGCTCGAAAATGGCATCGCTGCCGGGAAAGCAGAACAACTCCGGACTGCCCGGAGACTCCGCCAACGCCCTTACCAGCGCGTGCTCGCGCCCACCTTTGCCTACGACCAAAATTCTCATCCGCGCCCCTTCTGACGGAATCCGACCCCGGACTCAACCCCGAATCCATGCAAGAACTTGAATCCTCGCCCGGTAAGCGCTTTCATCCTCACCGATCCTACATGAAAACCCTCATTCCATCCGCCATCGTCGCCGCCCTGGCGGTCTTCGTCGTCGCCCAGAACCCCGGTGGCGAGCAGGCCCCGCCGGAAGCGCTTGAAAAAATCACCGCCGTCCTGCCGGACAAGCCCTTCGCCAAGCCGGCGAAAGCCCGGAAAGTCCTCATCTTTTCCAAGACCGCGGGCTTCCGCCACGCCTCCATCGCCACCGGCAAGGTCGCCTTCACCGAAATGGGGAAAAAGACCGGAGCCTTCGAGACCGTGATCAGCGATGATCTCTCGAACTTCGAAGCCGCGAAAATCAAGTCCTTCGACGGCATCCTCTTCCTCAGCACCACCATGAACCCCTTCGCCGCCAGCAAGGATGAATTGGAAAAAATGACGGACAAGGAGAAGCAGGCGAGCGCCAAGCATGAACAGACGCTCAAGGACAACCTCATGAAATTCGTCAAAACCGGCGGAGCCTTCATCGGCATCCACGCCGCCACGGACACCTTCTATGAATGGGAGGAATATGGCAAGATGGTGAACGGCTTCTTCGACGGCCATCCATGGGGGGCCGGCACGCAGGTCAGCATCAAGGTGGAGCCCGGTCAGGAGAAACACCCGCTCGTCGCCATGTTCGACGGCCAGAATGTCGATTTCAAGGAAGAGATCTACCAGCTCAAGGATCCGTATGACTCCAAGGCGGTGCACATGCTGCTGCGCCTCGATCCGGAGAAGTCCGACATGAGCGTCGGCGGCATCAAGCGTGAGGACAAGGACTTCGGCGTCTCATGGGTGCGGAACTGGGGGAAAGGCCGTGTCTTCTATTGCTCGCTCGGTCACAACCACGAGATGTATTGGCACCCGAAAGTGGTCCGCCACTATCTCGCCGGCATCCAGTGGGCGCTGGGGGATTATGACGTGAAGATCAAATAGGCTGGCTAATTCTCTGCCGGTTGTCGCCGCAACCTTCGGCTTCTTTGGTGGGAGAGGCCGATATTGCGGCTTCTCCGGGAGGAAGCCGCCTCTCTCACACCTTGTAATGATGGCTGGGTATGTAAAATCTCAGGGATGAACGAATACTTCACACTCGATTCCCTCCGCGAATTCATCGACAAAACCAACCGCAGCATGAGGCTGGCACCCTTGGTGTTGGATTTCGCGACCAAACTCGCAGCCGGAGACGAAGGACCCCAAGGATGAGGCCGATCCACAAAACCGGGAGGAAAATGATGCTCTCATATCCCCCCGGTCCTTGGATCGATCCATCGCAACACGTATCGTGAAGAGGAACTGTTCGACCTAACGATTCCTGCCCCGGCGCTCTTCGTCATCCCTCTGCTGCCGTTGGCGTTGGTTTTCCTGCTGCTGCCGCTGACGTTGTTGGTTTTCCTCCTGCTGGCGCTGACGCTGTTGGTTTTCCTCCTGTTGCCGCTGACGCTGGTTCTCCTCTTGCTGGCGCTGACGCTGGTTTTCCTCCTGACGCTGCCGTTGGTTTTCCTCTTGTTGCCGCTGGCGGACCTCTTCCTGCTGGCGACGGTTCTCCTCTTGCTGGCGCTGGCGTTGCATTTCCTCCTGACGTTGACGCTGGTTCTCCTCCTGCTGGCGCTGGCGGGCCTCATCCTGCTGGCGACGGTTCTCCTCTTGCTGGCGCTGACGTTGCGTTTCCTCCTGACGCTGACGCTGGCTTTCCTCTTGTTGGCGCTGACGTTGGTTCTCCTCCTGGCGGCGCTGGCGGACCTCCTCCTGTTGGCGGAGTTCTTCCTGCTGGCGGCGCTTCTCTTCCTGCTGACGCTGGCGTTGCGTTTCCTGCTGACGCTCACGCTGGCTTTCCTCCTGCCCCTGGCGTTGGTTTTCGTCCTTCTGGCGACGTTGGTTCTCCTCCTGCTGCTGAAGTTGGTTCCGATCCTTTTCCTGCGTTTGCTTGCGGGCCTGCTCGGAGTCACGTTGCTGCTTCTCGGTTTTCTGCCACTGCTGCTCCTGATCACGCTTCACGCCTTCTTCGCGCTGACGATCGGTCTGACGTTGTTGCTCCCGACGGTTGTCTTCTTCCTGCCGTCGTTGGCGCTCCTGTTCCTGGCGTCCCGGATCCTTGTCCGGCATGATATTTGGTCCGCGGTCCCCGCCTTGATCCTCACGCTGTTCTTCACGAGGGTTGCCTTGTTGATCCTCCCGCTGGTCTCCAGGCTGATCCCCACGTTGGTTTCCTTGTTGATCTCCTCGTTGACCTTCACGACTCCCGATCTCCGGGCGGGACGGACGCGTGGTTCCTCCCACGCGTTCCGGCCCCTTTGGCGGGTTGCGCTCCGGATTCGGCTGGCGATCGGCGTTGCCGGTGCCGCGGTCATCGCGCTGTTCTTCCCGATTTCCCGCAGCTTCTCTCCGTGGCCGGTCACGCTCTACCGCGACCTCGCGGATTTCCTCACGGGCCCCCTTGGGATTCTCCTTCTGGCGGCTTTGCTGGAGTTGCTCCCGGCGGCGCTGCTGGAATTTTTCCACACCACCCAGCTTGTCGATAGTCTCATCCGCACGCTCCCGTCCTTCCTGACGGCTCTGACGATAACGACCGGCGATTTCGCCGCTCAACTGGCGATCTCGTTCCACATTGACCGAATCCATGCGACCCCGGATCTGCTTCGGGCGCAGTCCTTCGTTCCACCGGGCATCCAGATTCGGAGCCGATACCTTCAGGCGGTCACCGATGACGCGTGACCGCATCTCGGAGTGACCGCGCCTCTCCATATCGATCCGGTAGAACGGAACGGGCCTGCCGGCACGCTCGTTCACGCGCTTGTATCTCGGGCCGCCACAGATGACCTGGCGGTTCTGGACGTGGATGTAGGTGATGTTCGTGGTCTGCTGATAGTAATTCACGTTCACGTTCAGCGGCAGGCAATGATCGTAAACCGGATTTCCGAAATTCCGGACCTCCACGAAACTGAACCACGCCGCGCCGATGCCGAATTGCACATCCACCGTGGCATCCCACGCATGGTCGCGATAGGCCAGGGTTTCGGGCGGCAGCGGCGCCCAGCCGATGCAGTTGTCGTTTTCCCGCCAGGAAACCCAGCTTGGCGCCCATTCGGTGCCCGGCACCCAGATCCAGCCGCGCCCGCGCAACAGGGCCCACCTGCCGTAGTGATAGGTCGCCCAGCCGAAAGGTTCGTCGGAAATCCATGTCCAGCCACGATCGCTGCATGCCCAGCGTCCCCGGGAATAAGGCCGCCAGTTCGAGTCCCGGACAGCGACCGGCTGCCACACGTAGCCGTAGTCGTCCGTTTCGAACCAGGAACCATAGGAGGCGAGGGAATCGTAAAAAGTTCCATAGTCCGCGACGGGTTCGAGTTGTTCGGTCGCCTCGAATGGCAGCGCCTCGCGTCCGGCCATTTCCCGCTCCTTCTCGCTGAGTTTCGCGGACTTCGCCGCAAGATCATCCTGTTTCTCATCCAGGCTGATCTGGAATTTCTCCAGCTTTCCCTCCCGGGCAGCCAGCTCCTCCTCGCGCTTGCGGATCGCCTCTGCCTGTGCGGCCGCGGCTTCCCCCTGTTCGCGCTCCAAGGCCACGCGGTCGGCTTCGATCCTCGCCCGTTCCCGTTCGATGGCATCACGCTCGACCGCCAGCTTCTGCTCTTCCAGCTCCCGCTCCAGTTCGCGCTGCCGGGTGGTGGCGTCGTTATTCTTCCGTTCGAGCTCCGCGAGCTTGTCGGACAGTCCGCTGTCTTTCTTGTCGCAACCGGTTGCGGCAAACAGGACCAGCGCGGCGAAGGGGATGAAATGTGGGCTCTTCATGAGTTTTCTGGAGTGCTGTTTATTCCGACGAAACCCGCAAGAGGAACATTCAGAAAATTTTTCTCAGTCGGCCGCCGGCACTGATATTTCAAAAACCACCCTGGGCTGCCCGGTGCGTCCGCCGGAGAGCTCGGTCCTGGTCAGACGCACGCCCAGCAGTTGCTCCATCATCCGCTGCTCCATGGCCACCGCCCGGGGATATTTTTCAAAAAGCCGCTGCAAGGGGTTGTGCAGTTCCTCCATGCGGAAGACGCCATCCACCACCCCACCCTGCCCGCAACAGCCCTCTTTCTGCCTCAGCGCGGCGAGTTTGAGCGCTTTTTCCACCAAGGTGTCTTCCTTGGACAGCAGGGGCAGCCATTTGTCGTGGAGCTTTTGGAAATGCTGGAAAAACAGCTTGTCCGGAGTGCTCTCTCCCAACAATTGCTTCGCATCCTCCAGCAAATCGAGGGTGAACCCCAACCCCGCCTGTGGAAACAGTGCGTCTGATTTCAGGCTCAGGCTGTAGAAAATCTCCGGCCTACCGACTGCCGTCCGCGGAACCCTGGACCGATCTAGGTATCCCAGGGCGGTGAGTTCCTCGCAGTGTTGTTTCACCGCCATGTAGCTCGAGTCCACCGCCCGCGCCAGATCGCTGACGGGAAGTCCCCCAGAGAACTTGAGTTTTTCAAGAACCGCACGCCATTGCGGTTTGATCAGGTCTTGGAATACCGGAAGAAGCATGGTTCACCTCTGGATTTGCCCGGAACCATCCTCACCCGAGGAAGCTGTTCCTCCTCGCCTGAGTCCGGCCTGTCCGGGCATTTCAATCAACGTTTCACCCGCACGAGAACCGGCTCAGGGGCGGGCTGAGGAACAGCCTTCGCCACTTCCTCCGCCACCCGTTTCAGCAGGGACATAAGTGAGGAAGTCAGAAAAAAGGGTTTCGGAAGAGCGGCTGGTTTCACTCCCAGGCTTTTTATGCGGGTGACTTTCATGGTGGGATTTTCTAGTTGTCGCCGGAATCAAACGATTTTGCCCGGTTATCTGAGGTTTAAAGCCGCAAACCCGATCGTGCAAATTTTAATATGCCCCGGCCCCGAACTATTGATCGATCACCTTCAAGCGTCCTAAAAACCGAATAAACTTCTCGATTCCCGAACTTCATTCGTCCTACCTCCTAGCCCCATGTCCGCACGCACCGGCATCCTCCTCGTTGTCTCAGGCCCTTCCGGGTCGGGAAAAACCACGCTCTGCCGGAGACTCGCCGGGTCTGGCGAAGTCCACTACTCCATCTCCTGCACCACCCGTCCCCCGCGTCCCGGTGAGGAAAACGGCAGGGACTACCATTTCCTCAGCAAGGAGGATTTCTTCCAGCGCCTCGAAGCAGGCGATTTCCTGGAACACGCGGTGGTTCATGGAAATCTCTACGGGTCCTTGAAATCGGAGGTTCTCTCCTACCTCCAGGCCGGTACGGACGTGGTCATGGACATCGATATCCAGGGAGCCGAGCAGGTGAGGAACTGTCAGGATCCGGACATCCGGAACGCCTTCACCGACCTTTTCGTCATGCCGCCCAGCGAGGAGGAACTCCACGCCCGGCTCTCCGGACGGGGTACGGACAGCGCGGAAACCATCGCCTTGCGCATGACAAACGCGCTTGAGGAAATGAGCCACTGGCGGAGCTACGCCTACCGTCTGCTGTCCTCGGACCGCGAGGAGGACTACTCCAGATTCCAAGCGCTCGTCACCGCCGAGCGGCTGCGCGTGTCGAGAATCTCCTGATTCCCTTTCCGCGGTGGAATTTCCGGCCGCGCGAGACACGGGCCGGACATCATGCGGAAATCAGCGGCGTCTGCGCAAGAGACCGAGCATCCCTATCGCACCGAAGACAGCCGCGGACGGCTCGGGGATGGTCGCGGCCTGAAGGAGGCTGGTGTCAGAAATGCGGAGTTCGTCCCACGTGAAACTGAAGGTGTTGTTTCCGGTGCCGTTGCTCTGAAGTCCGAACAGGTGCAGGTAGGACATCGGAGCAATGGCGGCGGCCGCCGTCGCGCTTCCTTTCCAGACGACCTCCGTGTCCGCGGTTCCCAGCGCCGCCCCGTCCAGGCCGGTGGCGTCGAGTGTGTCGGAATCCAGATAGTTCGTCAGCTGCCCCTGATTCAAAACCCATGCCGATGTGGTTCCCATGGTGGCGTTGAACGTGAAAAGCATGAGGTAGGTTTCATTGGCCGTCAGCGACACGGTGGGGGTGCCCCATGTGTTCGTTTGCTGGGCGCGGATTCCCGGGCTCTCCAAGGCAGGGGACGCGGCACTGTTGTAGCCGTTGCCCGCCCACACGAAAGCCGCGGTGTTGTCCGTGTTGTTGTTCGCGGCCCCGACGGCGAAGGATCCAAGTGTCTTGGCGTTCGAGGTGTGGGTGGTGGTCGAAAAAAGATAGCTTCCATAGAGCTGGTCGGCCGGCAGGGCCTGGCCCAGGGCTGCGGTGGCCCTATAGGTGGTGTTGCCGCCGGAACCCAACCTGAGGCTTCCTCCGGCGGAATAGACGCCCGCGAGGGACAAGCCCGGACTTTGATAATTGTGATGGGCCGAGCCTCCCGTCCAGCTTCCGCTCAACCCCAGTCCCGAGACGGCCTGGCCATTGATCGCCCCCACATTGTAGCCGCTGAAGCTTTCGTTCACGAGAATCGCCGCTTGGGAAACCGCTGTCGCGGCAACCAGCGCCAGGGGTATCAAATGCATGCGGAATGAAGAGGAGGGATGGGTTCGCGATGGGCTTGTCATGATTTACGTTGAACTAGCAGGTAATGAGGCTGTTCCCGTGGGGGCGGGATTACGGAAGGGATCTGCCGCTTCGTTGTTATGCGGCCGCCCGTCGGTTTCTTAGCAGACTTTTTTGGCAGGTCGCACCGGGACACATGGAGCCTTCATCCGGGTGGCCGGGTAGGACGGGACCAGAACGTGGAGTGATAGTTACCCACGCATTCCTCAGTAAGTCATCTCCCCATGCGCTTGCCATCCACCTTCATCGCGCTCGTTCTCACCACCGGAGCCTTCGCCCAGAGCACTCCGCCGAAAATCCCTCCGGCCGGCATCACCCTGCCGGATGCCGATCGCGCCGAACTGACAGCCGGAACCGAGGCGCTGCAAAAGGAGATCACACAGCTCACCCGCAAGCTTTCCCCGGATCCCGAACTGCTCGCCCTTCTCCCGGATGTGGAGATTTTCCACAAGGCGGTCGCGTGGTCGCTTGCGGACAATACGATCTATTCTCCACAGGAGATCGCCTTTGCCAAACACCTGCTCTCCGAGGGACAGGAACGCGCCAAACAACTGAGTTTGAAAAAATCACCGTGGCTGGCTGCGAAGGGCCTCATCGTCCGTGGCTATCGCTCGAAGATCGACAACTCCGTGCAACCCTACGGTCTGGTGGTTCCGGAAGATCTGGATCTCAGGAAACCGGTGCCACTCATGGTCTGGCTGCTCGGGCGGGGCGAAAAGCGCACCGAACTCGCCTTCCTCGCCGAGCGGGAAGGTGGCCCGCCGCAGCTCACACCGAAAGGAACCATCACCGTCATCCCTTACGGTCGTTTTTGTAATGCGACCAAATTCGCCGGGGAAACCGACGTGATGGAAGCGCTCGCAGCCGTCCGCGCCCGGTATGAGATCGATCCACAGCGCATCGCGGTCGCAGGATTCTCCATGGGTGGTGGCAGCACCTGGCACCTCGCCACCCATTTCCCCGGCCTCTGGTGCGCCGCCTCCCCGGGAGCCGGTTTTGCGGAAACCCCCATTTTCACCAAAGCCAGCGATCCCGGGAAAGAAGCCCGTCCGGCTTGGGAGCAGACTCTCTGGCGGCAATATGAGGCGACCGGCATTTCACAAAATCTCTCCAACGTCCCGACACTCGCCTACTCCGGGGAAACCGACGGACAGAAAGAGGCCTCCGATCTGATGGAAGCCGCGATGGCCAAGGAAAATCTCAAGCTGGAGCGTTTCATCGGACCGAAAACCGGCCACCAGTATCACCCGGAAACTAAGGCGGAACTCACCGCACGGCTCGAAGAATCCATCGCCAAAGGTCGTGAACCCTCACCATCATCCATCCGCTTTTCGACCTACACCCTCCGTTATCCGGAATGCGCCTGGTTCCGGATCGACCGCCTCGGCGAACACTGGCAACGCGCGGATGCTTCCGCGCGACGTTCGGCCAATGGCGACATCTCCCTCGATCTGAAAAACATCACCGCCTTCACCATCCGCGGAGTGAAATTCGGAAGTGTCTCCATCGGTGGCCGGAGCATCCCGAACATTCCCGTTTCCACCGAGCCCCACCATTTCGTGTGCGAAGAAGGAGTGTGGAAAACGGTTGGTTCACCCCCTGCCACGGACAAGCGCCCCGGCCTCACCGGGCCGGTGGATGATGCGTTCATGGACTCCTTCGTTTTCGTCCGACCGACCGGACAACCCTTCACCCCGGCCCTCGGCAGATGGGTATCGGACGAACTGGCAGCGTCACGCCAGCTCTGGCACGATGTCTTCCGGGGAGAGGTGCCGGTCGTTGATGACTCCGCGGTCAGCGACAATGACATCGCCAACAAGAACCTCATCCTCTGGGGCGATCCTTCATCCAACAGGGTGATCGCGAAAATCCTTCCCAAACTCCCCCTTCATTGGACCAGGGAAAACATCATCTTCCGTGACCGGAAATACGATGGCGCGGATCACGCCCCCATCCTTGTTTTCCCCAATCCCCTCAACCCGGACCGCTACGTCGTCTTGAACAGCGGGATCGATTTCCGCGCCGACGGCTATGGCAACAACGCCCTGCAAACACCAAAACTCCCCGACTGGGCCATTGTCGACCTCTCGACCCCGCCCGGCCCGCGCTGGCCGGGAAAAATCGAAACGGCGGGCTTCTTCAACGAGCAGTGGAAATAGCGACGGGCGGCTCAATCGGATGACCGGCGGTCAGCTGCCTGCAAGAAATTTCAGGACATCCTCCGCCTGCTTTTCAGTGGAGGCGTTCTGGTCCGCCCAGACCAGCTTTCCGTCCTTGAAAAGGAACGCCTGCCGCTTGGAAAAGCCCATGTTTTTCGGCACGCCGAAGGCGTCGACCACCTTGCTGTCCGAATCGGCAAGGAGGTCGAAGGGGAGCTTGTATTTTTCCTTGAACGCCTTCTGTGCCTCAACCTTGTCCGTGCTGACGCCATAGATTTTCACGCCCTTTTCCGTCAGGGCGGTGTAGGAATCCCGCAGACTGCACGCCTGCTTGGTGCAGCCGGGAGTGTCGGCCTTCGGGTAGAAATAAACCAGCGTGTATCCCTTGGCTCCGGCCTCGGCCAGCTTCACCAGTTGGTCGTCCTGGTTCTTCTGCTCCACGACAGGGAGGGACGCTCCGACGGCAAGCGGCTCGGCGTGCGCGCCGCCTGTGAGGATGGTCGCGGTGACCGCGCTGAAAATCTGGGTGATGCTTTTCATTTGTCCGGAGTTTACACGGAATTTCCGAATGGCAACCGGGATTTCTACGATCGGGGGAGTCGCGGATCTGACCAAATTCTCACCATTTTGGAGTGGAAAATTGCGTCTTGTATCCATTCCCCCGATCCAATCATGATCTGCTCAGTCCATGCCGAAGAACGGAACCGAGCAAGAAATCATCTATCAGGGGATACCAGCTTCTCCAGGGATTGCCATCGCTCCGGTTCACGTCATCGCCCGTGGATTTTCCGCTCCCGAGGTTTATGAAATTCCGGAAGGAGAGGTGGAGCGTGAGAAGGAAAGATTCCGTGACGCCCTGGATCTGACCAAGCGGCAGTTGATCGAATTGCAAAGCCGGTTGGAGGATCTGTCGGGTGACAAGGAGAGCGGAATTTTCGAAGCTCACGTGATGATCCTGGAGGACCGTTCGGTGGTGGACCGCGTGCAGAACGCGATCGCCCGGCGTCTGCAGAATGCCGAGTACGCGTTCTACGCGGTGATGCAGAATTTCCTGGAAGCCATGCGCCGCATTCCGGATCCCTACCTGCGCGAGAGGACGGCGGACATCGAGGACGTCGCCCAGCGTGTCCTGAGGAATTTCAGCACCGAGGGAGACAGCCGTCCCCAGGGGCCGGAAGACCAGCACGTGCTGGTCGCCTACGACCTGGCACCATCCGACACCGCGTCCATGAACCGGCGGCATGTCCTGGGTTTCGCGACCGAACAAGGAAGCGTGAACTCGCACACGGCGATCCTCGCCCGCGCGTTCGGCATTCCCGCGGTGGTCGGACTGGACGGCGCGGTCATCGACATCATCGCGCTGACTCCGTCCATTCTCGACGGCTACACCGGCAAGCTGATCCTGTATCCCTCGGAGGACACGCTCGAGCGCTACAGGAATCTGACGCTGGCGAAGGAAAAGGTGCGGAATTCGCTGGATGCGATGCGCGGAGCCGCCACGGAAACCGTGGATGGCCGCCCCCTCACCGTTTCCGCGAACATCGAACTTGCGGATGAGCTCGCCCCCGTCAAACACAGCGGGGCGAAGGGCATCGGCCTCTACCGCACCGAGTTCCTGTTGCTGAACGGCGAGGAAATGCCGGATGAAAAACATCAGGCGGAGGTTTATTCCAAAGTCGCGCGCGAGATGGCGCCGCACACGGTCATCATCCGCACGCTGGATGCGGGCGGCGACAAGCTGCCCGTGGAACCCCTGACCGATCTGGAGCCGAACCCGTTCCTCGGCTGGCGTGGCATCCGCGTTTCGCTGGCAAGGCCCGCGATGTTCCGCGAACAGATCCGCGCGATCCTGCGGGCGAGCGCGCTTGGAAAAGTCGCGGTGATGTTCCCGATGATTTCCGGCCTTTCGGAAGTGCTGCGAAGCAAGGAAATGGTGCACCGCTGCATGGATGAATTGGAAAAAGAAGGCATCGCCTTCGACCGCGACCTGCCGATCGGCATCATGATCGAGGTTCCCGCCGCGGCGATCTGTGCGGATCTGCTCGCACCCGAGGTGGATTTCTTCTCCATCGGCACCAACGACCTCATTCAATACACCGTCGCGGCGGACCGTGTGAATCCTCACGTCGCGGAGCTTTACCGCCCCACCCACCCGGCGGTCATCCGTCTCATCAAGCGCACCATCGACGCCGCCACCGACAACGGCATCTGGACGGGAATCTGCGGTGAGATGGCCGGAGACATCCGCCTGACCCCTCTTCTGTTGGGGCTCGGTGTGGAAGAGCTTTCCGTGGGACCACAGCAGGTGCCGCGCGTGGGTCAGGCAATCCGCTCCCTCAGCCATGCCGAGTGCGCGGCCATGGCGGACGAAGCGCTGCGGAATCCCCGCAGCCAGGGCATCCTGGATCTGTCGATGTCGCTTGCCCGCAAGCACTATGCGAATCTGCTGGATTAGCAACGCAGGGGGCCTGGCCGGTTGGGAGCGATTTCCGGAATAAAAAACCCCGTTTCCGTTCCCACAACGGTGGGCTTCGACGGTGGTTTCACTCCGGCTTTCGAGCCCATACGATTCCGCATGCTCAGACTGACGAGATGGCATTATGCGGCACGGAGGAATCCGCTATGATGACGGCATGACAGCAAACCTCAATCTGATCGTCCGCCGCGCCGGCGACCGCGGACATGCCAACCACGGCTGGCTTGACAGCTGGCACACGTTCTCCTTCGCCGACTACTACGACCCCTCCCACATGGGCTTCCGTTCGCTGCGCGTCATCAATGACGACCGCATCGCCGCCGGCGGAGGTTTCCCCACCCACCCGCACCGGGACATGGAAATCTTTTCGTATCTGTTGGCCGGCAATCTCGCCCACCAGGACTCCATGGGAAACAGCCGGGTCCTCAAGCCCGGGGAGATCCAGCTGATGCGCGCCGGATCGGGCGTGAGGCATTCGGAGTTCAACCCCTCGTCCACAGAACCCGCCCACCTTCTGCAGATCTGGATCACTCCCGACACCCGCGGACTGGAACCGGCCTACACCGAGTGGACTCCCGCTCCTGGTCGTGAGGATGAAGCAAAGACACTCGTGATTTCATCGGATGGCCGCGACAATTCCGCGACCATCGCACAAGATGCCTCGATCTACCTCCTCAAGCTGAAACCCGGTGTTCCGGCACGCCACGAGCTGGCAGCCGGACGCGGTTTGTGGCTGCACGTCGCCAAGGGAGCAATCACCGTGAACGGCGTCGACCTGGTTGCCGGCGACGCCGTATCCCTCGAAGAACCCGGTGGACTCGAAATCACCTCCGACAACGGATTTTCCGAGGCGATTCTCTTTGACCTTGGCTGAATCCGCCTAACTTCCCATTCTCTAACCGAAATCAAAAATATGAAATACAAAGCCATCGCCCTCGTCCTCGCAGCTCCGGTCATCTTCGTCTCCTGCGAAAACCCCGCGGACAAGACCGCGGACGCCAAGGTCTCATCGGCCGTTGAGAAATCCACCTCTGCGGAAGCAGGCGGCACGAAGTATGTCTTCACGCCGGAATCCCAGGTGAACTTCATCGGTTCCAAGGTCACCGGAAGCCATTCCGGAGGCTTCAAGGCCTTCACCGGTCACTTCACGATCAAGGACGGAGCACCTGTCGGAAACGATCACAAGGTCGTCATCGACATGAACTCCACCTTCTCGGATGCGGAGAAACTCACCGGCCACCTCAAGAGCCCTGACTTTTTCGACGTGGAAAAATTCCCGCAATCGACCTTCGACGTCACCGAGATCAAGAAAAACTCGGACACCGCCTACACCGTTTCCGGCAACTTCACGCTCCACGGCCAGACCAAGAACATCAGCTTCCCCGCAACGGTCAGCCAAGGCTCCGGCTCGGTGAAGATCGACGCGAAGTTCGACATCAAGCGCAAGGATTTCGGCATCGTCTATGCCGGCAAGGCGGACGACCTGATCCGTGACGAGGTCGTCATCGAGCTCAAGCTCGAAGCCAAGCCGGAAGCCTGAAGCAAACAACCGATCCGCATTCCGCATATGTCCGATCCACTTTTCCAACCGCTCCGTGCCGGGGCGTTCACCTTCCCCAACCGGATCATGATGGCTCCGCTCACGCGCTGCCGTGCGTCCGACGGAAGGGTGCCGAACGCGATGATGGCCGACTACTACGTGCAGCGTAGCTCCTTCGGCATGATCCTGACGGAGGCCACCTCCATCAGCCCGCAAGGCGTCGGCTATCCCAACACCCCCGGCATCTGGTCCGACGAACAAGTGGAGGGCTGGAAGCTCGTCACCCGCGCCGTTCACGAGGCGGGTGGCCAGATCCTGCTCCAGCTCTGGCATGTCGGACGCGTTTCGGATCCAAGCTACCTGGATGGAGAGCTGCCTGTCGCGCCGAGTGCCATCGCACCGGCGGGACATGTCAGCCTCATCCGTCCGCTCAAGGACTTCGTCACGCCGCGGGCCCTGGACATTTCGGAGATCCCCGGCATCGTCGGGGACTACCGCCGCGCGGCGGAGAATGCCAAGGCAGCGGGTTTCGACGGGGTTGAGATCCACGGGGCGAACGGCTATCTCATCGATCAGTTCCTCCAGGACTCCACCAACAAGCGCACCGACGGATACGGTGGTTCCATCGAAAACCGCGCGCGCTTTTTGCTCGAAGTGACGGATGCGGTCATCTCCGTCTGGGGAGCCGATCGTGTGGGCGTGCATCTCGCTCCGCGTGCCGACGCGCACGACATGGGGGACTCCCATATTTCCGACGTCTTCCATCATGCCGCGGCCGAATTGGGAAAACGGAACATCGCGTTCATCTGCGCCCGTGAGTCCTATGCCCAGCCCGCGCTGGGACCATCGCTCAAGCAGGCCTTCGGCGGGGTTTACATCGCGAACGAAGGCTTCACCGCGGACACCGCGCGCGAGGCGATCCGCTCCGGCACCGCGGATGCCGTGGCGTTTGGAAAAACCGCCATTGCGAATCCCGACCTCGTCGAGCGTTTCCGCAGCAACGCGCCCCTGAACGATCCCGATCCCTCCACCTTCTATGGTGACGGTCCCGCGGGTTACACCGACTACGCATCCCTTGAAACCACAACAGCCTGAAAAATCATGAGCACACCACGCATCCTTGTCTTCGGCGGCAGCCTCCGCGCCGGATCCTACAACCAGAAACTCGCCACCATCGCCGCTGCGGGAGCACGCGAGGCCGGAGCGGAAGTCACCCTCATCGCGCTGCGCGATTTCCGGATTCCACTCTTCGATGAAGACCTGGAAACAGAGGAGGGCATGCCTGAAAATGCGCGAAAACTGAAAGCCATCTTCGCGGAGCACGACGGGCTCATCATCGCGTCACCCGAATACAACAGCACGATCACCGCCGCGTTGAAGAACTCGATCGACTGGGTGTCCCGTGCGAACACCCCGGACGAGGAACCGCTGTCGGTGCTCAAGGGTAAGTCGGCGGCGATCCTGTCCGCTTCGCCCAGCGGTTATGGCGGCGCGCGCAGCCTGACCCAGCTCAGGCCGTTCCTTGAGAACATCCATATCTCCGTCCTGCCGGACCAGGTATCGGTGCCAAAGGCGTACGAAGCATTCGATGCGGACGGAAACCTGGCAGATGCCGCCCAACAGGCAGCGGTCAAAGCCTTGGCAGCGGCATTGGTCGCCAAGTTGTCCTGAAGTCCTGCCGATTCCAAATCCCGCCACGAATTCTTGTGGCGGGATTTCCGCGTTTGAATCATCACTGCAGATGTGAAGACGCACAGCATCGTAATCGGTTATCTCTTATGGATCATTGGTTTCACCGGAGCGCACCGGTTCTATTATGGAAAACCCATATCGGGAGCGATCTGGTTTTTCACACTCGGACTCCTCGGCGTGGGATGGTTGATCGATGCCTTCCTGATTCCCGGCATGGATCGCCAGGCGGACGCGCGGTTCCAGCCCGGAAGATATGACTATTCATTGGCGTGGATCCTCCAGACATATCTCGGAGTGTTCGGCATCCATCGTTTTTACATGGGAAAGATCGGCACCGGCATCCTGTGGCTCCTGACCGGCGGCCTTCTTGGCATCGGCTATATCTATGACTTCTGCACGCTGAACGAGCAGGTGGATGAATTGAACCGGCTTCCCGGATGACGGAATGAAAAACTCATTCCGCATTGTCCTGTCGCACCGCGGATGAGAAGCCGCCGCCACAGAACCGCAACAGGTCGTCCATGTTGTCAGCCAGCACGTCCGCCCCTGCGGCGATGAGCTTCGCCCGGTCCTGGAACCCCCAGGTCACTCCGATGGATTTCATGCCGGCATTCTTCGCGGTCTCGATGTCCATGGTGGAGTCGCCAATGACGATGCAATCCGCCGGAGCGAGGCCGAATGACTCCGCGATCTCCAACGCTCCGGCCGGGTCCGGCTTGTGGTGGATTCCAGCGCGCTGTCCGAGGACCTCCGCAAAGCGGATCCCGGGAAAGATCTGCGAGACGATGGTTTGGGTGAACGGGTGCGGCTTGTTCGACAAAACAGCGAGCGGATGTCCGAGCCTCTGCAGGGTTTCCAACAAGGCGGTGACTCCGTCGTAGGGCAGGGTGCCGTTCGGCCACGACACGTCGTAGTGGGATTTGAATGTCTCCTCCAGCGAAAGCAGCAGCGCTTCATCCGCCCCACCCGGCGCGGCACGCTCCAGAAGGATGCGGGCACCGTTTCCGATGAATCCTTGAACGGCCGCAAGCGAATGCGTCGCGTGACCGGCCTCTACGAGTGCATGGTTTACCGAAGCCGCGATTCCCTGCAACGAATCCACCAGCGTCCCGTCCAAATCAAAAATCAAACCATGTTTCACGCCGCGAGTCTGACGTGCGGGAGCGGGATGGGAAAGCGCTTAAAACCCGATGAGGCTGACAAGCTCGTTGTCGCTGAAATCTTCAAGCTGGTCCGCTGCGGCGATGAGCGTTTCGGTCTCCGCGATGTCCTGGATCGCAACGGCTTGCGGCGAGTCGAGAAAAACGGTCTGCGATGCGGATTCATGAAACAGTCCGACAAGCGGCACCACCGCGAAGGCGAGCGCTGCTGAAGCGGCGGCCAGCCCGGCGAGTGGAGCGGGAGAAAACAGTTTCTTCCACCAAGGCACCTCATCCGCCGTGAGCCGCGCCATGCGGACCACATCATCCGCGAAACGGGGACTTGCGACCTGCGGTGGAGACTCATCAAGCAGCTTCCAAACGGCATCAGATTCCCAGGAATCGTCGGTTGGCAGGGGGTCGCGGTGCATGGTGGGGATGTTCTACGCTCGGAAAAACCCGGCATTCGAGAGAAAGTTGCGGCTTCTTCATCAAAAATTAAGGTTCGGCCGCCTGCCGGGGCCAGCCGAAAATCATTTCAAAACCCTGCGGAGGGTAGGGATCCGGCTCGAAGTACGAATTCAGACTCCCCGCTTGTCACCCCAGATGCGGATGTGCAACCGGTCGCAGAACCGATATCCGCCATCGCGGCAGACGTCCGCCAGCCAGGCCGAACTCCGGTCCAGCTCCGCCGAAACCCGTCCCTCGGGCATCAGCAGCACACGGTGCCGGGAAATCCCGTGGGAACCGCACAGCGCCTCGATTTCCCGCATGTCGTCAGGCTCCGCCACGACAAATTTGAACCACGCCTTCGGCGAAGCGGCGAAAAACCGCAGTGCGGCCGGATTCCTTATCAGCGACTCCGCCATCCCTGCGTTCGCCAGCTTGGGCGATACATTGAACTGGTTCACCGCCTCATGAAAAGCCGGCGAGGGAAGACGGGTGCCATTCGTCTCCACCTCGAACTGATGGTCCGGGTCTTCCATGCGGATCCGGCCGATCATTTCCAGAAACGCGTTCTCCTGCAACAGCGGCTCCCCTCCGGTGATCACCGTGCGTCCGCAATTGTAAGCCATCACCCGTCCGGCAGCCTCCAGCGGGGTGAGTTCGAACGTCACGTCCGCCTTGCGGTGCTTCGCGTATCCCGGAACCTCATCCTTCTCATGCGGCCATGGGGTTCCCTCGAAATTCCACGTGTGGTCCGTGTCGCACCAGACACAATGGAGATTGCAGCGCGACGCCCGGATGAAAACCGCGGGCATGCCGACGCTCACCCCCTCCCCTTGGATGGTGTGGAAAATTTCGGGGCCGTCGCCGAGCTTCGCAAGTTTCATTGCCGCCCCTAGGAAGCACGGATGAACGCGGATGGACATTGATTTTTCTCGGGCCTAGCCTTTTCCCATGAGCATCATCACCGGCCGGGGGGATTCCGGCAGCACGGATCTTCTCTTTGGAAAGCGCATCGCAAAAACCTCCCTGCGCATCGAGGCACTTGGAAATGTGGATGAGCTGAACGCAGCCCTCGGCCTCGCCCGCGCTGCTTCCCACGACGAAAGTTGGATCGAATTGATCGACCGCCTCCAATCGCTGCTCATCGGACTGATGGGGCAGCTCGCCCACCTACCCGAAGACGAGGCGCGCTACCTTGAGAAAAAATACGCGGCCATCGCGGATGCCGATCTCACCTGGATCACCGCGGAAGCCCACCGTTACGAGGCACAAGGCATCCGTTTCACCGGCTGGGCCATCCCCGGGGCGGAAGGCTCCATGGCCCGTGCCGGCCTTGATTTCGCCCGCGCCGTCGCCCGCCGTGCCGAGCGCGGAGTGCTCGCCCTCCACGAATCCGGCGAGCCGGTGCCGGAAGTGGTCCGCCTGTTTTTCAACCGTCTTTCCGACCTTCTCTGGATTCTCGCACGCGCCGGAAACGACTGATTTCAAATTCATTTTGAGAAAAACACAAAAATGGATTGCCAACGGGCGGCCGTCTTTCTAGCGTCCCGCCCTCCAAGGGCAGGTGTCAGAGTGGTCGAATGAGCACGCTTGGAAAGCGTGTGTGCGTGAAAGCGTACCGAGGGTTCGAATCCCTCCCTGTCCGCCATTATTTTAAGTGAGTTACGAGGGTGTTACCTCGCTGATACCACAGCCCCGATTTGCAGGATCAATAGGGATATTCGCCGTTGTCGATTCCGAGAGCCCACAGCCGGCTGTCCAGGATGGCCAGTTCCTCCTTGGCATCGTACACCCGCTGCTCCCATTCGTCGTAGCGGTTGCCGTGCTTCTTCGCCGGGTTTTCGCTGTTGATGGTGCGGAGCAGCATCTCGCGGACCCGCGCGACGCGCCCCGGGTCCTTGGCGTCTAGGATGTCCATGCGTTCACATGAACATCAAAAGGCCACCCCCGTCAAGGGGTGGCTCAGGCCCTTCGAACCCCCAAAATGTTAACTTTTGTTAACCGGGGGCGAGTAGGAAAATTAGCGTCGGCGGTCAGACGTCGCCCCAGGTGGCATTGTTACCGCGGGTATCGATGTGGACAAAGGTGCTGTAGAGGCCGAGCCCGCCCTTGAACTTGCCTTCCTTGCGCCACTGGTCGAGCACCGCGAACACTTGGCG